>NZ_RJLN01000099.1 GCF_003725545.1 Micromonospora solifontis | reverse complement strand
GCCGGCCGGCGTGGGGGTGACGCCCCACTCCCCCGGCGCCGGTACGCCCGGCGGGCGCATCGGCCGGCGGCCACCGCCGGCCTCGGACTCGCCCGGCTCCTTCGCGCCCGGCCAAGGCTTGGCCACCCGGGAGGCGAGCACGAACTCCTTGCGCAGCGGGTGCCCCTCGAACTCCGGCGGCAGCAGCAACGGCCGCAGCTCACCGTGCCCGTCGAAGGCGATGCCGAACATCTCGTACGTCTCGCGCTCGTGCCAGGCCGCGCCGGGGAAGAGCGCCACCAGCGAGGCCACCGCCGGCGCCGCCCGGGGCACCCGGGTCCGCAGCAGCAGCCCGTGCCGGTGCCGGGTGGACCAGAGGTGGACCACCACGTCGAAGCCCTCGGCCAGCTCGTCGACCGCGGACAGCCAGTCGAAGAAGTCGAACCCCAGCTCGGCGTCGTCGCGGGCCGCCCGGACCGCGTCCCGCCAGCTCGCCGGGGGTACGTCGACGGTGGCGCGGGCGTACCCCTGACCGCCGGAGACCGACGCGGTGGCCGCCACGGGCGCGAGCAGCGCGACCACCCGCTGGCCGACCTCTTCCGGAGTCATGCCGCTGATCCTATTGCCGGCGCCCCCGAACCGGGTCGGCGCGGCCGCGCTCTTCCGGCCGGGATCCGCCGCTTTGCCCGACGTACCGGCCTTCGGCGGGGAAGGATGAACACCGTGCGCGCTGTGACTGTGACCCCCGGGGTGCCCCACTCGCTGCAGCTGGCCGACGACTGGCCCGAGCCGGCCCCGGAGGAGGGCGCCATCCTGGTGCAGGCGCTGGCGGTGGGGATCTGCGGCACCGACTACGAGATCATCTCGGGCGCGTACGGGGAGGCGCCGCCCGGCCAGCAACGCCTGGTGCTCGGGCACGAGTCGCTGGGCCGGGTGCTGGAGGACCCGACCGGCACGCTGCAACCAGGCGACCTGGTGGCCGGCATCGTCCGCCATCCCGACCCGGTGCCGTGCCCGAACTGCGCGGTCGGCGAGTGGGACATGTGCCGCAACGGCCAGTACACCGAGCACGGCATCAAGGGGCTGCCCGGCTTCGCCCGGGACCGCTGGCGGGTGCAGCCGAAGTTCGCCGTCGGCCTGGACCCGGTGCTCGCGCCGGTCGGGATGCTGCTGGAGCCGACCAGCGTGGTGGCGAAGGCGTGGGACCACATCGAGCGGATCGGCTCCCGGGCCGAGTGGAAGCCGCAGAGCGTCCTGGTCACCGGGGCCGGTCCGATCGGCCTGCTCGCGGCGCTGCTGGCCACCCAGCGCGAGCTTTCCGTGCACGTCCTGGACCGGAACGCCACCGGGCCGAAGCCGGAGCTGGTCCGGTCGCTCGGGGCCACGTACCACACCACGCCGGTGGGCGAACTGGACTTCGAGCCGGACGTGGTGGTCGAGTGCACCGGCGCGCCGAGCGTGGTGATGGACGCGATGTGCAAGGTCGGGCCGACCGGCATCGTCTGCCTCACCGGCGTGTCCAGCGGCGGCCGGACCATCGACTTCGACGCCGGGGCACTCAACCGGGCGCTCGTGCTGGAGAACAACGTGGTCTTCGGCTCGGTGAACGCCAACCGCCGGCACTGGGACCTGGCCGCCGCGGCGCTGGCCCGCGCCGACCAGGCCTGGCTGAACTCGCTGATCACCCGCCGGGTGCCGGTCTCGGAGTACGCCGACGCCTACACCTCCGGCGGCGAGGACATCAAGGTGGTGCTGGACTTCGCGCAGTGAGGGGCGGGGCGCCGCCGCCCCGCCCCGCCGCTCAGATGCCGGGGAGCCGGCCGTTGCGGAACAGGTCCACGAAGAGCTGGTGATCCTCCCGGGCCCGGATCCCGTACGCGTGCGCGAAGTCGACCAGGTAGCCGACGAATCCGTCCGGGTCGGCGTCCACCACCGCCACGATCGACTCCTCGGTCGAGTAGTCGACCAGGTCGTGGCTGGACTCGTCGTCGGCGACCGAGTGCATCCGGGCCACCGCCCGGCCCAGGTCGGTCAGGACGCCGCTCAGCTCCTCCGGCTCGTTCACGTCCGCCCAGTCCAGGTCGGCCGCGTACGGGGAGACCTCGGCGACGAGCTGACCCGCTCCGTCCAGCTCGGTGAAGCCCACCCACGGGTCGGCGTGCGCCTGCAACGCCCGCTGCGACTCGGCCGTCCGGTGCCCCTGGTGCCGGAAGTACGACCGGACCCGCTCGTCGTCGATGTGCCGCGCCACCGCCGGCACCTGGGCCTGCTTCATGTAGATGACGACGTCGTTCTCCAGCGCCTGGGTGTGCCCCTCCAGGAGGAGGTTGTACGAGGGCAGCCCGGCCGAGCCGATCCCCACGCCCTTGCGCAGCACCACGTCCTTGATGTTCGCGGCGACCGGGCGGAGCCGGGCGGTGGCCTCCGGCAGCGTGCCCAGGTAGTCGTGGAACGCGGCGCAGACCTTCTCCCGGGTCGCCGCGTCGATCTCGAAGACGCCGTCGCCGAGGGAGAACCGGCGCTCGTAATTGTCGATGGTGGTCTGCGCGGCGAGCAGGTCCACCCGGGTGTTCAGCCGAGCCTGCTGGAGCACCCGGCGCAGCACCCCGTCGGCGTTCTCCAGGGTGATCGAGCCGATCGCGTCGTCCCCGCCGGCGGCGATGGCCCGCAGCTCCGTCAGGTACGAGCGGGCGAAGCCGGCCACCAGCTGGCCGATCACCCGGTCGGAGAGCGCCTTGGCGTAGCCGAGCAGGGCCACGCTGGCCGCGAAGCGCTTCAGGTCCCAGGAGAACGGCCCGACGTACGCCTCGTCGAAGTCGTTGACGTTGAACACCAGCTGGCCGGAGCCGTTCATGTAGGTGCCGAAGTTCTCCGCGTGCAGGTCACCGTGGATCCACACCCGGCTGGTCCGCTCGTCGAGGAAGCGGTCGCTGGCGAAGTCGCGGCGCTGGTCGGCGTAGAAGAGCGAGGCGCTGCCCCGGTAGAAGGCGAACGGGGAGGCGGCCATCTTGCGGAACTTGCGGCGGAAGGCCGCCGGGTCGAGCGCCATCGACGCGCCGAACTCCTCGGTCAGCACGTCGACGATGAAGGCGGAGCGCTTGTCCGCGGACTCGGTCATGGTCCGCAGGCTAGCCCCCGATCGCCACCGCTCGGCTCAGCCGGCCGGGGGACGTACGGGTGGCGCGGTGAGGGATTCCACCGGGCGGGGCCCGGCGTCCACCGGCGGGGCCAGCGGGTCCGGGCGGCTGACCCCGCCCGGGCCGGACTCCTCGGCGGCGATCTTCTCCTGGAGGCGGAGGATGCCGTGCAGCAGCGCCTCCGGGCGGGGCGGGCAGCCGGGCACGTAGACGTCGACCGGGATGAGCTGGTCGACCCCCTTGGTCACCGAGTACGAGTCCCAGTACGGGCCGCCGCAGTTGGAGCAGGCGCCGAAGGAGATGACGTACTTCGGCTCGGGCATCTGGTCGTAGAGCCGCTTGATCGCCGGGGCCATCTTGTCGGTCACCGTGCCGGAGACCACCATCAGGTCGGCCTGCCGGGGGCCGTGGGCGAACGGGATGACGCCCAGCCGGATGAAGTCGTGCCGGCCCATGCTGGTGGCGATGAACTCGATGGCGCAGCAGGCCAGGCCGAAGTTGAAGACCCAGAGCGAGTAGCGGCGGCCCCAGTTCAGCACGAACCGGATCGGCTCGCCGAGCACCGCCGGCAGCTGCACCTCGGCCTCCCTCACCTGTCCTTGACATGACAGTCAACCACAGGCCGCCCCGGTCACCAGGACGGGCGTTGCAGCAGGCCGACGAACTCGGCCAGCAGCCGCTCGCGCAGCGCCGGGGACGCGGCGTCGAGCAGGGTGTTCACCACCGCCATCCGCTCGGGCGCCGCCGTCGGGTCGAGCCCGAGGCCGGCGGCGAGCCCGGCAACCACCTCCGGAGTGAGCGCCTCCGGGGTCAGGCTTCCGGCGAGCGCCCGCAGCTCCGCCGGCAGCTCGACCGGTCCCGCGGCCCGCGTCGCCGCCACCGCCTCGGCCAGCGCCGGGCCGAACTCGGCCACCCGGGGCGCCACCGCCGCGGTCACGGTGAGGTGCACGCTGGCCGGCAGCCCGGCGTACGCGAGCTGCGGCTGGGTGTGCCAGCCCCGGGCGGTCAGCTCGTCGACCAGCACGAACAGGTCGAGCCCCGGGTCGTCGCTGGTGAAGCAGACCACGGTCGCCTCGGGCTCGGCGAGCAGCCGCAGTCCGTCGACCGCGCGGACCGCGTCGGCCAGCCCGGCGACCGCGTCCCGGGTCAGCGCCGCCAGCCGCAGGTAGCCGTCCTCGCCGAGGTGCCGCAGGGTGGCGTAGGCGGCGGCGATCGGCCCGCCGGAGCGGGTCGAGGCGATCACCGGGTTGATCATCGTGTACCCGGGCCAGTCGGCGTACGCGAAGTACTGCGGGGCGCGCAGCGCCGGGTCCCGGTGCAGCAGCACCGACACCCCCTTCGGCGCGTACGCGTACTTGTGCAGGTCGACGGAGATCGAGGTGACCCCGTCGACGGCGAAGTCGAACGGCGGCACCGGCGCGCCGAGCCGGCGCAGCCAGGGCAGCGTCCAGCCGCCGAAGCAGGCGTCCACGTGGCAGCGCACCCCGGCCGCCGCGGCGACCGCCGCGATCTCCGCCACCGGGTCCACCACGCCGTGCGCGTACGACGGGGCGGAGGCGGCGACCAGCACGGTCTCCGGCCGGATCGCGGCGGCGACGTCCGCGGCCGACGGGCGCAGGGTCACCGGGTCCACCGGCACCGGGTCGACGGCGACGCGCAGGTAGTGGCCGGCCTTGGCGAAGGCGGCGTGCCCGCTGGCCGGCACCACGATCCGGGGCGCGGCCAGGTCGGGGCGGGCGTCCCGGGCCGCCTTCACGGCCAGCATCAGCGACTCGGTGCCGCCGCTGGTGACGCTGCCGACCACGTCCGGGGCGGCGGTGCCGGGCCCGCCGCCGAGCAGCCGGGCCGCCGCCGCGACGAGGGCGTTCTCCATCGCCAGCAGGGACGGGAAGGCGGTCGGGTCCAGCCCGTTGACGTGCGCGCTCTCGGCGTACGCGGCCTGGGCCAGCTCGTCCAGCCCGGCCACGCCCGGGTCGTAGACGTACGCGAACAGCCGCCCGCCGTGGGTCGGCCGGTCGGCCGCCCGCAGCGCCCGGATCTCGTCGAGCACCCGCTCGGCGGGCACGCCGTGCTCGGGCAGCGCGCCCCACTTGTCGTCGATCATGAACCTGTGACGCCCTTCTCGTACCGGTCAGCGGCTTTCATCCCCAAGGGGCGGGGTGCGGCGGGGAGGGGAGGTAGGAGGTAGCCGCGGAGGAGAACCACCGGCACGGCGACCAGCGGGGCCGGCAGGGCGGTGAAGCCGAGCAGGACCCCGAGGCGGGCGCTCGCGGGCTGGTCGGCGGCCACCCCGGTGGCCGAGGAGACGTAGCCGGAGAGCTGGAGAACCAGGCCGTACAGGCCGGGGCCGAGGGCCAGGCCGAAGGTCTCCCCGGCGGTCCACAGCCCGGTGAACACCCCGGCCTGCCGCCGCCCGGTGCGCGCGGTGTCGTACGCGATGCAGTCGGGCAGCATGGCGAGGGCGAAGACCTGCTGGCCGGCGTAGCCGACGCCGATCAGCGCGACCACGGCGTAGACCGCGGCGGCCGGCAGCGCCGGGGACGCGACCAGGGCCAGCGCGCCCGCGGCGAAGAGCAGCGACGCGACGACCAGGCCGGCCCGCTTGCCGAACCGCGCGCCGACCCGGGTCCAGATCGGCATGACCAGCAGGGCCGGCCCGACGAAGCAGGCGAAGAGCAGGGTCGGGCCGGTCTGCGGGTCGCGCAGCACCTGGTCGGCGAAGTACTTCACCCCGGCCAGCACGGTGGCCACCCCGGCGGACTGCACCACGAAGCAGATCAGCAGCAGCCGGAACGGCCGGTTGCGGCCGGCGACCGCGAGCTGGGCACGGAGGCTCGGCTCGCTCTCCCCCACCGTGCCGGCGGGCGCCGCGCGGGTGCCGACGAACGCGCCGACCGTGCCCGCCACGATCAGCGCGGCGACGAAGAGGCCCATCCAGCGGTGCCCCGGCAGGCCGTCGCCGCCGGCGGCGACCACCGCCGGGGCCACCGCGCCGGAGACCAGGATGGCCAGCGCCAGCACCGCGATCCGCCAGCTCATCAGCCGGGTACGCTCCGCCGGGTCGTCGGTCAGCTCGGCCGGCATCGCCACGTAGGGCACCTGGAAGAACGCGAACGCGGTGGCGGTGGCCAGGAAGGCGACCGCCACGTACGCCCCGGCCGCCGGGCCGACGCCGAACGGCGCGGCGAAGATCGAGGCGAAGAGCACGGCCAGCGCGAGTCCGCCGCCGAGCAGGTACGGCCGGCGCGCCCCCCAGCGGGACCGGGTCCGGTCGGAGATCCGCCCGGCGACCGGATTGACCAGCACGTCCCACGCCTTCGGCAGGAGCACCAGCAGGGCGGCGACGCCCGCCGCCACGCCCAGGGTGTCGGTGAGGTACGGCAGCAGCAGCAGCCCGGGCACCGTCCCGAAGGCCCCGGTGACCAGGGAACCCGTCGCGTACCCGACGTGCACCCGTCGGGGCAGGCCGCCCCCCGTTCCCGTCATGGAGCCGAATGCTACTCACGTTATGGTCGGGATCACATCCCCTCCTCCGGCGACCACGCCGCCGCCATGTCCACCCGCTCTCCCCGCAACGGGCAGCCCTCGGCGCGCAGCCGGGCCCGCGCCTCCCGCTCGTGCCCGGGCGGCAGCCGGCCGGCCGAGTTCACCACCCGGTGCCAGGGCACCCCGCCCCCGTGCCGGGCCATGATCGAGCCGACCAGGCGGGCCGAGGCCCGTCCCGACCGGTCCGCGAGGGCGTCCGCCACCGCCCCGTACGACATCACCCGGCCCGGCGGGATCCGCTCGACCAGGTCCAGCACCGCCTCGACGTACTCGTCAGGTGTCACGACCGGCCACGATATGGGAAGGCACCAAGGCCCTCCGGACCGCGACGCGCAGAATGGTCGGGTGCGCGAAGCAGTCACCTCGGCCCGCCGGATCGTCGTCAAGATCGGCTCGTCCTCGCTGACCACGGCGGCGGGCGGCCTGGACGACGCCCGGGTCGACACCCTGGTCGACACGCTCGGCACGCTCACCGCCGACGGACGCGAGGTGGTGCTGGTCTCCTCCGGCGCGATCGCCGCCGGCCTCGCCCCGCTCGGGCTGCCCCGGCGCCCCCGCGACCTGGCCACCCAGCAGGCCGCCGCCAGCGTCGGGCAGGGCCTGCTCATCGGCCGGTACGCGGCCAGCTTCGCCCGGCACGGGCGCACCGTCGGGCAGGTGCTGCTCACCGTCGATGACGTGACCCGGCGGGCGCACTACCGCAACGCGTACCGGACCCTGCGCAAGCTGCTCGACCTGCGGGCGGTGCCGATCGTCAACGAGAACGACACGGTGGCCACCGAGGAGATCCGGTTCGGCGACAACGACCGGCTGGCCGCGCTGGTCGCCGCGCTGGTCGACGCCGACCTGCTGGTGCTCCTCTCCGACGTCGACGCGCTCTGGACCGGCGACCCGACCCGGCCGGGCAGCGCCCGGATCACCGAGGTACGCGGCGAGGGCGACCTGGCGGGCGTGGACGTCGGCGGCGCGGGCCGGGCCGGGGTGGGCACCGGCGGCATGGTGACCAAGGTGGAGGCGGCCCGGATCGCCACCGGCTTCGGCATCCCGGTCGTGCTCACCGCCGCCCCGCTGGCCGCCGCGGCGCTCGCCGGCGAGCCGGTGGGCACGTTCTTCCACCCGAGCAGCCGCCGCCCCGCCGCCCGGCTCTTCTGGTTGGCGCACGCCACCGCCCCCCGGGGCCGGCTGCACCTCGACCCCGGCGCGGTGCAGGCGGTGGTGGGCCGGCGCAAGTCCCTGCTCCCGGCCGGCATCACCGCCGTGGACGGCGCGTTCACCGCCGGCGACCCGGTCGACCTGGTCGACGCCGAGGGCGCGCCGGTCGCCCGAGGGCTGGTCAACTACGACGCGGTGGAGCTGCCCGGGCTGCTCGGTCGCTCCACCACGGAACTCGCCGCGGCCCTCGGCCCGGCCTACGAACGTGAGGTCGTCCACCGCGACGACCTGGTGCTGCTGTGAATCCGGGGCGCGTGTCGTCCCACTGATGCCGAGGAGTTCAGGATGAGCGTCGTCGAGCAGGCCCGGCGGGCCCGGGACGCGGCGGAGGCTCTCGCCGTCGCCACCCGTACGGTCAAGGACGCCGCGCTGGTCGCGATGGCCGACGCGCTGGTCGCGCGTACCCCGGAGATCCTGGCCGCGAACGCGACGGACCTGGCGGCCGGGCGCGAAGCCGGGCTGACCGCGGCCGTGCTGGACCGGCTGGCCCTCGACGCCGGGCGGGTCGCCGGCATCGCCGACGCGCTGCGCCAGATGGCCGCACTGCCCGACCCGGTCGGCGAGGTGGTCCGCGGCTCGACCCTGCCCAACGGGCTGGAGCTGCGGCAGGTCCGGGTGCCGTTCGGGGTGGTCGGCATCATCTACGAGGCCCGGCCGAACGTGACCGTGGACGCCGCCGGGATCTGCCTGAAGTCCGGCAACGCGGCGCTGCTGCGCGGCTCCTCGTCGGCGGCGCACTCCAACGCCGCCCTGGTCGCGGTGCTCCGGGACGCGGTCGCCGCGGCCGGCCTGCCGGCGGACGCGGTGCAACTGCTCGACGCCACCTCCCGCGACTCGGTGAAGGAGCTGATGCGGGCCCGTGGCCTGGTCGACGTGCTGATCCCGCGCGGCGGCGCGTCGCTGATCCGGACCGTGGTCGAGGAGTCGACGGTGCCGGTGATCGAGACCGGCGTGGGCAACTGCCACGTCTACGTGGACGCCGCCGCCGACCTGGCGAAGGCCGTGGCGATCACCCTGAACGCCAAGACCCAGCGCCTGTCCACCTGCAACACCGCCGAGTCGCTGCTGGTGCACGCGGGCATCGCGGACGCCTTCCTGCCGGCGGTGCTGACCGCGTTCGCCGACGCCGGGGTCACCGTGCACGGCTCTCCGGAGGTCGCGGCGTACTCCGACGCGGTGGTCCCGGCCACCGAGGAGGACTTCGCCACCGAGTACCTCTCGGCCGACATCTCGGTCGCCGTGGTCGACTCGCTGGACGCGGCGGTCGCACACATCCGCCGGTACGGCACCGGCCACACCGAGGCGATCGTGACCGACTCCCAGGCGGCGGCCCGGGAGTTCGTGGCCCGGGTGGACGCGGCGGCCGTGATGGTGAACGCCTCCACCCGGTTCACCGACGGTGGCGAGTTCGGCTTCGGCGCGGAGATCGGCATCTCCACGCAGAAGCTGCACGCCCGGGGCCCGATGGGCCTGCCCGAGCTGACCAGCACCAAGTACGTCGTCACCGGGGACGGGCACCTCCGCTGACCGCGGCCGCGGACGCTGCCCCCCGGGCGTCGCGCCGCGGATTGCGGCTGGCTGCGACACAACTTGAGGCCGACATGTCTGTCAGACATGTTCATGTCACACAGACATGTCCCTCTCAACTTGTCGCTCGACCCGGCGCACCACGCCGGGCAGGACCCGAGCCGATCACCGCGTCGCGGCGGGGCGTCGCCGGCAGGCTGCCGAAGCCCGGCCGCCGCAGCCGGTGGACCCGGGTCAGCTGGTAGGTGCGGCCGGCGCCGGCGGGGCGGATTCCGGCGACGGGCCGGTGGGCTCCGGCAGCGGCGGTGGCACGACCGGCGCCGCCGGCGGCTCGACGTCCGCCGACGGCTCGACCACCCACGGGGTGAAGGGAGACGCCGGCTCGGCGACCCGGGGGGTGAACGGGGACGCCGGCGCGGCGACATCCGCCGGCACGACGGGCGGCGGCAGGACCGACGCGGGCGGTGCGACCTCCGGCGGGGGGACCGGACGCGGCGCCGGCACCACCGGCGGCGACGGCAGCGCGGCCGGCCGGGGTGCCAGGAAGACCGTGCCGGCGGCCAGCGCCTCCGGGGCGGTCGCGCGGCAGGCGCGGATCGCCCGCAGCGTGGTGTGCACGTCGAACTGGTGGCCGTCGTCGCTGTCCCAGCCGCCGTCGCTGCGCTGGGTCTCGGCGAGCCGCTTGCGCGCCGAGACCAGCAGCCACTGCTCCTCGCCCACCTCGACCCGGCGCAGCGTGGCGGCGAGCCAGGCGACGTCGGCCGGCGACATCTCGGGGATCCGGTCGGCCAGCACGGCCTGGATCCGCGCCGACTCGTAGTACAGCTGCTGGCGGTGCAGCACGGCCGCGCTCAGCCAGCCGGCGGGCAGGAAGGACGGCCAGCTCCCGTCCGGCGCGAGCTGCGCGGCGAGCGCCTGCGCCGCCGCCTGCACCACGCCGGCGTACGCGCCGCCGACCCGGCGGTCCTGCGGTCCGGCGGCGCGGGCGTCCAGCCCGGCCACGGTCAGCCAGAACCCGGCGTTGGCGGTCAGGTAGAGGCGGGCCTCCGGGTCTCCCGGGGTGGCCCACTCGGGGGCGAAGCCGGCCAGTGACGGGTCCTCGTCCCAGCTCCCGTCGGGGAGCTGGCGGGCGGCCAGCCAGTCCAGGGCGTGCCGGGCGGCCGGACGGCCCAGGCCCCCGAGGTCGTCCAGCTCGGACAGACGGAAGCAGGTCGCGTCGACCGAGGCGATGTCGCCGTCTAGGACGGCCGGCCAGCCGCCGCCGGGCGCCTGCCCGGCCTCGGCCGCGTCGAGCAGGTCGTCCGGCACCGGAGCGCCGGTACGCAGTCGGGAGAGGCGAGCGCGGTCCACTGCGTCGCCGTGCGCCACGACGAAGCCGATCGCCGCGTCCAAGTCCACCACGGCAGTCACGCTACCTGCGCGAACGCGGTTACGCCTCGGTAGCTCGGCCAGGGGCGGCCCGGCCCACCGTCGACCACCGGCACCCGCCCGACGGGTTGCGGGACATCGATCCCCGTCGGATCGCAGGCGACCCGAAAAAGGGGTCCGCCCGATACCGCGCGGACCCCTTTCGGCGGCGAACTCAGTACGCGGGCAGCGACGGGTCGATCTGCTTGACCCAGGAGAGCACCCCGCCCTGGAGGTGCACGGCGTCCTTGAAACCGGCCGCCTTCAGCGCGGCGAGCGCCTCGGCGGAGCGGACGCCGGACTTGCAGTGCAGCACGATCTGCTTGTCCTGCGGGAGCTTCGCCAGCGCCTCGCCGGAGATGATCTCGCCCTTGGGGATGAGGGTCGAGCCGGGGATCCGGACGATCTCGTACTCGGCGGGCTCGCGGACGTCGACCAGGAAGATGTCCTTGCCGGCGTCCTGCCACTCCTTCAGCTCCAGCGCGGTGATGGTCGCGTCGACCACCGCCTCCTGCGCCTCGACGGAAACCGCGCCGCAGAAGTCCTCGTAGTCCTCCAGCAGGTCGGTGACCGTCGGGTTCTCGCCGCAGAGCACGCAGTTCGGGTCCTTGCGAACCTTGATCTTGCGGTAGCTCATCTCCAGGGCGTCGTAGACCATCAGCCGGCCGACCAGCGGCTCGCCGATGCCGGCGAGCAGCTTGATCGCCTCGTTGACCTGGATCGACCCGATGGACGCGCAGAGCACGCCGAGCACCCCGCCCTCCGCGCAGGAGGGGACCATGCCGGGCGGCGGCGGCTCCGGGTAGAGGCAGCGGTAGCAGGGGCCGTGCTCGGCCCAGAACACCGACGCCTGGCCGTCGAACCGGTAGATCGACCCCCACACGTACGGCTTGCCGAGCAGCACCGCCGCGTCGTTGACCATGTAGCGGGTGGCGAAGTTGTCGGTGCCGTCGACGATCAGGTCGTACCGGGAGAAGATCTCGCGGACGTTGTCCCGGTCCAGCGCGGTGTCGTGGATCTCCACGTTGACCAGCGGGTTGATCTCGCGGATCGAGGCGGCGGCCGACTCGGCCTTGGACCGGCCCACGTCGGAGACGCCGTGGATGATCTGCCGCTGGAGGTTGGACTCGTCGACGGTGTCGAAGTCGATGATGCCGAGCGTGCCGACGCCGGCGGCGGCGAGGTACATCAGGGCCGGCGAGCCGAGACCGCCGGCGCCGACGCAGAGCACCCGGGCGTTCTTCAGCCGCTTCTGGCCCTCGACCCCGACGTCGGGGATGATCAGGTGGCGCGAGTAGCGACGGATCTCGTCTACGGTCAGCTCGGCGGCGGGCTCGACGAGCGGGGGCAACGACACGGTGGACTCCCCGGGATCGGCGGTGGGACCGCGCCATTGTCGCTCGACCCGGTGGGGATCGGCCATGATGAGCGACACGTAGCCCGACATGCGGGAGCGGGAATAACTCAGATCCCGTCGACGGGGTCGCCCTCGTAGCGCGCCCCGTCGACGTACGGCCAGGCGTTGGCGACGCAGCCGTCCAGCCCGTACGTCTGCTGCTGCATCACGGGAGCGGGCGCGCCCGGGCCGGGGCAGGCCTGGTGCAGCTCGCCGAACTCGTGTCCCACCTCGTGGTTGATCACGTAGGTGCGGTACACCTCGAGCGGCGCCCCGTAGTCCGGCACCGCCTCCATCCACCGGGCCAGATTGATGATCACCCGGCCGGGCAGCCGGCACGAGGTGTACCGCTCGGTGCTCAGGCCCCCCTCGGCGCACATCCGCTCCGAGGTGGCCGGGGTGGCCAGGTAGATGGTGAAGTCGGCGGCGGCCGCCTCGGCCACCCGCCGCACCCGCAGCTCTCCCGAGGCGATCCAGCTCCGGTGGTCGCCGAGCACCGCGTCAACGGTGCCGGCGAACTCGTCCGCGTCCTGCCCGGTGCCCTGCTCGACCTCGACCCGGTAGCGGTGCAGCGGCCCCCCGTACCCGCGCTCCGGTGAGTCGCCCTGGGCCGCGGTGAACCGCCCGGGGCCCTCGGTCGGGTAGGCCCCCGGTTGCGCCGCGGCGCTGGCATCGTCGGCGTTCGACAGCCGTGCGTCCCGGGCCGCGGCCATCGGGGCCGGCGCCGGGCCAGCGGACCGGCGGGCCAGGTCGCTCAGGCCGACCACGGCACCGCCCGCCGCCAGCACGGCGACCAGGAGCAGGACGGTACGTCGCCGGCGGCGCCGCATCCGGCGCAGCGTGGGGCGGGCCGACGGGGCGCCGCCGGGGTGGGCCGGCGGACGGTCGAAGTCGAGCCGGGCGGCCCGGACGGGCGGCGCGCCGGTCTCGGCAGGCGGGTCGGAAGGGGACGACGACGTCATGACACCAGCCTGCCATGCAATTCGGGCATTTAGCCGTTTTGCCGTCAGTTCCGCGAAATACTCCTCATCGCCACGATCAGGGCTTCCAGGTCGGCGGTCCGGTGTACCGCTTCCCGTTCAGGTACGGCCACGGGTTCGCCCGGCACCCGCCGAGGAAGAGCGTCTGCTGCTGCATCACCGGTGCCGGCCGGCCGACGGCCGGGCAGCCCTCGTGGTGGTGCCCGAGCTGGTGACCGACCTCGTGGTTGATCACGTAGAGCCGGTACGTCTCCAACGGCATGCCGGCCGCCACCAGGTGCGGGGCCGAGGTCTGCCACCGGTCCAGGTTGATCACCACCTTGCCGGGCACCCGGCAGGAGGTGTACGGCACCCCACCCTTGCGGATGTCGATGCCCCCGTTCCCGCACAACCGGCCCGCGGTGACCCGGGTCGCCAGGTAGACGGTGAAGTCGTACCCCTCCCCGGGCGCGACCCGCCGCAACCGCACCGAGCCGCCGTCCACCCAGCTCCCCGGCCCGGCCAGGGCCCGCTGCACGGCGTCGCCGAAGGCGTGCACGTCCTGCCCCGAGCCGTTCTCCACCGCCACCCGGAACCGGCGCACCGCGCCCGCGCGGCCCAGCACCGGCCCCGGCCGGCTGTCGTACGCGAAGCTGCCCCGGCCCTGCGTCGGCACCGGGCCGGGCAGCGCCAGCACCGGCGCGGGTGTGGTCGGCTCCGGGCTCGGCGAGGGGCTCGCCGACGGCGTCGGCGAGGTGTCCGACGGCACCGGCGGCTGGGCCGTCGACCCGTCACTGACCAGCACCTCGGCCCCGACGGACGGCCGTTGCACCGCCACCCCGACGCCGACCAGGGCGGCGGCGAGGAACGCGAGCACCACGATCGCCGAGCGGCGCCGACGGGCGGCCGGACGACCGGAGGCGGGGCGGGGGCGGGGGGAGGGCATCCGGCTCAGCCTGCCATGTCGGAAGCTCGGGCGCTGTCCTCCGTTCCGGTGAGCAGGTCACCGGCCTGCGGCTCGGCGGCCGTCCGCGCTTCCCGCTGCTCGGCGAGCAGGGCCAGGACCGCACGGGCCACCGTCCGGGGCACCTCCAGCTGGGCGACGTGCCCGACCCCGTCGAGCATCAGCAGCCGGCTGTCCGGGATCACCCGCGCGGCCTGCGGCGCCACCCGGACGTCGACCAGCCGGTCCACGCGTCCCCCCACCACCAGAGTGGGCGCCCGCAGCCCGGCGGCCATCCGCCACAGCGAGTTCGGCCCCGGCAGGTACGACCGCAGGAAGCTGGAGACCAGGCCCCGGAAGGTCCGGACGTACGCGGCCGCGTAGTGGGCCGCCTGGTAGCGGATCCGGATCTCCTCGACCGCCTCCTGCCGACGCTGGTCGCTGATCCGGGTCAGGTCGGCGATGCACGCCTCCATCACCTGCCGGGCCATCACCTCCGGCGCGAGCTGGGTCAGGTGCCAGGCGGCCAACCGCTCGCCCCGCGGGATCGCCAGCAGCAGCAGCATCCGCCCCTGCAACGAGCGGCGGAAGTCGAGAAACGGCAGCGCCGGGGAGACCAGGGTCAGGGTGCGGACCAGGTCCGGCCGCAACGCGGCCACCCGCACCGACACCGCCCCGCCCAGGGAGTTGCCGAACAGGTGCACCGGGCCCCGGTCGCTGTGCTCGATCCAGCGCACCACCCGGTCGGCGAAGGCCTGGATGGTGTACCGCCGGCCGGGCTCGCTGCGCCCGAAGCCGGGCAGGTCGATCGCCTGCCCGTCGAGCCACGGCGCGAGCAGGCCGGCCAGGTCCGTCCAGTTCTGCGACGAGCCGCCGAGGCCGTGCACGTAGAGCGCCGGTTCCGCGCCCGGGGCGGTGGCGGGGGTGTCCCGGACGTAGGTGACCGTGCCGTCGAGGCGCACCGCCCGGCCGGGCCAGGGTGGCGGGACGCTGTGCGCGGGCAGGTGCTCGTCCGGCCAGAGGGAGGCGGGCTTCATGCCATCCAGTCTTCCCGCCCGAGGGCCGCCCGACACCGGCGCCCGGTCAGGCCAGCAGCGCTTCCAGCCGGCGATTCACCGCGGCCAGGGT
This sequence comes from Micromonospora solifontis, assembly GCF_003725545.1. GTDB lineage: Bacteria > Actinomycetota > Actinomycetes > Mycobacteriales > Micromonosporaceae > Micromonospora > Micromonospora solifontis. The sequence continues at coordinate 1,732 of NZ_RJLN01000099.1, read as the reverse complement.
CGCCCGGACCATCGCCTGCCGCGGGTCGCCGGCGACCAGGGCCGAACCGGCCAGCTGCTCCACCCAGCCGTCGCAGACCAGCAGCACCACCACGGTGGCCACCTCGCAGTTGCCGAACGGCAGCACGGCGGCGTGCTCGACGAAGCACCGGCCCCGCTCCGCGGTCAGGACGGCCCGGCCGAGCAGCTCGTCCACCGCCGCCGCGGCGGCCACCGCGCAGAGCCGCAGCACGTACCCGTCGACGGCCGGCCCGGTGGCGTGCCCGTCCGCGGTCCGGTCGCCCGCGATCAGGCGTACCTCCACGGTGGCGTCGAGCCCGAAGGTGCTCACCTGAACGTGGTCGATCACCACCCGGGGCCCCGGCACGCCGCCGGTGTCCAGCGGGCGCGAGGGCGCGGTCTCCGTCGTGCTCATCTGGCCACCGGAGTACGACGTGCCGACCGTCGCCGGGCTACCGGTGGGTCCACCGGTCGGGGCGGCGGCCAGCGAGGACTCCTCCACCGCCGCCCGGCCCCGGTGGGCCGCCGACGGGCTGCGGCGCCGCGGCGGCTCGACGGCCGGGTCCGTGCCCTCGGTGGGCGTCTCCTCCAGGCGGCCGGCCCGGGACTCGGGCGCAGCGGGGCGGGGCGCTGCGGCGCGTACATCGGTCGGCCGGCTCGCCGCCGGCCGATCCTCCGCCTGCGGCGGCTCGGCGGGCCGGGTCGGCACCGACCGGCGGCGCACCGGCGGCGGGGTGGCCGGCGCGCCGGGCAGGTTCTGCGGGGCGGCGGCCAGGCCCATCCGCTCCTGGAGCAGACGGGCCACCACCCGGCTCACCTCGGCCGGGTCGGCGCCGTCGGCCAGGTCGAGCCGGAGGCTGTGTGCGCCGGCCGGGGTACGGCGCAGCGCCGCGTCGCGGACCCCGGCCACCTCCCGGACGGCGTCGAGGATGGCGTTGACGTCGAAGCCCTCCGGCCGCTCGCGCAGCGGCGCGGGCTCGTCGTCACGGCGTAGGTGGGTGGCGATACGGGCGAGTTCCGGGGTTTCGGCGGACGGTTCCACGGCTGGCGGCTCCGGCACGACGGGCACGTCCGGCTCGGCGGGGACGCGCTGCGGCAGCACCGCCGGCGCGGACTCGGCCGGCCGGGTGGCGGCGGCCGGTTGGGCCGGCGGCAGCGGATCCGGGGCGGACCGGCGGGCCGCGTAGGCGGGCGCGCTCGGCGGAGCGGACGTGGGGGTGCGGTCGTAGCCGGCCGCCTCGCTCGTGGCGGAGGCGGGGCCGGCGAGGGTCGGCGGCGCCCCGGTCCATTCGGCGGAAACCTCGTCGGCCGCGCTGCGCGGCCGGTAGGAGCTGTCCCGCTCGTCGACCGGCCAGCTGTTCACGGCCGCGGCAGGGTACCCGGCGGGCCGGGCGGGAACCTCCCGAGGGACCGGCGGGGCACTGGTCGGGGCGGCGTGCGGCGCGCTGAACGGGGTGACCGGAACGGGCGGCCCGGCCCACGCGGGCCGTTCGGCGTTCTCCTGGCCGGCCGGTTCGGCCGGGCGCCGCGATGACTCGTACGACCGGGCCGGCTCGTACGCCGGGGACCGCTCGGCCCGTACCGGCTCGTACGGCCGCACCGGCTCCGGCGCCCACTCGTCGGCCCGCTCGTCGCGGGCCCGGCGGCCGGACGGCCGGTCCTCCGGCAGGTCACGGCCGGCCGGCTCCTCCTCGGCCGCCCGGCGGCCCACCGGCTCGCCCGCCGCGGCCCGG
>NZ_RJLN01000098.1 GCF_003725545.1 Micromonospora solifontis | reverse complement strand
GTGGGTGCCGGTGGAGTTCGAGGTGATGGTCCGGTCGGCCTCGGCGTGGGCGATGCCGGTCATGGCTGCCGAGGCTGCGGCCAGCACGACGGCGGTGACACCACCGACGAGCAGCCTCATGCCGCGCCGTCGGCGGTTGGGTGGGACGGGCGAGTCATTCACGGGCGTGCATCCTTCTCGTGCGGCAGCCCGAGGGTCGGGCTGCAGGAGACGACTCGGCGCTGTGGTAGGCCGCCGGGGCACGGACGGCGCCGTCAGCGCCGGACCACGTCGCTGCCCACGCGTGGTCGATGACGACCGAGGAACCAGATCGCTGCCGTGGCCCGGATCGGCAGTCGTCGAGGTTCGTCGATGCTTGCATCATCGATCGACGCCATCGTGGTGTCAACAACTTCCGGAAGCGTTACGGAGGCGCGTCGTGGCCTGCCGGGCTCGAGGAGCGGCCCTGGACAGGCAACTCTCATCCGTCGGCCCGATGGGTTCAGAACCACCTCGCCAGGCGGCTCGGCCGCCGCCCGAGAGTTACGGCAGTTTTGTCGAAAGTTTCGGGATCGATCCAGGCCGGACACGGTGCCCTTCCCGGTTCGTCCCGGGCGTCCGAAGGGGTATGAAGAGGGCGCAGGACATTCGCGCGCACCCGGAAGGACCGTTTCGATGACCCTGGAACGACCGATCGCCCCGGACCCGTACGAGCTGCTGCCGACGGTGCCGTCGTTCACGCTGAGCAGCGACGACGTGCACAACGGCGAGCCGATGGACGCGCGGTACGCGCACGGCAGCGCCGGCGGCGAGAACGTCTCCCCGCAGCTGTCCTGGTCGGGCTTCCCGGACGAGACCAGGAGCTTCGTGGTCACCTGCTTCGACCCGGACGCCCCGACGGGCAGCGGCTTCTGGCACTGGGTGCTGGTGGACGTGCCCACCTCGGTGACCGAGCTGCCGACCGGGGTGAAGGAGAGCGACCTGGGCGGCGCCTTCAGCATCCGCAACGACTACGGCGACACCGGCTACGGCGGCGCCGCCCCGCCGCCCGGGGACCGCCCGCACCGGTACGTCTTCGCGGTGCACGCGGTGGACGTGGAGCGCCTCGACGTGGGCCGGGAGGCCAGCCCGGCCTTCGTCGGCTTCAACCTGGCGTTCCACACCCTGGCCCGGGCGGTGATCCGCCCGACGTACCAGATCAAGGAGTGACCGGTAAGGAGGGGCCCCTTCTTAACAGACGTCTGTTAAGAAGGGGCCCCTCCTTACACCTCAGCCGGGGACGCGGGCGACCGCGAAGACGGACTGGCCGAACGGCGGGCGTACGGCCTGCTCGGCCGCCTTGGTGGCGGGCAGGACCAGGGTGTCGTAGACCTTGACCATCGGGCCCTCCTTCGGCATCAGCCGGAAGACCTTGGTGGCCATGAAGTAGCCGATCAGGCCGAGCGCGTTCGCGTAGTGGATCTTCTCCACGGTGAGACCGGCCTCGGTCATCGCCGCGGCGAGGGTCTTCTTGGTGTAGCGCCGGACGTGGCCGGTGGCGATGTCGGCCGGGCTCATCGCGAACTGGAACGCCGGCACGATGATGACCACCGCACCGCCGGGCCGGACCAGGTCGCGCATGCTGCGCAGCGCGCCCACGTGGTCCTCGATGTGCTCCAGCACGTTGTACGACACGGCCGCGCTGTAGTCGCCGCGCTCGGAGTGCGGCAGCAGCATCTGCCGGACCTCGATGGTGGGGTGGTCGGCCAGCCGCTCCTTGAGCCGGACCAGCCGGTCCGGGTCGGCCTCGGTGGCGGTGATCCGGGGCAGGCGTGCGGACCACTCGAGGGCGTAGTCGCCCAGCCCGCTGCCGACCTCGATGGGGTTGTCACCGAGGTAGGGCACGGCCAGGTCGACGAACCATCTGCGGTGGTTGACCGCCGTCGCCAGCCCCTCGAGCACCTCCGACTGGACGCGCTGATCCCCAGTGATTTCTGCCATGCGTCGATTCCTCACGATATGACTGACCCGCGCCTGGACCGACAGAGTCAACCATCTGGATGGCTGGAGGAAAAATCGGGGCACCGGGGGTGGCCGAATTGCGGTCGGGGGAGGGCACGTGATCGGCGGTCGGCGAACCCGGCACATAGTACGCCAGTACCCAGAAACATGTCACGGCCCAGCCATACCCTGACTACTCTCTGAATTGTCATGACTACTCCTCAATCGGACGCCGCTCGCGGCGGTCCCGTCGAGGGTGCGTCCGACGGGGGCGAGCGACCGGCGCAGGGTCGGTGGATCGACCTCGCCGCCGTGCTCAGCTTCCTGCTGCTCGCCTTCTGGGTCACCGCGCGGTTCTGGGCGAACGCGGCCGCGGGCGTGCGGGACAACCGGTCCGACCAGGCGCAGTTCGAGTGGATGATGGCACACGGTGCGCGGGTCGTGACGCAATTCGCCGATCCGTTCCGGACCGACCGGATGAACGTGCCGGACGGCGTCAACCTGATGGCTAATACGTCGGTATTATCCATTTCGCTGCCAATGACGCCCGTCACCGTCCTACTCGGCCCGCGGTGGTCATTTCTGGCCTTTCTCACCCTGGGCATGGCGGCCACCGGCGTCGCCTGGTACTTCGTCCTTTCCCGCGTGCTGATCGGCGCCCGGGGACCCGCCTGGCTCGGCGCGGGCTTCTGCGCCTTCGCGCCGGCGATGGTGTCGCACGCCAACGCCCACCCCAACATCGTCAGCCAGTTCGTGGTGCCGCTGATCGTCTGGCGGACCCTGCGCCTGGCCGTGCCGGGCCGCTGGCTGCGCAACGGCGCGCTGCTCGGCCTGGTGATCGCCTGGCAGGCCTTCCTCAACCTGGAGATCCTGCTGATGACGGCGATCGGGCTGGCCGTCGTGGTGGCCGCGCTCGCCATCGGCCGGCCCGAGCTGCGCCCGGCGGCCCGGCCGTTCTGCGCGGGGCTCGCGGTGGCCGCCGCGGTCGCCGGGGTGCTGCTGGCCTACCCCCTGTACGTGCAGTTCTTCGGGCCCGGCGCGTACCAGGGGCTGTCCCGGCTGATCCGCGGCTACCGCACCGACCTCGCCTCGTTCGTGGCCTGGTCCCGCGAGTCCCTGGCCGGTGACGCCCGGGGCAGCGTGTGGCTCGCGAAGAACGCCACCGAGGAGAACTCCTTCTTCGGCTGGCCGCTCGTCGTCCTGGTCGGGGCGCTGGTCTGGTGGCTGCGGCGCAACGTCGTGGTGCTCGCCCTGGCCGGGCTCGGCCTGCTCTTCGCCGTCTTCTCGCTGGGCCGGGAGATCCGCTACGACGGGCACGACACCGGAATCCCCGCTCCCTGGGCGGCGCTGGAGGGCCTGCCGATCCTGCACTCGGTGGTGCCCACCCGGTGGTCGCTGGCGCTCACCCCGATCGTCGGGATCCTGCTCGCCCTCGGCGCGGAGCAGGTCCGGCAACTGGCCCGGCGGCACCCGGCCGCCCGGCCGCGGCTCCGGTTCGTCACCGCCACCGTGCTGACCATGGCGCTGCTGCCGATCCTGCCCACCCCGCTGCCCTCGGTACGCCTCGACCCGACCCCCGCGTTCGTCAGCACCGGGGCCTTCCGCCCGTACGTGGCCGGCGGGCACAGCATCGTGACGCTGCCGCTGCCCGACACGACGTATCCCGACCCGCTGCGCTGGTCCGCCGAGACCCGGCTGGACCTGCCGCTGGCCCGCGGCTACTTCCTCTATCCGGACACCCGGCCGGGCCACGGGCGGGTGGCCCTCTTCACCGCGCCGCCCCGCCCCACCAGCACCTTCTTCACCACCATCCGCATCACCGGCGGGGTGCCGCCGATCACCCCCTCGGATCAGGTGGCGGCCGTCGACGACCTGCGTTACTGGCGGGCCGGCGCGGTGATCCTCGACCCCGGGCTGCGGCAGGCCGACGCACTGCGGCGCGGGATGACCGCGCTGACCGGGATCGAGCCGACGTACACCGGCGGGGTCTGGCTCTGGGACGTCCGGCCGCTGGTGGACTGAGCGGCCGGCCGGTCAGGACGGGCGGAGGCAGCAGCCCTGGCAGATCTTCGGCCGGGGCAGCGTGAAGGCCAGGCAGCAGGTACGCCGCTGCACCGTCGGCTCGCCCGCCGGGCCGGGCACCAGCTCCACCAGATCGCTCAGGTCGAGCGCGTCGAGCAGGGTCCGGATCGTCGCGGTGGCGGAACCGGGCAGGGCGTCCGAGGCGCGCAGGATGCCGTGCGCGATGCCCGAGGCGACCGAGCCGAGCAGGGTACGCGCGCCGAGCCGGACCTCGGTCTGGATGGCCGCGATCAGCGGCGCGTAGTGCGCGTCGAGCAGGGTGGCGCGCAGCGCGCCGAGCAGCGCCGCCTCGTCGGCGACCACCCGCACGTCGGGGTGGCCGGCCAGCGCGAGCGGGTCACCCGGCAGCACGGCGACCGTGGTCGAGCTGCGCAGGCCCAGGGTGAGCAACTGGTGGTGATCCTCGAAGTGGACCAGGACGTCGGCGGGGTCGAGCAGCGGCACCCGCCGGGCCGAGGCCCAGCCGAGCGCGACCGGCAGCGCCGTCCAGTAGCTGTACGACTTCCAGGCCAGCGCGGCGCAGGCGTGCGGGGTGCCGCCGAACCGGCGGGTGGCCGCGCGGAGGAACTCGGGCAGCAGGGTGCCGTCGATCAGCCGGCTCGCCGGGGACCAGCGGGCCTCGTCGGCGGTGACCAGCAGCCCGGGGGCGAGCCCGGGCAGGTCGTCGGTGCCGAACATGGCGCGCAGGGTGGCGGTCACCGGGGCGAGCGGCGCGGCGACGGCATCGCGCCTCGGCATCACCGCAGTCACCTTGATCCGTCCCCTGTCTGGTGGTCCCCACCCGGTCGACGCCCGTCCTCGATCTGAACTAAGGCTAGCCTAACCACAGCTTCCGGCCCGGGGAAAGTCGTGCCGAGGGGTCGATGGGGAGGTCCCGGTCACTCCGCGGCCGTCGGCCGCGTGCCGCGTACTACCCGGCCGGGCGGGCGGAAAACACCGCGAGCGGGCGGGCGGGACTGCGCAAGTATCGACGGTGGCCGCTGAATTGGCAAGACACCTGTCGAATACGAGGCAGTTTCCGTACACGTTCGGCCACCCAACGTGAAAATGAGGCTCCCGCGTACGAGGAAGCCGATGTCGACCTCACCCATCGAGCGTGCCGCCGACTCGTTCGCGGCTGAGCTCGCCCGGCACCGCACCGGCCGAGGGCTGTCCAAGAAGCAGCTGGCGACCCTGATGGGCTTCGACCCGTCGTACGTCAGCCACGTCGAGGGGCGCCGGCACCGGCCCACCGAGGACTTCGCCCGCCGGGCCGAGGCCGTCCTGGAGGCCAGCGGCGCGATCTGGCAGCGCTTCCGCGAGTACGACGAACTGCGGCACGGCCGCTCCGGCGGCAACCACCGGGAGCCGGCCGTACCCGGGCAGTGGCTGCCGCCCGGCACCGGCCTGGTGGTCGAGCGGGAGTCCGCCACCCTCACCTGGACCGACGAGGGCTACCACTGCGCCATCCGGCGCGAGCTGTACAACGCCGGCACCGAACCGGTCACCCGCTACCTGGTCCGGGTCGCCGTGGACCGCTACCCCGACGACCCCGGCCGCTCCAACCGACACCACCGGGAACACCCGCTCACCTTCGCCGAGCTGCAACTGGCCGCGTACCGGGACGACGGCGGCACCCGGGAACCGATGCACTGGCGGGCCAAGCACGACCGGGACGCGTTCAAGGAGATCTGGCTGCTCTTCGAGAACACCGAGGGCCGGTTCCCGCTCTACCCCGGCGACCGGGCCACCATCGAATACGCGTACCGGGTCGGCCGGGACAAGTGGGGCCCCTGGTTCCAGCGCGCCGTACGCCTGCCCACCCGGCACCTCGCCGTCCGGCTCGACCTCCCCGCCGACCTCGACCCGAAGGTGTGGGGGGCCGAGACGTCGCTCTCCGCCGAGGAGGGGCCGCTGCGTACCCCGATCCAGCGCCGCGCCGAGGGCGACCGGGTGATCTTCGACTGGGCCACCGACGACCCGCCGCTGAACGCCCGCTACCGGATGCAGTGGCGCTTCCGCAGCCTGCCGCCGGAGACCGAACCGGACGGCCCGGGACCGGGCGTCCGGATACGGGCCAGCGACCGGATGCGCGCCATCGGTATCGTGCAGCGCGGCGACGACCTGCTCCGCCAGCCGGCCCGCCAGTTCGACCTGCCCCGCGAGGAGCAGCTGGCCCGGGAACTCGTCGACCGGCTCGCCGGCGTCCTGGTCCGGCTCGACGAGCTGCACCCGTTCAGCAAGGGCGTCGGCATCGCCGCGCCGCAGCTCGGGCTCTGCTGGGCCGCCGCCCTGGTCCGCCCCGCCGACCGGGCCGCCGAGCCGGTCGTCCTGCTCAACCCCCGGGTGGTCGACACCGCCGCCGAGACCGACGAGCAGTACGAGGGCTGCCTCTCCTTCTTCGACCACCGCGGCCTGGTGCCCCGGCCGCTCCGGATCGACGTGGAGCACGCCCAGTGGGACGGCAGCCGCGTCATCACATCCTTCGAGTACGCGATGGCCCGGCTGGTCGCCCACGAGATCGACCACCTGGAGGGGCACCTCTACGTCGACCGGATGGCCCCCGGCGTCCCGCTGGTGCCGGTCGAGGAGTACCGCGACACCGGCCACCCCTGGCGCTACTGACGACGTCGGGAGATTCCGGTACGCGGGCCGGTTGCCGGCCCGGCCCACGTACCGGCGAACGGGGGCCGGGCCGCGTGCCCCAGGGGGCAGGGGCACGCGGCCCGGCTCGGGGGGAGGAACGGCTACTGGGCGCCGAAGGTGTCGTACCGGATGTTGTCCGGCGGAACGTCGTCGGCGGCGAGCGCCCGCAGGGTGGCCCGGACCATCCCGGTCGAGCCGGAGACGTAGCAGTCGTGGGTCGTCCACGGGCCGTACCGGGTGACCACCTCGGAGATGTCCCCCAGCTCGCCGGCGAAGTCCGGGTCCTCGCTGCACGCCGGGGTGACCGACAGCCACGGGTGCGCGGCCACCAACTCCTCCAGGCCCGCCAGCCCGTACAGCTCCGCCGGGCGGCGGGCGCCGTAGAAGACGTGCACCCACCGGGTCCGGTTGACCCGGGTCAGCTCCTCCACCAGCGCCTTGATCGGCGCCAGCCCCACCCCGCCGGCCACGCAGAGGATGTCCCGGGTGGACGACGTGTCGAGCGTCATCGACCCCATCGGGGCGGCCACCCGGAGCAGGTCGCCCGGCTTCGTCCGGCGAACCAGCGCCCCGGACACCCAGCCGGCCGCCCCGGCCGGCGTACGCACGTGGAACTCCAGCACGTTGTCGTCGTTCGGGGCGTTCGCCACCGAGTACGTCCGCCACACCCGCGGGTGGTAGCGGGGCACCTCGACGCTGACGTACTGGCCGGCCTGCCAGTGCAGCGGGTGCTGGAGGGCGCGCACGGTCAGCACGGCGGTGTCGGGGCCGTGCCGCTCGTGGGTGAGCACCTCCGCGTGCCAGAACGGCGGGTTCCCGTCCGCCGCCGCACCGGCGAGCATCCGGTCGCAGATGCTCTTGTACGCCTCCCGCCACGCCTGGTCGTACTCCAGGTTCCAGCCGTCGCCGGCGGTGCTGCGCAGCGCGTCCAGCAGGGCGACCCCCATGGTCTCGTAGTGGCCCGGCTCGACGTGGTACTTCCGGTGGTCCCGGCCCAGCGCCCGCAGGTACTCGTCGAAACTCTCCGGGTCGTCCACCGTCTGGGTCGCGGTGACGATCGCCTCCAGGATCCGGTCGCCCTGCCCGTTCATCTGCACCGGGAAAAGCTTGCGCAGCTCGGGGTCGAGCAGGAACAGCCGGGCGTAGAAGTGGCCGCTCAGCCGCTCGCGCTCCTCCTCGACCAGGGTCCAGCTCTCCTTCAACAGTCGGGCGAAGTTCTCCACCGGGCACGCTCCTTCTCCTGGCGGGCGGATCGGCCCACACAGAATCTCCACGGAACGTGTCCGCCGGTCGCACAGAATGTGCGACCGGCTCAGCTGAGTGCCGAGGTGTTGACCGGGCCCGGCGTGCGGCACAGTTGTCCGGTGACGGTTGACGAGCTCACCCGCCCGGTGTCCCGCCGGACCCTGGGCACCGAGACGCTCCTGGTGCTCGGCCTCTCCCTCGGCCAGTCGGCCGTGTACGCGCTGGTCTCGCTGATCGCCAAGCTGACCGCCACCGGCGGGCTGTCGAAACAGACCGCCGCGCTGAACACCTCGGTGTCGGCGCGGCCGTACCTCGACCTGGCGTACCAGCTCCTCGGGATCTGCTTCGCGCTGCTGCCCGTGCTGCTCGCCGTACACCTGCTGGCGCGGGACCCCGGCGACCCGGCGCGGACCCTCGGGGTGGACCTGACCCGGCCGGGGTCCGACCTGGCCGGGGGGGCGGGCCTGGCCGCGCTGATCGGCCTGCCCGGGTTGGCCCTGTTCTGGGTGGCGGCGCAGCTCGGCGTCAACGCCACCCTGGTCCCGGCCGCGCTGCCACACCTCTGGTGGGCGGTGCCGGTGCTGATCCTCGCCGCCGTGCAGAACGCCGTGCTGGAGGAGGTGATCGTGGTCGGCTACCTGATCACCCGGCTGCGGCAGCTCAACTGGCGGCTCGGCGCGGTGCTCGCGGCCAGCGCCGTGCTGCGCGGCTCCTACCACCTCTACCAGGGCTTCGGCGCGTTCGTCGGCAACGCCGTGATGGGCGTGGTCTTCGGCCTCTGCTACCTGCGTACCCGCCGGGTGGCCCCGCTGATCGTCGCGCACACCCTGCTCGACGTGGTCGCCTTCGTCGGCTACGCGCTGCTGCCCAGATCCTGGTTCGGCTGGCTCTGACCGCCTCAGATGGCTTGGCCGTGAGGAATGCCGCAGTCCGGGGGGTCTGGGTCGGTGGAAGGCCCGGGATGCGGCATCCCGAGTGGATCGTGGCCGGCGCCGACCGCGCCTGCGCTCAGCGGGCGCGGACCGGCCGGTAGCGGGCGGTCGCGCGGGCGGCGAGCCGCTCGGCGGCGGCCGCGTCGCCCGCCGCAGCGGTGAGCACCGCCGCGCCCGGCAGCAGCCGCGAGGCCAGCCGCAACCCCAGCCAGCCGCCCGCCTGTGCGGCGAGCGGGGTCGCCAACCGCCACGCCGCCTCGGCCGCGCGCGGCCACGGTCCGTCCACCGGTACGCTCGCCGACCGCACCGCGTCCAGGGCGGCACGCGCCGTGCCGACGTCCGGGTGCACCTGGGTCAGCACCAGCAACTCGGCCACCCGCTCCGGGTCAGCAGGATCCCGGCCGTAGACCGCCGCCAGGTGCAGCACCAGGTTCGCCTGGGTCCAGAGCACCGCCGCCAGCTCGGCCGCCGGGGCGAACAGGCCGGTGCCCGCGGCGAGCGCCCCGCCCGTACGGGCCAGCCGGACGAACCGCCGGGCCGCCAGCCGGGCCAACCCGTCGGCGTCCGCTCCGGGGTACCTTCCGCGAGTCCGCTCGGCCCAGTCGCGGGCCCGCGGTCCCAGCTCCTCGACCGCCGCGATGGCCAGCAGTTCCGGCGCGAAGCCCGGATGGTCAAGGATCCGCGCGGCCACCGTCCGCCAACCGGCCCCGGCGGTACGCCCCGACTCCGGCTCCCGGTCCGCTCCGTCCGGGCGCACCAGGGCCGCCGTGGTGTCCTGCGCCGGCTCCGGTACCGCGTCGGTGCGGGTCGCGTGGTCTGCCGGCGGGATCCGCTCCGGCTGCGGCCGGTCCGGGGCCGTGTCCTGGTTCGTGGCGACCGCAAGGTCCGGCTGTGCGGCTGTGCCCTCTTTCGTGGTGGCCGCGCGATCCGGCTGTGCGGCCGTGATCTGTTCCGTGGTGGCCGCGCGATCCGGCTGTGCGGCGATCGATGTGGCGCCCCGGTCCGTGCCGGCTCCCGGTCCGGGCTCCGTCTCCGGCGGGGCGGGCCGGCCGCCGGTCTGCGCGGCGGCGTCCGTGTCCCGTGCCGCCGCCTTCTTCGCCCGGGTCGCCTTGCGGGCCGGGGCGGCCTTCTTCGTCGGACTGGTCCTGCTGCCGGTCGCCTTGCGGGCCCGGGTCGTCGCCGGCGGGGTCGTCTCCGGGGTGGCGTCGCGGATCGCCAGCGCCGGCTCGAGTGGCTCGGTGTCGCCGGTCGCGCCTGCCGGCTCGGTTGGCTCGGTGCCGCTGGTCGCCCCCGCCGGCTCGGTGTCGCCGGCACCAACCTCCGGCCCGGCCGGAACGCTCGGGACGACGCCGGCGGTGACCGGCGGCACGTCGACCCGATCCGCGCTGCTCGCGGTGGCCAGCGGCGGGGCCGAGGCCACGTGTTCCACATCACCCGGTGCCTCGACGATGTCGGCCGGCGTCCGGCTGGCGCCCTTCGAGGCGGCCTGCGCGGTCTTCTTCAGGGGCGGCGTCGCCTTCTTCGCGCGGGTGGTCGCCTTGCTCACCCCGGTGCGCTTCTTCGGACGGGCGGGTTCCGCGTCCACGCTCGGCTGGTCCGTGTTCCGCGTGTCCGTCTTCGGCCCGCCTGTCTTCGGCGCAACCATGTGCGGCTCGTCCGCGCCTGGCTCGTCCGCGCCTGGTTCGTCCGCGCGTGGTGCGTTCGCGCTGGGCTCGTCCGCGCCTGGTTCGCCCGTCTTCGACTCGTCCGCGTCCGGCTCCGCGGCCCGGCGAGGACGGGTCGCCTGCTGCCCGCCGGCCGGGATGGCGTCGCCGGAGGCAACGGTCCCGTCGGCGTCCGCCTCTGCGGCGGGGCGGGGACGCGGCGCGGCGGTCGGGGCGGATCCGGTGGCAGTCCGACCGGTCTCCGCAGCCGGCGGCCGGGACAACGTGGGATCGGGCGGCTGGAACAGCACGGCCGGAGCGGCCTTGGCCCGGCGTGGCCGGGGTGCGGGATCGCCGTCGGCCGGGGCGGCTGGCGGTGCCGGTGCCGGCGGTGGGGTGAAGGTGGGCTCCGGGGAGCGGCTCCGCCGGGCGCTGGCGGTGGGCTCGCGGCGGGGCGGATCGCTCGGCGGCTGCTCCTGCATATCGATGGAGCGTAGTCCCGGTTGTGACCTCGCACACGGGGGAAACGCAGCGGTTGGAGTCGTACCGGTAGTCGCTTTGCCCCGGGCGGGTGCGGACCTGTATCCTCGGGCGCGGTGGTCTCCGGGCCACCGGGGAGACTTCGCCTAGTCTGGTCTATGGCGCCGCACTGCTAATGCGGTTGGGGTTTTAAAGCCCCTCCCGGGTTCGAATCCCGGAGTCTCCGCGCGAAAGCCGGGTGTGTAGACTGGCTGAGCAGCAAGCGCCCGTAGCTCAATGGATAGAGCATCTGACTACGGATCAGAAGGTTAGGGGTTCGAGTCCCTTCGGGCGCGCACAGCAGGGAGAAGCCCTCGACCAGCCGAAATGGCGAGGTCGGGGGCTTTCTCGTATCCGTCGGGAGCGGGTTTCAGGCGGCTGTGGAAGCCACGCTGGGAGCCACTGATCGCCTCCGAGCGGCGGTCACCCGCCATCAAATGCCCGTACACGTCCTTCGTGATCGCAATTGACGTGTGCCCGGGAACCTCCGAAACCACGTGCAGCGGGGTGCCCTGAGCCAGCATCAATGAGGCCCCGGAATGGCGGAGCTCGTGCGGATGCCAGTGCCCGAGCCCGGCACGCTCGCACAGTGCCGAGAGCCGATGGGAGAAGTTGTCCGGATCAGGGCGGCCCGCAGGCGGGCCGCGCCGGCCCGGCCCCGGCCTGCTGGCGACCTCCGGCCGGCATCGACCGGGTCGGCCGGCCACATTGAGGGACGACGGACCTTGGAACACTTCGAGGCTCCGCCCCGAACCCCGGCCCTCCTCAGCGATCGGCCGCGGATCACCTCGTCAGGCACCACAAGGGCTGGGCGGTCTACGACTGCCCGACGAGGAGATCCACTTGAACGGCTACCGCCCTCATTGCCGACAAGGGCCGTCAGAGTGGGGCGAGGCGGCGCTTGAGCAGGCAGAACTCGTTGCCTTCGGGATCGGCGAGGACGTGCCAGGACGCGTCCGCAGGCTGACCGATGTCGACGAGCTTCGCCCCGGCGGCCAGGAGGCGCTCGAGCTCGGCGTCCTGATCGCGGTCGGTGGCGTTGACGTCGATGTGCAGCCGAGCATGCCCGTTCTTCGGCTCGTCGGTGCGGATGAGGAAGATCGTCGGCTGCGGGCCGCCGAACCCTTCGCGCGGGCCTATCTCGATGTAGACCCCCTCTTCGCGATCGAGCTCAATGAAGTCCAGGACCTCGCACCAGAACCGCGCCAGCACCTCGGGGTCACGGCACTTGAGCACGAGCTCGCTGATACGGCATGCCACTGACGAAACCTACTTCCAGGGTGGGAACTGCCGGGGTGGCCGCACGCGCATCTCATGGGCTCCCGCAGTGAGAACATTGCGCGACCGTACCGGGCGAGGCGAGCAGGGGCGAAGTGGATTCCAGGACCCCGCCTGGCCAGGCTGCCAGGCGAGGGCCGTAGGTCGCGCAGTAGGGCAGCTTACTTTGAGACACACCCTAGTTGGCGGGCTTGCCGAACCAGCGGGAGAGATGGTCGTCGAGGTCCTGCTGATCGTCGCCGATCCAGGCGACGTGGCCGTCGGGGCGTAGCAGGACGCACGGAACATCCAGCATCGCAGTGGGATCCGCAAGGTGATCGACCCGGTCCGACCAGCCGCCGACGGTCAGGCGTTCCGTGCGGTCCAGCAGCAGGCCGCGGCCGCGATGCAACAGACCGTACAGGTGGCCCTGTTTGACGTCGATGTCGCGCAGACGGCGGCCGAGCAGGTCGTGGCCTTCACCGAAGTCGTAGCGGATGCCGATCGCGGTGATCTTCTCGATCAGATAGCGGTTCACCTGGTCGAAGTCCATCAGTTCGGTGAGCAGCCTGCGCACGGACCGCGGGCCCGGTTCCCTGGACAGCAGTTCCATCTGGGCGCGGGTGTTGTCCAGCACGTCCGCGGCGACCGGATGACGTTCGGCCTGGTAGGTGTCCAGCAGGGTTTCCGGCGCCCAGCCGCGGACCTGTGCGGCCAGTTTCCAGCCGAGGTTGAATGCGTCCTGAACGCCAAGGTTGAGGCCCTGTCCGCCGAGGGGTGGATGGATGTGTGCCGCGTCGCCGGCCAGCAGCACCCGGCCGACCCGATAACGTTCGGCTAGCCGGGTGGCATCCCCGAAGCGGGACAACCAGCGCGGGGAGTGCACGCCGAAATCGGTTCCGGCGATGGCGCGCAACTGCTGCCGGAAATCGTCGCGGGTGGGCGGTTCGGCACGATCGCTGACGCCTGCGGCGGGGACTACGACGCGATAGGTACCAACGCCTGCGGGCCCGAGGATGAACCGCGGATCGCTCTTGCGGATTTCGGCCACCTTGGCGGCGATCTCCTCCTGCGGCACGCCGACCTCCATCTCGCCCATCAGCGTCTCGCTGCGCGAGGGCTCGCCGGGGAAGCCGACGCCGAGCAGTTTGCGCACCGTGCTGCGCGCGCCGTCGCAGCCGACGAGATAGCGCGAACGCAGCTGTTCCCCGCCGGCCAGCTCGACGGTCACCCCGTCGTCGTCCTGCTCGAGACCGGCCACCGCACATCCGTGCCGGACCTGCGCACCCAGCTTGATCGCATGCTCTTCGAGCAGCTGAACGATGACCGGCTGCGGAATGCCCAGCAGATAGGCGTGCGCGGAATCCAGGCCCTCGGGGGCGGGTTTGTTGATGGCGGCGAAGAAGCCGCCGGCGGGACGCCGCCTTCCGCGTTCGAGAATGCGGTCCAGCAGCCCGCGCATCGCCATCAGCTCGATACTGCGAATATGCAGGCCGACTATGCGGACGAACGACGCGGGCTCGGTGTCCTTCTCCAGGACGAGTACCCGCACATCGTGCAGCCGTAGTTCGGCGGCCAGCATCGCGCCAGTCGGCCCGCACCCGGCGATGATCACGTCGAACACGCGGGGCGCGCGATCGGTGCCGGAGGCCGGCGATGGGAGCCCGGGGACGTCGACCCCGGTGGAGTCGCGCTCGACCGTGTCGGTCGCTGACGGTTCGGTGGTGAACTGCGGAGAGTGCATAGGTGTTGCCTTTCGGGAGTGCCTTGTTGGCGAGACGCTCCCGGCGACAGCTATGTCAATCGCCCGACCATGACGGGAAGGGGGAGCACCCACATCGATACAGCGTTCATGGGTCTCACCTCCTCGGGTGGTGTCACGGTCAGCCGCAAGCTACAAGCCCGAGCATCATCCGGTCCAGTCCTTTTCCAGCCACCCCTCGCCGGGGTCACATCGCCATTCGTACCCGGACGGAGGCCGCCGTCGAGGGAGGCGTCCCCAGCTCTTCGACCGGCACGTCGACGGCAGGCTGAGTGGTGAGACTCGCGCGCTCGATCCGATCGAGGCGGAACCAGCGGATCGCCTCGCGGCGGTGGCAGCGCGCCACGAGGAACCAGTGACCGGCCGTGAACGCGAGCAGTTGGGGGTCGACCCGGCGCGTTGTCGGCGCGCCGTGACGATCGCGGTAGTGCAGCACCAGGACCTTGCGCTCCTGAAGGGCATGTTCGATGGCGCCGCGTCGGCGCGGGTCGGCTGCCTCGGTGGTGCGGTGGTCGATCCAGATGCGCTCGGTCAAGCCGTCCGCGTGCCGCCGCGCCCGCGGGTCCATCACCGCCAGCACTTTCACCAGGGCAGCTCGGGCCTGCCTGTCGAATGGTTGTCCGCGGTGTGCTGCGATCGCCGCAGCGAGCGCGGAAGCTTCGGCGGCGGTGAAGTTCACCGGCGGCAGGGTGGCCGCATGATCGACGACGTACCCGCCGGTCCGGCCCGTGCGTGCCCAGACGGGGAACCCGCCCTGCTGCAGAGCGGAGATGTCGCGCTTGACGGTACGGACGCTGATCTCGAATGCGGCGGCGAGCTGTTCGGCGGTGCGGCCTCGGGGACCGGCCCGCCGGAGGTCTTCGCGGATCGCGTAGAGCCGGTCGGTGCGGTTCATGCCTGAACGGTGCCATAACGGTGACATCCGGCGCCGCCAAGATCGGGGCATGACACAGTCGCAGGAACCGATTCTGTTGTTGAGCGGTGCCGGTCTTCCCGCCTGGATCTGGGATCAGGTACGCGAAGAACTGGCCCCAGCGCACCGGACGGTGGTCGCTGGGCGACCGCGTCACGACCGCGCTTCGCTCACGGAGTACGCCGCCGCGGCACTGGATTCGGCACCGTGGGAACGTTTCGCGGTCGTCGCGCACTCCAGCGGCGGGACTGTCGCAGCGGAAATCGTCACCCTCGCACCTGACCGGGTGGCCGCGTTCCTAGCGGTCACGGCCGTCGTGCCGAAGCCGGGACGCAGCTTCGTCGCGTCGATGCCGTTGCCGAACCGGCTCGTGCTGAGTCTGGCGATGCGGCTGGCCGGCACCCGACCGCCTGACGCGGCTATCCGGCGCGGGGTGGCCAGCCGGGTCGACCCGGAGACGGCCGATCGCATCGTGGCGGAGTTCAGTCCCGAGTCCGTGCGTCTCTACCGGGATGCGCCGCGAGGCGGCCGCTTTCCCGAACGTCGGGGCTACCTCTCCACGAGCCAGGACGCTGGGCTGCCGAGCGGACTGCAACAGCGATTCGCCCGCAACCTCGACCCGAGCTGGCATGAATCTGTCGACAGCGGACACCTGCCCATGCTCGAAGCACCCGACGCTCTCGCCCGGCGAATCGAGCGCTTCCTCACCAACGGACCCGGGTGACCGAGAGTCCGCACGACGCTGGGCCGATCACGACCGGCAGATGAGAAGGCCTCCTCCCGCCGCCCGCCCCCGGACGCCAGCACGGCGGCCGGGGGCGGTTCATCGGGCGGCAGTGGCTCCGCGGCAAGCGCCCGCCGCGCTGGAGGAATTGCCGGCCCGGACGCGAGCGGCGGGCTAAGCCTCGGGTCCAATGGCAGTAGCGTCGGCATTGACGTATGGCCGGAGCGGTGGGTTGGCCCGGCGATCGCGGACAAGCCCGCAGTGCTGCCGGCCGAAACCCAGAGGCGTGGTAAAGCGTGCAGGTCGGAAAGGGTTGTCCGGGTTGGCCTGTGATCGCTGGCCGCCAATACGTATTCTGGCTGGCCCGGCCGCAGCGGCAGTACAGTGTCTGCGTCACCCCCGGCCAGCCGGCCATGGCCCAAGCCCTCTACCAGCAGAAATACCTGTCCTGGGGGTCTCTGCCCGGCACAGCGGCCGCCGGCATGCGCCGGCTCCGTCCCACGAAACAAAACAGGCCGAGCCGGAGGGGATGACAAGGAGTGAAAACTCCATGACACGTCGAGGTTGAGGGTATGGGAGCGCTCCCGTAACATACCTGCCGCGGCTGTTAACGTTCACATAACCAATGATCATCGCGAATGCGCGGGCCGCCAACCATCAGGAGGGTGCTTTATGGGTAGATCCAGAGCGACCTATGTCGGCCTGGTGTCGGCCGGCGTCGCGTTGCTGGCGTCGGCGACCGTCGTCGTGGCGCTGCCGGCTGGTGCCGCGGCCGCCGGCTGCTCGGTGAACTATGCCGTGTCGTCGGAGTGGCCGGGCGGCTTCGGGGCCAACGTGTCGATCACGAACCTGGGCGATCCGTTGACCAGTTGGACGTTGAAGTGGTCGTTCGGCGCCGGGCAGACGGTGACCCAGTTCTGGAACACGTCGTTGACGCAGAGCGGGTCGGCGGTGACCGCGCAGAACGTGAGTTACAACGGTTCGATCGCGACCAACGGTACGGCGTCATTCGGCTTCAACGCGTCGTGGACGGGCAGCAACCCGGTGCCGACGAGCTTCGCCTTGAACGGTGTGACGTGTACCGGTGGCACGACGCCGACGACGGTGCCGACGACCACCACGCCGACCACGTCCCCGACCACCACGCCGACGACAACGCCGACCACGTCGCCGCCCACGTGCGCTCTTCCGTCGACGTACCGGTGGACCTCGACGGGCCCGCTGGCGAACCCGAAGTCGGGTTGGGTGTCGCTGAAGGACTTCACCAACGTCGTCTACAACGGCAAGCACCTGGTCTACGCCACGACGCACGACACGGGCTCGTCCTGGGGGTCGATGAACTTCAGCCCGTTCACGAACTGGTCGGACATGGCCTCGGCCAGCCAGAACGCGATGCCGTCGGGCACTGTTGCCCCTACCCTCTTCTACTTCGCTCCGAAGAACATCTGGGTGCTGGCGTACCAGTGGGGTGGGACGGCCTTCTCCTACCGGACGTCGAGCGATCCGACGAACGTCAACGGGTGGTCCGCGCCGCAGGCGCTGTTCACCGGGAGCATCTCCGGCTCCGGTACG
>NZ_RJLN01000097.1 GCF_003725545.1 Micromonospora solifontis | reverse complement strand
CATCAGCGCACCGCCGGAACGGGCGCCACGGTGGGCCGCCGCCGGGCGCCGGTCAGGGTGCCGGCCGAGGCGCAGCCCAGGAAGGTGAGGACGGCGAGGACATTGGCCACGCCCGCCCAGCGCCAGACCGGCTCCACGGCCAGACCGTCGCCGACCAGGAGTCGCACCAGCAGGCTGCCGTGCAGCAGGGCGAGCGGCACGTAGAGCCAGGGCCGGTAGGGCAGCGGACGACGCAGCACCGCGGGCAGGATGACCGGGGCGTGCACGAAGATCATTGACATGGTGAAGCCCAGGAAGGTGGCGTGCAGGGTGGCGTCGTAGCGGGGGCCGGCGGTGACCGGACCGGCACCGGCCCAGAGCAGGCCGGCGACCGCCAGCCAGGCGTAGCCGGTGAGCAGGCCCACCGCGACGTAGCGGGGCAGGCCGCGCCCGTGCACCGTACGACGGGCGACGTCGTGCGCCACCAGCCAGCCGACCACGGCGAGCAGACCCAGCCCGAACAGGTGCGCCCCGGCGTCGGGCCACAGCACGCTGGCGGTGGCCCCGGCGGTGAGCGCGCCGAGGGCGGCGAGGAACCAGCGGATGCCGTGCGGCGGCAGCGCGAGGTGGGCCAGTTCGAGGCGTTCCCCGGCGATGGTGGCCACCACGAAGGTGGCCAGCCACGGCACGACCTCCGGCACGGTCGCGCCGGCCAGCCACAGCAGGGTGGCGGCGTACCAGGCGAACGCGCCGAGTCCCTGCGCCAGGAGGGAGGGGCCGGGCTGCCGGCGCCAGAGCTGCCGGTAGACCAGCAGGAGCAGCACGGCGGCGAGCATCAGCAGCAGCCGGGCGGCCAGGCTCGGGCCGGTGAGCAGCAGGGCCAGCGCGCCGGCGCCCGAGCACGCCGGGGCGGACAGGGCCCACCGGGTGCCCAGCGCGACCGCCCGTTCCAGGGCGATCAGCGTGCCGACGAAGCCGAGCACCATCAGCGGGCCGTGCACCTGCTCCAGGGACGCCCGCGGGGTGGGCAGGGGCAGGCCGAGCAGCAGGAGCGCGGCGTACAGGCCGGCGAGCAGGGCGAGGCCGCCGGCCGCGAGGACCGGGAGCCGCGGGCCCGTCCGGGTGGTCATCGGGGCGTCGGGTCGACGCCCGCCCGGCGGCGGCCGCGGGTCGGCGCGATCTCCGGCATGGCCAGCCGCACCACACAGGCGTCGGGCGCGCCGAACGGCTCGACCACGGCGCCGGCCGGCGGCGCCCCGGCGTGCTCCAGGGCACCCCGGACCACGCCGACGTGCAGGTTGCAGATCGCGTCGGGGTTGCGGTTGACCAGTTCCAGGAAGGGACAGGTGTGCAGGTGGATCTCCGTCCGGCCGTCGCCGGTGTGGTGCAGCCGGGGGCTGAAGCCCAGGCCGCGCAGCACCTCGAAGAGGGTGTCGAGCGGATCCCCGCCGGGCGGGGTGGCGGCGGCCAGGTGGCGCCCCCAGTCCTGCCCGGCCCGGGTGGCCTCGGCGCGGACGTCCCCACCGGTACGCCGGGACAGGTGGTCCAGCAGGGCGGCGGCCAGGGCCCGGTACGGCGCCGGGGCGGGCGCCTCGTTCTCGGCGATCCGGTAGCGCCACGCCGGCCGGCCGGGTTGCCCACCGCTGGCCCGGGCCTTGACCAGCAGGCCGGCGTCGACCAGCCGGTCGAGGTGGGCGCGGGCGGTGGACGGGTGCAGCCCGGTCCGCTCCCCCACCTCGGCGATGGTCACGCCACCCTCGGCCGCCCGGACGATGCCCAGGATGGAGACGCGGCTCTCGGTGCCCAGGGCCCGGTGCCGGTGCGCGTCGATCGTTTCCCCGACCGGCCCTGTTCTCTGGATTTCCACGGTAGATAACATTACAACGTCGTTTGACGTCAAAACCACGGGAGTCACCATGTCCCACTCACGCTCCACCGCCGACCGCGCGGCCGCCCGGGCGGTGGTCGGTCACCACGCCCAGCTCGCCGCCGCGCTCGACGAGCACGTCCACAACCTGCTGACCGCGGCGGGCCAGGACGACACCGGCCGGGCCGACCAGGTCCGCGACGACCTGGTCAGCTGGCTGCGCGACGAGCTGCTGCCGCACGCGCACGCCGAGGAGACCGCGCTCTACCCGGTGGCCGCGCAGCGGCCGGAGGCGACGCTGCTGATCCGCGGCATGCAGGCCGAGCACCGGGCCATCACCGACCTGGTGGTCGCGCTCGAGGCCGCCGAGGAGCCGGTCCGGGCGGCCGCGGCGGCGCAGGCCCTCGCCGCTGTCCTCGCCGTCCACCTGATCAAGGAGAACGAGCTGGTGGTTCCGCTGCTGGTGGACGCGGCGGACGTGTCGCTGGCGACCCTGCTGGACGGCATGCACGATCTGCTCGGCTCCGCTGACTCGTCGGGCGGCGGCTGCGGCGGGACCTGCGGGTGCGGCGGGGACCGGGGGGCGGCCGACGCCCCGGCCCCGACGCTGACCATCGACCCCCGGCTCGACGTCCGGACGCTGCCGCACGACCGGCGGCACGCCACCGTGCTGGCGGCGCTGGACGCGCTGCCGGACGGCGGGGCCCTCGTCCTGGTCGCGCCGCACGCGCCCCGGCCGTTGCTGGCCGAGATCGAGTCGCGCTACCGGGGCGGCATGGCCGCCGAGTGGCTCCAGGACGGACCGGACACGTGGCAGATCCGGCTGTCCCGCCAGCCGGTCGCCGCCTGAGCAGTCTGCCGCCGCCGGGACGGCCGGGTCAGGGCCCGCCGTCCCGGCGCGGCAGGCCCTTCGGCCCTGTCCGCCGCCGATAACCGGTGGGCAGCCTGGGAGCGGACCGGGAGGCGTACGGCCACCCGGAGGGGAGGCGAGGTTCGGTGTGCAACTACTGCGGATGCCGGGACTTTCCCCTGATCGGCCAACTCTCGGCCGAGCACGAGTCGATCTCCGACGCGGCGGGCCGGTTGCGGACCGCCATCCACCGCGGTGACCCCGACGCCCTGCGGGCGCTCGACGAGTTGGTGGCCCTGCTCACGCCGCACACCACCGTCGAGGAGGACGGCCTCTTCGCCGAACTGCGCGCCGAGGGCAGCCTCACCGACGCGGTGGCCCGGCTCTGCGCCGAGCACAGCGACATCCACGGCGTGCTCGGCGCGGTCGACCGGGCCGCGCCGGACTGGCCGACGGTGCTCGCCGCCCTCGACCGGTTGCACCGGCACATCGACAACGAGGAGCACGGCCTCTT
The DNA here is from genome assembly GCF_003725545.1 of Micromonospora solifontis. Taxonomy (GTDB): domain Bacteria; phylum Actinomycetota; class Actinomycetes; order Mycobacteriales; family Micromonosporaceae; genus Micromonospora; species Micromonospora solifontis. Next base: position 14,127 of record NZ_RJLN01000097.1, on the reverse strand, counting down.
CCCCGCCGCGGTGATCGCCCTGCCGATCCCGGCCTGGGACCGGATCACCCCGGCCGCCACGCCGGCCACCGGGAGCGCCCGGTGAGCTGCCGTCCCCGCGCCCGCCGGGCCACCTCGGCCGTCGGCCGGCGCCGGTTGGCGGGTCGCCGCTTCGCCGTGCCGATGGCCGGCGCACACGTCCGGCGGGTCTTCGACGAACGGTGTCGTCCGGCCTGACCCGGCCTCCCCTCCCGGTCCGCGGCAGCGACCGGTCCCGGGACGCCGGCACGCCGGTCCTGTCCTGCGGGCCGGTCGCCCCCGCGCGCCGGCCCCCTCTCCCGGGGAACGACACCCATGCTCGACGACATCCGCGCGGCGATCCGCCGCGACCCCGCCCTGCACGGCATCCGGATCGTGGAGGCCCTGCTCTATCCCGGGCTGTGGGCGCTGTGGAGCCACCGGCTCGGCCACCGCCTGCACCGCTGCGGGCTGCCCCTGCTGCCCCGGGCGCTCAGCCAGCTCACCCGGCTGCTGACCGGGATAGAGATCCATCCCGGAGCGGTGATCGGACGCCGCCTCTTCATCGACCACGGCGCCGCGGTGGTGATCGGGGAGACCGCCCGCGTCGGTGACGACGTGACCGTCTACCACCGGGTGACGCTGGGCGGCCGCGGCTGGTGGTGCGACGGCAAAGGCAGCCGTCGGCACCCGACGATCGGCGACCGGGTGGTGCTCGGCGTCGGCGCCTCGGTGCTCGGCCCGGTACGGGTCGGCGACGACGCCCACATCGGCGCGCACTGTCTGGTCCTGCACGACGTGCCACCCGGCGCCCGACTGCGCGCACCAGCCGCCACACCCCTGACGACGGCCGAACCCCGGCCCTGAGCGAGGAGCGACACGATGATCCACCAGGACGTGACCGCGCTGATCGGTCGTACCCCGCTGGTGCGACTGGACCGGGTGGCCGCGGGCCTGCCGGCGACCGTGCTCGGCAAGCTGGAGTCCGCCAACCCCGGCGGCAGCGTCAAGGACCGGCTGGCCCTCGCGCTGATCGAGGCGGCCGAGGCGAGCGGCGAGCTGGGCCCCGGCGGCGCGATCGTCGAGGCGACCAGCGGCAACACCGGCGTGGGCCTGGCCATGGTGGCCGCCGCCCGCGGCTACCGGGTCACCCTCACCATGCCGGAGAGCATGAGCGTGGAGCGGCGGGCGCTGCTGGCCGCGTACGGGGCGCGGATCGTGCTCACCCCGGCCGCCGAGGGCATGGCGGGCGCGGTCCGCCGCGCGTGGCGGATCGCCGACGCCGAACGGGCCTTCCTGCCCCGGCAGTTCGACAACCCGGCCAACCCGGAGATCCACCGCCGCACCACCGCCGAGGAGATCTGGACCGACACCGGAGGCGCCGTGGACGTCCTGGTGGCCGGGGTCGGCACCGGCGGCACGCTGACCGGCGTCGGCCAGGTGCTCCGGTCGAAAAACCCCGACCTGCGGGTGGTCGCGGTGGAACCGGCCGAGTCACCGGTCCTGTCCGGGGGCCGGCCGGGCGTCCACGGGATCCAGGGCATCGGCGCCGGGTTCGTCCCCGAGGTGCTCGACCCCACCGTCCACGACGAGGTGCTCCGGGTCGACACCGGGCAGGCCCGGGCGGCGGCCCGCCGGCTGGCCCGCACCGAGGGACTGCTGGCCGGGGTGTCCAGCGGCGCCGCCGTACACGCCGCCCTCGCGGTCGCCGCGCGGCCCGAGCACGCCGGGGCGACGGTCGTGGTGGTGCTGCCCGACACCGGCGAGCGGTACCTCAGCACGCCGCTGTTCACCCCGACCGAGGAGGGCTGAACGGCGTCCGGCGCGCGGCCCGCGAACCACGAGCCGCGCGCCGGACCGGTCACAGTCGCAGGCCGAGCAGGAGCAGGGCCGCCCCGATCAGCAGCACCAGGCCACCGAGCCCGATGACCAGGGCGGTCACCTGCCACGCCTGATACGCCCCGAGCAACGCACCGCGCAGGGTCTCTCCCATGAACGCGGTCTGCCGCAGCCGGTCGAGCCGTTCGTCGCCGCGACCGGTGCCCATGCACTCCTGGGCGATCTCCGCGTAGGTGCGGCCGCCGGTGGCCTGCGCGACATGTCCGGCGATCAGGTCGGAGTAGGCGCGGGCCGCGGGGCCCGTGCGTACCGGGGCGTCGGCGTACCGGGCGAGGGCGCTGGGCAGGCCGGTGGAGGGGAAGGCGATCCGCTGCTGGGCCAGTTCCCGGACGACGCTACGCCGGCCGAGGACACCCTGGGCGATCATGACCGGGCCGGCGGCCAGCAGCAGCACACCCGCCACGGTGAGCACAAGTGTGGTCATGCGCTCACCCTGCCCGGTGGGTTCACCCGTTCGGGAGGGCAGCAGGTCCCGAAGCCGAGCGGGACTCAGGTCCCGGTTCGGCGAGTTCCGCGCCCCCCGACGGCGGGAACGAACCGGGCCGGTAACCGCAGGAGGGGTCCTCGGCCCAGACGTCGCCGGTCACCGCGTACGCCCGGGCCCGCGACCCGCCGCAGACGGTGCGGTACTCGCAGGCGCCGCACCGGCCACCGAGCCGGCTCGGGTCCCGCAGCCCGGTGAACAGGTCCGAGTCGCGGTAGATCGCCACCAGCGACCGCCGCCGCACGTTGCCGGCGGGCACCGGCAGGAACCCGCTGGGGTGCACGTCGCCCCGGTGCGAGACGAACACGAAGCCGTTGCCGGCGCTGACCCGCAGCGGCGGCCGCCGGACCCGCCCGGGACGCCCCAGCAGGCCGAGCGCCACCGACCGGTCGCGCAGCTCCCGGTAGAGCGGGCCGAGGCCCAGCGCGGCCACGTGGTCGACACCGCGGGCGGCCAGCGCGTCACGTTGCAGGCAGACCCGCCGGAAGTGGTGCGCCTCGGTGGTCTTGACCGGGACGGTCTCGCCGAGGTCGTAGAGCAGGTGCAGGACGTCCTCGGTCTGCGCCGCGTCCAGACTCGCCAGGGACCGCCCACGGCCCGTCGGGACCAGGAAGAAGACGCTCCACAGCAGCACGCCACGGTCGCGTACCTGGGCGGCGATCGCGGGCAGGTCGCCGGCCGTGTCCCGGGTGACCGTCGTGTTGATCTGGACCTTCAGGCCCAGCTCGGCGGCGTCCCGCCAGGCCCGCGCGGTGAGGTCCCAGACCCCCGGTACGCCGCGGAAACCGTCGTGCGCCGCCGCGGTGGCGGCGTCCACGCTCAACGAGATCGCCAGCGCGCCGGCGGCGCGGATGCCGGCGAGGGCGGCGCGGGTGAGGGTCGGTGTCCCGGACGGGGACACCGAGACCGGCAGGCCCAGCTCGGTGCCCCGGCGGACCAGCGTCTCCAGGTCCGGTCTCTGGAACGGGTCACCGCCGGTGATCACGAACAGGGGCGCCGGCCGGCCGAACGCGGCGACCTGCGCCATCAGCGCCACCGCCTCGTCGGTGTCGAGTTCCGCCCGGTCGCGCAGCGGCTGGGCGGAGGCCCGACAGTGCAGGCAGGCCAACGGGCAGGCCCGGGTGGCCTCCCAGATGACGATGAACGGGGCATCCCCCGCGTCCCGTTTGGGCACCCGCACCGAGGTGCCCGCCGTCCGCTGCGGCCCGTCCTGCCGTGGTGTCCTGGTCAGCGCTGTCATGGCACCGAGGCTGGCCGGTGACAACGGTCGCGACCAGGGGCGCTGGTCCCGAGCGGCGCGGAACCGGGGGCCGGTCAGCCCTCCGCCGGGGCCGCGACGACCTCCTCGATCCAGCCGAGCGCCGCGATGGCGGTGGGAAAGCCGCAGGTGGTGATGGCGGCGAGGGCGACCGCGCGGACCTCGTCCACGGTCGCCCCGTGGTGCAGCGCCTTGCGCACGTTGGAGCGCACCGCGCCCTGCGCCTCGGCGCCGATGGCCATCGCCAGCTTGATCAGGCGGTCGGTGTGGTCGTCGAACGGGTTGGCTTCGCGGACGGTGCGCGCCAGCGCCCCCTGCGCCTCGGCGACCTCGGGGAAACGCTCGAGAAACTGCAGGTAGACGCCCGGCAGGTGGTCCTGGTCCATGGTCCCCTCCGCTGCTGGCCCGACCCTGGCAGCGTAACCAGGGCGCCGCGGCGACGGCGCCCCGGTCGGGGAATCGTCAGCGCCCGAGCCGGACCGCGGCGTCCCGCACCGCCGCCGGGGTGGGAGGCGGGGTGGGTGGCACACCGCGCCGCGCCCGGTAGACGACGTACGGCCGCCAGAGGTAGGCCAGCGGCGCCGACCAGACGTGCACCAGCCGGGTGAACGGCCAGAGCGCCAGCAGCAGGAAGCCGCCGATCGCGTGCAGCTGGTAGACCAGGGGCGCGCCGCTCATCAGCGCGGGATCCGGCTGGAACCAGAAGATGCCGCGGAACCACACGGCGATCGTCTCCCGGTAGTCGTAGCCGGCGCCGAGCAGGTTCGTGCCGACGGTGGCGGTCATGCCGAGCGCCACCATGGCGGCCAGCGCGGCGTAGAGCACCTTGTCCATCGTGGTGGTGGCGTGGCGCACCCGGCCGTTGACGAGGCGCCGGGCGATCAGCAGCGTCAGACCGGCCACCAGCATCGCGCCGGTCACCGTGCCGCCCCACACCGCGGTGAGGTGGTAGACGTGCTCACTGACGCCGATCTTCGCGGTCACCGACGCGGGCACGAGCAGCCCCATGGCGTGGCCGCCGATGACCCCGAAGGCACCCAGGTGGAACAGCGGCGAGCCGAGCCGCAGCAGCCGGTTCTCCAGCAGTTGGCTGGTCCGGGTGGTCCAGCCGAACTGGTCGTGGCGCCAGCGCCAGACGTGTCCCGCGACGAAGACCGCGAGGCACAGGTACGGCAGGACGATCCAGACGAGCGTGGTCATCGCGGGGCCTCCGACGGGGAGCAGGCGGGATAGGGGGCGAGGGCGTGCAGGTCCGGGCCGAGGCCGAGGGAGCCCAGGCCGACCGTCTCCACCGGCGGGCCGTCGACGGCGAGCGCCGCGACGGCGGCCCGGTCGGCGTCGGTGAGCGCCGGCAGCACCGCGCAGACGGCGTCCAGCAGCAGCCGGTACGGGCTGCCGGACTCGGCCAGCGCGGCGCGCAGCAGTTCGACGCCCTTGCGGTGCTGGCGCAGCGGCGCCTCCCCGTCGCCGGGGCCGACGACGGCGGCGAACTCCAGCACCACCGGCAGCAGGTCGGGCAGTTCACCACCGGCCAGGCGCAGGCCGTGCGCCCGGTAGCGCTGCTTGAGCACCAGCAGCGCCATCCCCCGCTTCCGGGTGTCGCCGTGCAGGTAGTAGGTGAGGTAGAGGCCGGAGCGGCGGCGCAGGTCGAAGGTCTGCACGTAGTGCCGCTGCGCCTCGATCGGGGTGGCGGCCAGCAGCCAGTCGAGGAACTCCCCGAGCTGCCCCCGTACCGTCTCGTCGGCGACCCCGGCGGCGGCCGCGCGCAGCTCGGCGGCCGCGCCCAGCAGCTCGTCGTCCGGGTATGTGAGCAGCAGCGAGACCAGTTCGAAGATCCGGGCCCGGTCGGTGGCGGCGGTCATGACCGCCCCCGCAGCGGGTTGATGGTGAGGCCGCGCCGGCCGTCGGCGCGCCGGGAGAAGACCCCCGGCCGGCCGGGCCGTACCTCGTCGCCGTCGACCAGGTGGAAGCTCTGCACGGTGGCCTCGGTGGTCATCCCCGGACCGCCCTCGCAGTCGAGCGAGCAGTCGGGGTGGGCGGCGGCCTGGGCCTCCAGGGCGGCGGCGTCCTTGGTGTGCGCGGCGGGGATCACGTAGCGCTCGTCGTACTTGGCGACGGCGAGCAGCCGGTACATGGCCTCGACCTGCTCGGCGGTCATGCCGATGCCGGCCAGCAGGTCGGTCGCGACGGTCCCGTCGAGGGTGCGGGCACGCATGTAGGAGCGCATGGCGGCGAGCTTCATCAGGACGCCGGCGACCGCGTCGACGTCCCCGGCGGTGAACAGCTCGGCCAGATACTCGACCGGGATGCGCAGCTCGCGGATGGTGTGGAAGACGTCGTCGGCGTCGGTGTCGTCGCGGCCGGCCGCCCCGACCGCGTCGAGCACCGGCGACAGCGGCGGGATGTACCAGACCATGGGCAGCGTCCGGTACTCCGGGTGCAGCGGCAGCGCCACCCGGTACTCGCTGATCAACCGCCAGACCGGGGACCGTTGCGCGGCGTCCAGCCACTCCTCGGGCATCCCGGCCTCCCGGGCGGCCTGCCGCACGGCCGGGTCGGCCGGGTCGAGGAACACGGCGCGCTGGGCGTCGAGCAGGTCGTGCTCGTCGGCGACCGAGGCGGCGGCGAGCACGGCGTCCTCGTCGTAGAGCACGATGCCCAGATAGCGCAGCCGGCCCACGCACGTCTCCGAGCAGATGGTCGGCTGGCCGGCCTCGATGCGCGGGAAGCAGAAGGTGCACTTCTCGGCCTTGCCGGTGGCGTGGTTGACGTACACCTTCTTGTACGGGCAGGCCGAGACGCACATCCGCCAGCCCCGGCAGCGGTCCTGGTCGACCAGCACGATGCCGTCCTCCTCGCGCTTGTACATCGCGCCGGAGGGGCAGGCCGACACGCAGGCCGGGTTGAGGCAGTGCTCGCAGATCCGCGGCAGGTGGAACATGAAGGTCTTCTCGAACTCGAACTTGACCTTCGCGGCCGCCTCGCCGGGCATCCGGGCGATGTTCGGGTCCCCGCCGGCGTGCTCGTGCGCCCCGCCCAGGCCGTCCTCCCAGTTGGCGCCCCAGGTCACCGCCATCGGTTCGCCGGTGAGCGCGGAGCGGGGCCGCTTGACCGGGGTGTCCTTGAGTCCGGCGGGCGCGTTGACCAGGATGTCCTTGTCGAAGGTGGCCGGCTCGTAGTAGTCGTCGATCGAGGGCAGGTCCGGGTTGGCGAAGAGCCGGCCGAGCCGCTTGAGCCGGCCGCCGGAGCGCAGCCGCAGCCGGCCCTTGCCGTCGAGCTGCCAGCCGCCGTGCCAGCGGTCCTGGTCCTCGTAGTGCTTCGGGTAGCCGATGCCCGGCTTGGTCTCGACGTTGTTGAACCAGACGTACTCGGTGCCCTCCCGGTTGGTCCAGGTCTGCTTGCAGGTGACGGAGCAGGTGTGGCAGCCGATGCACTTGTCCAGGTTCATCACCATGGCGACCTGCGCACGGATCCTCATCAGTACTCCACCTCCTGGGTACGGCGGCGGATCACGGTGATCTCGTCGCGCTGGCTGCCGATCGGGCCGTAGTAGTTGAAGGCGTAGGTGAGCTGGGCGTGCCCGCCGGCCAGGTGGGTGGGCTTGACCAGCAGCCGGGTCAGCGAGTTGTGGTAGCCGCCCCGCCGGCCGCTCCGCTCCGCCTTCGGCACGTTGACCGTGCGCTCCGGCGAGTGGTACTGGAACACCGTGCCCTCGGGCATCCGGTGGCTGACCACGGCGCGGGCCACCACGACACCGTTGCGGTTGTGCGCCTCGATCCAGTCGTTGTCCCGTACGCCGACCTTGGCGGCGTCCTCGACGCTCATCCAGATCACCGGGCCGCCCCGGGACAGCGCCAGCATCAGCTCGTTGTCGTGGTACATCGAGTGCACCGACCACTTCGCGTGCGGGGTCAGGAACCGCACCGTCACGCCACCGTCGACCAGCTCGCCCGGCCTGCCGAAGTGCCGCGCCATGTTCAGCGGCGGCCGGAAGGCCGGCAGCTGCTCCCCCAGCTCCGCCACCCAGTCGTGTTCGACGAAGAAGTGCTGCCGGCCGGTGAGGGTGTGCCAGGGCTTGCGCCGTTCCACGTTCAGGGTGAACGGCGAGTAGCGGCGGCCGCCCTTCTCCGAGCCGGACCATTCCGGGCTGGTGAAGACGGGCTGCGGCGCCCGTTGGGTGTCCGGGTAGGTGATCCGGTCCTGCTCGTGCCCGGCGATCAGGTCCGCGAACGGCTGCCCGGTCCGCTGCTCCAGGGCGGCGAAGCCGGCCGCGGCCACCCGGCCGTTGGTGGTGCCGGAGAGCGCCAGGATCGCCTCGCACATCCGGTCGGCGGTGGCCAGCGACGGCCGCCCGGCGTACGGCCCGTCGGTGACGACCCCGTTCTGGTGCCGCAGGTATTCCAGTTCCGGGGTGACGTCGACGGTGAGCGCCTTGGTGGTGGTGCCGAGCGTGTCGAGCAGCGGCCCGACGGCGCGCATCTTCGCGCCGATCAGGGTGTAGTCCCGCTCGATCTCGATGAGCTTCGGCATGGTCGAGCCGGGCACCGGCGCGCACTCGCCGGCCTTCCAGTCCCGGACCCGGCCGCCGGGCGTGGCCAGCTCGTCCGGGGTGTCGTGCTGCAACGGCACGGCCAGCACGTCGCGGCGCACCCCCAGGTGGGTGACGGCCAGCTCGCCGACCTTGTCGGCCAGGGCGAGGAAGGTGTCGTAGTCGGTGTGCGCGTCACCGGGCGGCTCGACCGCCGGGCTGAACGCGTGTACGAACGGGTGCATGTCGGTGGTGGAGATGTCGTGCTTCTCGTACCAGGTGGCGGCGGGCAGCACCACGTCGGCGTGCAGGCCGGTGTTGGTCATCCGGAAGTCGATCGCGGTGAGCAGGTCGAGCTTGCCGGTCGGCGCCTCCTCCCGCCACACCACGTCGCGCGGCCGGTGGTCCGGGTCGCACTCCTCGGCGCTGGCCGACCCGTCCACCCCCAGCAGGTGGCGCAGGAAGTACTCGTTGCCCTTGCCGGAGGAGCCGAGCAGGTTGGCCCGCCACAGGGTGAGGCAGCGGGGAAAGTTCGCCGGGTCGTCGGGGTCCTCGGCCACGCTGCGCAGCCGGCCGGCCGTCAGCTCGGCGACGATGTGCTCCTGCACCGTCACGCCGGCCGCCGCCGCCTCGTCGGTCAGGTCGAGGGGGTTGCGGTTGAACGCCGGGTGGCCGGGGCTCCAGCCCATCCGCTGGGCGGCGGCCACGGTGTCGGCGAAGCTCATGCCCGCGAACCGGCCGGTGCCCAGCGGCGAGGACAGCTCGTCGGCCGGCACCCGCTCGTAGCGCCACTGGTCGGTGTGCAGGTACCAGAACGGGGTGGCGGCCTGGTGCCGCATCGGTCGGTGCCAGTCGAACGCGAAGGACATGTGCTGCTGGCCGGTGATCGGGCGGGCCTTCTCCTGCCCGACGTAGTGCGCCCAGCCACCGCCGTTGACGCCCTGGCAGCCGGTCAGGGTGACCAGCGAGATGAACGCCCGGTAGGTCATGTCGGAGTGGAACCACTGGTTGGCGCCGGCCCCGAGGACGATCAGGGACCGGCCGCGGCTGCGCTCGGCGTTGCGCGCGAACTCCCGGCCGATCCGGGCGGCCAGGGCGGCCGGTACGCCGGTGATGCGCTCCTGCCAGGCGGGGGTGTTCGGGGCGTCCGCGTCGTCGTACCCGGTGGGCCACTCGCCGGGCAGGTCGCCGCGGCGCACCCCGTACTGGGCCAGCACCAGGTCGTAGACCGAGGTGACCAGGTGCTCGCCGACGCGCCGCACCGGCACGCCGCGGCGCATGGTGCTGCCGCCCTCGGTGTCGCCAACGTCGAAGCGGGCCAGGTCGACCGGCACGGCGTCGTCGGCGAGGTCGAGCAGCCCCAGCGCCGGGACGACGTCGCCGAGGTCGAGGTTCCACCGGCCGGCGCCGGCGTCGCCGTACCGGAAGCCCAGCGACCCGTTCGGCGCGACCAGCTCGCCGGTGCGCTCGTCGACCAGGACGGTCTTGTGCGCGCCGTCCGCCTCGCCCAGTTCGGCGGCGGTGAGGAAGCGGTCCGCGGCGTACCCGCCGCCGGTGGTCGGCCGGAGGGTGACCAGGAAGGGCAGGTCGGTGTAGCGGCGCACGTAGTCGACGAAGTAGGGCACCGTGCGGTCCCGGAAGAACTCGGTGAGGACGACGTGGCCCATCGCCATCGCCAGCGCGGCGTCGGTGCCCGGATGCGGGGCGAGCCAGTCGTCGGCGAACTTCACGTTGTCGGCGTAGTCGGGGCTGACCGCGACCACCTTGGTGCCCCGGTAGCGGGCCTCGGCCAGGAAGTGCGCGTCCGGGGTGCGGGTCACCGGGATGTTCGAGCCCCACATCATCAGGTACGTGGCGTTCCACCAGTCGCCCGCCTCGGGCACGTCGGTCTGGTCGCCCCAGACTTGCGGCGAGGCGACCGGCAGGTCGGCGTACCAGTCGTAGAAGCTGAGCAGGGTGCCGCCGAGCAGCGCGTGGTAGCGGGTGCCCGCGGCGAACGACGCCATCGACATCGCGGGGATGGGCGAGAAGCCCACCACCCGGTCCGGGCCGTACGTCTTCGTGGTGTAGACGTGGGCGGCGGCGACCATGGTGATCACCTCGTCCCAGCTGGCGCGCACGAAGCCGCCGCGGCCCCGCTGGGACTTGTAGGCGCGCGCCTTCAGCGGGGTCTCCACGATGTCGGCCCAGGCCGCCACCGGGTCGCCCAGGCGGCGCAGCCCGTCGCGGAACATCTCGGCCAGCACCCCGCGCACGTACGGGTGGCGCACCCGCGACGGCGAGTACTCGTACCAGGAGAAGGACGCGCCGCGGGGGCAGCCCCGCGGCTCGTAGTCCGGCGAGTCGGGACCGGTGCTCGGGTAGTCGGTGGCCTGGTGCTCCCAGGTGATCAGGCCGTCGGTGACGAAGACGTTCCACGAGCAGGATCCGGTGCAGTTGACGCCGTGGGTGGAGCGGACCACCCGGTCGTAGCGCCACCGGTCCCGGTAGAAGCGGTCCCAGTCGTTGCCGTTGACCTGGTGCAGCGTGCGGCCGTGGTCGCCGACCGTCTCCCGGGTCAGGAAGCGGCGGGCGGCGAGCAGCGGCGCCGTACCGGGCAGGTGGTCCGTCGCGGGGGTCGGGGCGGGGTCGGGCAGGCGGCGCGATGGCACGGCGGTTGCTCCTCTGTGGCGCGCGACGGCGGCGGCCGGTGTCGCGGTGGCCCTGGGCGGGTCACGCCGACCAGCCTCCGCGATCAAGAACCGATGATCGGGAGGCGCGGGTCCCGAAACCACGGGACCAAGGTCCGCAGCCGGACAGAACGCCGGAGCGGTGCGAATCGGACACGACCGGGACTGGTGGCGCCCGTGCCACTTGTCCGGTCCGGGACCATGGTCCACCGCGGACGGGCCCGAGGTCCCGGTTTACGGCCGGCTGGTGAGGTTAGCCTCGCCTCAGGGTCGGCGGAGTCGGCCGGCCAGCGGGGAGGATCGATGAACGGGAGCACGGCGCGCGGCCGGCGGACCGGACCGCCCGGCCGGTACGCGGGCGTCGAGGTGGCGCTGGCCGAGCTGCGTCCCGGCGCGGAGGCGACGGTCGTCCGGGTGGAGTCGGCCGCCTCCCCCGCGATCGCCCGGCGCCTCGCCGACCTGGGCTTCACCCCCGGAACCCGGGTCCGGGTGGAGCGCCGGGCGCCGTTGCGGGACCCGGTCCTGTACCGGTTGCGGGACTACGTCGTCTGCCTGCGCCGGGCGCAGGCCGCGTGCGTACGGGTGATCGGAGTGGGCGCGTGACCGGGGGCTGCCACGGCGGCGGTGTCGCGGCGCCCGCGCCGCCCGACACGGTCCGGGTCGCCCTGCTGGGCAGCCCGAACGCCGGCAAGACGAGCGTGTTCAACGCGTTGACCGGGCTCACCGCCAAGACCGGCAACTATCCGGGGGTGACCGTCGCGCGGTACGTGGGCACCTGCCGCCACGGCGACGCCCGCTACACGATCGAGGACCTGCCCGGCCTGTACAGCCTGGCGCCGATCAGCCCGGACGAGCAGGTCGCGGTGGACGTCCTGGACGGGCGGCGGGACGGCTCCGCCCGCCCGGACGCCCTGCTGGTGGTCGTCGACGCCACCACCCTGCGCCGGTCGCTGGGCCTGCTGGCACAGGTCCTCACCCGGGGGCTGCCGACCTGCGTGGTGCTCACCTTCACCGACGAGCTGGCCCGCGGGCAGGGGCACCTGGACGTGGCGGCGCTCGCCACGGCGCTCGGCGTGCCGGTGGTGCCGGTGCTGGGGCACCGCGGGCACGGCGTGGCGGCGCTGCGCGACCGGCTCGCCGGCTGGCGGGAGTGGCCCGTCCCGGTGGTGCCGCCGCCGGTCGAGCCGGTCGAGCGGGACGCCTGGGTCGAGTCGGTGCTCGACTTCGCCGGCTACCGGGCCCCGCAGCCGCACCGGGTCACCCAGCGGATCGACGCGGTGCTGCTGCACCCGCTCTGGGGCACGATCGTCTTCCTCGCCGTGATGACCGTGTTCTTCCAGACGATCTTCACCCTCGCCACGCCGCTGCAGGACGCCGTGGAGTCCCTCTTCGCGCTGCTCGGACGCCTGGTGGACCGGCACGTCGACAACCCGTGGCTGGCCGGGTTCCTCGGTGACGCGCTGATCGGCGGGGTCGGCGGCGTGCTGGTCTTCGTACCCCAGATCGCCCTGCTCTTCCTCCTGCTCGCCCTGCTCGAAGGGGTGGGCTACCTGCCCCGGGCCGCGTTCCTGATGGACCGGGTGATGGCCCGGGTGGGGCTGGAGGGGCGCGCGTTCGTCGCGCTGCTCTCCTCGTTCGCCTGCGCCATCCCCGGGATCATGGCGACCCGGACCCTGCCGTCGGCCCGGGACCGGCTGGCCACCATGCTCGCCGCCCCGCTGATGACCTGCTCCGCCCGGCTGCCGGTGTACGTGCTGCTGATCAGCCTGCTGGTCGACCCGTCGACGCGGTGGGGGCCGTTCGGCGCGCAGGGCCTGGTCATGCTCGGCATGTACCTGCTCGGCGCGGTGTCCGCGATGCTCGCCGCCTGGTTCTTCCAGCGCGTCGTGCACCGGCGCGGCAGCGCCATGCCGTTCTATCTGGAACTGCCGCCCTACCGGCTGCCGTCGGCCCGGTCCGTGCTGGTGGCGATGTGGGACGCGGCGAAGTCGTTCCTGCGCAAGTGCTCCACCATCATCCTGGTCACCACGGCGGCGCTGTGGCTGCTGCTCAACCTTCCCCGGCACTCCGGCGCGGAGCTGCGGGCCGCCGGAGTGGACGCCGGCAACTCCGCCGCGGTGTCCGCGTACGTGGTGGACCACAGCTACGCCGCCGGCCTGGGCCGGCTGGTGGAGCCCGTCTTCACCCCGCTGGGCTTCGACTGGCGGGTCAGCGTCGGGGTGCTGTCGGCCCAGTCGGCCCGGGAGACGTTCGTCGCCACCCTTGGCCAGGTGGCCGCCGCCGAGGATCCCGAGCACCCGACGCGGGCGCTGCGGCACCTCACCTACCCGGACGGTCCGCACGCCGGCCAGCCGGTCCTCACCCCACCCACCGTGGTGGCCCTGCTGGTCTGGTTCGCGTACGCCCTGCAGTGCATGGCCACCGTCGGGGCGATCCGCCGCGAGACCGGCACCTGGAAGTGGCCCCTCGTCGCGTTCGGCTGTCTCACCGGCCTCGCCTGGGTGCTGGCCTTCCTGGCCCGGCAACTCACCACCCTGGTCCTGTCATGAGCGTCGTTCCCCTACACCCCCAGGCGGACCCGGCCCGGCCGGAACGGGTCCGGTGGATCGTGCCGGCCGGTGCCGTGCCGGCGACCGGCCCGGTGGCCGGGGCACCGGCACCGCTGGCCGGGCTGCTGGCCGACGGCGTGCTCACCGCCGTGGTGGTGGAACCCGGCGCGGTGGTGACCGAGCTAGCCCCGGGCCGCCGCTGGGCCGTCGACGGCCCGCGGGTCCGGACGGCGCTGCACGCGGCGCTGGCCGAACCCGGCCGCTGGGTCACCCGGTCCGCGGCGGCCCCGGACGACGACGCGACGCTCCGGGAGTCGGTCCGGCGGCTGCTGGACGGCCCGGTCGGCGACGTCGCCCGGTCCCACGGCGGCCACATCGAGCTGGTCGACGTCCGCGACGGGCAGGTGCGGGTCCGGCTGGCGGGCGCCTGTCACGGCTGCCCGGCCGCCCGCTACACCCTGCGGCACCGGCTCGAAGCCGAGCTGCGCCGCCACCACCCGCAGCTGCGCGGCGTCGTCGACGTCGCACCGGATCGCGCGCGATAGGACGGGGGCGGGGAACCTGGTGCTCCCCGGCCGGGCCCGCCGGCCTGAGTCGTTCACGTCATCAAGTTCGCAGGCGCACCGCGCATGGCCGTCGAGGATCGGCCGAAGAGGACGGGTCACGAACCTCCCGCGCTGACGCCTTCCGGAGCGGTTTCTGGCGCGCCTCGTGAGTTCAGGGGGTCTGTGGGGTGGCAGGGG
>NZ_RJLN01000096.1 GCF_003725545.1 Micromonospora solifontis | reverse complement strand
CGACGTGGCCGGCGAGCCGTGGGGACGCCAACCCGGCCGGCTCGGACCACCGCCGGGCGGCCGCGGCGGCCCGCCGCCACCCCCACCGTTCCCGTGCGTCCGGCCCGACGTGGCCGGCGAGCCGGTGACCGCGGGGTCGCCGCCCGCCGAGGACGCCACCCTGCCGGCCGGCTGGATCTGGTACGGCGACGCCGGCAGGTTCCAGATCGCCGTGCCGGCCGACTGGCGGTACCTGCGCCTGGGCGCCATCACCTGCTTCCAGGATCCGATCAACCATCGGATCCTCGGCGTGGAGCCGTACGCGGGCGGCGCCGACCCGGTGGACCAGTTACGGGCCGCCGAGCGCGACCTCACCCGGGGCGGCCTGCTGCCCGAGTACGACAAGGTCCGGCTCGCGGCGACCGGCGGCGGCGCGGAATGGGAGTGCCGCTGGACCGCCCCGTACGGCGAACGCCTGCACGCGGTGCGGATCCTGCCCGGCGACACCACCGGATGGTTGCTCGGCTGGACCACCTCGGACGCCGACTGGACGCCCGCCGCCGCGCAGCTGTCCCGGATCCGGCAGAGCTTCCGGCCCGGCCGCTCCACCCGCTCCGCCGGTTGACGGCCCGGCGTCCGTTCGGCGACAGAAATGTCCGACGCGCCGGCACGTACCGCCATACTTCCTGGTGATCCGGCGGCGCCCGGCGGACGACGGCCGAGCACCTCCCGAGTGGACCGTCCGGGTGATGCCCCGCGACCCGAAGACTTGACTACAGTGGCGTAGTTTTGTCGATCAAGATCTCTGGGGAAGGGCGAGTCGACATGATGGGACCGTCCCACGCGCTGTCCGGCGCGGCGGTGTGGCTGACCGGCTCCTGGGCGCTGGACCAGTTCGCCGACTACCACCAGACCCCGCTGGCCCTCGCCGTGGGCACCGCGGTCTGCGCGGGCGGGGCGCTCTTCCCCGACCTCGACCTGTCCGGCAAGGTGACCCGCAACCAGGGCGGCGCCACCGTGGCCCGCACCTTCGGCGTGTTCAGCCTCTTCATCGCCGAGGTGATGGAGAAGATCTCGCTGGGCGTCTACTACGCGACGAAGCTCAGCAAGGACCCGCGCCGCAACAACGGCCACCGCACGCTCACCCACACCATCCCGTTCACCCTCCTGGTCGGCTGGGGCACCACCGCGCTCTGCGCCCACTTCGGCAAGTGGGCGGTGGTCGGCATCCTGTTCTTCATGATCGGGCTGGCGCTGCGCGGGCTCTTCGACGAGTGGGCCGAGCGGGCGGGCTGGGTGATCGTCACCCTCGCCTCGGCCGCCGCCGCCTGGTTCACCTTCGCCAACCTGCCGGGCGACCGGGGCTACCCGCTGATCGGCACCGCCGTCGGGGTGGGCTGTTTCGTGCACATCCTCGGCGACATGATCACCCGGGCCGGGGTGCCCATCCTCTGGCCCATCCCGATCAAGCGCCGGATGTGGACCATGGTCGGCCTGCCGAACAGCATCGCGCTGCGTACCGGCAGCAAGGCCGAGACGGTCGTGCTGCGGATGGCCCTGACCGTCCTCGCGGTGCTCGCCGCGGTGGGGCTGGTCGCGCCGTCGGTGCTGCAACGGTTCAATATCGAGATGTAGGCGACGTGGAGGGGGACCGTCCGCCGCCCGAGGACGCCGCGGTGCCCGGGTTCTGGCGGCGGCTCGGGCTGCCCGGGCTCGCCGACGTGCACACCCACTTCCTGCCGCCCCGGCTGCTGGGAAAGGTGTGGGCGTACTTCGACGCGGCGGGGCCGCTGGTCGGTCGGGAGTGGCCGATCCGGTACCGGTGGGACGACGATGCCCGGGTGGCGCACCTGCGCCGGCTCGGCGTACGGGCGTTCACCGCGCTGGCGTACCCGCACCGGCCGGGGATGGCGGCGGCGCTGAACCGGTGGACGCTGGACTTCGCCGCGCGAACCCCGGGCTGCCTGGCCTCCGCCACCTTCTTCCCGGAGCCCGGCGCGGCCGGCTACGTCACCGACGCCCTCGACGCGGGGGCGCGGGTGTTCAAGGTCCACTTCCAGGTGGGCGGCTTCCCGCCGACCGACCCGGCGCTGGACGCGGTCTGGGGGTTGCTGGCCGACGCCGGGGTGCCGGTGGTGGTGCACGCCGGGCACGCCCCGGTGGGCACCGCCCACACCGGGCCGGCCCCGTTCGCCGCGCTACTCGCCCGGCATCCCCGGCTGGCGGCGATCGTGGCGCACCTGGGCGCTCCGGACTACGCCGCGTTCCTCGACCTGGCCGGGGCGTACGAGCGGGTCCGGCTGGACACCACCATGACCTTCACCTCGTTCTTCGGCCATGCCGCGCCGTTCCCGGCGGCGGAGCTGCCCCGGCTGCGGGAGCTGGGCCTGGCCGGCAAGGTGCTGCTGGGCAGCGACTTCCCGAACATTCCCTACCCCTACGCGGAGCAGCTGACCGGGCTGGCCGGGCTGGACCTGGACGACGACTGGCTGCGGGCGGTCTGCTGGGGCAACGCCGCGGCGCTGTTCGGCCTGCCGTGACCCTCGCCGATCCGTCCCCGGTGACCACTCTCGTAATCGCCTATTGACGTCCGTGTAACAGGTGACCTACCGTCTGTCGAAACGCTTAGTCGAAGCGCTTCGACAATCGGTGGGAGACGCCAGAGGAGGTGCGCAGTGGCCACCATGCAGGACGTCGCCCGCCGCGCCGGCGTCTCCGTCAGCACCGTGTCGTACGTCCTCACCGGCGCGCGCCCGATCTCCCAGGCGACCCGGGCCAAGGTCCTCTCCGCCATGGCCGAGCTGGACTACCAGCCGAACGCGATGGCCCGCGGCCTGGCCAGCCGGCGCAGCCGGATCCTGGGTCTGCTCATGCCGATGGACGAGCGCGGCCTGGGCGCCACCGAGACCGCCTTCGTCACCGGGGCGGCGGCCGCCGCCAGCGCCGCCGGCTACCACCTGGTGCTCTCCCCGATCGGCGCGGGGGAGGTCGACGAGCTGCGCCGGCTGGCCAGCCAGCGGATGCTCGACGGGGCGCTGCTGATGGAGGTGCAGCTGGACGATCCCCGGGTGGATGTGCTGCGCGAGCTGAGCGTCCCGCTGGTGCTGATCGGGCGCACCGCCGACACCACCGGCCTGTCGTACGTCGATATCGACTTCGACCGCACGGTGCGCGACGCCGTCGATCACCTCGTGCGGCTCGGGCACCGGCGGATCGTCTACGTCAACCACTCTCCGGCGACCATCGCCCACGGGTACGGCCCGGCGTTGCGTACCCGGGACGCCTTCGTCGCGGCGATGAGCGGGCACGGCCTCGACCCGCTGATGATCGCCGCCGAGGACAGCGCGGCCGGTGGCCGGGACGCGCTGAGCGAGGCGTTCGACCGGGCCCCCGACCTGAGCGCGGTGCTCGCCATGAACGAGAGTGCCGTGTTCGGCATTCTCGGCGAGCTCGCCCGCCGGGGACTGGCCGTGCCCGGCGACGTCTCGGTGGTCTCCATGGTCACGTCACCCCAGGTCGCCGAGCTGGCGACCCCGGCGCTCACCGCGATGACCTCACCCGGCTCCGCGTTGGGTCGGATCGCGGTCGAGACGCTGCTGCGGCACATCGACGCCGACAGCGGCGAGATCTACCAGCAACTGCTGCCCTGCGTCCTGGAGGTCCGCGGCTCGAGCGGACCGCCCGGGACGGCGGGTGGCGCCGCCGGCGACGGCCCTGCCAGGCCGACACCGGGACGTACATAGCAAGCAGCCCGTCGCCGCGCTGCCACGCGACGACGGGCTTGACGGAGTACCGGCTCGATACTCACCGAGGAGACTAGCAATGCAGCGACTCCGGAGAGTCGCCGCGGCGGCGGTGGTGGCCGCGCTCGCGGCGACCGGCGTGACCGCGTGCGGCGACGATGACGGCGAAGGCGCCAGCGGGGCGAAGGTCCTGAAGCTCTGGCACTACGAGAGCGCGAACAGCGCGATGGGCGTCGCCTGGGACAAGGCGATCGAGATCTTCAAGCAGGAACACCCCGGCGTGGAGGTGCGCTTCGAGCGCAAGGCGTTCGAGCAGATCCAGCAGAACGCCGGCATGATCATCAACTCGTCCGAGGGTCCGGACGTGATGGAGTACAACAAGGGCAACGCCACCGCCGGCCTGCTCTCCTCGCAGGGCCTGCTCACCGACCTCACCGCCCAGGCCACCAAGCGGGGCTGGGACAAGGCGCTGAGCCCGAGCCTGCAGACCACCGCCCGCTACTCGGACAAGGGTGTGATGGGCTCCGGCAACTGGTACGGCGTGCCGAACTACGGCGAGTACGTGATGGTCTACTACAACAAGGACCTGTTCACCAGGTACGGCGTCCAGGTGCCCACGACCCTGGACGAGATGACGAAGGCGATGGACACCTTCGTCGGCAAGGGCGTCACGCCGCTGGGCACGGCCGGCGCGGAGTACCCGGCCGGGCAGCTCTTCTACGAACTCGCCCTGGCCAGGGCGGACCGGGCGTTCGTGGACAACTACCAGCTCTACAAGAACCCGGTGGACTTCCACGCCGACCCGCTCAAGTACGGCGCGGACACCTTCGCCGAGTGGGTGCGCAAGGGCTACGTGTCGAAGAACGCGGCCAGCGCGAAGGCGGAGGACATGGGTACGGCGTTCATCGCCGGCAAGACGCCGATGATCGTCTCCGGCAGCTGGTGGTACGGCCGGTTCAAGAGTGAGATCAAGTTCGACTGGGACACCTTCCTCTTCCCCGGCAACAAGCTCAACGCCGGCTCGTCGGGCAACATCTGGGTGGTCCCGACCAGCAGCAAGGCCAAGGACCTGGCGTACGACTTCATCGACATCACCATGCGCCCGGAGGTCCAGGCGCTGATCGGCAACAACGGCGGGGTGCCGGTGGTCGGCGACCCGGCGAAGATCAGTGATGCGAAGGACCGGAAGCTGATTGAGAACTTCAACGCGATCAGCGCGCAGGACGGGCTGGCCTTCTACCCCGACTGGCCGGTGCCCGGCTACTACGACGTCCTCGTCGCCGGCTTCCAGGGGCTGATCAACCAGTCCAAGTCGCCCGACCAGGTGCTCGACGCGATCGCCAAGCCCTACCAGGACGGCGTCGCGGAGATCAAACGCAACTGACGACGGTGCGGGCGGGCGGGCACGCCACGCGTGCCCGCCCCGCCGCGGAAGGACCCCCATGGCAGTCCCCGACACCGCGGTCGCCCCGGCGACCCCGGCACCCCCGGCTGCGGCGACCCGGCGCCGCCGCCCCTCCCGCCCCGACGCCGCGTACTGGCTCTACCTGCTGCCCGGCGCGGTGCTGTTCCTGCTCGTCATCGGCGGGCCGCTGGTCTACACCGGCTACCTCTCCCTGACCCGGTGGTCCGGGGTCGGCGACCCCAGCTTCATCGGCCTGGACAACTACCGGAACCTGCTGCACGACGACGTGTTCTGGACCTCGTTCCAGAACACCGTCGCGATGATCGTCGCGATGGTGCTGCTGCCCACCCTGATCGGGCTGGTGCTGGCCGCGGCGCTCTTCGACACCATCGGCCGCCGGTTCCGGCCGCGCACCGCCGCCGCCCTGCGGGCCGCCTTCTACCTGCCGCAGGTGCTGCCGGTCGTGGTGGCCGGCATCGTCTGGGGCTGGATCCTGCGGCCGGACGGCGCGTTCAACGGGCTGCTCGACGCGGTCGGGCTGGGCGCGCTGCGGCACGACTGGCTCGGCGACCCGGACACCGCGCTGCCGGTGGTGATGGCGGTGATGATCTGGGTGCAGATCGGCTATCCCGTCGTCGTCTTCATGGCGGCGCTCGAGCGGGTCGACCCCGAACTGTACGAGGCGGCGGAGATCGACGGCGCCGGCTGGTGGCACCGGTTCCGGGCGATCACCCTGGCGCAGATCCGGCCGGAGACCTTCGTGGTCGGGCTGACCTGCACCATCGCCGCCATGAAGGTGTTCGGGCCGATCTACGCGCTGACCCGGGGCGGCCCGGAGAACGCCACCAACGTCCCGTCCTACTTCGCCTACTACACCTTCTTCAAGAAGCTGCACGTCGGCTACGGCTCCGCGATCTCGATGGTGCTCACGCTGATCATCGTGGTGATCAGCGTGCTGTTCATCCGGGCGCAGAACCGGGCCGAACGGCGGGACCGGGGAATCTGATGGCCGTCACGCTCACCCCGCCGGCGCGCGCCCGGCGGGTCCCGGACCGGCACCACCGCGGGGTGACCCGGTGGATCGTGCTGGCGCTGGTCACCGCCGCCGCCCTGGCGATGCTGGTGCCGTTCGCGTTCATGCTGCTCAACGCCTTCAAGTCGCCGGGTGACTACTCGACCAACGGCCCGCTGAGCTGGCCGTCCGAGTTCTACACGAAGGGGCTGCGGACGTACTGGGAGCAGGTCGACTTCCCGGTGAAACTGTGGAACTCGACCCTCATCGCCGGTTCGGTCGCGGTGCTCGCGGTGCTCGTGTCGCTGTTCAACGCGTACGCGCTGGGCGTCGGCCGGGTCCGCGGCCGGCTCTGGATCATCGGCCTGTTCCTGCTGGCCAACATGCTGCCGCAGGAGTCGCTGATCTACCCGCTCTACCACTTCGCGAAGGAGGCGGGGCTCTACAACACCCGGCTCGCCGTGATCATCATCTTCACGGTCATCCAGAGCGCGTTCGGCACGTACCTGCTCGCGTCGGTGCTCGGCACCTTCCCGCGCACGCTGCTGGAGGCGGCGGCGCTCGACGGCGCCGGCAAGTGGCGCATCCTCTGGCGGGTGGTGCTGCCCAACCTGCGCCCCACCCTCTCGGTGCTGCTCGTCTTCTTCTTCATCTGGACCTGGAACGAGTTCCTGATCCCCCTGGTCATGCTCATCGACAACCAGACCCAGACCGTCCCGGTCGCGCTCGCCTCGCTGCAGGGCGACCGGCTGATGGACGCCCCGACCACCAACGCCGGGTCGCTGCTCAGCCTCGTCCCGGCGATTCTGTTCTTCCTCATCTTCCAGCGCACCCTGGCGCGCGGCATCACGGCGGGAGCGGAGAAGTGAAGTTCACCGACGGGTACTGGCAACTGCGACCCGGGGTCAGCGTGCTGCGCCCCGGCGCCGTGGAGTCGGTGGAACCGGACGAGCGCGGGTTCGCCGTCTTCGCGCCCACCGGCCGGATCACCGGGCGCGGCGACACGCTCAACCGGCCGGTGGTGACCGTGCGGTTCTTCTCCCCCGCGCCCGGGGTCATCGGGGTGACCATCGGCCACCACTCCGGCGGGCTGCCCCGCCAGCCCCGGTTCGGCCTGGCCGAGTCCACCGACCACCCCGTACACGTGGAGGTCACCGGGGTGACCGCGCGGCTGACCACGGATGAGCTGACCGCGCGGGTCGCCCTGGTCGGGCCGTGGCGGGTCGACTTCCTGCGCGGTGACCGGCTGGTCACCTCCTCCACCGAGCGCAGCATCGGCATCGTCACCGACGCCGAGGGCCGCAAGTACGTGCACGAGCGGCTGGCGCTGGGCGTCGGCGAGACGATCCACGGCCTCGGCGAACGGTTCGGGCCGTACGTCAAGAACGGCCAGACGGTGGACATCTGGAACGCCGACGGCGGCACGGCCAGCGAGCAGGCGTACAAGAACGTGCCGTTCTACCTCAGCAGCGCCGGGTACGGGGTGTTCGTGGACCACCCGGAGCTGGTCTCCTTCGAGGTGGGCTCGGAGGTGGTGTCGCAGACCCAGTTCAGCGTGGCCGGGCAGTCGCTGACCTACCACGTGATCGACGGTCCCACGCCGAAGGACGTGCTGCGCCGGTACACGGCGCTGACCGGCCGCCCGGCGCGGGTGCCAGCGTGGTCGTACGGGCTGTGGTTGTCCACCTCGTTCACCACCCAGTACGACGAGAAGACGGTCACCGAGTTCATCGACGGGATGGCCGAGCGGGACCTGCCGCTGTCGGTGTTCCACTTCGACTGCTTCTGGATGCGGCAGTTCCACTGGGTCGACTTCATCTGGGACCCGGAGACCTTCCCCGACCCCGAGGGCATGCTGCGCCGGCTGCACGAACGCGGCCTGAAGGTCTGCGTCTGGATCAACCCGTACATCGCCCAGCGGTCGTACCTGTTCGAGGAGGGCCGGCAGGCCGGCTACCTGGTCCGCAACCCAGACGGCTCGGTGTGGCAGTGGGACAAGTGGCAGGCCGGGATGGCGCTGGTCGACTTCACCAACCCGGACGCGGCCCGCTGGTTCGCCGGCAAGCTCAAGGTGCTGCTGGACATGGGCGTCGACTGCTTCAAGACCGACTTCGGCGAGCGCATCCCGACCGACGTGGTGTGGCACGACGGGGCGGACCCGCAGCGGATGCACAACTACTACGCCTACCTCTACAACAAGACCGTCTTCGAGCTGCTGGAGGCCGAGCGCGGCGAGGGTGAGGCGGTGCTGTTCGCCCGGTCGGCCACGGCCGGCGGGCAGCAGTTCCCGGTGCACTGGGGCGGCGACTGCGAGTCCACCTTCGTGGCGATGGCCGAGTCGCTGCGCGGCGGGCTGTCGCTGGCCGCGTCCGGGTTCGGGTACTGGAGCCACGACATCGGCGGCTTCGAGGGCACGCCGGACCCGGCGGTGTTCAAGCGGTGGATCGCCTTCGGGCTGCTCTCCTCCCACTCCCGGCTGCACGGGTCCGGGTCGTACCGGGTGCCGTGGGCGTACGACGACGAGGCCGTCGACGTGCTGCGCCGGTTCACCCGGCTCAAGCTGAGCCTGATGCCGTACCTGGCGGCGGCGGCCGAGGAGGCGCACACCGACGGGGTGCCGATGATGCGGCCGATGATCCTGGACTTCCCGGACGACCCGACCGCCCCGTACCTCGACCGGCAGTACATGCTCGGCCCGGACGTGCTGGTGGCGCCGGTGATGAGCGCCGACGGGCAGGTCACCTACTACGTGCCGGCGGGCGCCTGGACCCACCTGGTCACCGGCGCCCGGGTCACCGGCCCCGGCTGGGTCACCGAGAAACACGACTTCGACAGCGTGCCGGTGCTCGCCCGGCCCGGCGCGGTCATCCCGTTCGGCGCCGTCCACGACCGGCCGGACTACGCCTGGGCCGACGGGGTGCGGCTGCGGCTGTTCGCCCCGGTCGAGGGGCAGCGGACCCGGGTCCGGGTGCCCGCGCCGGACGGCGGCGCCGGGGCCGAGTTCGAGGTCCGGTACGTGAACGGCACCGCCGGTGTGGAGCTGGTGGCGGGTGCCTCGTCGGGTTACGTGGTGGAGGTGGCGCGGTGAGCGGCTTCGAGTTTCCGGAGGGCTTCGTCTGGGGGTCCGCGACGGCGGCGTACCAGATCGAGGGCGCGGCGAGAGAGGGCGGCCGGGGGCCGTCCATCTGGGACACCTACAGCCACACGCCGGGCCGCACCTTGAACGGGGACACCGGCGACGTGGCGGCCGACCACTACCACCGCTGGGCCGAGGACGTGGACCAGATGGCCGCGCTCGGCCTCGACGCGTACCGGTTCTCGATCGCCTGGCCGCGGGTGCGGCCGGGCGGCACGGGCGCGGTCAACCCGGTGGGTGTCGACTTCTACTCGCGGCTGGTGGACCAACTGCTGGAGCGGGGCATCCAGCCGGTGGCGACGCTCTACCACTGGGACCTGCCGCAGGAACTGGAGGACGCGGGCGGCTGGCCGGCGCGGGACACCGCGTACCGGTTCGCCGACTACGCCGCCGGCATCGTCGGGGCGCTCGGCGACCGGGTGCACACCTGGACCACGCTCAACGAGCCGTGGTGCTCGGCGTACCTCGGCTACGCCTCCGGCGTGCACGCGCCGGGGCGGACGGAACCGGCCGCCGCGCTGGCCGCCGTGCACCACCTGAACCTGGCGCACGGCCTGGCGGGCCGGGTGATCCGCGACCTCGCCCCGGCGGCGCGGCTCTCGGTCACGCTCAACCCGCACGTCATCCGGCCGGCGTCGGACTCGCCCGCCGACCACGACGCGGTACGCCGGATCGACGCGCTGGCCAACCGGGCGTTCCTCGGGCCGATGCTGGACGGGGCGTACCCGCAGGACCTGCTCGCGGACACCGCGGCGGTGACCGACTGGTCGTTCGTGCGCGACGGCGATGAGCGGACCGCGGCGGTGCCGCTGGACGTGCTCGGGGTGAACTACTACGCCACCACCCTGGTCCGTGCCGCCGACGGGGTGTCGCCACGGTCGGACGCGGACGGCCACGGGGCCTCCGCCCACACGCCGTGGGTGGGCGCCGAGGACGTGGACTTCCTGCCCCAGCCCGGGCCGTACACCACGATGGGCTGGAACATCGACCCGGGCGGCATGACCGAGCTGCTGCTGCGGCTGCACCGCGAGTACCCCGGACAGCCGTTGATGATCACCGAGAACGGGGCCGCCTTCGACGACGTGGTCGCCCCGGACGGGTCGGTCCACGACGACCAGCGGGTGGACTACCTGCGCCGGCACATCGCGGCGGTCGGCGACGCGATGGCCGCCGGGGCGGACGTGCGGGGGTACTTCGTGTGGTCGCTGCTGGACAACTTCGAGTGGGGGTACGGCTACCACCGGCGGTTCGGCATCATCCGCGTCGACTACGACACCCTCGCCCGGACCTGGAAGGACAGCGCCCACTGGTACCGCCGGCTGGCCACCTCCAACCGGCTGCCGGAGGGCTGACGCTCAGGGAAGCCGCTCGCCTCCACCGGCGGCTCTCCGCCCTCGCGCACGACCGCGCCGCCGTACGCCCGGGACCCGGTCCCCGGCGCACGACGGCGCGGCGCGTCAGATCTTCGGCGAGATGGTGGTGATGTCGCCGGGCACCTCGGCGGCGTTCGCCGCGGTGATCAGCTCGTCGAGGGTCATGTCGTGGGTGGTCGCGTCCCACGGGTCCCAGACCTTGAAGGTGCTGGTGTACTGACCCGTCTCGCCGGCGCTGCTGTCGACCGACCCGTACCCGTAGATCATCACGTAGTGCCGGACCAGGCCGCTGCCGCCGGACGTGCCCCAGGGCAGCAGCTGCGGCTTGACCAGCAGGATCGACGGCTGGCCCTGCTTGATGCCGCGGCGGACCCGGTCGATGCCGTACTCCAGGGGCAGGTTGCTGTCGCCGAAGGAGTACCAGCCGTAGAAGTCGTAGCCCATGCCGATCGGGGTGTTGCCCGACAGGGTCGACGCCATGTCCGACGGCAGGGTGCCGGTGGAGCTGGTGTGCGACTCGCTGGCCAGCTCGTCCTGGCTGGGCACGGTCGAGATGCCCATGCTCGCCGCGGCGGCCTGCAGGGTCCCGGGCCCGCAGTAGTTGCCCTTCTCCTGCGCCCAGCCGCGCAGCTTCAGCACGCCGGTGTGCAGCTCCGGACGCTCACTTCCGCCGGCGGTGACGGTCGCGTCGGCGTCCGCCCCGCCGTACTTGATCGTCTTCCAGGCGGTCACGCATTTTCGCCAGGTGTTGGCTCTGAGCATGGTGGACTCGCACTTGGCCGAGTCCCAGTCACCGGCGCCACCGAGGTAGACGCTCGCCCGGACGACCTGGTCCTTGCCGGACCAGACCTCGACCACCGAGCGCACCTGGGTGCCGCTGACCTCCTGGCACAGCTGGTAGTCGACGCCGTTCGAGGACTTCTCCGCGGTGCAGGTCGCGTCGGAGGTGACCGCCCCGTTCTGCCACACGTCGGAGGAGTCGTTCACCGGGGCCACCACCCCGTAGATGTTCTCGTGGGTCGGTCCCGGGCTGTACGGGTCGTACGGGCCCACCACCTTCACCTGGTTGCCCCAGTTGCCTTCGATGGTGGTGATCCGCCCGTCCGGTTCGACGGAGGCCACCACTCCGATGTGGTCGCTGGAGCCGGAGTTGGCGCCGAAGAGCACCACGTCGCCGGGGCGGATGTTGCTCTTGGAGCGCAGCAGGCCGCGTGACTGGCCCCAGTTGTAGAAGCTGCCGCTGTACGGCAGGAACACGTTGATGCCGGCCTGGCGCCAGGTCCAGCTGGCGAACATGCTGCACCACGCCCAGCCGCACTGGACGCCGTTCTGGCCGTACGGGTTGCAGTTGTCGCCCCACTCGTGCACGCCGACCTGGCTGAGCGCGGCGTTGACGATCCTGTCGCGGATCTGCGCGTCGGGCACCGAGCCGGGCGTCGGGTCACCGGGCACCGACGGGTTGCCGGGGCCGCCGGTCGGCTTGGGGTCGCTGTCGCAGCGGTCCATGACGATGTCGTCGTCGCCGGTGTAGACGTAGTAGTCGGCCACCCAGAGCCCGTCGCTGGTCTTGTCCCAGATCGCCGAGCCACCGTAGTTGAACTCGCCGTACGCCTGGCAGACGAGCGTGACGTAGCTGCCGCCCGGGTACTTGTCCACCACGCTGGTCGAGCTGAGGCTCTTGCTCTGGTAGCCGTTGAGCGTCGTCTTCACCAGGAAACGGTTGCCGCCGCCGGACGGGCCGTCGTTGTCGCAGCGGTTCATCACGATGTCGGTGGAACCGGTACGCACGTAGAAGTCGGCCACCCACAGGCCGTCGCTGGTCTTGTCCCAGATCGCCGAGCCGCCGTAGTTGAACTCGCCGTACGCCTGGCACATCACCGTGATGAAGGTGCCCTCGGCGTACCGGTCCACCACGCTGCTCGCGCCGAGGCTCTTGCCGTGGTAGCCGTTGAGCGTGGTCCGGGCCAGGAACTGGCGCCCGCCGTTCGGGTTGCCCGCCACGCCACCGGAGATGCCCAGCGAGGAGCACGACGGCATGCCGGAGATCCACCCGCTGGTGCCGGTGCTGACGTAGACGTCGGGCACCCAGTAGCCGTCGTAGGTGTAGTCCCACAGCGTGCTGCCGCCCACGGCGACGCCGTAGTCCTGGCACTTCAGGTAGAGCAGGCTGCCGGCCAGGTAGGCGTCCGTGCGGACCCGGTCATCAGGGTTCGCGCTGCCCCGGCCGTCGATGTCGACCTTGGCCGAGTACGGGCCGTGGATGGTGCCGGTCGTGGCGTGACCGTCGATGCCCAGCGCCAGGCAGCGCGGCACGCCGGAGACGAACCCGCTGACGCCGGTGCGGACGTAGGCGTCCGGGACCCAGTGGCCCTCGCGGGTGTAGTCCCAGATCCCGCTGCCGCCGACCGACGGGCCGGAGTCCTGGCAGCGCAGGTAGATCTGCTCGCCGGTGGTGTAGAGGTCGATGGCGTCCCGGTCGTCGGGGTTCATGCTGCCGCGCCCGTCGATCGCCGTCGTGGCGGGGTAGGGCCCGTACAGCGGGAACGTGGGGTCGGCCTGGGCCGGCTGCGCCAGCACGACGGTCGTGCCGATCGGCACGAGCGCCAGCGCCAGGGCGGACAGCAGGATTCGTTTGAGGCGCAACGGAAGCGGCTCCTTCTCGGGGTGTACGCGATCTCCGGCGACCTCGCCGGATTGATCATCGAGCGCACGGGAGGCTACCGGGATACGGGCACCGAGGCACGGTGTCGATTTGGGGAGCATCGCCGCGCCGCTGCCCGACACCGCGGCTTGCATCCGGTACCTGGGTACCGGCTTACCGTGGTGGCATGACCGATCAGAACCCTGTTGACCTCGGTTGGGTGCCGCAGGCGTGCACCCTGCCGACCGCCGAGCAGCCGCTGCGGCTCGCCGAGTTCGACACACTGTTCACGGCGTCGGTGCGGGGCGGCGAACGCCTGACGCCACGGCACCTGCGCGTCACCCTGGCCGGCGGCGAGGAGCTCGCCGATTCGGTCCGCGATCTCGCCGAGCGGGAGACGCGGTGCTGCTCGTTCTTCACCTTCACCGTGGCCGCCCCCGCCCCGGGCGTGGTGCGGCTGGACATCGAGGTTCCCCCCGGGCACGTCGCGGTCCTGGACGCGCTGCACGCCCGAGCCACGCTGGTCCGGGACCGGTCGTGACGGCCGGGCTGCGCAGCGGCGAGCTGGCCGGCGCCGCCGGGGTGAACCGGCAGACCCTGCGCTACTACGAGCGCCGCGGCCTGCTGGCCGAACCCCGCCGCAGCGCCGGCGGCCACCGGCTGTATCCCCGGGAGGCGCTGACCACGCTGCGTGTGATCAAGACCGCGCAGCGGCTGGGCTTCACCCTCGACGAGATCGCCGAGCTGGTCGACCTCGGCACCCATCGGCACGGCCGGCGGCCCGACGCCAGCCTGCAACGCCGAGCCGCGGCCAAGCTCACCGAGATCGAAGGCAGGATCGCCGACCTCCAGGTCGTCGCCGCGAGCCTGCGGGCCGCGCTCGACGCCGGCTGTGACGACCTGGCCACCTGCGCCACCACCGACTGCTGCCCCCTGCCGTTCGCCGACCTCGACCGAGGAGCCCACCGCTGATGAACACCCTTCGCCGCCTGCTGCCCACCGGCCTCGGCGGACTCACCGGCCTGGCCTGCGCCCTGTGCTGCGCCGTCCCGCTGCTGCTCACCGCGGGCGTTCTCGGCGGGGCCGGCTGGGCCTGGTTCGGCCGGGTCCTGCCCGGCATCGCGGTGGCCCTGGCCGCCGCGACCGCCCTGGCCTGGTGGTGGGCGCGGCGCCGGCCGGCCCACGCCACCGGCTGCGCCGCCGGCGCCTGCTCCTGCGCCACGCGCCCCTAGCGCGGATACGCTGCCGCCATGACGGTCACCAGGTCCATCGTGCTGTTCGTGCTGGCGGCACTGTTCGAGATCGGCGGGGCCTGGCTGGTCTGGCAGGGCTGGCGGGAACACCGGGGACTGTGGTTCGTCGCCGCCGGCGTCGTCGCCCTCGGCCTGTACGGCTTCGTCGCCACGTTCCAGCCGGATCCCCACTTCGGCCGCATCCTGGCCGCCTACGGCGGTGTCTTCGTCGCCGGCTCCCTGACCTGGGGAGTGATCGTCGACAAGTTCCGGCCCGACCGCTACGACCTCATCGGCGCGGCGATCTGCCTCATCGGGGTCGCCGTCATCATGTACGCGCCCCGCACCTGAGCACCACCAGCGGTGCGGGCGTCCGCGACGTCGCTCGACCCCATCATCCGCTACGGCCGGCCCGGGCTCCGTCGCGCTTCGCCGGCAGGGTGCCGGCGTACCGGACGCCCTGCTCGACCCACCGGGCGAGGTCGGCGTCCCGCTCGCAGGCCGCGGAGTCCACCGTGATCCAACCGCGCATCGGCCGCCCACGCATCACCGTCGCCTGGGCGCCCGGCGCGGACCGCAGCCGCTCGAAGTCGGCCGGTTGGACGCGGACCATCAGGCCGCCGGCGCCCCGGACGACCACCGCCATGTTGCCGTGCACCATCATCGCCAGGCCGCCGAACATCCGCCGCTCGGCGATCCCGGCCTCGCGCCCGACCAGTTCCCGCACCCGGTTCGCGAGGTCTTCGTCATACGCCACACCGACATCGTGGCACCGGCGATGATCCCGCTCAGGCTCCCACGCGCTGCTCGGGGATGCTGAGCCCGTAGAGGGCCATCAGCTCGGGGCTGTCGATCCGGCTGCCGTCGGCCACCGAGTCGCAGGCGATGTCGACGATCTGGTCCTTGTGCGCGAGCAGGTACGGCCGCGCGCCCACGTCGGCACTGGCCAGGGTCGCGATACCGGGCCAGTGCCGGCGCCCGAACAGCATCGGGTAGCCGCGTAGCCCGTCGTAGGTGGCGCAGACCAGCACGTCCGGGTACGGCAGGGCGGCCACCCGGCGGACCGCGGCGGCGGTGAGCCCCGGCATGTCGACCGGGACCACCACGACCGCCTCGATCCCCTCGTCGGTCAGCGCGGCCAGACCGGCCCGGATCGAGGAGCCCACGCCAGTCCCCCAGGCCCGGTTGACCACCACGGTGGCCCCGGTCAGGTCGGTGGTCTGGCGGACCTGCTCGGCCGCCGCGCCCAGCACGACCACGATCTGCTCGCAGCCCGCGTCGCCCATCGTGTCGATCATCTGGCTCACCAGGGGCTTCTCCCCCTGGTGCAGCAGCGCCTCGGGCCCGCCGATGCGGCGGCCCCCACCGGCGGCGATGATCATTCCTGCGATCCGGTTCAGCTGTGCCCCCTCGACCTGGGGGGCGAACCGGGCGCAGCCGCGTCCGGTCCGTCCCGTCGTACGCACAACGGACCCAACGAGCGCCCCCGCGAGCGGGTAGCGGGGCAAAACGGAAAATTGACCGCTATGCCGCGTCGGCGTAGCAGTCGACGATGGACAGGTCCAGCGGGAACCGCACCGGAGTGTCGCCGAAGAGCAGCGCCGTGGCCCGGGCCCCCGACCCGGTGACCGCCGCCGCGACCGCCTCGGCCTGCTCCGCCGGGCAGTGCACCATCACCTCGTCGTGCTGGAAGAAGACCAGCTCGGCCCCGGTGCCGGCCAGCTCCGCACGGAGCGTGGCCAGCAGCGTGGAGGCCCACTCGGCGGCGGTGGCCTGGATGACGAAGTTACGGGTGAACCGGCCCCGCGAGCGGGCCGCCCGGGCGCGCGGCCCCTGCGGGTCCGTCCCGGCGTCCACCACCGCCTCCTCCCCGTCGGCGAAGCCCACCGACCCCGGCGGGCAGGTACGCCCCAGCCACGACCGGACCAGCCCGCCCGCCTCACCGGTGCGGGCGGCCGCCTCGACGTACCCGAACGCGGTCGGGTAACTCCGCTTGAGCACCGCCAGGGCGGGCACGGCCGCGCCGCCGGTCTGCCCGTACATCGCGCCGAGCAGGGCCACCTTGGCCCGGGCCCGGTCACCGGCGAAGGCGTCCCGGGCGAGGGCGGCGTAGAGGTCGCCGGCGCCACCGGCGGCGGCCAGCCGCTCGTCCCCGGAGACCGCGGCGAGCACCCGAGGTTCGAGCTGACCCGCGTCGGCCACCACGAACGTCCAGCCCGGGTCGGCCACCACCGCCCGCCGGATCACCTTGGGAATCTGCAGCGCGCCCCCACCCCGGGTGGCCCAACGGCCGGAGACCACCCCGCCGGGGACGTACTCGGGATGGAACCGGCCGGCCGAGACCCAGGCGTCGCGCCACGCCCAGCCGTGGGCCGTCCAGATCCGGTAGAGCTCCTTGTATTCCAGGACCAGCGGCACGGCCGGGTGCTCGACCCCGCGCAGCACCCACGCCCGGGTGTTGGGCAGCTCCACGCCGGCCCGGGCGAACGCCTTGAGCAGCTCCGCCGGGGAGTCGGCGTGCAGCTGGCGGACGCCGAACGCCGCGGCGATCCGGGCGGCCAGCTCGGCCAGCCGGCGCGGCGGGCCACCCACCGGCGACGCCTCGCCGAGCAGCTCGGCGAGCATGGCGTCGTGCACGTCGGCCCGCCAGGGCAGCCCGGCCGCGCCCATCTCGGCGGCGATCAGCGCGCCGGCCGACTCGGCGGCCACCAGCAGCCGGAACCGGCCGGGATGCTCGGTCGCCGCGATCCGGGCGAGCTGGTCCGCGTACACCCGGGTCAACGCCGCGATGCCCGGGCCCGGCGGCCCGGACGGCGCGTCGAAGAGCGCGCCCTGGCCGAGACCGGGCGG
>NZ_RJLN01000095.1 GCF_003725545.1 Micromonospora solifontis | reverse complement strand
TTAAGAAGGGGCCCCTCCTTACACCTCAGCCCGGCCGGCCGTAGCTGTTGATCTGGCCGTCGTCGACGCGCTTCATGGTGATCGGCTTGCCGGACTGGGAGGCGTGCACCACCCAGCCGTTGCCGACGTACATCGCGACGTGGTGCAGGTCGCTGTAGTAGAAGACCAGGTCGCCGGCGCGCAGCTCGCTCCGGCTCACCCGCCGGGTGACATCGTGCTGCTGGCGGGCGTTGTGCGGCAGCGAGACGCCGGCCTTGGCCCAGGCGGCCATGGTCAGGCCCGAGCAGTCGTAGTGGTCCGGCCCGGCGGCGCCCCAGACGTAGATCTTGCCGATCTGGGCGCAGGCGAACTTGACCGCGACCCCGGCAGGGCCGCCGGGATAGCCGGCCGGGCACGGCGCCGGACGCAGCGGCCCGCCGCCGCCGTTGCCGTACACCTTGAGCCGCAGCTTCTGCAGCCGGGCGATCTCGGCGTCGATCTGCTTCTTCTGCGCCGCGAGCTGGGCCTCGGTACGGGCCAGCTTGGCGATCATCTCGTCCAGCGGCTTCTTCTTCGCGGCCAGCTGGTCGCGCAGCTCGGCCACGGTCCGCACCTGCTGCTGCTGGCGGTGCGCGAAGCGGTCGAGCAGTTCCAGGCTGTCGACCACCTCACTCGGCGAGCGGCTGCCCAGCAGCGCGTTCACGGTGGACAGGCTGTCCCCCTTGTACGCGTCGGCGGCGAGGCCGCCGACCTGCCCGAGGGCCCGGTCGACCTGGGCCTCCAGCGGGGCGATCTGTCGGGCCAGCAGCGCGGCCTGCTTGCGCTTGGCGGCGAGGTCCTCACGGGTGGCGTTGACCTGTTCGATGACCGGCTCGAGCTTGTTCCAGTCCTTGTCGATCTGGGCTTCGATCTCGGCGACCGTCGGGTCGGCGTGGGCCGCCGTGGCGCCGCCGGTCAGGATGACGGCGGTGCCGATCAGGGCGGCGAGGGCGGTGGTGAAGCGGGACCAGCGTGGACGCGGCGCAACCGGCAGCCGGTCGAGCGACCGGGCCGACGGTGGCCGCTGGGCATGGTTAGCCACCGGGCTCCGTACTCCTTCTTCCCGACCGCCTACCGGGTTAGCTGACGGGTTCGGGCGGGAAGGGAGCCGCCCTACCGCAGAGACTGCGGATTCACCCCAGGTACCTGGGTCCCCGGCTCGCCCGGAGGCGACTCGGCGGTGTCCGACCGTCACCACCCGGGCTGGGCGGTGAGACTGTCGGTCGACGATTGACCAGAGTAGAGATCGCCGTTATCAGAATGCAACCCACGGGGCCGTGACACTCCGTACGCGAATTCCCGGCCACACCGCCCGAGGTGAAGATTTCCTTCAACGGGTTTTAGCAGCCGGAAAGGTATTGACCACAAGCGGGGTCCGGAGTGAGGGTGGGAACGCAGTGACCCCCATCCCTGTCTGGAGGTTCGATGCACCTCTCACCCCCGCCGTCGGGCAGACGGATACTGCTGGCCGCCGCCGTCGCGGCAGCCACCGCGTTCGCGACCACCGGACCGGTGGCCGCCGAGCCGGCCAGCACCGACACCGCCGACCGGCAGCAGCAGTACGCCGCCGCGGCCGACCAGTACGGCGTGCCGCAGAGCGTCCTGCTCGGCGTCTCATATCTGGAATCCCGCTGGGACACCCACGCGGGCCAGCCCAGCACCAGCGGCGGCTACGGGCCGATGCACCTGACCGACGCCCAGCAGGTCGCCTCGACCCCGTCCAGCGCGCACGTGGACGAGAACGAGGACCCGCGCGGCGACGACTCCCGCCCGCTCACGCTCGACCCGGCCGTCGCCGCCGCGCCCTCCGGTGACGTGCTGCCCCAGGCGTCCCTGCAGACCGTCGACGCCGCCGCCGCGCTCACCGGCGTCCCGGCCGAGACGTTGCGGACCGACGCCGCCGCGAACATCCGGGGCGGTGCGGCGCTGCTCGCCTCGTACCAGAAGGAACTGGGCGGGCCGGTCGGCGCCGACAGCGACCCGGCGGCCTGGTACGGCGCGGTGGCCCGGTACTCCGGCGCGGACACCGAGGACGCCGCGGCGGCCTTCGCCGACGAGGTCTACGACCAGCTCGGTCAGGGCGCCAGCCGGACCACCGACGACGGCCAGCGGGTCACCCTCGCGGCGACCGCGGTGTCGCCGGACGAGTCCGGGCTGCACAAGCTGGGCCTACGCCGCGCCGAGCGGCCGGACGGGCTGGAGTGCCCGGTCCGGCTCGCCTGCGAGTGGATCCCCGCCCCGTACGAGAAGTACGGCCCGGGCGCCGGTGACTACGGCAACCACGACCTCGGCGCGCGGCCGGCGCAGCAGAAGATCGAGTACATCGTCATCCACGACACCGAGGGCTACTTCGGCCCCAGCGTGAACCTGGTCAAGCGGGCCGACTACCTCGGCTGGCACTACACGCTGCGCTCGGTGGACGGCTACGTCGCCCAGCACATCAAGGCCAAGGACGTCGGCTGGCACGCCGGCAACTGGTACGTCAACGCCAAGTCCATCGGCATCGAGCACGAGGGCTTCGCCGGCCACGGCACCTGGTACACCGAGGCGATGTACCGGACCTCGGCGAAGCTGGTCCGGCACCTGGCGCTGCGCTTCCAGATCCCGCTGGACCGGCAGCACATCCTGGGCCACGACAACGTGCCGGGCATCCTCCCCGGGAACGTCGCCGGGATGCACTGGGACCCGGGCCCGTACTGGGACTGGTCGCACTACTTCGACCTGATGAAGGCGCCGTTCCGGGGCACCGCCACGCCGCACACCGGCCTGGTCACCATCGACCCGGACTACGCCACCAACCAGCCGGCGTTCACCGGCTGCAACCAGCAGCCGCCGGGCGTCCCGACGCCGAAGCCGCCGGCCGCGCCGTGCCCGCTGCGCGGCTCCTCCGCGGTCATCCTGCGCACCGCGCCCAGCCCGGACGCGCCGCTGGTGAACGACCTCGGCCTGCGCCCGGACGGCACGCCGGACACCATGTACATCTCCGACCACGGCGCCCGCGCGTCCGCCGGTCAGACGTACGCCCTCGCCGACGTTCAGGGCGACTGGACGGCGATCTGGTACCTCGGCCAGAAGGCCTGGTTCTTCAACCCGGCCTCGGCGCCGACGGCCAAGTGGGCGGCCGGCTTCGTGGTGACGCCCAAGCCCGGAAAGGCCACCATCCCGGTGTACGGGCGGGCCTACCCGGAGAAGGCCGCGTACCCGGCCGGGGTGCCGTACCAGACCATCGCGCCGCTGCAGTACACCTTCGCGGCGGGCCAGCGGTACGCGGTCGGCGGCGTGCTGCCGGGCGAGTACTACCGCGCCGTCACCTTCGACGGCTCGGCGCCGGGTGACTGGACCGTCATCCGGGGTGAGAACAAGTACGTGCAGGTCCAGTTCGGCCACCGGGTCATGTTCGTCAACCTCGACGACGTGCTGATCCAGCCGGCCGCGGTCGGCGCGCCGCGCTGACCGTCCCCTACGGCGAAGCCCCCCGGTCCACCGACCGGGGGGCTTCGTGTTGCTGTGGAGGTCAGTAGACCCGGCGGAAGCCGGCGACCGGCTGGTAGGCGATCTTCGAGACCTGGACCGGTTTGCCGGTCCGTGGCGCGTGCACCATCAGCCCGTTGCCCAGATAGAGACCGACATGGTGCAGGTCGCTGTAGAAGAAGACCAGGTCGCCCGGTCGGGCCTCGTCCCGGGACACCGGCCGGCCCTCGTTCCACTGCGCGCCGGTGAAGTGGGTGAGGGAGATGCCCGCCGCCTTGTAGGCGTACTGGGTGAGCCCGGAGCAGTCGAACGAGTTCGGGCCGGTGGCACCCCAGACGTACGGGTCGCCGACCTGGGCGCAGGCGGTCTTGATGGCGGTCCGTGCGGCACTGCTCACCACGCCGTCGATGCTCGGGCAGCCCTCGACGCGGACTGAGGTCACCGGCAGCATCTTGGTCAGCCGCTTGATCTCGGCGTCGATCTGCTTCTTCTTCGCCGCCAGCTCGTCGCGCTGCTTGATCTGGTCGGCGATCAGCGCGTCCAGCTTCTGCTTCTGCGCGTTGTACTTGTCGCGGATGGCCAGCACGCCGGCCACCTGCTTGCGCTGGTCCTCGGCCAGCCGGTCGAGGATGACCAGCTGCTCGGCGAGGGTGCCGGGCCGGGTGCTCACCAGCAGCGCGCCGACCTCCTGCGACGGGCCCCGCATGTAGTAGCGAGCGGCGATGTCACCGACCTTGTTCATCGCCAGCGCCGACTCCAGCTCCAGCGGCACCATCTTCTTCTGGAGGTCCGCCGACTTCTTCTGGTTGACCTTGAGCTGGGAGCGGACCTTGTTGTAGCTCTCGATGGTGGGCTCGAGCTGTTCCCACTGCTTGTCGATCTGCGCGTCGATCTCATCGACCGACGGCGCCGCGTGCGCCGGCGCCGTCAGCAGCCCGGCGCCGACCGCGACGGCCGCGACCAGGGTGAGGAGACGGCGTACGACCCGGCGTGCCCCGAGCGGTCTGACGGGCGGGTGGCTCGGGGCGTGACGATGAGGGGGCATGGTTGCCACCGGCACGGACTCCTTTGCAACCGACCGCCGGGCGCCCCGAGAGGGGAAGGTCGAGGCAGACGACCCACAGCGGTCGGTGCCCCACATTAGGGAAGGCACCGGGTGGAATCAAGGCGACCTTTCGTTCAATCACGTGTGCGCAACCGCTTGCCTACCAAGGGTATTCGTTCACTTGCCAACGATCGCAGTCAATACGTCATCGAGTGTCACCACGCCGAGGGCGCGCCGCCCGTCGCTCACCAGCACCATGTGCCGTCGCTCCCGCCGCATGGCCAGCAGCAGATCGGCCAGCGTGCGGTCCGGCGGCACCACGGCCAGCGGCCGGTAGACCTCGACGGGCACCGGCGCCCGCCGGCTCGCGCCCGCGTACCCGAGCACGTCCTTGACGTGCACGAAGCCGAGCACCCGGCGGGTGGACCGCTGCACCACCGGGAACCGGGAGCGGCCGGTCCGGGTCGCCAGCACCTCCAGCGACGCCGGTGACACGTCCTCGGCCACCGTGGTGACCGTCGACCAGGGTTGCAGCGCGTCCGCGGCGGTACGGCTGTGCAGGGCCAGCGCGCCGGTGATCCGGGCATGCTCCTCCGCGTCCAGCAGCCCCTCGGTGCGCGCCTGGGCGACCAGTCCGGTCAACTCCTCGGCGGTGAACACGGTCTTCACCGCGTCGGTCGCCTCCACCCGCCACAGCCGCAGCACCTGCCGGGCCGACCACTTCATGGCCAGCAGCAGCGGCTTGGTGGCGACGCAGAAGGCCAGCATCACCGGACCGAGCCAGAGCGCCGAGGGTTCCGGCCCGGCCAGGGTGATGTTCTTCGGCACCATCTCGCCGACCACCGTGTGCAGGAAGACCACCACGGCCAGGGCGATCACGAAGGCGACCGGATGAACGGCCGAGGCCGGCAGGCCCAGCGTCTCGAACGGCGTCTCCAGCAGGTGGGCCAGCGCCGGCTCGGCGATCGCGCCGAGGCCGAGGGAGCAGATGGTGATGCCGAGCTGCGCCCCGGCGATCATCAGCGGGATCTGGTTCATCGCGGAAAGCGCCCAGCGGGCCCGCTTCGACCCGGCCGCCAACGGTTCGATCACCGTACGCCGGGAGGCGATCAGGGCGAACTCGCTGCCCACGAAGAAGGCGTTGCCGAGCAGCAGCAGGACGGCGACCAGGAGTTCACTCATCGCCGTCGGGCTCCGCGGGACGGACCACCCGGACCTGCTCGATCCGGTGCCGGTCGACCTCGATCACGGTGAACTCGTAGCCGGCCTCCTCGACGGTCTCGCCGGGCACCGGGATGTGCCCCAGCCGGGCCATCAGGAAGCCGGCGAGCGTCTCGTACGGCCCCTCGGGCAGCCGGAAGCCGGTCTGCTCGATCAGCTCGTCCTCGCGCAGCACACCGTCCACCAGCACGGTCCGCTCGCCACCGGGCACGGTCAGCTCGACCGGCCCGAGGTCGTCGACCGCGTCCGGGTCGAACTCGTCGGCGATCTCGCCGACCAGCTCCTCGACCAGGTCCTCCACGGTCACCACGCCGTCCGTGCCGCCGTACTCGTCGACCACGATGGCCAGGTCCGCGCCGGCCGCCTTCAGGGCCGCCAGCACCCCGTCCAGGTCCAGGCTCTCCGGGACGTACACCGGCTCGCGGGCGACCGCGGCGACGGTGGTGGACCCCCGGGCGGCCAGCGGCACACCGAGCGCGTCCGGCACCCCGGCGACGCCGGTCACCAGGTCGAGCGTCTCCTCGTAGACCGGGAACCGGGTCCGGCCGGTCTGCCGGGACAGGTCCAGCAGCTCGGCCACCGAGGCGGTGGCCCGCAGCGCGATCACGTCCACCCGTGGCGTCATCGCCTCGGCGGCCCGCTTGTCGCCGAAGCGGATGGTGCGGCGCAGCAGCATCGCGGTGTCCGGCGGCAGGGCGCCGGCCCGCGCCGAGATGGCGGCGAGCAGCCCCAGCTCCTCCGGGGACCGGGCGCTGGCCAGTTCCTCCTGCGGCTCCACGCCCAGCCGGCGGACCAGCCGGTTCGCCGAGTCGTTGAGCAGCCGGATCAGCCAGCCGAAGGTGCGGGCGAAGGCCCGCATCGGCCCGGCGGTGGCGAGCGCGGCCGGCATGGGCCGGGCCAGCGCCAGGTTCTTCGGCACCAGCTCGCCGAAGAGCATCGAGATCAGCGTGGCCAGGGCCAGGGCGAGCAGCCCGCTGAGGCGCTCCGCCCCACCGAACGGGCGCAGCAGCGGGGCGAAGAGCCGGGCCAGGGCCGGTTCGGCCAGGTAGCCGGTGAGCAGCGCGGTGATGGTGATGCCGAGCTGCGCGCCGGAGAGCTGGAAGGACAGCTCACGCAGCGCCCGCCGTACGGTGGCGGCCTGGCCGTCGCCCTCGTCCGCCCGCCGGTCGATCTCCGCCCGGTCCACGGTGACCAGGGCGAACTCGGCCGCGACGAAGAACGCGTTGCCGGCGGTCAGCAGCACGAAGCCGACCAGGGGCAACAGCGTCAGAACCAGCAGGCCGTCGATGGGCGTGATTGTGGCACGCGAGCGCCGGTGCTGCGCCCCCGTAGCGGCGGTGCTGGTCGCGACCGCCGCCACCACCATCAGCTGAGCCGACGGCGGCGGCACCACCGTGGGTGCCACCGCCGTCGTGGTCCGGCTTCCCGCCGGGGTACGCCTCAGCCGGCCGCCGGCGCGGTCTCCGGCTCGCCGGCCGGGGCCTCCGGCTTGACCGAGCGGAGCAGCACGCTGGCCACGTCCACGACCTCGACCTGCTCGCCGGCCCCCTTGCCGTTGACCCCGTCGTTGAGCATCGTCGAGCAGAACGGGCAGCCGACCGCGATGGTCTTCGCCCCGGTGGACATGGCCTCCTCGACCCGGTCCACGTTGATCCGCTTGCCGATCTTCTCCTCCATCCACATCCGGGCACCGCCGGCGCCGCAGCAGAAGGAGCGCTCGCTGTTGCGGGGCATCTCGGTGATCTCGGCCGAGCCGAGGGCCGCGCCGAGGACCTCGCGGGGCGGGGTGAAGACCCGGTTGTGCCGGCCCAGGTAGCAGGGGTCGTGGTAGGTGAGGCCGCCGTCCAGCGGCTGCACCGGGGTGAGCTTGCCGGTGGCGACCAGGTGCGCCAGCAGCTGGGTGTGGTGGACCACCTCGAACTCCCCGCCGAGCTGGCCGTACTCGTTGCCCAGCGTGTTGAAGCAGTGCGGGCAGGTGGCGACGATCTTCCGCTTGCTCTTCTCCCGCCCCTCGAACGCCTCGTTCAGCGTCTCGACGTTCTGCTGGGCGAGCATCTGGAAGACGAACTCGTTGCCGATCCGGCGGGCCGGGTCACCGGAGCAGGTCTCGCCCTCGCCGAGGATGGCGAAGGAAACGCCCGCCTCGTTGAGCAGCGTGGCCACCGCGCGGGTGGTCTTCTTGGCCCGGTCCTCGAACGCGCCGGCACAGCCGACCCAGAACAGGTACTCGAAGTCCTCCACCTCGCCGACCCGCGGCACCTCGAAGTCGAGGCCCTTGGTCCAGTCCTCGCGGGTGTTCTGCGGGGCGCCCCACGGGTTGCCCTTGTTCTCCAGGTTGCGGAGCATGACGCCGGCCTCGGACGGGAAGGTCGACTCGATCAGCACCTGGTAGCGACGCATGTCGACGATGTGGTCGACGTGCTCGATGTCCACCGGGCACTGCTCGACGCAGGCGCCGCAGGTGGTGCAGGACCAGAGCACGTCCGGGTCGATGACCCCGCCCTCCTCGGCGGTGCCGATCAGCGGCCGGTCGGCCTCGGCCATGGCCAGCACGTCGACACCGGCCAACTGCTCCTGCGTGGCCTTCTCCTCGCCGGTCAGGTCCTTGCCACCGCCGGCCAGCAGGTACGGCGCCTTCGCGTACGCGTGGTCGCGCAGGCTCAGCACCAGCAGCTTCGGCGACAGCGGCTTGCCGGTGTTCCAGGCCGGGCACTGCGACTGGCAGCGACCGCACTCGGTGCAGGTGCTGAAGTCCAGCAGGCCCTTCCAGCTGAACTGCTCGACCTGGGCGACGCCGAACTGGTCCTTCTCCGGATCGGCCTCCTCGAAGTCGAGCGGC
Organism: Micromonospora solifontis; assembly: GCF_003725545.1. GTDB lineage: Bacteria > Actinomycetota > Actinomycetes > Mycobacteriales > Micromonosporaceae > Micromonospora > Micromonospora solifontis. The sequence goes on along the minus strand of NZ_RJLN01000095.1, from coordinate 9,224 downwards.
TTGCCGGCGCTCATCATCGGGCGCAGCGCGCCGAGACCGGAGCCGGCCGGCTTCTGCGGCTCACGCTTGAAGAAGATGTTGGGGAACGCCAGGAAGCGGTGCCAGGCGACACCCATGGTGACGTTCAGCGAGATCACGATGAGCCAGGTCATCGAGATGACGATCTTGATGAGGGCGGCGACGCTGACCCCCGCCGTCCAGGCCGGCAGCGCGGCGCCGATCGCGTGGCTGACCGGGGTGGCCCAGACCGGGTACTCGAAGTGGTCGGTGGCGACCTTGAAGCCCCGGATCAGGAAGCCGAAGATCAGGACCAGCAGCACGACCCACTCGACGAAGTAGCCCTGCCACATGGTCGAGCCGGTGAACCGGGAGCGGTTGCCGGGCCGGTTCGGCCGGTTGCGCAGCCGGATCGCCATCAGCACCAGGATGCCGAGGAAGCCGAACACGCCGATCAGCTCGGTGGCCAGGCCGAAGATCGTCCAGTGCCCGATGATCGGCAGCCCGCCGCCCGGGGTGACCACCTCGAAGTACGCCTCGAGCACCAGCAGCGACAGCACGATGAACGCGACCATCACGAACCAGTGGGCGGCACCCACCACGCTCCACTTCAGCATGCGGGTGTGGCCGGCGGTCTCCACCAGCATCTTCCTGGTGCGGGCGCCCTTGTCGGTGAACCGCTCCGGCGCGGGTTGACCGAGCCGGATGACGGCCGTCATCTTCATGACCGCGCGTACCGCAAGCCACACCGCCACGGCGGTGATGGCGGCCGCGAGGATCGTGGTGACGATCTGGACGCTGCCCATCGAGTTGGCCTCCCGGTCTGCTGCCTGTCGAGCGGCTCGGCGACCGGGAACGGCTCAGGATGTGGCCGGCGTGTTCCGCCGCTGACCGCCACTCCGACCCGACCGGCCGATGACCTCGCTCCGCTCGGTCATGCAGTGCAGCCTACGCGCAAGGTTACCCAGCAGTAACGTGAGTCATCTCGCATCGGCCGCGCCGCCCTGCGGACACCTTAGGTGGAGGCGGCCGCGCGCGCCGGGCAGGGGCGCGGTCGCGTGACGTACATCCGTCGGACGGGCGGCGGCGGAACCGGTCAGCGGCGGCCGACCGGGACGGGACGGGGCGACGGCCCGACCCCCGACGGCGTCGGCCGCCGCACCGGGGTCGGGCCGGGGGGGTCAGCGCCAGCGGGAGAGCAGGATGAGCGAGGCGACCATCGCGCCGAAGCCCACGGCGAGGTTCCAGTAGCCCCACGTGGCGACCGGGTAAGCCTGCTCGGAGAGGTAGTACACGACCAGCCAGCCGATGCCGGCGACGATCAGCGTGACGGCGGTGATCGGCAGCCAGACCGGGCTAGGCTTGCGCGTCGCCGCTGTCGCCGTCGGACGCACGTCCGTCGGCGGGGTGTACACCTTCTTCTTGCGGACCTGAGACTTGGGCACGACGCTCTCCAGAGGGGGGTACGACCTCGTCCGGCCTGACAACCGGGCGCGGGGGCGACGGTCCATGGCCAATAATGTTCGACAGCTAGCGTAGTCCCGACGGACCGTCCAGGCCACGAATGGGGTCAGGCCGGTGCACGGGGTGACCGAAAAGGGCAAGACTTTTCGGGTCGAGCACGCCGGTCCGTGTCGTCGCGGGCCGGAACGAGACGACGGGAAAGGGAACGCCCGGTGGAGTACACGTCCGGCGCCGCCTCCTGGCAGAAGGTCCTCCGGCGCGCGGTCGTCGGCCTGCTGCCCCGGCGGCCACGGCAGCGCCGCCCGGGCTGGTCGATCGGCGTACCCCTGATCGCCGCCGCGGCGGGCCTGCTCTTCACCACGACCGCGACCACGGCCGGCGGCACCGCCCTGCGGGAGGACCGGCGTCCCCAGCTCACGCAGTTGATCGAGGACCGGCGCGAACAGGTCGCGGCGAGCGAGGCGAAGGCCGCCCGGCTGCGCGACGAGGTCGAGGAGCAGACGGCCACCCTGGCCGACACCGACGGCCCGATCAAGGAGCAGCGCGACCGGGCCGCCGCCCTCCGGCAGGCGGCCGGGTTCACCGCGCTCACCGGCACCGGCGTCACCATCGAACTCAACGACGCGGCCCGCCGGCCCGACCAGCCCCTGCCCAAAGGTGCCAGCAACGACGACCTGGTCGTCCATCAGAGCGACGTCCAGGCGGTCGTGAACGCCCTCTGGGCGGGCGGCGCCGAGGCCATGTCAATCATGAACGTCCGCGTCCTCAGTACCAGCGCGGTACGCTGCGTCGGAAACACCCTGCTGCTGCACGGCCGGGTGTACTCCCCTCCTTTCAAGATCGTGGCAATCGGCGACCCCGCCTCCCTTCAGCGGGCCCTCGCCGCGTCCGAGGGAGTCCGGTTGTTCAGGGAAGCGGTGGATCACTACCAGCTCGGCTACTCCGAAACCGTCTCCACGGTCACCGTGCCGGCGTTCGAGGACTCCACCGCCCTCCGCTCCGCGAAGGTGCCCCGGTGACCGCTGAGGAACCCCGGGAGCGGGACGGGCGCCACCGCGACCACAGCGAGGATCCGACCGCGTTCATGCCACCGGTCGAGCGCCCGTCCCGGCCCGCGCTCGACCTCCCGTGGCCGGAGCAGGCCGAGCGCCAGCCGGCCGCACCCCGGCGACCGTCCCACGACCGGCCCGCGGACCTCTTCGGTGACGCTGCCGGGCACGGCTACGCCACACCGCCGCCCGCCGGTCCCGACCGGCTCCCAGCCGCCCCCGACCGTGACCGGGTCCCACCGGCCGCCCCTGACCGTGACCGGGTCCCACCAGCTCCCGCCGACCGCGCTCCGGTCTCACCGGCGCCGGCCAACCCCGACCGGCGCGGCACGGCACCGGCCGGCCCGGAACGGTCCGCCCACCCCGAGCCGTTCCGGCCCGCCGCCGGCGCGGGCCCGTACCGGCCGGGCAGCAACAACCCGCCCCACCAGCCGTCGGCCGCCACGCCGCAGCAGGATCCGCAGCACCCCAACGCCCGGCCCGCCGCCGGGCAGGCCGGCCCGCCACGCCGCCTGCCCACCGAGCCCCCGCCACGCTGGGGGGACGAGGTCGCCGCGCGGTCGCACTCAACCGCCCCCACCGGCTCCGCCGGCCCGGCCACTGCCACCGGCCCTACCGGCACCGCCGGCCCGGCCGCTCCCGCCGGCCGCCGGTCGGGCACCGACCCGAACGTCGCCGGAGCCGACCGGTCGAACTCCGCCGGATGGGCCGTGGACCCCGGTACGAACCGTCCGGACGGCACCGAACGGGGTGCGGTGGCGCCGGGCGCGGCCGGATCGCCGAGCCGGCCCGGCGGGCAGCCCGGCGGCCCGTCCACCCCGGCCACGACCCCGAGCGTACGACCGGTCACCGCGGCCACGGCCCCGGGCGTACGACCGGCCGCCCCGGGCGACGCGCCGACCGCGTTCCTTCCCCGGGTGACCGACCGGCCGGGGACCCGCTCAGGGTCGGTGGAGGGCGCCGACAGCCGCGTTCGGCACACCGGACCGGCGGCGAAGGATCAGGTGGCCGGCACGCCGCGCCCGGCCGGTGACGTACCCCGGTCGGCCGCATCCGGCGGCGTACCACAGGCGGGCCGGCCCGGGCGACCGGAGACCGGCGGTGTGCCGGCGGATCCGGGCGCGACCGCCGTACTCCCGGCCGTCACCGCCCGACGCCCGAGCGGCCCCGCCCTCGACTCCACCGCGCTGATGGGTGCCGTACCCCCGCTGCCCGAGAACGGCGGCGACGAGCCCGCCGACGCCCCGGCCGAGCCACCCCGCCCCCGCCGGGGCGAGCGCGTGGTGAAGCTCCGGCCCGAGCAGACCGGCGAGGGGTACAAGAGCGTCTACTCCGAACTGACCCGCCCGACCATCGGCTCCCGGCTGCGTACCGGGATCCGGGCCACCGGCGAGGTGCTGATCACCTTCGGCCTGGTCGTGCTCCTCTTCGCCGGATACGAGATCTGGGGCAAGACGGTGATCGTCGACGCCCACCAGAACGACCTGAACAACCAGCTCGCCCAGGAGTGGGGCGGCAACACGGACCCGACGGTCGCGCCGACCGGACCCACCCCCAAGCCCACGCCACCGGCCGAGGGCAAGCCGGTCGCCGGGCTCTACATCCCCAAGCTCGACAAGCACTGGGTGGTGGTCGAGGGGGTCAGCCCGGCCGACATCCGGTACGCCCCGGGCCACTACCCGAAGAGCGCCATGCCCGGCCAGGTGGGCAACTTCTCCGTCGCCGGGCACCGGATCCGGGCTACCTTCTGGCGCCTTGACGAGCTCAAACCCGGCGACGACATCGTGGTCGAGTCCCAGAGCGAGTGGTTCATCTACAAGGTCTACCAGCAGCAGATCGTCCGGCCGTCCCAGGTCGAGGTGGTCGCGCCGGTGCCGGGCAAGCCCGGCGCGAAGCCGACCGAGAAGCTGCTCACCCTGACCACCTGCAACCCCAAGTTCGACAACTACCAGCGGCTGATCATCCACGCCAGGCTGGACCACGCCCAGGCCAAGTCGGCGGGCCGGCCGCCGGAGCTGGGGGGCTGACGATGTACGCGTGGATCTGGCGCAAACTGCCGTTCGGGCTGGCCGGAAAGCTGGTCGGCTCGCTGCTGCTCGCGGCGGCCACGGTCGCCCTGCTCTGGCTCGTGGTCTTCCCGTGGGCCGAGCCGCTGCTCCCCTTCGACGACGTCCAGGTCACCCAGGACTCCGGCGTGCCGGGTGGCGACGGCGGCGAACTCACCGTGCCGAGCGTGCGCCCGAGCGAGGAGGACATCCCCTACAACACGGAGACCAACAACGCCCCGCCCACCACCCCGAACAGGTGACCCCGATGCGCGTCCTGGTGATCGACAACTACGACTCGTTCGTCTTCAACCTGGTGCAATATCTCGGCCAGCTCGGCGTGGACTGCGAGGTACGGCGCAACGACGAGATCGACGTCGCCGAGGTGGGCCGGGCGGGGGCCGCCGGCGTGCTGCTGTCGCCCGGCCCGGGCAGCCCGGACCGGGCCGGCATCTGCCTCGACGTCATCCGGGAGTACGCCGGCAGACTCCCGCTCTTCGGCGTCTGCCTCGGTCACCAGGCGATCGGCGAGGCGTTCGGCGCGACCGTGACCCGGGCGCCGGAGCTGCTGCACGGCAAGACCTCCGAGGTGAGCCACCACGGCGTGGGCGTCCTCACCGGCCTGCCCGACCCGTTCACCGCCACCCGCTACCACTCGCTCGCCGTGCTGCCCGAGACGCTGCCGGACGAGCTGGAGGTGACTGGCTGGACGGGCTCCGGCGTGGTGATGGCGATGCGGCACCGGACCCTGCCGATCGAGGGCGTCCAGTTCCACCCGGAGTCGGTACTGACCGAGGGCGGGCACCTCATGCTGGCGAACTGGTTGGCGGTCTGCGGGCACCCGGAGGCGCTGGAGCGGGCCCCGGAGCTGGCCGCCGAGGTGGAGGCCCGCCGCCGGGCCGCCTTCGCCACCGCCTGAGCGGCGGCGCACCGACAACGCGCAGCAGGTCAACGGCTCTTGGAAGTTGGGTGGAGTTGAGGGGTGCCCGCAGTGGCGCCGGGTGGCAGGGCGTTCGCAAGATCGAGATATGACCGGATGGTCGGTTATGGGACTGCGTAGATTTCCGTGTTTGACCTGGGTGTGGTCCGTGGGACTGGACGTCGATCCTGTCCGGAAGGAACACGTTGGCAGACAAGAAGAATGCTGCCCAGCTTCCGCAGCCGACGGCGGCGCAGGGTGGAGTTCGCTCAGCAGTTGGTCGAGCGGGCCAAGGCCGATGGGTGTCGTTGGTGGGGCGGGTGGGCTCCTCGCCGTGATCACCCGCACCGTCCTGGAATGGACCGTCGAGGAGAGCTTTCAGACCGCCAAAGCCAGGTGGGTCTGGACCAGCGGACCAGCACCAGGTCCGCCGCTGGCACTCCTGGCACCGGTTCACCGCCCTCGCCGTGGCCGCCCTCGCCGTCCTGACCATCTGCGCCGCCGCCAGCAGCGCAGCCGCCGAAACCAGCGCGCTGATCAAGCTCACGCCCAACGAAATCCGCCGTCTGATCAACCTCTTCATCACCCAACCGGTCAGCGACCTCGCCCATCATCTGCACTGGTCAGGCTGGCACCACCTCCAACAAGCCCGAGCCCGACAGTCCCACTTCACATACCGCCTCAACCTCGACCATGATTCCAAACGGCAGCTGCCTCACTGGTGCCGCATCAGGCAATGTTCGCCTGCGCGTCGCCGCTTGCGACGACACCCTGTTCCCCGGCGCCCGGCAAGTCTTCTGGCTCCGCCGCGACACCGGCGGCCTCGTCGGCGTACGCACCAGCAAAGAGATCATCCCAGGCATCGTCAGCCTCGACGCCGAACAGGCCGGCCCGCAGCACCTCAACCACTACGCCAGAGGAAACTGGACCGTGGAAAGTCGTCTGCATTGGACCAGAGACGTCACCTTCCACGAGGACGCTCCCAGATCAGGACCGGTACGGGCCCACGCAATATGGCCACCCGCAGTCAAGGGAATAAATTGAAGGCAATCGGAAAACGCTCCGCTGCCATTGCCGCAGCCGCAACGGTTGGACTTTCGCTCGGCGTGGCACAGCCGACAGCTGCCAACGCCGCCAGTTGCGCCTCTCCTGAGGTTTGCACTTGGAGTGGAACTAACTACACCGGCAACGTGGGGTATTCTTACGCAAGTCCCGGCGTGTGCTACTACAATGCCGGCCCCATCCGATCCGTAATCAATCGCACCTCCCGCACTATCACCTTCTACGAGTTGTCCAACTGTGCCATCAGTGGCTTCAGTACGCGAACTGTCGGCGCTGGCCTTTCGGTTTCCAACCTGGGCATTACGGCATACAGCTACAAGGCATCCTAGCCCCACCGCTACTACTATGTGCCGACCCATACAGGTTGTGGGACGAGCGGTGTCGCACAATGACTTTCTTCACGTTATCGGGCTAGGCCCTTTCCCCGCAAGGACAGTCATTAAAAACGGCAGCCCCAGTCGTACGACTGGGGCTGCCGCTTAGAAGTCGGAATTAGTAACTTGTATTCTTTTAGTGAAAACGTCGAGGCCTCGACCGGAGTCGGGGCCGCGATCCGTTACTGGTCGGAGAGCCGCGCTGACGTGGAGGTCGGGAAGGGGAAGCCGCCCCCGGTGCCCGGCGTCGACGGCGAACTGGTGGGGCTGGGCGAAGTCGGCGACTCGGTCGGCTCCGGCGGCGCGATGTCGACGTAGATGGTGACCCGGCTGCCCTTCGGGAGGTCCTTGTTGGCATCGGGGCTCTGCTTGCTGACCTTGCCGACCTGGTCCGGGTTGGTGGCCTCGTCACCGTCGAGGACCCGCACCTTGTATCCGGCGTTCTTCAGGATTCGCTCCGCCTGGTCCTTGGGGAAGCCGATTACATCTGGGACCTTGGCGACGTTGCCCTTGGAGACCAGCACCTTGACGGTGGAACGGACCGGTACGGGCGTGCCCTCCTTCGGGTCGACGTTGACGACGAGGCCCTCCGGCAGGCTGCTGTCGACCTCCTCCGAGTCGACGTTGAGCTCCAACCCTTCGAGCTGCTGCTTGACGTTCGTGAACTGCGAGCCCTTCAGCCCAGTCGGGATGGTGACCTGCTGCCGGCCGCCACAGATCTGGATGGTGACGTTCTGGCCCTTCTTCACCGTGGTGCTGGCCGGCGGGCTCTGCCCGGCCACGGTGCCCTTCTCGCAGGTGTCGTTCTTCACCGGATCGCCGAGCACCGGAACGAGATCGGCGTTCTGGATCTCCTGGACCGCGACGGCCTGGGCCTTGCCCTCCAGGGACGGCACCCGGACCTCGTCCGCCGCCTTCTGGTTCAGGTAAAGGGCAGCGGCCAGGGCGATTACCGCGAGCACGCCGAGCGCGGCGAAGGTGGCGATCACCCAGGAGGAGCTCCTCCGCTTGCGCGGGTCGCCGACCCGGGCCGGCATCTGCTGGCGGGTCTGCGGGCCCATCACCTGGGTCTGGTAGCCGGCGGCCGCGGCGGCCGGGCCCATCGCCGCGGTCTCGTCGACCGGCATGACCGGGGTGGCCAGCACCGGCCGCCCGGCGGCGGCGCGGAGCAGGTCCGCCCGCATCTCGCCGGCGCTCTGGTAGCGGTTCAGCGGGTTCTTGGACAGCGCCTTCAGCACGATGGCGTCCACCGCCGGGTTGACGTCCGGGTTGATGGTGCTCGGCGTCGGCGGCTGCTCCCGCACGTGCTGGTACGCGACGCTGACCGGGCTGTCGCCGACGAACGGCGGGTGCCCGCAGAGCAGCTCGAACAGCACGCAGCCGGCCGCGTACACGTCGGAGCGGGCGTCGACCGCCTCACCGCGCGCCTGCTCCGGGGAGAGGTATTGTGCCGTGCCGATGACGGCGCTGGTCTGCGTCATCGTGGTGGCCCCGCTGGCCAGCGCCCGGGCGATGCCGAAGTCCATCACCTTGACCTGGCCGGTCTGGGTGAGCATCACGTTGCCCGGCTTGATGTCCCGGTGGATGATGCCGTGCCGGTGGCTGAACTCCAGCGCCGCGCACATGTCGGCGCAGATCTCCAGCGCCCGGCGCGGCTGGAGCCGCCCCTCGGCGCCCAGCACCTCCTTGAGGGTCCGTCCGTTGACGAACTCCATCACGATGAACGGCAACGTCTCGCCGGTCGCCGCGGTCTCCTCGCCGGTGTCGTACACCGCGACGATCGCCGGGTGGTTCAGTGAGGCTGCGTTCTGGGCCTCCCGGCGGAACCGCATCTGGAAGGTCGCGTCCCGGGCCAGGTCCGCCCGGAGCATCTTGATCGCGACGTCCCGACCGAGCCGGAGATCGCGACCGCGGTGCACCTCCGCCATGCCGCCGTAGCCGAGCAGCTCGCCGACCTGGTACCTGCCACCCAGCAGGCGGGCCTGCGCTGTCATCGCGTCTCTCGTCCTTCGCTCGTCGTCGTCTCGCCGCCAACCGGCTGGAGCCGTACCCCACGACGGTACGACGTCCCGACCAGATCGTCCGCACCGTGGCCCCGCACCGCGCCGGACACCATGCTCGCCGGAGCGAGCGCGCCGGCCGATCCGGCCGCCGCGTACTTCCGGTAGTAGTACGAAATCACGCCGGAGCAGAGGACCACCAGTACGGCCACCACCACGGCGGTGACCCACAGTCCCGACCGGGACCGGCGGGGAGCCGGCGGCGGGGCGGCCATCGGTCGCGCGTACCCGAGGGGGTTGTGCTGCCGGGGCGG
>NZ_RJLN01000094.1 GCF_003725545.1 Micromonospora solifontis | reverse complement strand
GTCTCGGCGTTGGCGGCCGCCCGGCCCCGACGGGCCCGGGTGCGACCCTCGGTCGGCTCGGTGGCCGGCGCCTGCTCGGCGGGGCGGCGCTCGGTCTCGGCCCGCTCCTCGCGTACCTCGGCGTGCACCTCTTCCCGGGCGGTCGCGGCCGCGGCCGCGACCTCGGCCCGTGGTCGAGGGGTCCCGGCGGCGGCGCCGCCCTGCCGCTCGGTGATCGCGCTGATCAGCTCGCCCTTACGCATGCGAGCCGTACCGGAGATACCGAGCGACGCGGCCAGGCTCTGGAGCTCTGGCAGCAGCATCGCCGACAGGCCGGTACCACTGCGCCGGCGACGCGTAGGGGCGGCGGTGGTGGCATCGCCAGCGACGTTGGAAACATCCGACGTCACGTCGGTGGTGTCGCTCAATGGATTCCTTCCCTCGATAGGCCGGGACTGCCCGGAGTCGTGGAACAGGTGGCCGGGCGGCCTCGGTGCACCCGCCTCGCATGGACGCGTCGCGGGAGTCTGTAACACAGCAGCCGGTCGGTTTCCCGACTCACCGACATCGGTGAGCAGGTCTCGCCGTCTGCGGCGACCTGTGGAAACTGCGGTGCGGCGTTGGCCTTTGGCAGGGGTGACGGGCTGACCGCCGAGAGCTTCGGGGGTGCGCCGACCCGCAGGGAGATCGCATGCTTCGCGGCTGTGCTAAGTCTAGAGCGTAATCAACTCTTCCGACCTGCGGCAACAGGGTCCCGCTCGGCGTGTCCAAGTCTACCCCGGGCAACCCGGGCACCGCTGACGTCTATCGGCAACTCCCAGCGCTGCCAATCTGTTCCCGTCTCGAAGCCCGCCGGGACCTCGGTCAACGCCAGCACGGTGGGGCCCGCCCCACTGACCACAGCCGCCACACCGGCCTCACGCAGCGCAGCGACCAGGGCCGCCGTCGCCGGCATCCCGGCGGCCCGGTAGTCCTGGTGCAGCCGGTCGACCGTGGCCGGCAGCAGCAGCGCCGGCTCCGCGGTCAGCGCGTGCACCAGCAGCGCCGCCCGGCCGGCGGTCAACGCCGCCTCGGCGTGCGGCACGGTGGCCGGCAGAGCGGCCCGGGCGACGGCGGTCAGCCCCCGCTCGCCGGGCACGAAGACGGTGGGGCGGACGGCGTCGGCGACGGCCAGGGAGACCGCCCGGGCACCTGCCGGCTCGGTCCAGGCGACCGTGAAACCGCCGAGCAGGCAGGGCGCGACATTGTCCGGATGCCCCTCGATCTCGGAGGCCAGCCGCAGCGCCGCCGCGTCGTCCAGCCGGGCCGCGCCGTCCGCCACGAGCGCCCGGGCCAGCAGCACCCCGGCCACGATGGCCGCCGAGGAGGAGCCGAGCCCACGGGCCTGCGGGATCCGGTTGACGCACTCCAGGGCCAGCCCGCGCGGCTGCCCGCCGAGCACGTCGAAGGCGGCCCGCATCGAGGTCACCACCAGGTGGGTGTCGCCGTCCGGCAGCTCCCCGGCGCCCTCCCCCGACACCACCACGCGTACGCCGCCGGTGGTCACCTCGGCCGCCACGTCGTCGTACAGCCCGAGGGCCAGCCCGAGCGCATCGAAGCCCGGACCCAGGTTCGCGCTGGTCGCGGGCACCCGGACCCGTACGGGACCGGAGGCGAAAGTCATCGGCACCGGCTCATGCTAGGGCGCTGGACCGACAGCGGGCCGCTCAGCCCGGACCGTGGGAATTGCGTGTTGGCATTAGCCTGATCCGCAACTCATCGACGGCGGGAGACGACGTGCGGATCTTCGGTTCCCCGGCGGGCCAGTTGCTCCTCCAACTGCCGACCCTCATGGTCCTGGTGACCGGGCTGGTGCTGGCGCTGGTCCACCGACGGCTGCCGCGGACCGGGCGCGGGCTGCTCCTCGGCGGGGTGGCGCTGCTGCTGCTCGCCCTGCTGCTCAACGTGGCCTGGGTGCTGACCATCACCCACGCCTACCGGACCTGGAACGGCACGGAAGCGCTCCGGTTCGGCATGGCGGTCGGGGCGCTCCAGCTCCTGCTGCACCCGGCGGGGCTGGCCCTGATCATCGCCGCCGCGCTGACCGGGCGGCGGGTCCCGAGCCCGGACGCGCCACCGTACCCGACCGGCTGGCCGGCGCCGGCCGGTGCGCCCCACCCGCCGCCGGCCGCCGTCATCCCGCCGCAGCCCACCGAGCGGCCCTGAGGCGGCCGACGGGCCGGTTTCCGACCGCGGTGGGCCGGTCAGGGTGTGGGGGCGGGGTGCTCCTCCGGCACCGGTTCGGTGAGCGAGAGCCGCCGGGTGGCGAGCCGCCAGCCCGCCGCGTAGACCACGGTGACCAGGCCGCAGCCGGCCAGGACGGTCCGCTCGTCGACCGCGTCGACCACCAGGGCCACCACCAGCTGGCTGACCGAGATGGCCAGGGTCGCCAGCATCATGTCGGTGGCGAACACCCGGCCGCGCAGCCGGTCCGGCACCTCGCCCTGCAGGGCGTAGTTGGACATCACCCAGTTGCTGCCGCCGCCGAAGTGGGCCAGGAAGACCAGCACCAGCACCAGCGGGAACCAGTCCACCACCGAGGCGCCGACGTACGCCAGGCCGTAGAGGGACATGGAGAGCGCCAGGCCGGTCAGCAGCCAGGCGCGGTTGCTCAGCACCCGGCGCATCAGGATCGGGCCGACCAGCGCCCCGGCGCCCCGGCTGGCGAAGAGCAGACCGGTACCGACCGCCCCGGCCCCGTACACCCCGGCGAGCAGCGGAAAGACGGTCAGCACGCCGTTGCCCAGGCCGACCGCCGACTTCACGGTGACCAGGGCCAGCACCCGCGGCCGGTGCGCGATGTACCCCAGCGCCTCCCGGATCGCCGCCCAGGTGCGCGGGGTCACCGCCGCCGGGTCGCGGGGCGCCTGCAACGGGCGGCGGATCAGCGCGGCCAGGCCCGCGGCCAGCACCAGCGCGCCCGCCGCCACCCAGAAGCTGACGTACGGCCCGGCGGCGGCGCTGAGCATGCCGCCGAGCGAGGCGCCGACGACCGTCATGGTGCCCCAGGCCGAGCCGGCCACGGCGTTGCCGGCCGCCAGGTCGGCCGGGTCGAGCACGTTGGGCAGGGCGGCCTGGGCGGCCGGCGAGTAGAACGCCTTCGCCACCGCCACCGCCGCGATCGACACCAGGGCCAACCAGGCCGTGCCGGCGCCGCGGACGCCGAGCAGCAGCAGGATGCCGGCCAGCGCGCCCAGGTTGGCCACCATCATGATCTTCCGCCGGTCGAACCGGTCGGCGATGGTCCCGGTGTACGGCAGCAGCAGCGCCGTCGTGCCGGTGTCCACGGCGAGCACCAGCGCGCCCCACACCCCGCTGCCGGTCAGCGCGGGCAGGAGCACCAGCAGCGGCACCATGACGAACCAGTCGGCACCGAACACCACGAGTTCGGCGAGGAAGAGATTGCGGAAGTCGCGATTGCGCACGAGGACCGAGACGGTGGGTGACACGCGGGCACCCTACCGGGCCGGTCAGACCACGACGGTGCGGCGCAGCAACTGGGAGACGGTGACGAAGGTGTAGCCGCGCGCACGCAGCCCGGTGATCATGTCCGGCAGCCCGCGGAGCGCCACGAGACGCTGCTCGGTGCCGACGTCGTGGCCGAGCAGGATCGTGCCGGGCTGGACGTCGGCGACGATCCGCCGGGCGTGGCCGGCCGGGTCGTGCGGGAACTCCCCCTCGACCATCTGCAACGACCACAGCACCAGCCGGTAGTCCAACCGGGCCGCGGCGTGCAGCACCGCCCCGCCCAGGTGCCCCCACGGCGGGCGGAGCAGGCGGGGGGCCACGCCGGTCGCCGCGACGATCGCGTCGTGGCTGCGCCGCAGATCGTCGTACGCGGCGTGGGCGTCCATCCGGGCCAGGTCGTGGTGCGCCCAGCTGTGGTTGCCGACCTCGTGCCCGGCCAGCCGGTCCCGCACCAGGGCGGCGTGCTGCCGGGCCCGCTCGCCGACCAGGAAGAAGGTGGCCGGGACCCCGTACCTCGCCAGGGTGTCCAGCACCATCGGCGTCCACCGTGGCCGGGGGCCGTCGTCGAAGGTGAGGGCGACGACGCGCTCGTCGGTGCGTACCCCCCAGGTGACCTGGACCACCCCGGCGCCGACCTGCTGGTGGCGGTTGCCCAGGGTGGCGCTGGCCGGGCCACCGCCCAGCGGGAGGCGGCGATCGGCGATCCAGGTCGTCTCCGCGGTGGCCGCGGCGCCCAGGGCGGCGCCGCCGGCCAGCAGGGCGGTACGGCGCAGCAGCGCCCGCCGTCGCCACCGACCCACGCCGTCCGCCATGCCCCCGCTCCCACGCCGCCGGCCGCCTCTACCGACACGCTACGTATGCGTCAGGCCACTCACCGTACCGCTTCCGGCCCCACCCGATGACCCCCTCCGTCGCGCCCCTCCCCGCTCGCTCACCGCGGCGGTAGCGCCCTCATTCACGGAAATAGTGGCCATCCCGCGTCGGATGGCCACTATTTCCGTGAATCTGCGGCCTCGCCGGGCTACGCCCGGGAGCCCGGGTACGGGGTCAGTCGGTGGGTGGGAGCGGGCTGCGGCGGGTCTTCGGCAGGCGGAGCACCTCGAACTGGTCCGTGCCGTCCAGCAGCGCGGCCGACGGGGCCGGACGGGCGGGGGGTGCCGCGACCGGTTCGGTGGCCGGGGCCGCACCGGCGCCGAGCGTCGCCGGGACGGGCACCGGGGTCGGGGCCGGCTCCGGGGCCGGCGGGGTGGTCGGCTCCGGCGCACCCCGACGGCGGGCCCGCCGCTCGCGCAGCGACTCCTTGGTCCGCTCCACCATCGTGTAGAGGGTCGGCACCAGGATCAGCGTGAGCAGCGTCGAGCTGAGCAGGCCACCGATCACCACGATCGCCAGCGGGCGGGAGATGAAGCCACCCTCACCGGTGAGCCCGAAGGCCATCGGCAGCAGCGCGAACACGGTGGCGACCGCGGTCATCAGGATCGGGCGCAGCCGCCGCCGGCCGCCCTCGACCACCGCCTCGGTGACGCCCATTCCCCGCGCCCGGTACTGGTTGATCAGGTCGAGCAGCACGATCGCGTTGGTCACCACGATGCCGACCAGCATGAGCACGCCGATCAGCGCGGGCACGCCCAGTGGCGTGCCGGTGGCCAGCAGCAGCGCGATCGCACCGGTGGCCGCGAACGGCACCGAGATCAGCAGGATCAGCGCCTGGGTCAGGCTGCGGAACGTACCCACCATGATCAGGAAGACGATCGCGATCGCGGCGAGCACCGCCAGCCCCAGGTCGGCGAAGGCGTCCTTCTGGTCGGCGCTGACCCCGCCGACGGTGAAGGTCGCCCCGGGCACGTCCAGCGCGTCCAGCCGCTTCTGCAGCTCCTGCGTGGTGGCGCCGAGGTTGGAGCCGGTGGCCGTACCGGTCACCGAGACGCTGCGCTCACCGTCGATCCGGGTCACCTGCTGCGGCCCGTCGACCTGGTTGACGTCGGCGATGTCGTCCAGCTTGACCGGGCCCACCGGCAGCGCGCGCAGCTCCGCGACGCTCATCGGCGGCACCGCACCGGTGCTGAGCACCACGTCGCGCGGCGCGCCGTCGAGGTTGACCTGGCCCAGCGGGGCGCCCCGGTACGCCTGCGCGACGAGCTGCCCGACGGCCGCCTCGGTGAGGCCGGCCCGCGCGGCGGCGACCCGGTCCACGGTCACCTCGACCCGGGGCACCCGGGTGGCGAGGCCGGTGGTCACGTCCTCGACGCCCGGCGTACCGGCCAGCGCGTCGCGGGCGGCCTCGGCGGCCCGGGTCAGCGTCTCCTGGTCGGCGGCCTGGACGACCACCTCGAGCTGGTTGGCGGAGGCACCGCCCTGCCCGGCGCCGAAGCTCAGCTCACCGGCCTCCGGGCCGAGGGCGTCGAACTCGCGGCGCAGCGTCCGCCGGACCGCCGCCGCGTCGGTGTCCTCGTCCAGCGCCACGGAGTACGAGGCGGTGTTGTTGCCTCCGCCGCCCGCCCAGGGCTGGTCGCTGCCGCCGACGCTGACCTGGTACGTGCGGACGCCCTCCGTCCGGGCGAGCACCGCCTCGACCTTTGCGGCGGCCTGGTCGGTGCCGGTCAGGCCGGTGCCGGCCGGCAGCTCCTGCCGGATGCTCAGGGTGTCCTGGCCGGAGTCGTCGAGGAAGTTGGTCTCCAGCTTCTGGGCCAGGCCGAAGGTGCCCAGCAGCACCAGCAGGCCCAGCGCCACGGTGATCCAGCGGGTGCCCCGGGACCGGGTGGCGAATCCGATCGCGGGCAGGTACGCGCGCTGCAACCGGCTGCGCAGCTCCTTCTCCTCGGCGGCGCGGCGGGCCACCGCGTCGTCGGCGCCGCCCCGGGGCTTCAAAAACCAGTACGCCAGCACCGGGATCACCGTCAGCGACACCAGCAGCGAGGCGAGCAGGGCCACCGTCACGGTGATCGCGAACGGCGCGAAGAGCTGCCCGACGAAGCCGCCCACCAGCGCGATCGGCGTGAACACGGCGACCGTGGTCAGCGTGGAGGCGGTGACCGCACCGGCCACCTCGCGGACCGCGCCGAGGATGGCGTCCCGCTTCGGCTCGCCGTACTCCAGGTGCCGCTTGATGTTCTCCAGCACCACGATGGAGTCGTCCACGACCCGGCCGACGGCGATGGTCAGCGCGCCGAGGGTGAGCAGGTTGAGCGAGTAGTCGCCGGCCCACAGCACGATCAACGCGACCAGCACCGACAGCGGGATGGAGACCGCGGTGACCACGGTGGAGCGGATCGAGAGCAGGAAGACCAGGATCACCACGACCGCCATCAGCAGGCCGAGCAGGCCCTCGGTGGTCAGGCTGTCGATGGACCGCTCGACGAACGGGGCCTGGTCGAAGACCACGGTCAGCTCCGCGCCGGAGGCGGCCCGCAGGTCGTCCAGCCGGTCCCGGATCTCGTGCGAGATGCGCACGGCGTTGCCGTCCGGGGTGGCGGTGACGGCGATGCCCAGGCTGGGCTTGCCGTTGGTCCGGGTGAGGCCGGTGGCCGGGGCGAGCTGCTCCTGCACGGTGGCCACGTCGCCGAGCCGGACCGGGGCGGCCGGGGCGGTGGCGAGCACGATGCCGCGCAGGTCGTCCACGGTCCGGAGCGGGGTGCCGACCTGCACCGGTAGCGACCGGCTGCCGTCCGCGACCGCGCCGGCCGGCAGCGCGACGCCGTTGGTCTTGAGCGCCTGGGCGATCGCGGTGGGGGCCAGCCGGGCCGCGGCCAGCTTCGCCGGATCGGGGGTGACCAGCACGACCCGGTCGCGGGTGCCGGTCACGTCGACCGTGCGGACGCCGTCCAGGGCCTCCAGCTCCGGTACGACCGTGGTGCGCAGCTTCTCGGCCAGCGCCTGCTCGTCCCCGGCGCCGCTGGCGGCGACCACCACCGCCGGCAGGTCGTCGGTGCTGCCGGCGATGACCTGCGGGTCCACCCCCTCGGGAAGCTGGGCGTCGATCCGGTTCAAAGCGGTCTGCATCTTGTTGACCACGTCATCCAGGTCGGTGCCGAACTCGTACTGCACCTGGACGGTGGTGGAGCCCTCCCGGGAGGTGGAGGTGACCTTGTCCAGCCCCGGGATGCCCTGGAGGCTGTTCTCGATCGGCTCCGTGACCTGGGACTCGACGATCTCCGGCGCGGCGCCCGGGTACGCCGCCACGATGAACGCGGCGGGAAACTCCAGGGACGGCAGCAGCTGCTGCTTCAGCGACGGCACGGCGAACGCCCCGAACGCCGCGGTCACCAGCGCGATGAGGGCGACCAGTCCGCGGTTGGCAAGGCTGAATCTGGCGAGCAGCGACATCTGCGTTACTCACTCCTGGAGAGGGGTCGACGGGTGCCCAAAGTCTCCCCCACCCGATCACGCTCCCACGCACCCACCCCGCCCCACCGGCCAGCCCCCGTCGATCATGAGGTTAGCCGGCGAGAAAGCGCTTCCCCACGCCGCTAACTTCATGATCAACGCCGCGAGCGGTAGGGCCCGGGGGGGGTGGGGTGGGGGGGTGGGGGTTAGGCGAGGTCTAGGGAGCGGGCGGCGGCTAGGGGGTCGTTGGCGATGGTGACGGGGGCGGGGGCCGTGGAGATGGCCCACTCGGGGTCCTTGAGGCCGTGACCGGTGACCGTGCAGACCACGGTGGAGCCGGCCGGCACCTGCCCGGCGGCGGCCTGCTGGAGCAGGCCGGCCACGCTGGCCGCGCTGCCCAGCTCGACGAAGACGCCGACCTCGCGGGCCAGCAGCCGGTACGCGGCCAGGATCTCCCGGTCGGTGACCGCGGCGATCAGGCCGTCCGAGGCGTCCCGGGCGTCGAGCGCCTTGGTCCAGCTCGCCGGGTTGCCGATCCGGATCGCGGTCGCGATGGTGGACGGCTCCGGCACCATCTGCCCGGTCACGATCGGGGCGGCGCCGGCGGCCTGGAAGCCGTACATCTTCGGGGTCCGCGTGGCGTTGCCGTCGCGCAGGTCCTCCGAGTAGCCCATCCAGTAGGCCGAGATGTTGCCGGCGTTGCCGACCGGCAGGCAGTGGATGTCGGGCGCGTCACCGAGCGCCTCGACGATCTCGAAGGCGGCCGTCTTCTGCCCGTGCAGCCGGTGGATGTTGACCGAGTTGACCAGGGCGACCGGGTAGTCCTGGGCGAGCTTGCCGGCCAGCGCCAGGCAGTCGTCGAAGTTGCCCTGCACCTGGAGCAGCTTCGCGCCGTGCACCAGCGCCTGGGCCAGCTTGCCCAGCGCGATCTTGCCCTGCGGCACCAGCACGGCGCAGGTGATCCCGGCCCGGGCCGCGTACGCGGCGGCGGAGGCGCTGGTGTTGCCGGTGGAGGCGCAGATGATCGCCTTGTCACCGGCCTCGACGGCCTTGGAGACGGCGACCGTCATGCCCCGGTCCTTGAACGAGCCGGTCGGGTTGGCCCCCTCGACCTTGAGCCAGACGTCGGCCCCCACCCGGGCGGAGAGCACCGGCGCCGGCAGCAGCGGGGTGTTCCCCTCGTGCAGGGTGACGACCGGGGTGGCGTCGGTGACCGGCAGCCGGCCCCGGTACGTCTCGATCAGTCCCCGCCACATGTCGCTCACCTCGACCTTCCCGCCCCGCTCTCCCCGGGGCCCGCACCAGCGTGGACCAGACTCCCGGACCGGTCGCCGGCACACCCCCCCTTAACCATCAGGCGGGACGCGAGGCTACGCCCCGCCCTCGACCCGCAGCACGCTGGTCACCGAGCGGACGATCGGCAGCCCGCGCAGCTCCTGGACGGTCGCGGCGAGCGCGGCGTCCGGCGCGACGTGGGTGACGATGACCAGCTCGGCGTCCTCGCCCCGGCCGGCGGGGCCGCCCCCGGCCGGGCCCTGCCGCACCGTGGCGATGGAGACCTCGTGCCGGGCGAAGACCCCGGCGACCGCCTCCAGCACACCCGGCCGGTCGGTCACGTCCAGGCTGATGTGGTAGCGGGTGAGCGCCTCACCCATCGGCCGCACCGGCAGGTCCGCGTACGCCGACTCGCTGGCCGCGTGCACGCCGGCGAGGCGGTTGCGGGCCACCGCCACCACGTCGCCGAGGACGGCGCTGGCGGTCGGCGCCCCGCCCGCGCCCCGGCCGTAGAACATCAGCTGCCCGGCCGCCTCGGCCTCGACGAAGACCGCGTTGAACGCGTCACCGACGCTCGCCAGCGGATGGGTCAGCGGGATCATCGCCGGGTGCACCCGGACGCTGACCGTCTCGCGGCCGGCCGCGTCGGCGCCCCGGGCGGCGATGCAGAGCAGCTTGATGGTGCAGCCCATCGCCTTGGCGCTGGCCACGTCGGCGGCGGTCACCTCGGTGATCCCCTCGCGGTACACGTCGGCCGCGGTGACCCGGGTGTGGAACGCCAGCGAGGCCAGGATGGCGGCCTTGGCGGCGGCGTCGAAGCCCTCCACGTCGGCCGTCGGGTCCGCCTCGGCGTACCCCAGCTCGGTGGCCTCCTCCAGGGCCTCGGCGAAGCCGGCGCCGGTGGCGTCCATGGCGGAGAGGATGAAGTTGGTGGTGCCGTTGACGATGCCGGTGACCCGGTTGATCCGGTCCCCGTGCAGCGACTCGCGCAGCGGGCGCAGCAGCGGGATGGCCCCGGCGACGCTGGCCTCGTAGTAGAGGTCGGCGCCGCCCTCGGCGGCCGCGTCGTGCAGGGTGGCGCCGTCCTCGGCCAGCAGCGCCTTGTTCGCGGTGACCACGCTCTTGCCGGCGCGCAGCGCCTCGACCAGCCAGCCGCGGGCCGGCTCTATCCCGCCGACCACCTCGACCACGATGTCCACGTCGTCCCGCTTGATCAGCCCGAGCGGGTCGGTGGTGAACAGGGCGGGGTCGACCGGCAGGTCGCCACGGTCGCGGCCGAGCCGGCGTACGGCGATGCCGGCGATCTCCAGCGGAGCGCCGATCCGGGCGGCGAGGTCGGCCGACTGCTCGTGCAGCAGGCGTACCACGTCGCTGCCGACCGTGCCGCAGCCGAGCAGAGCCAAGCGAACAGGTGAGGTCATCCGACGTCCAATGCGAGCAGGTCCTCTTCGGTCTCCCGGCGGACGATCAGCCGGGCCCGACCGTCGCGGACGGCGACGACCGGGGGCCGCGGGACATGGTTGTAGTTGCTGGCCATGCTCCGGCAGTAGGCGCCGGTGCCGGGCACCGCGACAAGATCTCCGGGCTGCACGTCAGCGGGCAGGAATTCATCCTTCACCACGATGTCCCCGGACTCACAATGCTTTCCCACCACGCGGGCGAGCAGCGGCTCCGCCGTCGAGGTGCGGTTGGCCACGGTCGCCGAATAGGACGCGTCGTAGAGCGCGGTGCGGATGTTGTCGCTCATCCCGCCGTCGACGCTCACGTACGTCCGCAGGCCGTCGACGTCCTTGACCGTGCCGACCTCGTAGAGGGTGAACACGGCCGGCCCGACGATGGCCCGGCCCGGCTCGATGGACAGGTGCGGCACGGCCAGCTTCTCCGCGGCGCACTCCCCGTCGACGATCTTGCGCAGCCGCTTGGCCAGGTCGTGCGGCGCGGCCGGGTCGTCCTGCGTGGTGTACGCGATGCCGAAGCCGCCGCCCAGGTCCAGCTCGGGCAGCTCCACGCCCCGGGCGTCGCGGATCTGCGCCTGCAGGCCGAGCACCCGGCGGGCGGAGACCTCGAAGCCGCTGGCGTCGAAGATCTGCGAGCCGATGTGCGAGTGCAGCCCGCGCAGCTCCAGCACGTCCTCGTCGAGGATCTTGAAGGCGGCCGCCGCGGCCGCCCCGCCGGCCAGCGAGAAGCCGAACTTCTGGTCCTCGTGCGCGGTGGCGATGAACTCGTGGGTGTGCGCCTCCACGCCGACGGTGACCCGGATCAGCACCTTCGGGCGTACCCCACGCTCGCGGGCGATCGCGGTCAGCCGGTCGATCTCGGCGAACGAGTCGACGATGATCCGGCCCACCCCGGCGTCCACCGCCCGGGTCAGCTCGGCCACCGACTTGTTGTTGCCGTGGAAGCCGATCCGCGCGGGCTCCATCCCCGCCGACAGCGCGGTGGCCAGCTCGCCGCCGGTGCAGACGTCGAGGAACATGCCCTCCTCGGCGATCATCCGGACCACCGCCCGGCAGAGGAACGCCTTGCCGGCGTAGTAGACGTCGGCGTCCGGGAAGGCGGCCCGGAACTCGCGGCAGCGCGAGCGCAGGTCGTCCTCGTCCAGCACGTACACCGGGGTGCCGTACTCCGCGGCCAGGTCGCGGACGTCCAGGCCCGCGACCGTCAGCGCCCCGCCGTCGGCGCGCGCCACGTTGCGCGGCCAGAGCTGCGGGACCAGGGCGTTGACGTCGGCCGGGGTACGCAGCCAGGCGGGCCCCCGGTGGCCGATCTCGCCGTGCAGAGCACCGGCCTCGTGCGCGCGCATCGGGATTACATCCTTTCCGGAGCGGAGACGCCGAGCAGGCGCAGGCCGTTGGCGATGACCACCCGGGTGGCGTCGTTGAGCCAGAGCCGGGCCCGGTGCAGGTCGGTGACCTCCTCCTCGCCGCGCGGCAGGATCCGGCAGTTGTCGTAGAACCGGTGGTACGCCCCGGCCAGCCGCTCCAGGTAGCGGGCGACCAGGTGCGGCCCGCGCAGCTCGGCCGCCGAGGACACCACGGCGGGGAACTCGGCGAGCGCCTTGAGCAGCTCGTTCTCCTTCTCGTGGGAGAGCAGCTCGGCGTGGAAGTCGGCGCCGTCACCCCGGGTCAGCCCCACCTCGGCGGCGTTGCGCCCGACGCTGGCCGTCCGGGCGGCGACGTACTGCACGTAGTAGACCGGGTTGTCGCGGGTGGCCCGGGTCCACAGCTCCACGTCGATGTCGATCGGCGAGTCGCTGGAGTAGCGGGCCAGCGCGTAGCGGGACGCGTCCACGCCGATCGCGTCGACCAGGTCCTCCAGGGTGACCACGGTGCCGGCCCGCTTGCTCATCCGTACCGGGGCGCCGTCGCGGACCAGGTTGACCAGCTGGCCGATGAGGATCTCCAGGTTGCGCTCCGGGTCGTCGCCGAAGCAGGCGGCCATCGCCTTCATCCGGCCGATGTAGCCGTGGTGGTCGGCGCCCAGCATGATCACCACGCGCTCGAAGCCGCGCTCGCGCTTGTCCAGGTAGTAGGCGCAGTCGGCGGCGAAGTAGGTCCACTCGCCGTTGGACTTGCGCAGCACCCGGTCCTTGTCGTCACCGAAGTCGGTGGTGCGCAGCCAGGTCGCGCCCTCGGACTCGAAGAGGTGGCCCTGCTCGCGCAGCCGGGCGAGGGCCTGGTCCAGCTCGCCCCGGTCGTGCAGGTCCTTCTCGTTGAAGTAGGTGTCGAACTCGACGCCGAAGTCGCGCAGCGACGACTTGATCTCGGCGAACATCAGCGCGACGCCCTCGACCCGGAACACCTCCTGGGCCGCGGCGTCGTCCAGCTCCCGCACGTCCGGCCGGCGCTGGACCACCTCGGCCGCGATCTCGGCGATGTACGCCCCGCCGTAGCCGTCCTCCGGCGCCGGCTCGCCCTTCGCGGCGGCCAGCAGGGACCGGGCGAACCGGTCGATCTGGGAGCCCGCGTCGTTGAAGTAGTATTCCGTGCCCACGTCGGCGCCGGTGGCGCGGAGCAGCCGGCTGAGCGCGTCACCGACGGCCGCCCAGCGGACGCCGCCGATGTGCACCGGGCCGGTCGGGTTCGCCGAGACGAACTCCAGGTTGATCTTCTGGCCGGCGAGGGCCTCGCTGCGGCCGTACTCCGGGCCGGCCTCGACGATCACCTTGGCCAGCTGGCCGGCGGCGGCCGCGTCCAGCCGGATGTTGAGGAAGCCCGGCCCGGCGATCTCCACCGACTTGATCCCGGGGGCTTTGCCGAGCTGCTCGGCCAGGGCGGCGGCCAGCTCCCGCGGCGGCACCCCCACCTTCTTGCTGAGCTGCAGCGCCAGCGTCGAGGCGTAGTCGCCGTGATCGGGGTTGCGGGGGCGCTCCACGGCGGTCTGCGCGGGCAGCGCGGAGCGGTCCAGGCCCCGGTCTTCGAAGACGGCGTGGGCTGCGGCGAGGACGACCTCGGCGAGTTCTGCGGGAGTCACCGAACCATGTTATCGGGGGTAGACTCCGTACCCGCGGCGGCGACCAGGATGTGAACCGGCCCCGCGCCTCCCTTGACCGACCGACCTGACGAGGCACGATGAGCATCAGCACCCCGGGCGGCCCGGAGCGCCGTCCGACCGTGGTCAGCACCGGCAAGAAGCCGGCCGCCGGCCGGCCGGCGGCTGCCGACAAGCCCGCCGGCGGCAAGGGCGGGTCCGGCAAGGGCACCCCGCGGCAGACGTCGGGCGGCAAGGGCCGCAAGCCGGTCGCCCCGGTGAAGGTCAGCCAGGGTCGCTCATGGGGTCCGATCGCCCTCTTCGTCGCGGTGGGTGTGCTGGCCGCCGGCATCGTCGGGTGGGGTGCCTGGGCGGTGTACAAGGGCTCCCAGCCGTGGGAGGAGCGGGCCGACTCGATCAAGGGCGTCGTCGACTACCGCAAGACCAACAAGGACATGGTCAAGGGCGGCCAGCACCAGCAGGGCTCGATCAAGTACGAGGTGCTCCCGCCGGTCGGCGGCCCGCACAACCCGGCCTGGCAGAACTGCATGGGCGACGTCTACACCGCCCCGATCGCCAACGAGCACGCGGTGCACAGCCTGGAGCACGGCACGGTCTGGATCACCTACCGGCCCGACCTGCCCGCCGACCAGGTGGCCAAGCTCAAGGCCAAGGTCGAGGGCAAGGAGAAGCTGATGCTCAGCCCGTACGAGGGGCTGGACAAGCCGATCTCGCTCCAGGCCTGGGGCTTCCAACTCAAGGTCGACAACGCCGACGACAGCCGGATCGACGAGTTCATCAAGACGCTGCGGGTGAACGCCTCCATCGAGGGGCCCAACGCCAACTGCGCCCAGGGCGTCACCGCCACCGGCACCACCCCGCGGGACATGGGCAACCAGATGGACCAGCCGGTCACCCAGTGAGGACGGGCCGATGACTGCTTCCGTGACCACGGACACCGACCTCGACGAGGTCCCGGCCGGCGACGGCCGGGCCCCGGCGCCGCGCTACGGGCTGCTCGCCCTCGCGCTCGCCGTCGTGGTCGGCCTCCTCCTCGGGTACGCGGGCGGCCTGCTCACCCCGACCCTCACCCGCCCCGGGGACAACTCGGCGGAGGCGGGCTTCGCCCGGGACATGAGCACCCACCACGCCCAGGCGGTGGAGATGGGGCTGATGGCCTTCCAACAGGGTCAGGACGCGGAGGTACGGCAGATCGGCGGCGACATCGCCACCGGGCAGCAGGGCGAGATCGGCACCATGCAGACCTGGCTGCGCTCCTGGAAGCTGGACCCCACCGGTGACCGGCCGGCGATGGCCTGGATGCCGGACGGCACGGCGCTGGTGAAGGACGGGTTGATGCCGGGCATGGCCACGCCGGAGGAGATGACGAAGCTGCGCGCCGCCAAGGGCCGCGACTTCGACATCCTCTTCCTGCAGATGATGATCCGGCACCACATCGGCGGGGTGCACATGATCGAGGGCGTCCTCGACCAGGGGCACGACAAGGACGTGCTGGCGGTCGCGCAGGTCATGAAGAACACCCAGCAGACCGACCTGACCAACCTCCAGGCGGCGCTCAAGCGCCTGGGCGGCACCCTGTAGTCCCTGCTCGGACGAAGGGCCCGCGTCGTGCGCGACGCGGGCCCTTCGCACGTCCGGCCGCCGCCGGGCCCGTTATGACCTGTTATAACGATTTGAGC
The DNA here is from genome assembly GCF_003725545.1 of Micromonospora solifontis. Taxonomy (GTDB): domain Bacteria; phylum Actinomycetota; class Actinomycetes; order Mycobacteriales; family Micromonosporaceae; genus Micromonospora; species Micromonospora solifontis. Next base: position 2,804 of record NZ_RJLN01000094.1, on the reverse strand, counting down.
AGTTCGACCCTTTGAGTGGCTTGGGGACTTTTCTCCCCACATATCGTGACCAGTTGCGATTCGGGCTCGTTGCGCAGGACGTGGGGGTTGCACTCAGAGACGCAGGGCGGTCGGTGACCAGCTGGTGCCGACGCCACACCATCGGCGGTGACGGAGCGGTGGCAGCCGTCCGTCGCGGACTGCGGCAGGGCGAGTCGGGAACGCTCAGCCGCGAACAGGAACTCGAACTGATCGACGTGCTGCGGGGCGTCCACCCGGACGAGTTCGGCCTGGACGAGGAGCTCTGGACGCGACAGAGCCTGACCACCCTCATCCAGCGCCGGTTCGACCTGACCATGGACGCCGGCACGGTCGGGGCGTACCTGCGGGCCTGGGGGTTGGGTCCGCGCGAGCCCCGGGAACGGGCCTGCGGCCTCTGCGTCGGCGCGGTGGAGCGGTGGGTACGCAGCGAGTACCCGTCGATCACCCGGGCCGCCCAGGAGCACGCCGCGGAGGTCTACTGGATCGGTCGGGTACGGCTGCGCGGCACCATGCCGGCGGCGGACGTGATCTCCGCGGTCTCGTCCCGGGGCCGGGTGCGCTTCATGATCACCACGCCCTCGGTGGACCCGCCGCTCCCCCGCGACTTCGTGCTGCGGCTCAGCGGCGTCGAGGAACGCACGGTGCACCTGATCGTGGACGGCTCCTGGCCGCGCAACGAGTGGCCCCGCCGGCTCCCGCGCCGTATCGTCCTGCACCCGCTGCCCAGCTGCGGCCGCCCGATGGCCGCCGCCTGATCCGTCGAAGATCGAGGAGCGGGGTGCCGATTCGGTGATCCGGGAAGGCGTTTGCTACTCTTCTCGGGTCGCTGAGCCCCCGTAGCTCAGGGGATAGAGCACCGCCCTCCGGAGGCGGGAGCGCAGGTTCGAATCCTGCCGGGGGCACAGACCGGAACCAGCCCGGGCCGATTCGGTCCGGGCTGCTTCGTATCCCGGTGATCCTCAGCCGGCCTCGCGGCGGGCCTTCGCGCGGCGCTTGCCCTCGTGCATGGCCTGCACCCGGGCCACCGGGATGGTCCGCCCCTCGGCCACCAGGTCGGCCGGCAGCCGCTGCGGCGCGGGCAGCGCCGCCGCCCACGGGTCCCGCTCGCCGAGCAACCCCGGCACCGTCCGCACGGTGAACTCGGCCGGCGTCACCGACTCCACATCGGCCCAGCCCACCGGGTACGACACCGGCGTGCCGGGCCGGATCCGCGGGCTGTACGCGGCGACCACCGTCGCCCCGTACGCCCGGGTGGAGTCCACGAAGACCCGCCCACCCCGGTCCTCGACGATGAAGGCGGTGGTGGCCAGCCCCGGGTCGAGCCGTTCGGCGTGCACGGCGAGGGCCCGGGTCGCGGCGGCCGCCTCCTCCGCGGTGGTCCCCTCCGCCACCGGCACGATCACGTGCAGCCCCTTCGCCCCGCTGGTCTTCACCGCCCCCGCCAGCCCGGCGTCGGTCAGCGCCTGGCGGACCAGCAGCGCGGCCCGCACCGCCATCCCGAACGAGTCCCCCTCCGGCGGGTCCAGGTCGAGCACCAGGTGGGAGGGATGCTCGGGGTCGCCGGCCCGGCCCAGCGTCGGGTGGTACTCCACCGCCCGCTGGTTGGCGAACCAGAGCAGGGTTCGCCGGTCGTCACAGAGGGCGTACGAGATGCGCCGATGGGAAGCCTCCGCCCACACCTCGGTGCGGCGTACCCAGTCGGGCGTGTACTTCGGCAGGTTCTTCTGCATGAACGGTTCCTGCCCGGGGCGTACCCGGAGCACCGAGAGCGGCCGGTCGCGCAGCTCGGGCAGGATCCGCGCGTGCACGGCGTCCAGGTAGTCGACCAGGTCGCGCTTGGTCGCCCCCGCCCCGTCGAAGAGCGGCTGGTCCAGATTGGTCAGCGAGACCCCGTCCCGGGTCTCGTCAGCGGCACCCATCCGCTCACCCTGCCGTCCCGGGCCACCCCGGGCAACCCGACGCGGCGGCGCGGCTCAGCAGACGAACGGGTCATCACCCGCCCGGATCGCGGCGAGCAGCTCGACGGTACGGGCGCGGGCGGCGGCGTACACGCCGGAGCCGTAGCTGACCCGGGCCACGCCGAGGGCCGCCAGCTCGACCGGGGCCGGCGCGCCGGGACGGGCCATGATGTTCACCGGGGCGTCCACCTCGGCGACGAAGGAGCGGATGTCGGCCGGGTCGGCCAGGATGATCGGGTAGACGCTGTCCGCCCCGGCGGCCAGGTAGCGGCGGGCCCGGCTGACCGCCTCGGCGAGCCGTTCCTCCGCCGGGCCGTACGCCCGCAGGTGCACGTCGACCCGGGCGTTGAGCACCAGCTCCACCCCCGCCGCCCGGGCCGCTGCCCGGATGCCGGCGAGCAGGTCGGCCTGCTCCTCGACGTCGACCAACACCCGGGTACGCGGGTCGGAGTCCTCGATGTTGCAGCCCACCGCGCCGGCCGCCAGCAGCCGCTCGACCAGCTCGGCCGGGCGCAGCCCGTACCCCCGCTCCAGGTCGGCGGTGACCGGGACGGCGACGGCCGCGGCGATCCGGCCGACCGCGGCGACCATCTCGGCCACCGGGGTGGCCTCGTTGTCGGCGTGGCCGAGCGCTTCGGCGACCGCGCCGCTGCTGGTGGCGATGGCCGGGAAACCGGCCGCGACCACCGCCCGCGCGGACCCGGGGTCCCAGGCGTTGGGCAGGATCAGCGGATCTCCCGGGCGGTGCAGCGCGCGCAGCGCGTCGGCCCGCCGGCTCAGCTCGGTCATGTGCCGATTCTCGCCGGGCCGCCGGCCGGCCCTAAG
>NZ_RJLN01000093.1 GCF_003725545.1 Micromonospora solifontis | reverse complement strand
GAAACCCGCCTACACCGCCGTCCTCAACGCCCTCAACACCGGCGGCACCACCACGCCGCCGCCGAGCACCACCCCGCCGCCCACCACCACCCCGCCGCCCTCGGGTAGCGGCTGCACGGCGAACCTGACGGTCCAGTCCTGGCCCGGCGGCTTCGTCACCAACGTCCACGTCACCGCCGGCTCCACCGCGGTCAACGGGTGGACCGTGCGGATCACCCTGCCGGCCGGCACGGTGATCACCGGGACCTGGAGCGCGCAGCCCAGCGGGACCAACGGCACGGTGGACTTCCGGAACGTCGACTACAACGGCCAGATCGGCGCCGGAGGCAGCACCGACTTCGGCTTCCAGGGCACCGGCGTCGGCCCGTCCGGAACCCCCAGCTGCACCGCCGGCTGACCTCCTCCCCGGCCCGGATCCGCCACCGCCCCTCGGCCGGGTCCGGGCCGGCCCCTCTGCACAGCGGCCTGCCCGCCGGGGCCGGGTGAGAGCTGAAGTGCCGGCTCCGGCCGAACGGGAGCGACCCGGGCGGGCTGGAGCCGGCGGGGCTCCTCGGCCCGAAGACCCGAAGACCCGAAGAAAAGGGTGGCGGACGCGTCGGCGCACCGACGCGTCCGCCACCACAGGCACCCGCCGGGTCAGAACCCGCGGGCGAGCCGGTAGTACGCCTGGTTCCAGCGGATCTCGTCGGCGAAGCGGCGCGGATCCGTGTCGGCGTCGATGACGACCAGCTCCGTCCGGCTCATCTCGGCCAGATCGTGCAGCTCCTCCACCCCCACCGCCTGCGACAGCACCGTGTGGTGCGGGGCGCCCGCGGTGATCCACGCCTCGGCGGAGCCGGCCAGGTGCGGGCGCGGACGCCACACGGCCCGGGCCACCGGCAGCCGGCGCAGCGGATGCGGCGGCGTCACCACGTCGACCTCGTTGGCGACGAGCCGGAACCGCTCCCCCATGTCGGCCAGGCCGAGCACGACCGCCGGACCGGGCTCGGCGTCGAAGACCAGCCGCACCGGATCCTCCCGCCCGCCGATGCTCAGCGGGTGGATCTCGACGGAGGGCACGTCCGCGGCGATGCTCGGACACACCTCGAGCATGTGCGCGCCGAGGACCAGTTCCCGGCCCGGGGTGAGGTCGTAGGTGTAGTCCTCCATGAACGACGTACCGCCGTCGACCCCGACCGCCATCGCCTTGAGGGTGTGCACCAGGACGGAGGTCTTCCAATCGCCCTCGCCGCCGAAGCCGTAGCCGTCGGCCATCAGGCGCTGCACGGCGATGCCCGGCAGCTGGCGCAGCCCGCCCAGGTCCTCGAAGTTGGTGGTGAAGGCGCGGAACCCGCCCGCCTCGAGGAAGGCACGAAGGCCCAGCTCCAGCCGGGCGGCGTAGCGCAGGGAGGCGTGCCGGTCGCCGCCGGGGCGCAGCTCGGGCACCAACCGGTAGCTGTCGTCGTACTCCTTGACCAGGTCGTCCACCTGCGCGTCGGTGGCCTCGCCGACCACCTGGACGAGGTCGTTGACCCCGTAGGTGTTCACGGAGACACCGAAGCGCAGCTCCGCCTCCACCTTGTCGCCCTCGGTCACCGCCACGTCGCGCATGTTGTCGCCGAAGCGGGCCAGCCGCAGCGACCGCATCGCCGACCAGCCGATCGCCGCCCGCGCCCAGGCGGCCACCCGGGACACCACGCGGGGGTCCGTGACGTGCCCGGCGACGGTCTTGCGGGCCACCCCGAGGCGGGTCTGGATGAACCCGAACTCGCGGTCGCCGTGCGCCGCCTGGTTGAGGTTCATGAAGTCCATGTCGATCTCGTCCCACGGCAGCAGGACGTTGGCCTGGGTGTGCAGGTGCAGCAGCGGGGTCTGCAGCGCGTCCAGGCCGGCGATCCACATCTTCGCCGGCGAGAAGGTGTGCATCCAGGCGATCACGCCGACGGCCCCCTGCACGGCGGCGTCGCGGCAGACCCGCAGGATGTCACCGCTGGTGGTCAGGACCGGTTTCCAGACGATCCGGGCGGGGATGTGCGGCGAGTCGTCGAGCGCCGCCGCGATCTGCCGCGACTGGTCGGCCACCTGGCGAAGGGTGTCCTCGCCGTACATGGCCTGACTGCCGGTCAGGAACCAGATCTCAGGCTCAGCGTGCGTTGCCATGGGGTTGCCTTCCGCGAGATGGTCGGTCACTTGTAGCGGATTCCGATCAGACGTTGGAGCAGGATGAACGCGAAGAGCAGGCCGCCGATCACGATCTTGGTCCACCAGGAGTTGAGGCTGCCGTCGAAGGTGATCAGCGTCTGGATGACCCCGAGGACGAGCACCCCGAGCACGGTGCCGAAGACGTAGCCGGAGCCGCCGGTGAGCACGGTCCCACCGATGACCACGGCGGCGATGACGTCCAGTTCCATGCCCACGGCGATCAGCGGTGCGCCGGAGAGGGTGTAGAAGGAGAGCAGGATGCCGCCGATCGCCGCGCAGAGGCCGCTGATGGTGTAGACGGCGATCCGGGTCCGCCCCACCGGCAGCCCCATCAGCAGCCCGGACTGCGGGTTGCCGCCGATGGCGTACACGTTGCGGCCCAACCGGGTGTAGGCCAGGGTGTACGCGGCGACGGCGACCACCGCGAAGGCGATGATCACGCTGATCGAGACGAAGTTTCCGCTGGGGTTGCCGATGCGTTGCTGCGACATCCTGGTCCAGAACCCGTCGCTGATCGGGATGGACGACCCGCTGATGAAGGTGCACATGCCCCGGGCGAAGAACATCCCGGCGAGGGTGACGATGAACGGCTGGATGTCGAAGAAATGGATCACGCAGCCCATCAGGAACCCGAGCGTCGGCCCGATGAGCAGCGCGATGACCAGCACCAGCGCCGCCGGCAGGCCTTCCCTCAGCAGGAACGCCGAGACCATCGCGGTCATCGCGACGACCGAGCCGACGGAGAGGTCGATCCCGCCGGTGAGGATCACGAAGGTCATCCCGACCGCGACGACGAGCAGGAAGCCGTTGTCGATGAAGACGTTGAAGATCACCTGGATGTTGGAGAACGCGCGGTACTGAGAGACCCCGACGCCGTAGAGGACGAGCAGCAGGAGGAGGGTGGCCAGGACCGGGACGTGCCGCCGGGGCAGCCGCGACCAGGTTCGGGTGGCCATCAGGGACAGGGTGGTCATGCCGGCACCTGCTCCTTCGGCTGCTCGGTGACGGGGGCGGGGGCGGACGCCGGGGCTCGGCGCCGGGCGAACCGGGCCCGGAAGCCCGGTGCCTGGATGAGGCAGACCGCGATGACCACGACCGCCTTGAACAGCAGCGAGGTCTGGGGCGAGATGTTCATGGCGTACACCGTGGTGGTGAGGGTCTGGATGAGCAGCGCGCCGAGGATGGTGCCGCTGAGCGAGAACCGGCCGCCGGCGAGGGAGGTGCCGCCGATGACCACGGCGAGGATGGCGTCGAGTTCGACCCAGAGGCCGGCGGCGTTGCCGTCGGCACTGGACACGTTGGCGGTGATCATGAAGCCGGCGACCGCGGCACAGGCCGCGCTGATCACATAGACGAGGAACGTGATCCGCGCGGACCGGATGCCGGCCAGCCGGCTGGCCTGGGCGTTACCCCCGACCGACTCGATGATCAGGCCGAGGGCGGTCCGCCGGGTCACCGCGGCGATCAGCAGGGCGGCGGCCAGGGCGACGAAGATGGCCAAGGGCAGGGTCAGCAGGTGGCCGACGCCGATCGCCTTGTACGGGTCGGAGTTGATGGTCAGGATCTGCCCCTCGGTGATCAGCTGGGCGAGGCCCCGGCCGGCGACCATGAGGATCAGCGTGGCGATGATCGGCTGGATGCCGATGACGGCGACCAGGACGCCGTTCCAGGCGCCGAGCACCAGGGCCACCCCCAGTCCCAGGGCCAGCGCGGTCAGCACGCCGCCGAGGCTGTTCTGGTCGGGCTGGCGGCTGATGTAGAGGCAGGCGATGGCGCCGCTGATCGCGCAGAGCGAGCCGACCGACAGGTCGATGCCACCGGTGGCGATCACCAGCGTCATGCCGAGCGCGACCAGGATCAGCGGCGCGCTCAGCCGCAGGATGTCGATCAGGCTGCCGTACAGGTGACCGTCGCGCATCTGCACGGAGAGGAAACTCGGCCGGTAGGCGGTGTTGGCGGCCAGCAGGACGACGAGGACGACGACCGGCCAGAACAGCCGGTGTCTCGTCAGCGCCCGGTCGCCGGCGGTTCGGTTGCTCATGACGGCACCCCCTCGTGCCCCGCGCCGGCGGCGATGCTCTGCATGATCCGGTCGGCGTCGACGTCCTGGTCGTTGGTGAGTTGCGCGACCATCTCGCGGTCGCGCATCACGGCGATCTTGTGGCTGAGGCGGAGCACCTCCTCCAGCTCGGCGGAGACGAACAGCACCGCCATGCCGCCGTCGGAGAGCTCGGCGACCAGCCGCTGGATCTCGGTCTTGGCGCCGATGTCGATGCCCCGGGTCGGCTCGTCGAGGATCAGCAGCCGCGGCTCCGTGATGAGCCAGCGCGCGAGCAGCACCTTCTGCTGGTTACCGCCGGAGAGGTTGCCCACCGGGATCTCGGGGTCCGCCGGCCGGATGCTCAGGGCCCGCACGTACCGCTCGACCAGCTCGTCCTGCCGACGACGGGGAAGGGGCCGCAGCCAACCCCGGGCGGCCTGCAGGGCGAGGATGATGTTCTCCCGCACGGACAGCTCGGTGACGATCCCCTCAGCCCGCCGGTTCTCCGAGCAGAAGCCGATGCCGTGGCCGATGGCGGCCACCGGCGTACGCAGCGACGTGGGGGAACCGTTCACCCGGACGCTGCCGTGGTCGGCGCGGTCCGCGCCGAACAGCAGCCGCGCCACCTCGGTACGGCCCGAGCCGAGCAGGCCGGCGAGGCCGACCACCTCCCCCTCGTGGATGGTCAGGCTGAACGGCGCCACCGCCGATCGGCGGCCCAGCTCGCGGACGTCGAGCAGCGGCGTGCCCGCCGCCCCGTCGGCGGGGTCACGGCGGGGTTGCTCGTCGAGCCGCTCCAGCACGCGCAGTTCCTTGCCGATCATCTTCTCGACCAGACTGAGCTGGGGTAGCTCGCTGGTGGCGTACTCGCCGACGAGCTGTCCGTTGCGCAGCACGGTGATCCGGTCGGCGATGCCGTAGACCTGATCGAGGAAGTGGGTGACGAACAGGATGGCGATGCCGTCGTCGCGCAACTGCCGCATGACCCGGAACAGCTGCGCGACCTCACCGGCGTCGAGGCTGGAGGTCGGCTCGTCCAGGACCAGCACCCGGGCCTGGATGTCGATGGCGCGGGCGATCGCCACCATCTGCTGCACGGCCAGCGAATAGCTGCCGAGCTGCGCGTTGACGTCGATGTCCAGGTCGAGCCGGGCGAGCAGGGCCCGGGCCCGGCGGCGCATCTCGCCCCAGCGGACCGCGCCGAGCCGGCGCGGTTCCCGGCCGATGAAGATGTTCTCCGCCACCGAGAGGTTGGTGCAGAGGTTGACCTCCTGGTAGACGGTGCTCACCCCGGCGGCGGTGGCCTGCATCGGGCCGGCGAACGACACCTGCTCGCCGTCGAGCGTGACGATGCCGCGGTCGGTGCCGTAGACACCGGTCAGCACCTTGATCAGGGTCGACTTGCCGGCGCCGTTCTCGCCCATCAGGGCGTGCACCTCGCCGGGAAAGAGCCGGAAGTCCACGTTGTCGAGCGCGCGTACCCCGGGGAAGGACTTGCTGATCCCCGTCATTGTCAGGACTGGATGGCTGCCTGTCATGCCACCGGACCTTTCCTGAGGTTGGTGAGAAGGCGACCGGTGTACGCCGGTCGGTGGGGCCGGCGCGGCGGCCGGGCCCGAGGCCCGGCCGCCGCAGCGGAGTGCAGGGGGTGTGGCCCCCGTGGTCCGGTCAGTACTTGCGGTTCGGCAGCGCCTCCTTGGCCTGCTCCTGGGTGAAGGTGGTCTCCTGGGTCTCGATCCGGACCGGGACCTCCTCGCCGTTGTGCACCTTCTTGACCAGGTCCATCAGCTGGGGACCGAGCAGCGGGCTGCACTCGGCGATGAAGTTGAACTTGCCGTCGGCGAGGGCCTGCATGCCGTCCTTGACCGCGTCGACGGTGATGATGGTGATGTCCTTGCCGGGCACCTTGCCGGCCGCGGTGATCGCCTCCAGGGCACCCAGGCCCATGTCGTCGTTGTGCGCGAACAGCACGTCGATCTTCGGGTTGGCCTTCAGGAACTGCTCCATCACCTGCTTGCCGCCGGCGCGGGTGAAGTCACCGGACTGCGAAGCGATGATCTTGAGGTTCGGGTTGGCCGAGATCGCGTCGGCGAAGCCCTTCTTCCGGTCGTTCGCCGGCGCCGAACCGGTCGTACCCTGCAGCTCGACGATGTTGACCGGGCCGGTGGCCGCCTTCTCCTTCTCCACCAGCCACTCCCCCGCGAGCCGGCCCTCCTTCACGAAGTCCGACCCCAGGAAGGTCTTGTAGAGGGACTTGTCGGCCGAGTCGACCGCCCGGTCGGTGAGGATGACCGGGATCTTCGCGTCCTTGGCCTCCTTGAGGACGGTGTCCCACCCGGACTCCACCACCGGCGAGAAGGCGATCACGTCGACCTTCTGCTGGATGAAGTTGCGGATGGCCTTGATCTGGTTCTCCTGCTTCTGCTGCGCGTCGTCGAACTTCAGGTCGATCCCGGCTTCCGCCGCGGCTTCCTTGATGGACGTGGTGTTCGCCGTCCGCCAGCCGCTCTCCGCACCCACCTGGGAGAAGCCCAGGGTGATCTTCCCATCGTCCTTGCCGCCGCTGTCGCCCGTGTCGCTGTTGCCGCAGGCCGCCACGCCGGTGGCCAGCAGCGCGGCGGTGAGCACCGCGATGACCTTGCGGGACGACAGGTGGGTCCTCATTCTCTTCACCGCAAATCTCCTCGGGGTAAACGTTGCGCGGGCCGTACGCCCCGACGGCGCACGTCCTGCGCTGGTGGTGGTGCTGCCAGTGGTGGTGTCCGAAGGTGGTGCGACGCGGACGGCCCCGGTGCGGACCGCCGCGCGATCGGGGCGGGCCGTCAGGGGCTCGCGGGTGAGGGGGGTCGCTGTCCGTAGACGTTCTGGTAGCGGTCGTGCAGGGCGTCGACGTCGGCCGCCGCCATCGGCAGCGGCGCGCCGAGCGCCCGGGCCAGGTGCGCGGTGCGGGCGATGTCCTCACACATCACCGCGGCCTTCACCGCGGCGCGGGCGTCGCGGCCGATGGTGAATACGCCGTGGTTGCGCATGAGCACGGCCGGCGAGCGGTGCCCGGCGAGGGTCTCCACGATCCCCTTGCCGATGTCGTCGCCGCCGATCAGGGCGAACGGGCCGACCGGGATCTCGCCGCCGAACTCGTCGGCCTGGGCGGTGAGGTGGCAGGGGATCGGCTCGCCGCGGGCCGCCCAGGCGGTCGCGTACGTGCTGTGCGTGTGCACCACCCCGCCCACCTCGGGCAGCGCCCGGTACACGTAGGCGTGGGCGGCGGTGTCGCTCGACGGCGAGAGGTCGCCCTCGACCACGACGCCGTCGAGGTCGCACACGACCATGTTCTCCGGCGCGAGGTCGTCGTAGTCGACCCCGCTCGGCTTGATCACCATCAGGTCGTGGCCGGGCACCCGGGCGGAGACGTTCCCCGCCGTCCAGGCGACCAACCGGTAGCGGGTGAGTTCGCCGTGCAACCGGGCGACGCTCTCCCGCAGCCGCCGGAGCTGCTGTTCGAGCTCGGCACTCATGCGACCACCTCCAGCGGCGTGGTGACCTGTGCCGCCGACTGTTCGACGGCGGCGTTGCGGATCGCCCGCAGGCGGGACATGACGTCGTTGCCGCCGCGACCGAAGTGGTCGTGCAGGGACCGGTACTCGGCGTAGAGCGCGTCGTAGGCCCGCGCCCGGTCCGGATCCGGCCGGTAGGCGTCGCGCTCCACCCGGCCCATCGCGGCCGAGGCCGCGTAGACGTCCGGGTACGCCCCGGCGGCCACCGCGGCGTGGATGGCCGAGCCCAGGGCGGGCCCCTGGGCCGACCCGATGAGGCTCAACGGCCGGTTGGTGACGTCGCTGTAGATCTGCATGAGCAGCCGGTTGGCGGTCAGACCACCCGCCACCACCAGCTCATGGATCGGCACGCCCGCCGCGGCGAACGCTTCGATGATCATGCGGGTGCCGTAGGCGGTCGCCTCCAGCAGCGCGCGGTAGACGTCCGCCGGCCGGGTGGCCAGGGTCAGCCCCACGACGAGACCGCTCAGGTCGTGGTTGACCAGCAGGGAACGGTTGCCGTTCCACCAGTCCAGGGCGATCAGCCCGTGCGCGCCGACCGGCTGCGCCGCGGCCAGCTCGGAGAGCCGCTGGTGCGAGTCCAGCCCCGCCGGGGCGGCGTGCTCGACGAACCAGCCGAAGATGTCGCCGACGCCGCTCTGACCGGCCTCGTATCCCCAGGCGCCAGGGCTGAGTCCCCCCTCGACGACGCCGCACATGCCGGGCACCTCCGCCAGCTCGGTGCCGTTGACCACGTGGCAGGTCGAGGTGCCCATGATGGCGACCAGGTGGCCGGGCACCAGGGCCTGCGCGGAGGCGGCGGTGACGTGGGCGTCGACGTTGCCGGCGGCGACCGCGATGCCCTCTGGCAGCCCGGTCCAGGCGGCGGCCTGGGCGGTCAGGGCGCCGGCCCGGGCGCCCATCGGCAGCAGCGGGCCGTCCAGCTTGTCGACGAAGTCGGTGAACCCCGGGTCCAGTGCCGCCAGGAAGTCCGCCGACGGGTACCGGCCGTCCTGCCGGATGCCCTTGTAGCCGGCGGTGCAGATGTTGCGCGTCTCGGCGCCGCACAGCTGCCAGACGATCCAGTCGGCCGCCTCGACGAACCGCACGGCGCGCCGGTAGATCTCCGGGTCCTCGTCGAGGAGCTGCAGGCCCTTGGCGAACTGCCACTCGGCGGAGATCTTTCCGCCGTACCGGTTGAGCCACGGCTCGCCGCGTTCGCCGGCGAGGGCGTTGATCCGGTCGGCCTGCGGCTGCCCGGCGTGGTGCTTCCACAGCTTCACCCAGGCGTGCGGCCGGTTCCGCAGCTCGGGCACCTCGCACAGCGGGGTGCCGTCCGCCAGGGTGGGCAGGACGGTGCAGGCGGTGAAGTCGGTGGCGATGCCGATCACCCGGGCCGGGTCGATCCCGGCGGCCGCCACGGCGGCCGGCACCGCGTGGCGCAGCACGTCCCGGTAGTCCTCGGGGTCCTGCAGCGCCCAGTCCGGCGGGAGCGGCACCCCGGTCGGCAGCGCCGACTCGATCACACCGTGCCGGTACTCGTGGACCGCGGTGCCCAGCTCCGCGCCGTCGGCGACCCGGACCACCAGCGCCCGGCCCGACAGCGTCCCGAAGTCGACCCCGACGACGTACCGGTCTCCCGGTCCGTCCACACCCATCATCTCCACCTCCGCGTGCCGTGGCCCACATTGTTAGCGCTCACATCGGCGTTGGTCAAGACGCGATCGCAACAGTCCCGTAACGGCGCACCCATCGACCCCACCGGGCCACCTCGATCGGGTCGACCGACCGTCGCGACCGGATGTTAACGTTCACAGACTTCGATGGGTCGCCACGTTCCTTCTGGGACTGTCGCCCGGACGGCAGCGTGCGGATGATCTGTTAGCGCTAACCCGACTTCCCCGCCACTGCAGCGCGCTCGACGGGCCGGCGCCGGACCCGGCGGAGCCCCTGCCCGGCACGGTCCGCGCCGCGCTCGCGCCGCCCGCGCCCGGAGCAGCCGACGAGACCCCGGCGGCTGCGCTGGTAGCGCTATCACCGTCGCTGCGGTGAACAGTCACAAGCACCGACCGCGCCAAGTGTCGATGGCCCCGGGAGGGGGCATGGCGGCGTGTCGCAGACGCCGCACATTCCGTTTCGCCGCATGTCGAGTGGGTCGGAGCCGAATCGCGACGTGCTGGCGGCACCAACGCGATCGCGCGGCCCGACATGGTCGGGCCGCGCGATCGGGTTCGGTCAGAGGGCGGTGATGGTCCAGTGGTTGTTCGTGCTGCCGTTGGGCGCCCACATGCAGACCGTCGACCCGACGGTGGCGTTGCCCATCCCGTCCAGCGCCGTCCCGGTGCCCCGGTTGATCACCTGATACCGACCGTTGCCCAGGCTGTTCAACCGCCACTGCTGGTTGTTACCACCGTTCCACGGCGCCTGCCGCGCGTTCGCCCCGTTCGCCGCGCTGCCCCAACTGTCGACCACCATCCCGTTGGCCCGATTCACGATCCGGTAATAACCCCCACCCACATCCACCAACTGCCACTGCAGATTCGGACTACTCACATCACTCCACTGCTTGACCACCGAACCCGAACCCACACTCCCACCACTGTCCAACACCAGACCCGTCGTCACATTCGCGATCTTCACGTACCCCGCGGGCGTGGGGCCGCTGCCGAGCGCGGGGATCTGACCGGCGAAGGTGAGCTTGACGACGTACGCGAGGGCGCTGAACGGGGCGCTGGACGAGGGCATGGTCAGGTGCAGGCCCGATCCGTCCTGGGTGCGGTTGGGCAGGTCGAGGTACGTGCCCGCGGTGGAGCCGAGCAGCCGTGCCGAGGCCAGGGTGCTGAGGTTGATCTGGTTCGAGCCGAGCGTGGCGATGTTCAGAGTGCTGCCCGGCCAGCCGAGCACGGTGGCGTACAGGACGGTGTTGTCCTTGCTGCGGGTGAACCGGATGTCCTGCCCGGTGCCCTCGCGGGGGGTCTGGAACGATCCGCCGCCCATCTGGGTGGGGCCTTCACCGAAGGCCGACCAGGCGCGGGTGGCGTAGACCGCCTCGCCGAAGCGGCGCAGGTGGTCGCCGAAGCCCTGCAGGATGGTGCGCTGGCCGGACGGGATGGTGCCGTCGGCCATCGGCGCGATGTTGAGCACCATGGTGCCGTTCTTGCTGACCCGGTCGATGAGCGCGTGCACCAGCGACTTGGTGGAGTAGTAGCCGATGCCCTGGGTGTAGCACCAGCTGGAACTGGAGACGCTGTCGTCGGTCAGCCAGTACGGGGTCTGGATGCCGGCCGGGCCGCCGCGTTCGAAGTCGTAGACCTCACCGCGGTTGTTGAACCCGTCCTTGTAGGTGGCGACCACGTCCTTGTTCCAGGCCACGGCCTTGTTGTAGTAGTACGACAGGAAGTTCAGCCGGTACGACTCGGGGATCTGCGAGAGGTTGAAGTCCTGCCAGAGGATGTCGGGCTGGTAGCCGTCGATGACCTCGCGCAGTTTGTCGTACCAGAGCTGGTACTCGGCGGTGGCGCCGAGTTGGCCGTAGAGCTTCCTCAGGCTGGTGTCGGACTGGCTCGGCACCCACTGGAAGTAACCGGTGAAGTTGTACGCGTGGTGCAACGACACCCAGAGCTTCAGGCCCTTGGCCCGGATCGCGTCGGCCTGCAGGCGTAAGAGGTCCAGCCGCGGTCCCCGGGCCACCGAGTTCCACTCGTTGGCGCTGCTGTTCCACATCGAGAAGCCGTCGTGGTGCTCGGCGACCGGCCCGGCGAACTTCGCGCCGGCGTCGGCGAAGAGCTGGGCCCACTCGTTGGGGTCCCACTTCCCGCCGGCGGACGTGAGCTTCGGGGCGAACTGCACCCAGTTGCCGGCCTTGTCCGGGGGCCCCGTTGATGAAGTTGTGGTACGGCCACACGGACGGGTCGCCGTACACGCTCTTGTGGTGGTTGTTCTCGTTCGAGCCCGAGTTGTACATGTTGCGCGGGTACCACTCGCTGGCGTACGCGGGGACGCTGAACGCGCCCCAGTGGTAGTAGATGCCGAACTTGGCATCCTGGAACCACTCGGCGGCGGGCGGGTGCTGGTCGACGGAGGATCAACTGGCGGTGTAGCTCTGCGGACCGACGGTGGCCAGGGCCAGGCGTACGTTCGACAGCCCGGCGGCTGTGGCGGCGCCGGTGAGCCCGACGGCCGCGAGCAGGCTACGGCGACTGAGGTGCAGGGGGGACGGGGACATACCTGGAACCTCTCTCGGAGGGTGCGAACGGTTGACCTTCGACCTGCGGGGACGGCCGATGAGGCTGCGGCGTGGGAAACGAGGCTCCGGCCCGGAAGAGTGGAGCAAGCGGTCGCCCGGACGCCGGTGGGCGCGCCCGACGTTCGTCGCTCACCGGTGGCACGCCATGGCGCGCGGCCGGCATGACCCGTCGGCCCGATGCCCACGAGCCGCCAGCAACATTCTGTTATCGCTAACATGCCCCGGCCACCCTCATGTAACAGGTGGATGAACGCCGATGTCAATAGCCGGCACGCGCAGGCGCCGGCGACGGGGCCCACCACACCGGAGACGGCAAGGCACCCTTATTGATCCACTGGCCGTCAGGCGCAACCCGCTCACAGGTCCAGCAGGTCACCCCCGCCGACTGGCCGCAACTCCACACTGGACGTTGACAGGCGCGAATGTAAACGCGACGCTAATCCTCGATGTTAGCGTTCACACCCCCGCCATCCACCTGGGAGGACTGATGAAACCGAACGTGGGCCGTCGGCGTCGCCTGGCGGCCAGCCTGGCACCCCTGGCACTGCTCGTCGCGGTCACCGGCGCCGTGGTGGCCTCCGCGGCGCCACAGGCCCAGGCGGCAACCACCGGGCCCTGCGACATCTACGCGGCCGGCGGCACGCCGTGCGTGGCGGCGCACAGCACGACCCGAGCGCTCTACGGCTCCTACAACGGGCCGCTCTACCAGGTCAGGCGCTCGTCCGACAACGCCACCCGGGACGTCGCCCCGCTCGCGCCGGGAGACGTGGCCAACGCCGCCACGCAGGACTCGTTCTGCGCCGGCACCAGCTGCGTCATCTCCGTCATCTACGACCAGACCGGCCGGGGCAACCACCTGACCCAGGCACCGCCCGGCGGCTTCTCCGGCCCGGCGGCGGGCGGCTACGACAACCTCGCCGACGCGACCCTCGCGCCGGTCACCCTCAACGGCCACAAGGCGTACGGCGTGTTCGTGGCACCCGGTACCGGTTACCGCAACAACAACACCAACGGCATCGCCAAGGGCGACCAGCCGGAGGGCATGTACGCCATCTTCGACGGCACGCACTACAACGGCGGCTGCTGCTTCGACTACGGCAACGCCGAGACCAACAGCCGGGACAACGGCAACGGCACCATGGAGGCCATCTACTTCGGCAACATCAAGGTCTGGGGCTACGGCACCGGCCCCGGCCCCTGGGTCATGGCGGACCTGGAGAACGGCCTCTTCTCCGGCGTCAACGCCGGCTACAACGCCAACGACCCGACGGTGACCCACCGGTTCCTCACCGCCATCGTCAAGGGCGAGCCGAACCACTGGGCCATCCGGGCCGGCAACGCGCAGTCCGGCGGGCTGTCCACCTACTACAACGGGCCGCGTCCCAACGTCGCGGGCTACAACCCGATGAAGAAGGAGGGCGCCATCATCCTCGGCATCGGTGGCGACAACAGCCACGGCTCCGCCGGCACCTTCTACGAGGGCGTGATGACCTCCGGCTACCCGTCCGACGCCACCGAGAACTCGGTCCAGGCGAACATCAACGCGGCCGGCTACGCGGCCAGCACCGGCGGCGGTCAGCAGAACGTCGAGATCGTGGGCAACCAGTCGGGCCGCTGCCTCGACGTGCCGAACGGCAGCACCACCAACGGGACCCAGTTGCAGCTCTGGGACTGCTGGGGCGGGACCATGCAGCGCTGGACGTACACGTCGGGCAAGCAGCTGACCGTGTACGGCAACAAGTGCCTCGACGCCGAGGGCGCCAGCACCAGCCCGGGCACCCGCGCCATCATCTGGGACTGCAACGGCCAGTCCAACCAGCAGTGGAACCTGAACTCCAACGGCACCATCAGCGGCGTGCAGTCCGGGCTCTGCCTCGACGCCTACAACTGGGGCACCACGAACGGCACCAAGATCGTGCTCTGGACCTGTCATGGTGGGGCCAACCAGCAGTTCACCCTGCGCAACTGACCGCGCCCGCCGAAATTGCACCGCAGATCGGGGGAGGTGGACCGTCCCGGAACGCGGACGGCTCCGCCTCCCAGGTCCGGCGCGGCGGCCGGGGCCGGCCGCGGGCGGTCAGCGGGGCGGGGCGCCGACGCTCTGCCGGGAGATCAGGGTCGGTGCGATGGTCTGCCGCAACTCACCCACGGCACCGGACTCGATCTGCGCGAGCAACAGGTCCAGGCTGGCCCGGGCCACCGCGGTGAAGTCCGGCCGGACGGTGGTCAACGGCGGGATGAAGTATGCCGCCTCCGGCACGTCGTCGAAGCCCACCACACTGATCTCGTCCGGCACCCGGCGGCCGTACTCGTGCAACGCCCGCAGCACGCCCAGCGCGAGGTGGTCGTTGGCGGTGAAGATCGCGGTCACCTCGGGCATCCGCGCCAGCATCTGCCCGCACCGGTAGCCCGAGGCCGCCGACCAGTCCGCCGGCACCAGCGGCGGCACCTCGGCTCCGGCTGCCCGCAGCGCCTCCCGCCAGCCCTCGATCCGCCCGGCGCTGTCGAACCAGTCGGCCGGCCCGGAGACGTGCCAGACCGTACGGTGACCGGCCTCCAACAGATGCTGCGTGGCCTCCCGCGCGCCCGCCACCTGGTCCACCGTCACCAGCGGAACCGGACGGCGGGGGTCACCGTCGACCGTCACCAGGGGAACATCCTTCGGCAGGTGCTCCAGCGCCTCGCCGGCGGACTCGACGGGTGCTATGACGACGATCCCGGCCACCCGGTGCGCCAGGTGCCGCTCCACGGCCGCGGAGATGGAGACCCGGTCCAGGTCGCGGACGCTGCCCACGCTGACCGCGAAGCCCTCCTCGGCGGCGGTCTGCTCCAGCGCCGCCAGCAACGACGCCGGGCCGTACAGGGTGGTGTTCTGCGCGACCACCCCGATGACCTGCGACCGGCCGGTCACCAGGGCACGAGCGGCTCGGTTGGGCCGGTAGCCCAGCTCGGCGATCGCCGCCTGCACCCGCAGCCGGGTCTGCTCGCGGACGTTGGGGTGCCCGTTGAGCACGCGCGACACCGTCTGATGGGAAACCCCGGCAAGGCGGGCCACATCCGTCATCGCGGGACCCCGCACGGCCCTCACCCTCCCCGCCAAGCCCCCGCCCGCGCTCCGACGCTCGACGCCGGAGCGGTTGGACGCACCATCCGCAGCCCTCGCACCCACCCTGGCCGACCATCCAGGTCAGCCCGCACAAGGCCAGCGCCAGTGTACGCCCAGGACGAAGCCGGCCCGCCGAGGCACGGGGTGTCCACCACGGGGAATGCGCCTGGCCACCGGGACGCCGTTGTCCTCGGCGCCCACCGACACAAGGGGTGGGCACGCCAAGGTGCGCCGCGCGTCCACCGGAACGCGCCGGACCGACTCCGGGCGTCAGGTGGTCATTCGGCGCCGCGTGGTGAGTGCCGATCACGCATCCTGACCAGGACCATGAAGGTAGGTGCGTTTTCCCAGTCCGGTCTGAGCTTGGCGACGGACTGCCAACCCCACGTCCGGTAGGCATTCCGAGCCGCCGTGTTGTCCGGACGCACAAGGAGCGTCACCCGCTCCTCACGTCGGCTACCCACCAACTCGTCGTGCAACGCACGGGCGATGCCTCGGCGCTGCCATCCGCGGCGCACCAACAACTCACTGACCGCGAATGTCCGCCGGCCGTCTTCCTTCGTGAAGCCGGCGGGAACGGGTTCCTGGACGCCGTCCCACCACCGCGTGTCGGATGCCAGCGGAAACCCGTAGATGTAGCCGACCAGTTCTGCGTCGATCGTCGCCGCGACCAGCTCCCAACCAACTCTCGGCATGTGCACTGCGAGCTGCTGCTGGTACCGCTCCGCGTTGTAGAGCGGCCCGTCGCCGGAGTGTGCGTCCAGGTACACGTCCACGAGCTGGTCGACCAACTGCTGAGCCTGCTCGGTGTCGTAGCGCCGCAGCCGCAGGTTCTCCAGCATCAGGCCAACGTCCTGTCGTACGCCTCGACGAACTCGCGAACCTGCGGCGCCGAGCGGCCGGTCCCCGCAAGATCGGACCGCACCTCAGCCAGCAGCCGGGACACCCGGCCTGATCGCACCGCACGCGCCCCGGGCAGCGCCTTCAAACCTGCCCGTGCCGCCTCGTCGGCGTCGCCGTGGCGGCTCGCCGCGCGTGCGAGCTGGACTGTGTAGTAGAGCTGGTTCCGTCGGTGAGCGGCGGAGGGGGCGTCTGTTACGGCGCGGAAGCATTCGGCGGCGCGACCGGGCTGATTAAGGGCAAGGTAGGACAGGCCTTGTATGCCGGTGACCTCCTGGGCTGTCACGAACGAGATGAACGGTAGGTCATCCTCGTGGCCGCCTCCGTCGAAGGCTCGGCGAGCCCTGGTCATCTCCTGCTCGAAGCCGAGCACATCCCTGAGCGTGGCGTGCGCGTAGGCCGCCCTCAGGTGTAGGAGAGTGCGCAATCGCGGCGTGGCCCAGCCGGCAGATGCCCGTAGGGCCGCTTCCGCGCACTGCGCCGCCTCGCCCGGCCGGTCCGGGCGGAGCAGCAACGACATGCAGGCCAGGGCTCGCACCTCGACCCTTGGGTCGTCCGCGACCCGTGCCCGAGCGATCGCCTCGTTCAGATAGGGGCGTGCTTCCGTTCGGCGGTCCGCGTCGATGGTGAGCCAGGCCGCCTGGATCGCCAGATCCGCCAAGGCGCTCTGCAACGCGTCACCCACCGATCGGCTGTAGTCAGCCTTTGCTGCCCATGTCGACAGCCGCTCGTGCACCTGCATCGCGATGTCGCAGAGCGCGTCGGCGCCGATTGCCGCGTCTGCCTTGCGGAACTCATCCACGAGCGAGCCGGCGTACCGCACCTGCTCCATACCGATGGCCGGTGGGAGATCGGCGTGCGGTGCCAGGAGGCCGAAGCAGCCGCTGGCCTGGATGCCGGCCAGAGCGGCTACGGCGTGGAACTGCCGACGGTTCGTGGTGCCACCTTCTTCGTGAGTGATTGTTTGCCCCACCAAGACGGGCTGGCCGGGCAGCGCGAACCAGAGACGGGACGTCGGGATCCCCAGCAGTGTCGCCCAGTGCGCGAGCCGGTCCAAGTGCACGAGCGGAGGGCCGCTCTCCACCCGGCTCAACTGCGCCTGTGTGATTCCGAGCCATGCCGCGACCACGGTCTGCGGCAGCGGGTTCCGCCCGTGGTACGGGTGGTACCGGTACGCCCGGATCACTCGCCCGAGGTGCCGCTCCGCGAGAGCCTGGTTTATCGGCTCGTGCCTCCAGAAGCTCTCCGGCACCTGGGGCGGGCTGCTCAGTCTGTCGCGCTCGGCAGCCTGGCAGGGTGCACAGCGTCCGCTGACGTTGTCACGCGCCAGGCTGCCCCCGCAGCGGGGACAGTTCCTAGGTGTCACCGGCAACCTCGCCAATCGCGGTGGCTCTGTCGATGGGGCGCAGTCGGTCACCTCCATTCAAGCCGTTCTGCCTACCTGCGGTATGCGCGCCACGCATATCGACGATTCTGCCAGTGGCGTGCGCCGGCTGCCGCCCTGTCGGCTTGAGGGACCGACCGTGATCGGGCCGCCACAGCCCCGACGAAGGAGCTTGCAGTTTGACTCGTCGGCAATATACGGAGCGTGCATGTGCAGCACGATCACCGTGGCATACCGGCAGCCATGATCAGCCTCGAAAGTGAGCGCATGGCCCGGGGCGGGTGCTGGGCTCCGGCCGCGTCGTTCCCCCGTACGGCGGCGGCCGTCCCCGCCCACCCCGGTGCCACTGCACGCACCCCACCGCCGGAGGCGCCCACCGATGACCGCCGTACTCGCCGACTTTCCCGTGCTCACCCCGGTCACCGACGAGGACCTGGCGCTCGCCGTCCATGCGGCCCGCGTCCACGTCCCCGAGCCGTGGCCGCAGGGCCTGCTGTGCCGCAGCGAACGCGTCCCGTACCCGTGCCGCCTGGCCCGCTGGGCGCACGCCACGATCGACGCCGCCGGCCTCACCGAGGACCAGCTCCGGGAGCCGGCGTGACGGACCGGGAGGCCACGGATCACGAGACGCGCGAGGCGGAGCTGTCCCCGTACCTGATCGGGATGGACCGGCAGCGTCGCGCGGAGAGCTACCTGCGGCCGCCCTCGTTCTGGGAGGAGGTCGAGGACCGCTGCCCGGGCCTGCTGACCGAGCGGGACGCCCCGCTGGTCGAGGCCGCCCTGCGCCGGCTCACCGACCGGCCGGACCGCCCCGAGACGCTGGCGCTGCTGAGCGTCCTGGGCCGCGCGTACCGTCGCTTCGGCCTGCGACCGGAGCACCAGCCGGTCATCGACGGCGCGCTACGCACCACCGTGCCCTGGCCGGAAGTCGAGCGGGCCGCCACGAAAGCCGGGGACGGCCCGGCCTGGTGGCCGGTCGAGGTGCTCGACCACGACCTGACCTGCGACGGGA
>NZ_RJLN01000092.1 GCF_003725545.1 Micromonospora solifontis | reverse complement strand
GCCCGGGCCGCTCCTGCCTTCCGATGATGGCAAGAGCGGCACGGGCGTCTCTGCTACATGGAGATCGTGTTACCGAATATGTAGTTCTCCGTAGACTCGCCGTCGGTTAGCGACAACTCCTGTACTGGCCCGGTGGGCAGTGTCCGTGCCGTGTGTAGTACGCCAGGATGTAGCTGGCTTCCAGGGTTCGGGCCGTGTACCAACCAGTGACCCGGTTTCGCACCACATACCGACATCTCGCTCCCATGCTCAGTTGGCATCGAGCGATCTGACTCGACGGCCGCGATGTGCCTACCCTTGAGATGCCGTACTTCCAGGTGCGCCACTTACCACCCTTCCAGAATGAGATCTGATAGACGATGTATTTCGTCAGACGGAATCTCCTGAAACTGGGCGACTTGATGTTCGGGAAGGGAATACTCCGGACAGCGGGCGCGACGCCACAGCCGCTGATGACGCAGCGCAACACGGCATAGACAAGCGCGAGTAGCAGGGCGCCGACGATGATGTCCACGGCGAGCGCAGCAGCCGCACACGGCGGGCACTTCCCAGAGAGGTCGGTCTCGTTGACCGGGTCCGCGCAGACGTAGTCGTACGGGTTGCAGCTACCTCCCTGCACCGGATCGACCTGGAGGAATCGACCCAGTGACGGACTGTAGAGGCGGACGCCCATGAGGATCACACCGCCGAGTGCCTCGCCGGAGCGCTGCTTGCCGCCCAGCCACCCGTAACGTTGGTCGGCCTGCCCGCGGACCGGGGTGCCGAACTCCTCGTAGTCGAAGAACTCGGGCTCGACGAGCGCCGCGTCGATCGTGACCGAGATGTCCCCGTGCAGGTTCGTCAGCGCAAGGCGAACGTCGCCTGTCCCGGAGGTGATTGCGGCCAGGTCTCCGTCCGGGCCTGCCACATTGCGGACGATGGTTCCGCTCGTGGCGTCCTCGACAATCCATCGGGGCACGTCGGAGTCGTTGCCGTAATGATTGATCCTGGTCGAGGAGGTGATCCAACTTCCGTCCACCTGCGTCTGTGCAGTGAAGGCACGGAACCGCTGCATCGGGTCCAGCGTCCAGGTTTGCCGCGCGTCGCCGATCTGCTGTCCTTGGACGAGGTCGTTGACGAAGTAGCTGTTGGTGAGGCCATCCGGGGTTGCTGTCGTGCGACCGAAGGCGTCGTAGATGTAACCGGCGTCGGTTAGTCGGTCGGCGGTGTCGTAGGTGTGGGTGACCTGCTCGGTGGGAGAGCTCTCATCGCACGATCCGTCGGCCGCTGGATCGAACTGCGAGCTGCCGGTTCGATTGGCACGGTTGTCGTAGGAGTACGTCCGGGTGACGCAGCCCGCGGTCATCGCGCTGTCGTGCTGGACCCGGGTCAGTCTGCCGAGGCGGTCGTAGCGGTAGTTCTTGCTGCCGCCCGTGTAGCTGTGGTTGGTCCACTGTCCGAAGCTGTTTTCCGCCATGGACTCGGAGTAGATGAGCGTGCCGTCCGAGTCGCGGGTGTAGGTGCGCTCCGCCGCTTCGAGGTTGGCGTTCAGCCGGTCCGTGCGGGTGATTCCGCCCGGGTATTTCATCTCTGTGAGGTGACCGTCCGGCGAGTATTTCGCCGAGAAGGTTCCCGCGATGTTGTCGGTAACGCTGGTCGCCATACCGCGCGGCTCCGCCGCACGGTCGTAGGTGAAGGTCGAGTAGCCGGTGGGGTCGGCCACCTTCACTGTCTTGCCGATTCGGTCGAATTCGGTGGTGGTGGTGCCGCCGTCGGCGTCGGTGTAGCTAACGAGGCGGCCGAGGTCGTCGTACTCTCGGGTGATCGTGGCGCCGCCCACCGTGGTCGTGGTGATCGCGCCGGTGGTCGGGCTGTAGGCGGTAGTGACCTGGTCGATGGCGCTACCCTGCGACGCCGTGACGGTCTTGCCGGTGGAGCGACCGGCTGGGTCGTAGTCGATGACGACGGTGCGGGTTTCGCCGCCGGCCGTCTCGGTGATCTGGGCCTCGCCGCCGAAGGTGTCGTACGAGGTGATCCGACGGACGGGGAGCTCGCTCGTCATGCGATTAGGGTCGTGGCCTGTCACCGAACCGATGGCTCTGGTCAGGCACTCGTTGCCCGCCCACTCCGGCCGGTTGCCGCAGGCGCTGTCCTGACTGTTGGTACCAGCGGTGTAGTAGATGGTCTCCTGGGCTCGCGCGTCGGTGCCCGTTGAGTCGATACCGAAGGTCTTGAGTACCCGGCCAGCGGCGTCGTAGACAGTGGTGGAGGTGAGGTTCGCTCCGTTTGTGACGGCATCTATCACACGAGTGGTGGGTTTGCGCAGCACCCACCCGGAGGTGCCCCCGTTCACGCTGTCGTACCCGGTGCGGGTGACTTGGACGTCCGCGTCGGCGTAGCCGACGATCTGGACGCCCTTCCTTTCGCTGGTGGCGAGGTGGTAGGTCGCGCCGTCCGGCTTGGCCTCGTCGTGGGTGACCACCACGTGCTGGCGGCCGATGACGGTGGCGCCTGCAGGAATCGCCTCCAGAGGTCCAGTGTCATCCGGGTCAGGGGCCGCGTCCTTCAGTACCACCGTCGAGGTGGGCCCGAGGGTGTCGACGAGGTCGATTCCGTCGGTGCTGTAGGTCTTCACGGTCGACAGAGCGAGGGCGCGGCTTGCCGTGTCCGAGTTGGCGAGACCGAGTTCTTCCAGGTAGCCGGCCGCGCCGGGAAGCGTACCCAAGGCCAGTTCCCGGTTGGTGGCCTCCAAGGTCCGGACAGGATTGCCGAACCGGTCGTACTCCTGAGTGTCGATGTGATCGCCGGGGGTGGCGGTATTGACCTCCTTGCCCCCGGCCCCCAGGTAGTGCACCAGGGCGTACTGGTAGCCATTGGTGCCAGGCCCGGTGGGGGTGGCGCTGTTGCGGCTGGGGTTGTCTTCCGGGCCGAAGATCGCGGTCGCGTCGGTGGGCAGGTCGACCTGGCCCCAGGTGGAGATCGCCGCTGCGTTCAGGTCGTGCGGGCCGCCGGCAGCCTTGGTCAGGGGAACGTTGTAGACGATGTTGGCGGCCGTTTCCCCATCGGTGACGGTCTTCGACCCCTGCTGCAGGCCCGCTCTGCGGACCCTCAGCAACCGGCCGGCGTTCTCGTCGCCGGCCAGGTCGGTGACCTGGTCGTCGTTGAGAGCGCTGCCGTAGATGCGGACGTCGTCGATCTCGCCGTCCCAGACGTTGGTGGCGGCGCCGGCCCACTTGGCCCGGCCGATCACATAGTTGCCGGTGGCGTTCCAGCCGCCGGTCGCCGCGGTGGTGGTCTGCAGCACGCCGTTGACGTACAGCTTCATCTTCCCGCTGGCCGTGTCGTAGACACCGGCCAGATGGGTCCACTGCCCGGCCACGGCAGTGGTGTTGGCGAGGGCACGGACCGGAGTGGCACTGTCACTGTCCGACGTGACCCGAGAGAAGGCGAACTTGTCCAGGGCGGCCACGTAGTTGAGGAAGAACCCGCTGGTCCGCGAGCCGTCCTTGGACACGGCGGTCCGGTTGACGGACTTGTCCTTGATCCGCACCCACGCTGCAACCGTGTAGGAGGAGGTGTTGGAGAGCGCGGTGCCGGCGACGCTGATCTGCTGCCCAGTGCCGCCGGTGAACGCCGCCGCCCGGTCGCCCGGGTTCTCCGGGTCGTTGCCCTGCCCCCAGCTCACCCCGGTGGCCATCGTCCCGTTACGCCCGCTGCCCGAGGAGTCGGCCACCGCGGTGCCGCTTCCCTCGTTGAGATCCCAGCGCAGGGCGGCCGAGTCGACATCCGGGTTGCCGTAGTCGAAGTTCCACGGCAGCTGACCAGGCGGCGTGACCTTGCTGACCCGGCCGCCCGAATACTCGTAGATGGTCTTCAGCTCAGGACTGATTCGCGGGTCCCATACCTCGCGGAGCTGGCCCTGGTTGTCGTAGGCGTACCTGGCCACCACGGTGGCAGTCATCGCGGAGATCGCCGGAGCCCAGGCCCACAACTTCACGGCGGAGACTCGGTCGGTGTAATCACCGAACACGGTCTGGCTCAATCCCGGGGTGGTGGCTGTGGCGTACTCGTACTCCAGGACCTCGCAGCCGCGAGCGGGGGTGGCCGTGGTGCAGTGGTTCGTGTCGTCTACGCCTGGCTCGACCGGGTTGATCACCTTCTTGAGCAGCAACCGGCTTCCGGTTGTGTCGTAGACATACCGTGACGTGGTATTGGATTCGCTGGTCCAAGACGACGTTGCGGCCCAGAGCCCGCCATGGGGAGTGAACTCGGTGACTGTGCCGTCCGAGTCAGACAGACGGTAGGAGGTGGTGCCGACCTTCTCCAGAACCAGTCCTTCAGCACCCGGTTCCGGGGTGAAGCTGACTCCGTCGGCGTTCTTGGCGAAGGTGATCCAACCGCCGTCGACGGTAGTCACCTCAGCGAGCGAGGGCTCCGGCAGGGCAAGGGTGGTGTAGGCAGCGCCAGCTGCGCCACCGGTCATGCCGCCGGTCCACGACGGGCCGAACGGAGCGACGATCTCTGTCAAGGACAGGTTGTCCCAGTAAACCTTGCGGCCGGAGCCGCCCTGCATACCGTTGTAGAGACGGAAGAACGCCTCACTCGCCCCGGCCGGCACCGTCATGTCGACGGACAGTTCCTGCCAGCCGTCGGTGTACCCGGCCATCGCCGACTGGACCTCGAAGTAGCTGCTGCCCACCTTGTAGAAGCCGACGATCCGCAGGCCACGCACAGTGTGCGCGGGCACCAGGCCGGTCGCGGCCGGCACGTAGATCCAGCCCGTCGCCCGGTACGTGCGTCCCGCGACCATGCCCAGCCGCATCCCACCGTTGTCGCCGCCGACCGCGACATAGGTGTCATTGCTGGTGGTGGTGACTGGTGTGATCTCCAGTGAGTCCACTGGGGTCGTCTCCCCCTGGCCTCTAGCAGTAGAGCGGACCGCGGAAGAGGTCGTGGGCACGGTGAAGCCGGCCAGATCGGTGGAAACCTGCTGCTGGTTCGCGGTGAGCAGCTCAGCCATCCGCTGGTAGCCGTCCGCCGGATTGCGTGACGCCGACGACCGGGTAACCGACAGGCTCAGCGCGTCGACGTCCGTGGCCGACAGCGAGTAGTTGCCGGTAAGGAGGTTCACCGATCCAGGGCCAACGTCGTCACCTGCCGCTGCACTGCCGCTGGAATCGACATTCACCCGCACCCACGGGGTGGTGTAGGCGGGGGTGGCGCCGGTGGAGGTGTAGATCTGTGCCCGTACCTCGACCACGCCGCCGACCAATCCCAGTGTGTCGGTGGCGTTCCATATCGCGTAGCCACCGAGCGAGGACAGCGCGACCGGGCTTGCCGCCGTCGCCGTGATCGGTGCACCGGTGGCGGAGGTCAGGTTCACCGATGGCACCGGTAGGGTCGCCCCACCTGGCCCGCGCCGGTACTCGAAGTACGCCCGGGTGTACCCGGTGACCGGGGTGGTGATCCGCAGCTTGGTGCGCTTGACGATCGTCGCGCCCGGCAGCGGCTCGGCCAGCGCGGCGTTGCCCGCGTCGAAGACGTACAGGTTGGGGTCGGACAGGTTGCCGGCCGAGTCCTTGGCCTGCACGGTCAGGGTGCGGTGGCCGTCGCGAGGGCTGAGCGTAACCGTCTTGGTGCCGGTCGCGGCGACGGTGGTGGCGGTGCTGTCGTAGTCGAACTTGTAGACGAACGCGGCGAGGTCGGTGGTGCCCGACGCGGGGGTGAACGTGAAGGTGTCCGGCTGGCTGGCGCCGCCGTGCGGCTGGCCAT
The DNA here is from genome assembly GCF_003725545.1 of Micromonospora solifontis. Classification (GTDB taxonomy): domain Bacteria; phylum Actinomycetota; class Actinomycetes; order Mycobacteriales; family Micromonosporaceae; genus Micromonospora; species Micromonospora solifontis. The sequence continues at coordinate 13,061 of NZ_RJLN01000092.1, read as the reverse complement.
CGTTGAGGTAGATCGTCGCCGAGACGAACGGCACGCCCGGCTTCGTGGTGTCCACGGTCAGCGGGGTCCAGGCCGACCAGGCACCGTAGGCGTATGGGTCCTTGGCCCGGACCTGCCACTCATACTGAGTGTCGTTGACCAAGTCGACCGGCACCTGCCACGAGGCGGTGGATCCGTTGGTCCAGGCCGGGCTCCCCGAGCGCAGACCGGAGGAGGAGACGGTGGCCAGGGTGGCCTTGTTGCGGATGACGAACTCGGCCTGCAGGGTCTGCCCGGCATTGGCGTCGGCCAGCTTCGCCGACAGCGTCGGGCGCAACGACGAGGTCCGGGCGCCGGAACCGCAGGCGGTGTAGCAGGGCGCTACCGCGAGCGACGACGGCACCGACGGGGCGCTGTTGTACGTGATCGACACCAGCGGCGGGTGCGCGCCCTCCGCGGAGTCGAACCGCTTCCAGCCGGAGGTCGACGTCTCCGACGTGGCGCGCAGCATCACGCTCGCGCTGCTCGCGCTGGTATCCGCCGCGTACTGCAGCGCCCCGCCGACCTCGATGTAAACGTAGCCGTCACCGCAGGACGAGCTGTAGCCCCGGGTTTCGGTGGAGCTGCCCACCTTGGCGCGCGCGGTCGGCTGGTCCGTCCAACGCACCGACGAGTCGACGTAGTCGGTGCGCCACGCCTCCCAACCGGCGGCGGTGCACGACCACGAGTGGTAGTTCCACAGCCGCAGCTTGGCCGTGATGACCCGGCTGCCGGCAAAGCCGGTGGTGTTAAACCGCAGATACGACCGGGCCGTCCACGACCCACCGTCGTTGGCGTATCCAAGTTTCAGGTCCACCGAGCCCGACTGGTCGCTGGTGTAGCCGGTCTGCACGAACGCGTCAAACGACGGCGACAGCGACGTCGGCGGATCGATGGTGACCGGGAAGGCCAGGTCCGTCCGGGCCAGGAACGCCGCATCCGGGGTCAACTCCATGACCGTACGCCCACCCCGCGCGACCGTGCGCAGCCCGACGGAGCCATGGTTGACGTGCTCCCCGGACTGCGGTGACACCGCGGCGTCCCACATCAACGGGGTCTGCGCCCGGCCGACCTGCCGGCCCTTGGCGTCCTTCAGCACCAGGCCGCCCATACCGTCGCCGACCGCGGTCAGCTTGCCGGTCCGCAGCGGCAACGTCAGCTTCCGCACCTGCGCCAGACCAGCCCGATCCTTGACCACGAAGTACTGCTCGTAACCGGTCGCGTGAGCCCGGAACACCAGGTCCACCCCCGGCCGTACGTCCGGATAGGTGATCGTCCGGTCATCGAGCACCGGCTCCGGGAGCGGCCCAGACCACGCCAGCCCCGCCCGTTCCGCGCCGACGCCCACCGAGACGACCTCGTGCTCACCGGCCGCGTCGCTGGCGCCAGCGAACGAGAGATCACGCGGATGCGCCTTGGGTGCCACCGACCCGTCGGCCCGGCGCTCAAGCGTCAGGTCGACCGGCACCCACTTGTCGCCCTGCCGTACCCGTACCGGGGCCAGGGACTGCTCCTGGGTCAGCGTGCCGTCCGGGTTGGCGAAGAGCTGGGTGGACTCGGTGCGCCGGTTCGCCACCTCCACCCGCGACCCGCAGAGCCGGGCGGCGATGGCGGCCGACACCTCGTCCGCGCGGTCGTCCGGACACCTCGGCTTCGCCGCCGGCTTCGGTGCCGCAGCCGCCGCAGCGCCTCGCAGCGGCCGGGCGGGTACGTCCGACATGGTCGCCACGAGGACGACCGCCATCAGGATCGCCAGCCGTCGAGCCCAGCCGGCCCACTCGTTGCCCGCCAGAGTGATGAATACGCGTGATCGCCACCGATGCCAGGGCACGGCGTCCTCCCCCGTGTGAAACAAGCCTCCCTGCGAGGCGAACGGAGCGTACAGCCGCGCCTACGGCGAGTTCCAGATATTGACAGAGGTGAGATCGCGGGCTAATGGTCGAGCCGTTGGCGGCCAAAGCGCACAAATGATGCGAGCCGGCCATACCGGATCTGCGCCGTCCCCTTTCGCCGTCGTCTGCAGGTCATGGGCACAGGGGCGGGACCCACGCCCGCTGTCGTGAACGGATGACTCGTCCGGCAGTGACCGCCAAGGCTCATCCTGGGTTGGGTTTCTCACAACCCAGGCCTCCCTCTGCGGTTACGGCGCCGATCGATGTCGTTGGCCCCTCATAGAAACATGATGCGATGATCCCACCCGTGTCGATTCGCCGCCGGTCGGTCCTTGGACTCGGGCTCGCTACCGCAATCGGTCTGACCGGCTGCCGGGAGAACCCGCCCGCCGCACGGGCCGGCGCCTGGAACGTACCCTCCCCCCGCCTCGACGCGCCGGGCAGCAACCAGGGCGCTGCGGCGTCTGCCCGGCCGGGCGCTGGACTCGCGTCGACCGAGGGCACAACAACCCCCTCAGCCGCCCGGCCGAGACTGTTGGCGACGGTCCTTCACCGTTACCTCCAGCCGACCAAGGAGAACCCGAAGCACCCCACATACGCCGGAGCGGTGGCATTGGCGCTCAGCGACGGCAAACCGACCGCCCATCTCGCCGTCGGGGAAGCCCTGCGTTACGGAGCCGGCCCGGTGCTGCTGCCCGCCGCGAAACGCGTCGCGATGCGCCCAGACTCCATCTTCGACCTCGCCTCGCTCACCAAGGTCTACACCGCGATCCTTGCGCTACAACAGGTCGACAAGGGCCGAATCGACCTCGACGCGCCAGTGGTGCACTACCTCCCCGAGTTCACCGGCACCGGTAAGTCCGCCGTCACGGTGGCGATGCTGCTGACACACACCAGCGGCCTACCCGTCGGGGCGAAGGTGACCGGCTACACAACCCTGGCCGAACGCTGGCGTGCGGTGCTGGCGACGCCACTGGTCACCGGAGCGGTGCCAGGCAAGGTATTCCGCTACTCCAGCGTGGGCCTGATGGTCGTCGGCAAGCTCGTCGAAAAGGTAACCGGACAGCGCCTCGACCAGGCCCTACGGACGGGCCTGACCATCCCGCTCGGGCTACGCCACACCGGATTCAACCCGAACACCTGGCTCAGCGCGGCGGACCGCGCCAACCTCCTGGTGGCCACCGACGCCCGGTCCTCCCGGGGACTACTGCGGGGCGTGGTGCACGACGACGTCGCCAACCGCCTCGGCGGTGTCGCGGGGCACGCCGGGATCTTCAGCACCGCCGAGGAGGTGGCAGTCGTCGGGCAGTTAATGCTCGACGGCGGGACCTACCGCGGGAAGCGGATCCTCGCCGAAAGCACCGTCGCTCGGATGCTGCGCAACGCCAACTCCGGGCTGCCCGCAGTCGACCCAGAACGTCCCCGGCGCACCTCCGACCACGGCCTCGGGGTGGTGCTGAACCAGCCGTGGTTCATGGGCCGGCTGGCCGCGCCCACCACATTCGGGCACACAGGATTCACCGGCACCTCACTGCTGGTCGACCGCCGCCGGCGCGCCGTGCTGGTGCTGCTCACCAACCGGGCCCACCCGAACTGGAGCTGGGCCAACCCCGACCCGGTCCGCATCGCCGTGGCAAACACCTTCGCCTAACGCCACGCCCGCCGAACCCACCGCTTCGTCATCAGTTTCAGCAGCCCACGGCCAGGCAGCCGCTGCTCGACCGCCTGGCAGCGATCATGACGTCTCACCGGCGAACAACAGAACATGAGCGGCGACACCCGACACACCGTTGGGGAGGCACGAGCCGCCCAGAGTGGTGGGATTCAAGCGGAAGCAGAATCCTCCGTGGGTGGACGATTGTGTGTGCTGGTGTCGGGGCCGGCCAGAGGGTGCGGCTCGCCGGTGAGCGTGGCCAGGGCAGCGGCGACTTCTTGGACTTCGGCGCGGACGTAGGTCATGGTGGTGCCGGCGTCGTTCTTGCCGCTGTGTCCGGCGTAGGCGCGGGCCACGGCGTAGCTGCAGGTGCGTTCGACCCAGGTCAGGGTGGTGTGGCGTAGCCAGTGGGTGCTGACCTGTTGCGCCGCGACCCAGGGCAGGTGGGTGCCGATGCGGTGCCACAGGTGGTCGTAGCGGCGGTAGGTCAAAGGCCGACCGCTGTGGTAGCGCAGCAGGCTCCCGTTGCGGTCGTCGTCGCCCCGCTCGGCGTGATGCGTCACCAGGTGCCGCATCAGCGTTGGTGAGACCGGCTGCCAACGGGACGTGCCGCCTTTCTCCCGCAGGTAGATGAGGCATTGGTCTGGATCGAGGTCTCGCGGGCGCAGCGCCAGCGCCCCGCCGCGGCGGCAGGCGGTCTCCAGGTGCAGTCGGATCAGCAGGCTGTCCAGGTGTGGGTCGTTGCCGGTGGTGACGGCGATGTGGCTGATCGCGGCAAGCTGCGCCGCTGGGAGGGCGCGGCGGGTGCTGGCCAGCCGGCGGGGCTTGGCGACCCGGGCGGCGGGGTTGTCGGCCTCTCGGATCAGGCCATCCATGACCGCGTGCCGGTAGATGCAGCGCATGGCACATCAAGAGTCGCCAGCCCATACACCGTGCTGCTGTCACGAGTAGGAGCCAGTCGCGCCAGCGGCAGAGGCGGTCGCTTCATCGCGGCACCCAAGTCACCGCGGATCTTGCGCCCACCTGACGGAACCACCGCCGGGATCACCGAATCGATCGGCCGGTCTGTCATGACCCACCTCGCCGAACGACGAGGCTGCCACCAACGGCGGTAACAGAGAGTGAAAACAGGTGGTCAAGCATGCTTGACCACCTGTACGTCCAACGTCGCACGGATGCTACGCGGGAGTGTCCGAGGGGGGACTTGAACCCCCAGGCTGCGGACCTCTGACCTGCGCCAATGGTATCCGGCCTGCTCAGCCTGTGTCTACTCGTGCTCCATTGTGGCCGCTTGTAGCCCTCTGTTCCTCGCCGTGATCCCGCCGGGATCACCGTCGATCTTGCCGACGCGAAGGGGGCCGGCCCAGCGGACCGGCCCCCAGCTGTACGGCTACGGTCGCTCAGCGACCCCATGCACCGTGTCGGCCGCGTCGACCGGCACCTCTTCCCACATCCAGTGGCCGCCCATCACCACGTACCGGCCGTGCTTGTCCGGCTCGATGCGCAGGTCCTCCTCGCCGAGCGCCTTCCGGTCGACCACAATCGCGTCGCCGTCCCAGCGCATCGGTGGCACGTCCTGGTCCAGGTACCGCTCCAGCTTGTCGCCGGACAGCCCGGAGTGCGCCAGCAGCACCCGGTTGTGCCGCCGGGACATCTCCTGGTCGGTCACGATCGCCGCGGCGACCTCGCGGTTGCAGGACCACACCGCCCAGCCGTTCCACCGGCGGACCAGCGTGCCGGCGTACGCCGACTCGAACCGGCGGCCGCCGTCGTGCGTGTACTCCAGCCACTCCCCGGAGAAGTACCCGGACTCGCCGGGCTGGAGCGCCGTGTCGAAGTCGAGCGGCACGCTCGCCTCCGGTCGGTCAAGAGTCAGTTCCACGTGAACTCCTTCGTCGTCAGAACAAGGTCGCCGCCGGCGTTTCGCGCCGCCGGTCCAGCTCGCGTACTTCGTTGCCGGTCTGGTCTTCCCACCACGCGGCGAACATGCGCCGATGGCACCAGTTGTCCGGCGGTGGCACGTTCAGGTCGCAGAAGCAGAGCAGGACCAGGCGGTCACTGCTGGCCGCGTCCGCGATCTCCGCCAGTTGCTCTGAGATCAGATCCACCCCCGCGGCCTCCAGCCGCTCCAGGTAGATGAGCCGGTACGGCCCCTCCTGCATCCGCAGCATCCCGTACGTCGGCGCAAGGAGCCGGGCGAACCCGGCGACGTCGTACGGCAACTGGAACCGGGGCTTCCCGACCGTCGTCCGGACGGGCGCGCCCTGGTCGGGCCTGAACCGCTGGTAGCGGTTCGTGAACAGCTGCAACTCAACCTCCATGTTGAGGCTCTTCGTGGTCGTCGTAGAGCTTCCCGATCAACGGGACCAGCTCGTCCAGGTGAGCGCCCAGCGCGTCCAGCGCGGACGCGACCACCGACGGCGGACCGTGGACGGTCAGCAGCTCCAGCCACTCGATCGGCTCGCCGTTCCCGGCGTCGGCTCGCTGGCTGTCCGGCAGCGGTGGCAGCGGCATCTTCGCCGTCGCCTCCACCATCGGCACGTAGATCCCGCCCTCGTGCCTCAGGATCACGCTCACGCTGCTCCTCCCATCGCTAGCCGCTTGCGGCGGCACTTCGGTCCGACCCGCTCGGCGCGGGCCCGCGGCGTCCGCAACGGACGTCCGCAGTCCTCGCACTCCACGGGCTCCTCGTCGGGGCTGGCCGCCACCTGGTCGGTCATCGGCTACCTCCCTCCTCGCAGCCGGGCGGCGATCCCCCGGCACCATCTGCGGTCGACCCCGAGCCGTTCGGCCACCTCGTCGGCGCTGTAGCCGTCGACGAGGTACCTCGTGGCCAGGGTCGCTACCCGGTCGTCGACCGGCGGGGCGTCCGCCGGCGGCCGGGTCCCCATCGGCCGACCCCGGCGCGGCGGCGGCTCGGCCCCCGTCTCGCGCCGGGTGGCGCGGGCCCGGGCCAACGCCCGGTCCCGCGCCGTCTGCGGCTCGTCGGCCACTACGCCGCAGCCTTCGCCCGGTGCTGGCCCTTGTCCGGGGCCGGCATCGGCACCACCGCGACGACTTTCTGTCGCTCGGCCATCCACTGCCCGCCGACCCGGGCCAGCCGCTCGACCAGCTCGTCACGCAGCTTTGCCGCGCCCTCGACGTACTTCTCCAGGTCGTGCAGGACCCGGCGGGCCAGCGGGTCGCCGGCCTCGGCCTCCGCCTTCGCCCGCGGGAGCAGGTACCGGTGGTGGGCGGCCAGCTCCATGTCGGCGACGTCGCAGGCGAACGCGATCCCGCGCACCTCGGCGCCCTTGTGGATCGCGTCGACCACGGCCTCGGCCAGGTCGCGGGCGTCGCGCTCGTCCAGACGCAGCCCGATGTCCTTCCCGGCTGCGAGGAGCACGGCGGCCGCCATCTCCCGCACCGCCAGGTAGCCCGGCAGGGCCGCCTTCACCTGCCGGGCCTGCTCTTCCTGCTGGGCGGTGAGGCTCATCGCGCCTCACCCCTAACGGACACGTGGCCGCAGTCGAGCATTGCGGCCGTATAGCTTGCGGGCACAGTTGTCCCCTCTCCGTTCGGTTGCTCCGGCAGCTTCGCTGCCCTGACTTCCGCGACGAGCGCCGGACCGGCGTGGGTGTCGAACACCGCGCGTCGGGCGACCCGGAAGGTCGCCGGTCCGAGCGGGACCGCGTTCAGCATCCGCGCCTGCCGGTACAGCTCTGCCTGCGCTCGACGCATCGACTGCCGCAGGCGGGCCGACCCGGACGGCAGCGGCCACGCCCACAGGACCGTGACCACTCGCCTCGCACCGATCGCCTCCAACAGCCGGGTTGTACATAAACATTGTATTGGACAGAGCACGTGCGGTCAAACTGCGACCGTATACGCTGCGGGCACAGCGAGGCCGCCTCACAGGTTCAACGCCCGCCGCTGGTCGTCGGAGAGCACCGCGCGAGCCTTGTCCACCAGCGGCCCGCCGTCGCAGGCCAGGCACAACACCACCGGGTCCCGGTCGCCGCGACGCACGCGGACCCGGCCGCGCCGGCAGACCCCGCACGGCGGTAGGTCGATCGGCCCGACGACCGGCATTAGGGCGCTCCACGCGAACAGCCGTCCACGCCCGGAGCATACGCACTCCCACTGCGCCCGCACAGGTATCGCCGGAACGCGGGACGCCCCGCGGGTCAACCCCCGGGGCGTCCACTGTCACCGGCCGCTCAGCTCAGTGCTGGCACACCGGGCAGAACCCCGCCTCGTCGACCGCGTTGTCGTGGCCCTCCCAGGTGCAGTTCGGGTCCACCTTGATCGGACCTACCGACGTCACGTCGACGACCGCGGCCGACACCTGCACCACAGCCTCCGGGTCCAGCTCCACCGTCACCGACGCCGCCAGGGCCTGCGCCTTGCGCAGCTTCGCCGACACCTTCCCCGCCGCCGTCCGCAGGTGGTCGACCCGCTGCCGGTACGCCGCCACGCCGCCGTCGGCGCCCGCGAGGACCTTTGCCAGCTCCTCCGCGTCCATCGCCGCCAGCTCGGCCAGGATCTCGCCGGCCGCCGCCAGGCGGTCGATCTTGCTGACCACCTTCTTCCGCTTGGCGACGACCTCCGCCTGCTTCTCCTCGCTGTGCTCTTCCTCGTCGATCTGGAAGAACCCCGCCTGCTCCTCAGCCAACTTGCACGCCTTCGCGAACTCCTCGGCGTCCCGCGCCGACCTGAACTCACCCCGCGCCCACTTCACCAGGAACCGCCGCTGCTGGTCGGCCGACAGCCGGCACACGTACCAGGCGACGCCCACCTGCAGCTGCCCCTTGGCGACGAGCTGCTTCGCGTCGTCGATCAGCCCGAGCAGGTCGATCCGCCACCCGATGTACGGCTGGCTCTTGCCGAACAGCTCGGCGATCCGCTCCGTCTCCCAGCCGGCCTGCGCGAGGCGCTGGTAGGCGGCGGCCTCCTCCATCGGCGTCATGTCCTGCCGGTTGACGTTCTCCGCCACCTGCGCGATGAACGCCGCCTCGTCGTCCATCTCCCACACCATCGCGTGCAGCTCCTCGATGCCGCCCTGCTGGGCGGCCCGCCAGCGCCGCTCGCCGACGACCAGGCGATACTGGCCCGCCTTCGCCGTCTTGCGCACGGCGACCGGCTGGAGTTGGCCGAGCTTCTGCATCGATGCCGCCAGCTCGGCCAGCTCCTCCTCGGTGAACTGCTTGCGCGGCTGGTCCGGGTCTGCCTCGATCTTGGCGACCGGGATGGTCCGCACCACCGGCCCCTTGTTGCCCTTCGCCGGCCGCTTCGCGGTAGCAGTCGCAGTCATCGTTTCCTCCACAGTGAACGAGTACCAGACGTACACATTCATTGTAGTCGAAAAACGATCTTGGCGTCAATAATCTATGTACGGGTGACCGTGGAGCACATCACGCAACAGCGCAGGCCAGAGAGGCGAGGAGCGTCGGGGCCAGGGGGCCGGCGGCCACGTAGCCCGCGCTGCGGCGCACCACCCGACGGGCAATGCTGGGCAGCTCGACCGGCGCCGGCCGTAGCACCTCTGCGACCTTCTCCACCTGCTCGTCGCTGAGGTCGGCGTCGTCCGCCCGGCCGGATGCCAGCTCGGCCTCGATCCGCTCCGCCAGCTTGTGGATCTCGATCATGCGCTTGCGATGCAACGTGCAGCTCCCCGTCCGTCTCGATGCACTAGCCATCCCACTGTGACCCCATAGGGCGGGCGACTTGAGCAGGGCCATTGAAAGATCGAACGAAGAGGATCATAGGCACGCCGAAACGCAGCGCAACAGATCCACTGTCCACAGTGAAAGAAGATTCCCGAATTCTGGTTACATAGGACGCCTTCGCGCCGATAGTCCGTTGTGGAGCAGTATCACTCCACTACTTCCACACGAACTCCAGCCGGTCGAGGTCGAGCTGCGACGCACCGGCCCGGGTCGCCGGCTTCACGATGATCCGGTCCAGGACGAGAGCCAGCAGTTCGCGGCGCCGCTCCAGCGGGGCGTCGACCCACCACTCGGACAGGCCCTCCGGCGTCGTCGCCGGCAGCGCCTGCAACCGCGCCGCCTGGGCAATGCGCTCGCGGACCTGCTTCTGCTCGCGCTTCGCTTCGGCCTCGATCGCCGTCAGCGTCACCAGGCTGATCTCCCGCCGCGCGTACGCCTGCCCCGCCTCGGCCAGCCGGTCGTCGATCGCCTGGAGCACCCGTTCCATCGTCGCCGCGCCGTCCTTCGCCGAGCCGACTGCGCGCTCCAGCCGCGCCCGGATCTTCGGCGACGCCAGCCGTGCCAGGGCCCGGGCGGCGACCTCCTCCTCCAGGCTCTCCGCCGCGATCCGGATGCGCCCACACCCGTAGCTAGGGCTGCCGGCCCGGCACACGTACCCGCGCTTGCCGCTGTTGCTCGGCTGCGTATACAGCGGCTTCCCGTCAATGTTCGTGCCGGTCCCCGTCTCGTCCGGCAGCGGATACCCGCACACCAGGAACCCGCCGGACAGCAGGTACTTCCGCTGGTTCGTCGCGTGCGGCTGCTTGCGCTCCGGGGCGTCGAGCAGCGCCAGCAGCTGCTGGTGCGTGTCCCGGTCGATGATCGCCGGCCACGGGGCGTCGCCGACAACCTCGCCGAGGTACGTCTTCAGCCCCGCCAGCCGCGGGTTGCGCAGCAGCCGCGACAGCGACTGCTGGGTCCAGGGCCGCCCGGCGGACGTCGCGACCTCGCGAGCCCGCAGGTCCGCGACGACAGACCGCATACTGTCCCCGTCGAGGACCCGCTTCACGACCTCACGGATCACCGTCGCCTCGGCGTCGATGATCTGTCTGCCCGTCTCGTCGTACCCGTAGCACCGCACCGTCTGACCCCCACACGAAAGGCCGGCCTGAACTCGACCGGCCTATAAGCTAGCAGTGCCCCATAGCACCGTGCTACGTACACGCGCATAGGAGTTACCAACGCGTAACTGTCGCGTCCCGGACACCGTACCCCCCTACCCCGACGACGCAACCCCGACACGAAAGGGCCCGGCACCCCCTGACATGGGTGCCGGGCCCTCTGCTCGTTACCGGGCCGGTCAGATTGCGCTGTCCCCCGACGGCTCTGCTGACCGGCCCCGCGATCCGAGCGACTCCCTGAGACGAAGCCGGTCACATTTAACCACTGCGACCGGACGGATCGCCACTACAGCGAAACCCAGCGGTCGCCCTCGCGGTACTGGATCTCGACGCAGCCGTAGTTCGGCGTCCCGAAGTCGTACAGCGGCCCGAAGTCCTCCTCGCCGCCCGGCTCCCCCGCCGTCCAGATCAGCCCCTCGTACACCACGCCGCGCTCGTCCGCGTCGACGTCGGCCTGGTCGCAGTCGACGTCGCCCTCGTCGAGCATCCGCCACGGCCGGCCCTCGGTCCGGGCCCGCTCGACCGTCTCGTCCGTCGCCTTCTTCGGCCCGGCCGTCCCGATCTCCGATTCACCGCCGCGCAGCTCGTGGGCCCGGTCCCGGGTAATCACCCAGGCGTACGGGCTGTCGTCCCACTGCGCCGCCCGCTCGGCCGCGATCATCGCCATCGACACCATCTGTCTCTCCTCCTACTCGACCCCGGCGCCGACCGGCACCCGGGCGTCCTGCTGGTCGGTTTCGCCAGCGACGTCCCCGCCGGCATCCTGCTCGGCCTGGAGCTCCTTCCGGGCCTCCGTAATCCGGTTCCGGCCCCACCGCTCGCTCCGCTTGAAGCGGTCGCCGAGCGCCTTGCCCGTCAGCGGCTCCCCGGCCGCCAGCGAGTCCCGCCACACCTTCCGCGCCGCCGCGTTCTCGTCGGCACCGTCCGGCGGCACCGGGTCCGGGTCCGGCGGCGGCACCGGCCGCCGTGCGGGCCACGGCTCCGGCGGCACCACCACCTCCAGCGACGGCAGCGGCACCCGCGCCGGCTTCGGCACCGGCTCCGGGTCCGGCGGCACCGGCACGGGCTCCGGCTCCGGCACGGGCGGCACCGCCTCGGGGTCCTGCACCGGCGCCGGCTCGGGCTCGGCGGCACTCGGCTCCGGCAGCGGCATCGGCACGGGCTCGGGCACCGGCACGGCGGCCGGCGGCACCGGCACCGGGGGCGGCACCGGGGCCGCGGCGACGGCAGCCAGAAACGCCTCCTGCTCGGCGGCACGGGCCAGGGCGGAGGCACGCTCGGCCGCTTCCGCCTCGCGCCGCTGCTGCGACAGCACCACCAGCCCGATCGACGCCACGACCACCAGGCCGTCGACGGACAGCGGCAGGGTGCTCGCCGTCAGGCCGTCCTCGCCGTACTCCAGGGCCAGGCCCTTCATGTGCCGGTAGCTGGCCAGCGCCGCGACCCCGGCGACGATCACCGTGCTGACGACCTGCACCCGCCGCAGCCACTTGTGCCGCGGTGCCGGCACCCGCGTCATCACCTCCGAGCACAGCAGCAGCGCCAGCGGCGCCCAACCGGCGACGGCACGGGCGACGCCTCCGGCACCGGCGTGCGCGATGTTCGCCGCCAGCGATGCCGCGATGCCGGCACCGAACGCCAGCCACACCGACACCCACGCGCCCTTGCTCGGCCGCTCCGGCACGTCGACCTTCTCCACGTGAACCACGCCGGCCTACCCGGCGGCCTCGGCGGCACGGCCGCCGGTCGGCAGTGCCGGCACGACCGGCACCGTCTTGCTCTCCATCGGTTTCCCCTCCAACAGGTCGAGGCCGCCCGGGGATCCCGGGCGGCTCTCCTCGGTGTCACAGGCGGGTCAGCGTCTCCCCCACCAGCTCGCCGCGCTCGGCCACCGCCCGCTCGTGCTCGTACAGGTGGTCGGCGCACAGCAGGCGCTCCTGCCGCCACGGGTCCAGCTCCAGGCCCTCGGCCGGGTCGAACAGGCACAGCCCGCCGTCCCCGCACTTCTCGCCGTCGTGCTCGATCACCACGCGGGCGACCGCGACGCCCGCGCACGGGCCGTGGTCCTCCTCGGGCACGAACTCGGCGTTGAAGGTCGGGATCACCAGGCGCTCGGTGCAGATCAGGTCGCTCATGTCTCTCTCCTCAGGTCAGGGTCAGGTCAGGTCGGGTCGGGCACGAAGAAGGCGGGCGCGCTCGAGGCGCGCCCGCCGGCTCGGTCAGCGGTACTGGTTGAGGGTGAGGGTGTACTCGCGGCCGTCGGTCAGCCGGATCACGACCCCGTTGTCCCGCGTCATGAAGCCCGCGTCGGCCAGCGTCTGGATCTCGCGCACCTCGACCGGCTCGTTGTCGTCGTCGGTCAGCGGCTCGTCGCCGGCCGACTCGGCCGCCATCTCCAGGTCCAGACCCTCCATGGCGACCATCAGGGCGCGCTCCAGGATCTCCTCGTAGCTCAGCATCTCAGCTCTCCTAACAGGCATGATGGGTGGCAGAAAGTACAACTTCATTGTATGCGGACGACAGTCTCGCGTACAAGTTTTATGTACGCTCCGGGCCGTGTAGCGGGTCACGCAGGCCGCGACTCGGGCCGCTCCCCCAGCCGCCGCGCGTCCAGCTCGGCCGCCGCCTC
>NZ_RJLN01000091.1 GCF_003725545.1 Micromonospora solifontis | reverse complement strand
ACCGCGCCGCCCGGGTGGCGGCCACCCAAGGGGTACGTGGCCGTCCCGGTCCGCCGCCGGCGCCGCTGGCCCTGGGTGCTGCTGCTCACCGTCGCCTGCTGCTGCGGCGTCCCGCTCTGGTGGGCGGCGCCGGTCTCCAGCCAGTACCCGGCCAGCGCCGCGCTGCCGGATCAGGCCCACGGCCTGCGGTTGCGGGACGACGAGCGCAGCCAGGCCACCGCCGAGCAGCTGAGAAACGAGGTACGCAAGGCACACCTGCTCGCCGAGGACACCTTCGCCGGGGTCTACGGCACGAGCGACGGTAAGCGGGTGGCCCTCTTCGGCGGCACCGGGTTCCGGCTGACCCCCGAGTCGGACGCCGACGCCGAGATCGCCCGGCTGAAGGACCAGTACGCGCTGGGCGACGCGGTGCCGGTGGAGACCAACGTCCGGGGCCGCTACGAGCGCTGCGCGGTGGGCCGGATGGACGGCGACGCGGTGGTGGTCTGCACCTCGGTGGACCACGGCAGCCTGACCACCGGCGTCTTCACCCGGCTCTCCGTGGAGGACAGCGCCCGCCTGCTCGACCAGCTCCGCGCCGAGGTGGTCACCCCGAAGCAGTCCTGATCGGCGACGCTGAGTAAGGTTTCGAACACGTAAAGGTCTTACGATTCTCCCTCGCGCTTTGGGCGTTTCAGGGGAGAATTGGGACATGTCGCGGCGTTGGCTCTTCGCCGATCAGCTGGGGCCGCACTTCCTCGACGACCGGGCCCAACCGGTCCTGCTGATCGAGTCCAAGGCGGTCTTCCGCCGCCGCGTCTACCACCGGCAGAAGGCGCACCTGATCCTCTCCGCGCTCCGCCACCGCGCCGCCGAGCTGGGTGACCAGGCGATCTTCCTGCGCGCCGAGACGTACGGGCAGGCGTTGCGGAAGGTCCGCGAGCCGCTGGAGGTCTGCCACCCGACCTCCCGCGCCGCCCTGGCGTTCGTCCGCGACCTGGATCGGGTCACCGTGCTGCCGGCCCGGGGGTACGTGACCAGCCTGGAGGACTTCGCCGACTGGGCCGACAGCCGCCGGGGCGCGTTGCGGATGGAGTCCTTCTACCGGTTCGCCCGGGACCACCACCGGGTGCTCCTCGACGGCCCCGACCCGGTGGGCGGCCGGTGGAGCTACGACACCGAGAACCGCGAGGCGCCGCCGAAGGACGGGGAGCTGGACGTGCCGGCCGCGCCGATGCCGAAGGAGGACGACATCGACGCGGAGGTCCGGGCCGACCTGGACCACTGGGAGCGGGAGGGCATCCGGTTCGCCGGCCGGGACGGCCCGCGCCGCTTCCCCGCCACCACCAAGGAGGCCAAGGCCCGGCTGCGGCACTTCCTCCGGCACCGGCTGGCCGCGTTCGGCCCGTACGAGGACGCCATGCTCGCCGGCGACCCCTGGCTGGCGCACAGCATGCTCTCCGCCGCGTTCAACCTGGGCCTGCTGGACCCGATGGAGGCGGTCCGGGGCGCCGAGCAGGCGTACCGGAAGCAGGGCGCGCCGCTGGCCAGCGTGGAGGGCTTCATCCGGCAGGTGATGGGCTGGCGGGACTACATCTGGCACACCTACTGGTACTTCGAGCCGTCCTGGCGCAGCAGCAACGAGTTGGGCGCGCGACGCTCGCTGCCGGGCTGGTGGCAGGACCTGGACGCGGACGCGGTCGACGCGCACTGCCTCCACGACGTGCTCGCCGGCGTCCGGGACCGGGCCTGGGTGCACCACATTCCCCGGCTGATGGTGCTCGGCAACTACGCCCTGCAACGGGGTTGGCGCCCGGCCGAGCTGGTCGAGTGGTTCCGGACCCGCTTCGTCGACGGCTACGACTGGGTGATGACCGGCAACGTGGTGGGCATGAGCCAGTACGCCGACCTGGGCCGGATGACCACCAAGCCGTACGTCTCCGGGGGCGCGTACATCAACCGGATGAGCGACTACTGCGGCGGCTGCCGGTACGACCCGAAAAAACGGCTCGGCCCGGACGCCTGCCCGTTCACGGCCGGCTACTGGGCCTTCCTGGCGGCCAACCGCAGCCGGATCCCGGCCAACGCCCGGATGGCCCGCACCATGAAGCAGATGGAGCGCCTCACCGACCTGGACGCCGTGGTCGCCCAGGAGAAGCAGCGCGGCAGCGACCCGCCCTGACCGGCCGGCGGCGGGTCAGGAGGCGGGGTCGGTGGTGGGGTCGGCGGTCGGCTCGGTGCGCTTGGGGGCGTAGCGGGGCACGTACTCCTGGCCGGTGAGCTTCTGGATCTCGGCCATCAGCTCGTCGGTCATCGCGCGCAGCGACGTCCGGTCGTCGGAGCGGCCGGTGAAGTCCAGCGGCTTGCCGAACCTGATGGTGATCTTGGCCTTGCCCGGTCGGGGCACCCGGGTCCCGATGGGCTGGGCCTTGTCGGTGCCCGTCACGCCGACCGGGATGACGGGCACCCCGGCGGCCAGCGCGAGCCGCGCCGTGCCGGTCCGCCCCCGGTAGAGCCGGCCGTCCGGGGAGCGGGTCCCCTCCGGGTAGACGGCCACCAGGTCACCGGCCTTGAGCACCGGGATGGCGGCGTCGAACGCGGAGAGCGCCGCCCGGCCGCCGGCCCGCTCGACCGGGATGGCACCCAGCCCGGTGAGCACGAACTTGGAGAACGCGCCCTTCACGCCGGTGCCCCGGAAGTACTCCGACTTGGCCCAGAAGGCCAGGTGCCGGGGCACCACGGTGCCGAGGAGCAGCTCGTCGGCGACGGAGAGGTGATTGCCCGCGAAGATCGCGCCGCCGGTCGCCGGGATGTGCTCCAACCCCTCCACGTGCGGACGGAAGGCCAACCGCAGCGTGGGCGCCACGGTGAGCTTGCCGATGGTGTAGAGCAGCGGCACGGGTCCTCCGGCGGTCGTACAGGAAACAGGCGCTGTCACGGTAGCGGACGCCGCCACCGTCGGCCGACGGGGTGGCCGGCAGTCCACCCGCTGGTGCGGGTGTCAGGAAGGGGCCCCTCCGCTACCGAATGCGTCGAGAAGGGGCCCTTCCTCACCGTTCATACCCGCCGGACGGCCACCGTCACCGGCTCACCCTCGCCGACCTCGCCGGCGAAGCCCTCGACGCCCTCGGCGAAGTCGACCGTGTCGGCCAGCACCTCCCGGGCCACGAAGTCGGTGTACGCGGCCACCGCCGCGCGCACCTCCTCCGACGCCGAGACCGCGACCGCGATCCGGTCCGAAACGTCCAGGTCGGCGTCCCGGCGGGCCTGCTGCACCACCCGGACCACGTCCCGGGCCAGCCCCTCGGCGGCCAGCTCCGGGGTGACCTCGGTGTCCAGCACGACCACGCCCTCGCCGCCCGGCAGCGGCGCGGAGTGCTCGGCGTCGGCGGCGACCAGGCGCAGCTCGTACTCGCCCTCGGCGAGGGTGATCCCGGCAGCGACCGGGGCGCCGTCGACCAGCTCCCACTCCCCCGCCTTGACCGCCTTGATCACCTGCTGGACCGCCTTACCGACCCGCGGGCCGAGCGCCCGCGGCACCACGGTCAGCACCTGCTGGCAGTACGCCTGCACCTCGTCGGTGAGGTCGACCTCCTTCACGTTGACCTCGTCGGCGACCAGGTCGGCGAAGGGCCGCAGCTGGGCGGCGACCGGCGAGGCCACGGTCAGCTTCGACAGCGGCAGCCGGACCCGCAGCCCCTTCGCCTTGCGCAGCGACAGCGCCACCGAGGCGACCGACCGCACGTTGTCCATCGCCGAGACGAGGTCGTGGTCGGCCGGGAACTCGTCCGCCGACGGCCAGTCGGTCAGGTGCACCGACCGCTCGCCGGTGAGGCCGCGCCAGATCTCCTCCGCGGTCAGCGGCGCCAGCGGCGCCACCACCCGGCAGAGCGTCTCCAGCACCGTCCACAGGGTGTCGAAGGCGTCGGCGTCCCCGGACCAGAACCGGTCCCGCGAGCGACGCACGTACCAGTTGGTGAGTGCGTCCAGGTAGGACCGGACGGTGCCGCACGCGCCGGAGATGTCGTACGCGTCCATCTGCGCGCCGACCGTCGCCACCAGCTCGTTCGTCTTCGCCAGCACGTAGCGGTCGAGCAGGTGCGTCGAGTCGGTCCGACGGCGCGCGGGGTAGCCGTCCGCGTTGGCGTAGAGCGAGAAGAAGTACCAGACGTTCCAGAGCGGCAGCAGCACCTGCCGCACCGCGTCCCGGATGCCCGCCTCGGTCACCGACATGTCACCGCCGCGCAGCACCGGCGACGACATCAGCATCCAGCGCATCGCGTCCGACCCGTACGAGTCGAAGACGTGGTAGACGTCCGGGTAGTTGCGCAGGCTCTTGGACATCTTGCGCCCGTCCGAGCCGAGCAGGATGCCGTGGCTGAGGCAGTTGCGGAACGCCGGCCGGTCGAACAGCGCGGTGGCCAGCACGTGCATGGTGTAGAACCAGCCGCGGGTCTGTCCGATGTACTCGACGATGAAGTCGCCCGGGTAGTGGTGCTCGAACCACTCGCGGTTCTCGAACGGGTAGTGCACCTGGGCGAACGGCATCGAGCCGGACTCGAACCAGCAGTCCAGCACCTCCGGCACCCGGCGCATCATCGACTTGCCGGTCGGATCGTCGGGGTTCGGGCGGACCAGGTCGTCCACCGCCGGCCGGTGTAGGTCGGTCAGGCGTACGCCGAAGTCCCGCTCGAGGTCGGCCAGCGAGCCGTACACGTCGACCCGCGGGTGGTTCGGGTCGTCCGACTTCCACACCGGGATCGGCGAGCCCCAGAACCGGTTCCGGCTGATCGACCAGTCCCGGGCGTTGGCCAGCCACTTGCCGAACGAGCCGTCCTTGATGTGCCCCGGGGTCCAGTTGATCTGCTGGTTCAGCTCGACCATCCGGTCCTTGAACCTGGTGACCGCGACGAACCAGGACGACACCGCCTTGTAGACCAGCGGCGTGTCGCAGCGCCAGCAGTGCGGGTAGGAGTGGGTGTAGGTGTCCTGCTTGAGCACCACCCCCCGCTCCTTCAGCTCCCGGATCACCGGCTTGTTCACGTCGAAGACCTGCTCGCCCTGGTACGGCGGGACCAGCGCGGTGAACCGGGTGTGGTCGTCCACCGTGACGACGGTCGGGATGCCGGCCGCGTTGCAGGTGTTCTGGTCGTCCTCGCCGAAGGCCGGCGCCAGGTGCACGATCCCGGTGCCGTCCTCGGTGGTGACGAAGTCCGCGCCGAGCACCTGGTACGCGTTCGGCCCGGCCTGCTCGACCAGGAAGTCGTAGAGCGGGGCGTAGCGGCGCCCGACCAGGTCCCGGCCGTACACCGTGCCGACCCGCTCGTACCCCTCCAGCTCCTTGGCGTACGCGCCGAGCCGGGCGGCGCCGACCAGGTAGCGGTCGCCGTCGCGGTCCAGCACCGCGTACTCGATGTCGGGGCCGACGGCGAGCGCCAGGTTGGACGGCAGGGTCCACGGCGTGGTGGTCCAGACGCCCAGCCGGACCGGGCCGCGCACCGGCTCCGGAGCGGACTCGTCGCCGGTCAGCTCGAACCAGACCGTCAGGGTCGGGTCGTGCCGGTCCTTGTAGACGTCGTCCATCCGGGTCTCGGTGTTCGACAGCGGCGTCTCACACCGCCAGCAGTACGCCAGCACCCGGAAGCCCTCGTAGACCAGACCCTTGTCGTGCAGGGTCTTGAAGGCCCACATGACGCTCTCCATGTAGTCCAGGTCGAGCGTCTTGTAGTCGTTGGCGAAGTCGACCCAGCGGGCCTGCCGGGTGACGTACCGCTCCCAGTCCTGGGTGAACTCCAGCACCGAGGTGCGGCAGGCCTCGTTGAACCGGGCCACGCCGAGGTCGAGGATCTCCGCCTTGCTGGTGATGCCGAGCTGCTTCTCGGCCACCACCTCGGCCGGCAGGCCGTGGCAGTCCCAGCCGAACCGGCGCTCGACGTGCTTGCCGCGCATGGTCTGGTAGCGCGGCACCACGTCCTTGACGTACCCGGTGAAGAGGTGGCCGTAGTGCGGCAGGCCGTTGGCGAACGGCGGGCCGTCGTAGAAGACGTACTCGTTCTTCCCGTTCTCCCCGGCGGGGCGGGCCTCGACCGACGCCTCGAAGGTCTTGTCGGCCGTCCAGTGCTCCAGGACCCGGCGCTCGACCGCGGGCAGGTCCGGGCTCGCCGGCACGCCGGCGGCGGTCGGGTCGTGCAACGGATAGGCCATCGGGGGTCGCTCTCCTCAGCAGCTCACTCGTGTCGTGGGTCTGCGAGGACGAGCCCGTTTCCGGTACGCCGTGACCGGCGTGCCCGGGGCAAGGCCCGCGGTACCACCCCGCTTGGCGGCCAAGGTGCGACCGCCCGCTCGTTGGCCGGCTGTGACGGGCCGGTCCCGTCCGGTTCTACTGGGCCGGTCACCCGGCTGTTCTTCCGGAGGCTCGCCGGTGATGGCCGGGTCGTCGCCTGTGTGCCGTCAAGCGTACTCGATCGGGTGCGGAGACCGCCGCCGAGTAATCTCGGCTCGTGATCCGGATCGAGTTGGACGAGCCGACGCTGGCCCGTACCCGGATCGCCACCAGCCCGCTCTGGGAGGTGCTGACCAGCCTCTACCTGCTGAAGCGGAACCCGGAGGAAATGCCCTGGCCGTACACCGGCTGGGCGCGGCACGCCCGCCGGGTGCTGACCGAGGTGCCGGAGACGGCACCCGCCCTGCTGCTCACCGCCGACTCCCGCGCCCCGGACTTCCTCACCCCGGTCCCGCCGTCGCCCGCCCCCACCCTGGCCGAGGAACTGGCCGCGCTGCGGGCCACCCCGGCCGAGGTGATCGCCGAGCAGATCCCCCGCTACCACGACCCGGACGACCTGCCGGGCTGGCTGCGCCCGTTCGTCACCGACCGGCTGGCCGCCCTGCACCGGTTGGCGGACGGCATCCAGGCGTACTGGGACGCGGCCATCGCGCCATGGTGGCCGGCGATGCGGGCGGCGCTGGACGAGGAGGTGCTGCATCGGGCCCGGGCGCTCGCCGCGGACGGCCCGGACGCCCTCCTGGCCGACCTGCACAAGCGGGTGCGCTGGGAGCGACCGACGCTCACCCTGGTCAAACCCCTGGAGCACAGCTTCCGGGCGGTGGACAAGCGGCTGCTGCTGATCCCGCTGATCTTCTCCCGGGGCGCCCTGGCCTGCTCCACCGACCACCCGGAGATCGTCGCGGTCTCCTACCAGGCCCGCGGCGCCGCCGTGCTGGCCGAGACCACGCCCGACCGGCGGCCCGCCGACGACGGACCGGACCGGTTGGCGGTCCTGGTCGGCCGGGGCCGGGCCCAGGTGCTGCGGGCGCTGGCCCGGCCCGCCACCACCGCCGGGCTGGCCGCCACCCTCGGGCTCGCCCCGAGCACCGTCTCCGAGCATCTCGCCGCGCTGCTCGCCGCCGGCGTGGTGCACCGCCGCCGGGCCGGACGGCGCGTGCTGTACGGCCTGGAGCCGGCCGGCCTGGCCCTGGTCACCCTCCTCGGGGCGGACCCGGCCACCGTGTCCGCCTGAGGATTCGGCCGACGCCGAATTCGTTTCCCCGGCCCGTCCGCTTTCCCTAGATTCGCCGCCATGAGCGAGTACGCGATCGAGGCGGCCGGGCTGCGCCGCACCTACCGCAGCCGGACGGGATGGTTACGACCCCAGCGCCGGGAGGTGGAGGCGGTCCGCGGCGTCGACCTGACGGTCGGCAACGGGGAGCTGTTCGGCCTGCTCGGTCCGAACGGCGCTGGGAAGACCACCACCATCAAGCTGCTGAACACCCTGCTCATCCCGACCGCCGGCACCGCCCGGGTGTGCGGCCACGACGTGGTCACCCAGACCCGGGAGGTACGCCGCCGGATCGGTTACGTCTTCGGCGGTGACCGGGGCCTCTACGATCGGCTCTCCGCGCTGGACAACCTGCGCTACTTCGCCGAGCTGTACGGCGTGCCGGGACGGGAGCAGAAGCCGCGGATCGCCGAGCTGCTGGAGCTGGTCCGGCTGGCCGGCCGGGAGCACGAGCGGGTGGAGGGGTACTCCCGGGGCATGCGGCAGCGCCTGCACATCGCCCGGGGCCTGCTGCACCGGCCGCGGGTGCTCTTCCCTCGACGAGCCGTCCATCGGGGTCGACCCGGTGGCCGCCCGGGAGCTGCGGCAGACCGTCGCGGACCTGGCCGCCACCGGCACCACCGTGCTGCTGACCACGCACTACATGGCCGAGGCGGACGAGCTCTGCGACCGGATCGCGGTGATCGCCAACGGCGCCATCCAGGCGCTGGGCACCCCGGCCGAGCTGCGGCACCACGCCGACGGCCGGCAGGTGCTGGAGGTCGAGGCGTACGGGGTGAGCGACGACCGGCTCGCCGCGATCCACGCCCTGCCCGGGGTACGCGAGGCGAGCGTGACGGTCACCGGCGCGGCCCAGGTGCTGACCGTGCAGTCCGACGCGGGGGTGGACGTGCAGGCGGACGTGCTGCGCGAGCTGGACGGGGTCCGGCTGGGTCGGGTCAGCGCCCGCCGGCCCACCCTGGAGGACGCGTACGTGGCGATCGTCAACCGGGTGGAC
This sequence comes from Micromonospora solifontis, assembly GCF_003725545.1. Classification (GTDB taxonomy): domain Bacteria; phylum Actinomycetota; class Actinomycetes; order Mycobacteriales; family Micromonosporaceae; genus Micromonospora; species Micromonospora solifontis. Next base: position 10,336 of record NZ_RJLN01000091.1, on the reverse strand, counting down.
GCCCCGGCGGCCCGCCCGGTCGAGGCGGTGCCGGCGTGAACCTGCTCCGCATGATCGGGGTGGGCCTGCTGCTGCACACCAAGCAGCTCAGCCGCTCCTCGTTCGAGATCGCCACCGCATTGATCGTGCCGGTGGTGCAGGCGACCCTGGCGGTCTACCTGTTCCGGGCCGGCGGCGAGCCGGGCCGGCTGCTGGAGGCCGCCGTGGGCGCCGGGCTGATGGGCGTGTGGTCGTCGGTGCTGTTCGGCTCCGGGGGCGCCATCCAGCGGCAGCGCTGGCAGGGCACCCTGGAGATGATCATGCTGGCGCCCCGCCCGCCGGCGCTGATGGTCCTGCCGATCACCCTGGCCACCGCGGTCACCGGCACGTACGCCATGCTCGCCACCCTGCTCTGGGGTCGGTTGCTCTACGGCGTCCCGCTGGACTTCGCGCACCCGCTGCTGTTCCTGATCGCGGTCCCCGGCTGTGTGCTCGGGCTCGGCATGTTCGGCCTGCTGCTCGCCTCCACGTTCGTGCTGATGCGCAACGCGAACGCGCTGACCAACACCCTCGAATACCCGATCTGGCTGGTCTCCGGGATGCTGGTGCCGCTCACCGTGCTGCCCGGCTGGACCGGCCCGATCGCGGCCGTGCTGCCGACCACCTGGGGGGCCCGCGCGGTGCACGAGGCGGCCGTCGGCGGCCCGGTCTGGCCGTCGCTGGGCATCTGCCTGGCGATCAGCCTCGGCTGCCTGGTCGCGGGCGCCCTGATGATGACCTACGTCGAGCGACGGGCCCGCGCCGCGGCGACCCTCGCGCTGGCCTGAGGGGGACGACGATGGCACTCTTCCGGCTGATCGGCACCGGCGGCGTGATCGCCTACCGGGCCCTGTTCAACTGGACCACCCCGGCCATGTTCATCGGCTCGCTGCTGGTGGGCCCGATCTTCCAGCTGCTCTTCTTCGCCTACCTGGGCCGGCAGCTCGGGGTCGCCGACGACCGCTTCTACATCGTCGGCAACGCGGTGCTCGCCGCCTCGCTCTCCTGCGTCTTCGGCGGCACCATGGCGGTGGCCAACGAGCGGCGCTTCGGCACCCTGGGGCACGTGCTGCTCTCCCCGCGCAGCCGCACCGCCGTCTTCCTCGGCCGGGTCCTGCCGTACGCGGGCAACGGCCTGCTCATCGCGGTGAGCACGCTGACCGTCGGTTCGCTCCTGCTCGGGCTGCGGATGCCGCCGGCGGCCCTGCCGGCGCTGTTCGCGACCCTCGCGGTGGCGGCGCTGTCCTGCGGCTTCTTCGGCCTCACCCTGGGCGCGCTGGGGTTGCGGTTCCGGGACGTCTGGGTGGTCTCCAACGTCTCGGTGGCGCTGCTGCTCCTGCTCACCGGCGTGAACGTGCCCGCCGCCGGGCTGCCCGGCTGGATGCGCGCGGTGGGCGAGGCGCTGCCCATCACCCACGCCGCGCAGGCCGCCCGCCACCTGGCCGCCGGCGAGGGCCTCGCGGCGGCCGCCCCGGCGATCGCCGCCGAGGCCACCGTCGGCCTCGGCTACGCCCTCCTGGCGGCCGCCCTCCTCAAACTCTTCGAAGCCGAATCCCGCCGCCGCGCCTCCCTAGACACCCTCTAACCCCCCCACCCCCCACCCCCCCGCCCCACCCCCACCCCCACCCCCACCGCCCCGCCCCGCTGATCATGGAGTTAGCGGCACCTGCGGAGATCCACATCGCCGTCAACTTCATGATCGACGGGAGTGAGCGGGGGTCATGAGGAGCGTCACAGCCGTGGGGTGTCACGCCGGGTGGAGCCCGGTTCGTCGTGGGGGCCTAGGGACGACACGAGGGAGGCGGCGATGAGCCGGATCAACATTGCGACGGTGGCTCCGGAGGCGTACCGGGCGGTGCTCGGGCTGGAGAAGTACCTCCACGCCAACCTGGACCACACCGTGCTGGAGCTGGTGAAGCTGCGCGCGTCGATGCTCAACGGCTGCTCGTTCTGCGTGGACATGCACAGCCGCGAGGCGCTCGCGGCCGGGGAGGACAGCCGGCGACTGTTCGCCGTAGCCGCCTGGCGGGAGGCGCCGTTCTTCTCCGAGCGGGAGCGGGCCGCGCTGGCGCTGACCGACGCGGTCACCCGGCTCGGCGAGCACGGCGTGCCGGACGAGGTGTGGGACGCCGCCGCGAAGGTCTGGTCGGAGAAGGAACTGGCCGACCTGGTTATCGCGATCGCCACAATCAACGTGTGGAATCGGATCTCGGTGACCAGTCAGACGCAGCCGCCGGCCGAGGTGTGACGGCACCCGCGGCGGCGCAGGCGGCCGGTGCGCTCACCGCGCACCGGCCGATGCTGCTCGGGCTGGCCTACCGGCTGCTCGGCAGCCTGCACGACGCCGAGGACGTGCTCCAGGAGGCGTACCTGCGCTGGGTCGACGTCGACCGGGAGTCGGTCGCCGAGCCGCGCCGGTACCTGTCCCGGGTGGTCACCCGGCTGGCGCTGGACCGGCTCCGGGCCCGGCAGGCCGCCCGGGAGACGTACGTCGGCCCGTGGCTGCCCGAGCCGGTGCCCACCGACCCGTCGCCGTTCGGGCCGCTGGACACCGTCGAACTACGCGAGTCGCTCTCCACCGCCCTGCTGCACCTGCTGGAGCGGCTCACCCCGCCGGAGCGGGCGGTGTACGTCCTGCACACCGCCTTCGACCTGCCGTACGCCGAGATCGGCGACATCCTGGACCGGTCGGCGGCGGACTGCCGCCAGCTGCACCACCGCGCGGTGGCCCGGCTCGCCGACGAACGGCGGCGCTTCACCGCCGACCCGGCCGAGCAGCGGCGGCTGCTGGACGCCTTCCTCGCCGCCGCCCGCGAGGGTGACCTCGCCCGGCTGACCGAACTGGTGGCCGCCGACGCGACCGCGTGGAGCGACGGCGGCGGGCGGGTCCGCGCGGCCCGGAACCCGCTGCACGGGGTGGACCGGATCGCCCGCTTCTTCGCCGGCGTGTACGGCCCCCGCCGGCCCGGGGTACGGGCCACGCCGGTCGAGCTGAACGGCGCCCCGGCCCTGCTGGTGACCTGGCCGACCGGCAGCCGCTACACGCTCGCCGCCACCACCGCCGACGGCCGGATCACCGGCCTCTACCTGGTCGGCAACCCGGACAAGCTGACCCGCGTACCCGGCTGAGCACGCGCGCCGGCCCCGGCCCGCGACGGGGACCGGGGCCGGCGACGAGCAGATCAGCCGAGCTCGGGGAACCAGAGAGCGATCTCGCGCTTGGCGCTGTCTACCGAGTCGGAGGCGTGCACCAGGTTCTCCCGGTTGGACAGGGAGAAGTCGCCCCGGATGGTGCCGGCGGCGGCCTTGCGGCCGTCGGTGCTGCCGATCATCGCGCGCACCACCTCGATCACCTGGTCGCCGGAGAGCACCAGGGCCACCAGCGGGCCGCCGGTCATGAAGGCCTTCAGCGGCGGGTAGAACGGCTTGTCCACGTGCTCCGCGTAGTGCTGGTCGGCGAAGTCGCCGTCCATCGTCCGGGACACCATCGCGTCGATCCGCAGGCCCTTGCGCTCGAACCGGGCGAGGATCTCCCCCACCAGACCGCGGCGGACCGCGTCGGGCTTGATCAGTACGAGCGTGCGCTCGTCCGGGCTGCTGCTGGACACGCTGGGTTCCTCCTGTGCGCGGAAGCGGGTCGGGCTGGGTACGGTCAGCCTAGCGACCCGGTCCCGGCGCCAGGTCGGCGGCCGCTCTTTCCCTCGGTCGCCGATCCGGCCTAGCCTGGCCCTGGAACCCCTGGGAGGTCCACTGTGGCGAATGGCGGGAACCGGACCATCGCGCCGGTACGCAAGCTGATCGGCGCGGTGCTGGGCACCGTGGCGACCTTCATCACGCTGTTCGGCCTGGGCATGACCAGCTGGGCCATCGTGGCGCTCGGCGTGGCGCTGCTCGTGCTCGCCATCGCCCTGGCCACCGTACGCGGCGGCGGGCGCACCTGGGTCGTCGGGCTGGGCCACGTGCACAGCGCCTCCGAGCCGCCCACCCAGTACGCGTTCGGCCGTTGCGAGCTGCAACTGGTGATCGACGCGCCGGGGCTGCCACCCCGCTCCAAGAAGATCATCGAACCCCGGGTCCCGGTCGCCAAGTGGCCCTCGCTGGGCCAGGCCCTGCCGATCCGGGTCGCCCTCGACGACCAGCGGCACGTCCGCGTGCTCTGGGACGAGGTGCCCACCCACGCCGAGAGCGCCGCCGCCGTCGCCGACCTGCCACCCGAGTACGCCGGCCCGGAACCGGTGGAGGAGGTTCTGATCCCCCAGGAGGCGCCGCCGTGGGCCGACCGGGCCCCGGAGGACGACTTCCGCGACGACTTCCCGCCCGCGCCGGACCCGATCCTCGACGACGTCGTCGGGCTGGCCGAGGAGCGTGAGCCGGTGGTGGTGCACCAGCGTCCCGGCGGCCCGAAGGTGCTGGAGGGCGAGCTGGTCGAGCCGGTGACGGCCCCGCTGCCCCACCGGGCCCCGGCGCCGCGCCCGCCCGCGGAGGAACGGTTCGACACCGTGCCGGTCGACCCGATCGACGTCGCGCTGGACGAACCCGCCGCCGAGGCGCCACCCACCCCGGAGGAGCTGGACGAGGCGATCTTCGGCCCGGCCGGCGACGAGCCCGCCGGGATGGCCGGCAGCCCGATCAGCGGCGTCGGGATCACCCTGCTCGTCACCGACCTGGACCGGTCCCTCGACTTCTACCGCGACCTCGGCTTCGAGGAGCTGGACCGGGGCGCCGGCAATGCCGTCCTCACCTCCGGGCCGACCCGCCTGGTGCTGCGCCGGGTGACCGGGGCCGCGCCGATCAGCCGCCGGCTGGTCCACGTCAACCTGGAGGTCGACGACATCCAGGCGGCCTACCAGCGGCTGCGCGACTCCGGCGTCCGGTTCACCTACGCCCCCCGGGTCGTGAACCGGGGCACCAAGCTGGAGGTGTGGGCGGCCGCCTTCAAGGACCCGGACGGGCACGGGGTGGCGCTCACCCAGTGGCGCACCCTGGCCGACGTCTGATCTCCGCCGCCAGCGGCGGCGGCGCCTCAGCCGAGGATGACCCGCCGCACGTGCAGCGCGTACGCCCACACCAGGGCGAACATGACGCCCAGCACGAGCAGGGACCAGTGCAGCAGCCCGGAGAGCAGCAGCAGGCCCTGCAGGACGGTGCCGGCGGGCCACGCCCACGACCGCTTCATCTGCCCGGCCAGCAGGACGCAGGCGACCGCCAGCCCCACGATCGCGCCGATGGCCGCACCGCTCAGGTGCCCGCCGACCACCCGGATCGGTTGGATCGCCAGCAGCAGCACCAGCGCCTCCAGCGCCAGCGTCCCCGCGCCCAGTCCGCGCACCGCCCGCTCCGGGTTGCGCAGTCCCGAGCGCCGCTGCCCCGGCCCGGCCGACCCCTCGACTCCGGTCCGTGGCTCGTCCGCCGGCCCGCCGGCCGGCCCGTCCGCCACGCCCGGCCGCTCCTCCGGGCCGGTCATCGCTTGAGCAGCCGGCGGGCGTCGGCCACGGTCACCACCGATCCGGTGATCAGCACCCCGACGCCGGCCAGCTCGCCGGGCACGTCGGACTCGGCCTCCGCGACGGCCGCCTCGATGGCGTCCGGCATCTCCTCGGCGACCTGCACCCGCTCCGGCCCGAAGACCTCACGGGCCAGCGCGGCCAGCTCGTCGACGGGCATCGCCCGGGGTGAGCTGTTCGCGGTCACCACGATCGAGTCGAGCACCGGCTCCAGCAGCTCCAGCAGGCTCGCCGCGTCCTTGTCGCCGAGCACGGCGAGCACGCCGACCAGCTTGCTGAACGCGAACTCCTCCTGCAGCGCGGTGACCGTGGCGGTCATCCCGTGCGGATTGTGCGCGCCGTCGAGCAGGATCGTCGGGGCGGTACGCACCTTCTCCAGCCGCCCCGGCGAGCTGGCCGCGGCGAAGCCCTCCCGGACCGCCTCGACGTCGAGCTGCCGGCGCGCCCCGGCGCCCAGGAACGCCTCCACGGCGGCGAGCGCGACGGCCGCGTTCTGCGCCTGGTGCGCGCCGTGCAGCGGGATGAAGATCTCCTCGTACACCCCGCCCAGGCCCTGGATGGTGAGCACCTGGCCGCCGACGGCGACCGACCGGCGCAGCACCCCGAACTCGGCGCCCTCCCGGGCGACGGTGGCGCCGACCTCGGCGCAGCGCTCCAGGATCGGCCGGGCGGCCTCCTCCTCCTGGGCCGCCGCGATCACCGTGGCGCCCTTGTGGATGATCCCGGCCTTGTGCAGCGCGATGTCCTCGATGGTGTCGCCGAGCCACTCGGTGTGGTCCAGCCCGATCGGGGTGATCACCGCGACCCCGGCCTGGATCACGTTGGTGGCGTCCTCGGCGCCGCCCAGCCCCACCTCCACCACGGCGACGTCGACCGGCGCGTCGGCGAACGTGGCGAACGCCAGCGCCGTGGTCATGTCGAAGTAGGTCAGCGGCTCGGCGGAGCGCTGGTCGACCAGCTCGGCCAGCGGCGCCACCTCCCGGTACGTGGCGACGAACCGCTCCTCGCTGACCGGCTCGCCGTCCAGGCTGATCCGCTCCCGGACGGTCTCCAGGTGCGGGCTGGTGTAGCGGCCGGTGTGCAGCCCGAACGCGCGCAGCAGGGAGTCGATCATCCGGGCCGTGGAGGTCTTGCCGTTCGTCCCGGTCAGGTGGATCGACGGGTACGCCCGCTGCGGGCTGCCGAGCAGGTCGAGCAGGGTCTCGATCTTCTCCAGCTCGAAGTGCATCCGGGTGAAGCCGCGCGCGTTGAGCGCGGCCTCCACCTCGGCGAATTCGGTGCGATCGGTCATGCGGAGCCACCTTTCGTTCGCGACTGCGGGGCTCGCAACCCCGGCTCACTCCTCGCGCTCACGAGGGCAACGCCGCCAGGGCGGCGTCGATGCGGACCAGGTCGGCCTCGGCCACCGCGAGCCGCTCCCGGATCTTGGCGACCACGTGCTCGGGGGCCTTGCCGACGAACGCCGGGTTGTCCAGCTTCGCCCGCGCCTGCGCGACCTCCTTCTCGGCGGCCGCCCGGTCCTTGGTGAGCCGGGCCCGCTCGGCGGCCACGTCGATCGACCCCCGGGTGTCCAGCGCGACGGTCACCTCGCCGGGCATGGCGAGGGTGGCGCTGGCCTGGAAGTCGTCGCCGGCGGCGTCGAGCCGGACCAGCGACCGGATCAGCGGCTCGTGCGCGGCGATCCCGGCCCCGGCGAGGCCGTCGAGCCGGGCCGCCACCCGCTGCGTCGGGCGCAGCCCCTGGTCGGACCGGAACCGCCGGATCTCGGTCACCACCCGCTGCAGGGTGCCGACCTCGCCCTCCGCGGCGTCGTCGATTCCGGTACGGTCGGCCACCGGCCAGGCCGCCTTCATCACCGTCTCGCCGCCGGTGAGCGCCGTCCACAGCTCCTCGGTGACGAACGGGATGACCGGGTGCAGCAGGCGCAGCAGCTGGTCCAGCACGTGCCCGAGCACCCGCCGGGTGGCCTCGGCGACCGGGCCGCCCTCGGCGAGCACCGGCTTGCTCAGCTCCACGTACCAGTCGCAGACGTCGTCCCAGGCGAAGTGGTAGAGCAGGTCGCAGACCTTGGCGAACTCGTACGCCTCGAACTGCTCGTCCACCTCGGCGGTGACGTGCGCCAGCCGGGACAGGATCCACCGGTCGACGGTCGACAGGGTGCCCGCCTCGGGCAGCGGCCCGTCGGTGTGCGCGCCGTTCAGCAGCGCGAACCGGGTGGCGTTCCAGAGCTTGTTGCAGAAGTTGCGGGAGCCCTGGCACCACTCCTCGCTGACCGGCACGTCCTGCCCGGGGTTGGCGCCCCGGGCCAGGGTGAACCGGGTGGCGTCGGCGCCGAACCGGTCGATCCAGTCCAGCGGGTCCACCACGTTCCCGAACGACTTCGACATCTTCTTGCCGTGCTCGTCGCGGACCATGCCGTGCAGGGCGACCACGTCGAACGGCTGCACGCCGTCCATCGCGTACAGGCCGAACATCATCATCCGGGCGACCCAGAAGAAGAGGATGTCGTAGCCGGTGACCAGCACGCTGGTCGGGTAGAACTTCGCCAGGTCGGGCGTGCGCTCCGGCCAGCCCAGCGTGGAGAACGGCCACAGGCCGCTGGAGAACCAGGTGTCCAGGACGTCCTCGTCCTGCCGCCACCCCTCGCCGGTCGGCGGCTGCTCGTCGGGGCCGACGCAGACGATCTCGCCGTCCGGGCCGTACCAGACCGGGATGCGGTGGCCCCACCAGAGCTGCCGGGAGATGCACCAGTCGTGCATGTTGTCGACCCAGGCGAAGTAGCGCTTGGCCAGCTCGGCCGGCTCGATCTTGACCCGGCCGTCGCGGACCGCGTCGCCGGCCGCCTTGGCCAGCGGGGCGGTGTTGACGAACCACTGCAGCGACAGCCGCGGCTCGACCGTCGTCTTGCACCGCGAGCAGTGCCCCACCGCGTGCACGTACGGCCGCTTCTCGGCCACGATCAGGCCCTGCTCCCGCAGCGCGGCGACGATCGCCGGACGGGCCTCGTACCGGTCCAGGCCCTCGAACGGGCCCGGCGCCGTGATGATGCCCCGCTCGTCCATGATCGTCAGGGACGGCAGGTCGTGCCGCTGACCGATCTCGAAGTCGTTCGGGTCGTGCGCCGGGGTCACCTTGACCATGCCGGTGCCGAAGCTGGGGTCGACGTGCGGGTCGGCGACGATCGGGATCCGCCGGTCGGTCAGCGGCAGCGCCACCTCGGTGCCGATGAGGTGCTGGTACCGCTCGTCGTCCGGGTGCACGGCGACCGCGGTGTCGCCGAGCATCGTCTCGGCCCGGGTGGTGGCCACCACGACGTCGTCGCTGTAGCGGATCGAGATCAGCTCGCCCTCGTCGTCGGTGTGCTCCACCTCGATGTCGGACAGCGCGGTGAGGCACCGCGGGCACCAGTTGATGATGCGGTTCGCCCGGTAGATCAGGCCGTCGTCGAAGAGCTTCTTGAACATGGTCTGGACGGCACGGGACAGGCCCTCGTCCATGGTGAAGCGCTCGCGGTCCCAGTCGACCGCGTCGCCGAGGCGCCGCATCTGGCCCAGGATCGCGCCGCCGGACTCGGCCTTCCACTGCCAGACCCGCTCGACGAACTTCTCCCGGCCGAGGTCGTGCCGGGACAGGCCCTCGCCGGCGAGCTGCCGCTCGACCAGGTTCTGGGTGGCGATGCCGGCGTGGTCCATGCCGGGCAGCCAGAGCGCCTCGTAACCCTGCATCCGCTTCCGCCGGCTCAGCGCGTCCATCAGGGTGTGCTCGAACGCGTGGCCCATGTGCAGCGAGCCGGTGACGTTCGGCGGCGGGATGACGATGGTGAAGGGGGGCTTGTAGCTCTCCGCCGATGCCCGGAAGTGGCCGGCGGCTACCCACTGCTCGTACCGTCGCTGCTCTACCTCGCCGGGCTGGTACTGGCCGGCAAGGGTCGGGGCGTCGGGGCGTCGGGCATCCAGTCTCTCGGTCACCCTGAAAGTCTACGGAGCGCTTTCGCGGACCCGACGTGTGCCACCTCCTGTTCGCGTACGGTGGCGGACATGTCCGACGCACATCTCACCGAGCGGCCGGTCGACGAGGGGCCGGAGCCCGTCGACCTGACCGACGAGCCGATCCAGCTGAGCCGCCGCGACCCGGCGCTGGAGCCCGACGCCGCACGGCCCGCCTCGCGCCGGCGCCGGATCGCGCTCGGTGCCGCCCTGCTGGTCGGCCTCGCCGGTCTCGGTGCACTGGGCGTCGGCGGCTGGCGGGTGCTGGCGCAGAAGGACACCACGCTGAACCCGCCGGCGAAGCTCGCCGGGCTGACCCGGGACGACAGTGACCGGGCCCGCACCACCGCGGACTACCTCCGGGACGGCTTCGCGGCCGACATCGATCTGGACCGCAGCTTCGGCACGGTCTACAGCGATCCGGCGGATGCGAGGCGGGCGGTGCTCGTCTTCGGCGGTACGACCCTGCTCTGGCAGCCGGAGCGCGACCTGGACAGCCTTTTCGGGCTGATGGCCGACGAGACCGGCAAGGTGACCGGGCTGCGCGAGGTCGACGCCGGACGCCTGGGCGGCGTGATGAAGTGCGGTACGACCAGCGGTGACGGCGGGGACTTCGCGGTCTGCGGGTGGGCCGACCACGGCAGCGTGGTGATGGGGATGTTCCCGGGGCGGTCCGTCGACGACTCGGCCGGACTGTTCCGCGAGCTGCGGGAAGGCATCCAGCGCCGCTGAACCTCGTCCCGTCGCGACACCGGAACGCCGCCGCTCGCCGGCGGCGTTTTCGATTCTGGAAGAAGTCCCGGAAATGCGTTGAGGGCCACCCCCGGT
>NZ_RJLN01000090.1 GCF_003725545.1 Micromonospora solifontis | reverse complement strand
TGGCGCAGGACCTGGAGGGCCAGCAGCGGTACGACGCCGCCGCCCAGATGTACCGCGAGGCGCTGCGGGAGCGGCCCGACGACGCCGTCCGGCTGCGCCTCGCCTTCGCCCTGCTGCGCTCGGGGGACGCCGCCGGGGCGGAGCGGACCGCCCGGGACGCCCTCACCGATTCGCCCGACTCACCCGACGGGCTGCTGGTGCTGGGCCTGGCCCAGCGGACCACGCGGCCGGCGGACGCGCCGACGACGCTGCGGCGGTTCCTCGCCGTCGCGCCGGAGCACCCGGCCGCCGCGGAGATCCGCCGGCTGCTCGGCTCGTGACCGCGAAGTCCGTCACCGGCCGGACGTGGCGCACGAGGGTACGCCCCGAGTGCCCTTGTCCTGACGGTCAGGTGCCCGACCAGGGCACCGTGGGCTGCAGCACCGCCTCCCGTAGTGCCACGGTGCGCAGGTGGGTGACCTGCTGGTAGGCCGGGTCGGCCACCATCGCGCAGAACGCCCGGCGGGTCGGATAACGGACCAGCAGGACCGCGTCCCACGCCTGGCCGTCCTCGGCGACGAGCGCCGCGGCGCCGTCCCCGGCGTAGATCACCTCGCCGCCGTAGCGGGGCAGGAAGGTCTCGCTCAGCTCCGCCGCGTACCTGGCGTACGAGTCCCGGCCGCCCTCGGCGAACCGCAGCAGGTTGAGCATGACCACCGGCGCCTCGGGATCCGCTCGCAGGAAGTCCCGCAGGTCGGGACCGGTCGGATCGACCGCCATCTCGCCTCCTCGCTTCGGATGTCGAGAAAGCGTACGGCCGACGTCAGGCGGTCAGCATCCCGGTCACTTCCGACGGGCCCGGGCGGTGGCCCGGGCGTTCGCCTTTTCGATGGCCCGGACCAGCTCATCCTTCTCCAGGTCCTGCGGATCGGCGATGCCGACCTTCCGCGCCACCTGCTCCAGGTGCCCCTTGCTCGCGTTGGCGTCCACCCCCTGCGCGGTGGGGCGGACCCGCTCCCGGGAAGCCGGGGTGCCCAGCGCCGCCTGCGGGTCCGAGGGGCCCTTGTGCTCCTTGGGCTCCCAGTGGTCGCCCACCTTCTCGTGGGTGTGCTTCAACGACGCGTACGCCGTGCGATGCGCGCGCTCCCCGTCGCCGTACGTCTCCTCGGCCGACTCCAGGGTCTTCTTGTACGTGCGGACGGCCTTGTCGTCGGAGCGCGCGACGGTCGACGGCACGTCGTCGCGCATCTCCTCGGCCTGCTCGTGCTTGTCCGGCATGAGGTCCTCCGCTCCGCTGGCCTAGCTGTCGAGTTCGTCGCGCGCCGCGTCGACGCCGGTGGGCACCACCCGGCCGGCGGTGGCCGAGACCATGTCGCGCACCTCGTCGGCGAGCTGGCGGAGGTGCCACTTGCCGCGCGCAGCTGGGCCAGTCCCATCCGGCCGAGCAGCACGGCAGTGACCAGCAGGGCGACGCCCAGCCCGGCCGGGCGGACGGCCTCGGTCACCTGGCTGCGGACGGCCCGGACCTCCTCGCGGACGACGTCGGCCACGTCCTCCGCCAGCCGTTCGGTGGGGCTGGCTCGGCGCCCGTCCCGACGCGGTTGACCGTCGCTCATCGCTCCTCCACCTGTGCCGCTCGCGGACCCGAGGGGTACCCGGGTCAGGCGGTCGCACACCGCCACGGCGGCGTTTTCCGCCCTCGGTCCCGATCCACGTCGTGGATCTTCCGCCGCCGCTCATCCGGGTCCTGGACGGGCCGAAACCCGGCGGCCGTCCGGGCGGGTCCGACAGACTGGCGACGTGAGTGCACCGCCGCAGCTGCGCCACTCGCGGTGGCTCATGCCGGTGGCGCCCGGCAGCCGGGTGACCCGGCTGGAGCTGTTCTACGACCTGATCTTCGTCTTCGCCTTCCTCAACGTCACCGGGCTCGTCTCCCGGCGGCTGACGGCGCCGGCGCTGATCGCCGGGACGGTCGTGGTCGCGCTGCTCTGGTGGTGCTGGACCGGCTTCGTCGCGCTCGGCAACGTCGTCCGCGCCGACCACGGCGTGCTGCCGCTGCTCGGGTTCGGCATCATGACGGCCGTCTTCGTTCTCGCGATCACCATCCCGCAGGCCTTCATCGACCAACCCGACGACCTGTCCGGGCCGGTGGTCTTCGCCGCCGCCTATCTCATCGTCCGCGCCCTGACGTTGGCCGCGTTCCTGTTCGTCCTCACCGCGGCCGGCCACACGCCCCGGCAGCTCGCGGTGACCACCGTCCCGCCCGCCGCGGCCGGCGTGCTGATCGGGCTGTCGCTCGCCGTGCCGTGGTGGGTGCCGGCCGACCTGGTCCTGACGGGGCGGCTGGTGCTGTGGACCGGCGCGCTGCTCATCGAGTACGCGGTCGGGCTGTTCCTGCCGTACGCCCGCTGGTCGCTGCCCTCGGCCGGGCACTGGGCGGAGCGGCACGGCCTCATCGTGCTCATCGCGCTCGGCGAGGCGGTGATCTCGCTGGGGCTGGGGCCGGGCCGCTTCGACCGACTCGCCCTGACCGGCCCGGTGATCAGTGCCGCCGTACTGGGCATCGCCCTGATCGCCGCCCTGTGGTGGCTGCACTTCGACATCCAGTCTCCCGCCACGGAACAGGCGCTGCACGGCACCCGGGGCTGGTCACGGATAGGCCTGGCCCGGGACGTCTACACCTACCTGCATCTGCTGATCATCTTCGGCGTGGTGGCGACCGCGCTCGGCCTCAAGCTGGTGCTGGAGACGGTCGCCGCGCCCGGCGTGGCCCGGCTGCCCTGGTCCACCGCCGCCGTCCTGTACGGCGGCGTCGCCCTCTATCTCCTCGCGGAGGTGGCGGTGGCCGCCCGCGCCTTCCATCGGATCCGACGCACCACGCTGGTCACCGGCGTTCTCATCGCCGCCCTGTCCTGGCCGGCGACCCTCGTCCCGCCGCTGGTCGCACTGGCCGTGCCGGCCGCCGTCGGTGTGGCGCTGGCGCTGTCCCAGCGGTTCACCCGCGACCGTGGCCGGATCAGGAACCTGGTGCGCCAGGAGGAACGGGCGGCCGAGGAGGCCGTCAGCGCCTGGCGCTTCCGGCATCTCTGACCCCCGGTGAGCGCGTCGGTGGGCGGCGGCCGCCGCCTACTCGACGTCGCGGGACATGCCCGCTCGCTGCGGTTGAGGGCGCGCCGCCGCCAGCTCGACCTCGGGAACCGGTACCGGATCCTGGCGGCGAGGCAGCAGAGGCGGACTGGCGAGGATCAGCAGTCCCCGCGACGGCGATGGCGGTGCGTGGGCTGGTGACCTCGGCGAGCAGTCCGCCGAGCGAGCTGAGGACGGCGCGTTGACCGCTGCGGTCCAAGCAGGACCCGGCCGAGGGACCAACCAACCAGCCCGGCGGTGGGCCGGTCACCGAGCGGCCCGTGGCGGGTCAGTGTCCATGGCTCCGTCTTCCGGCCGTACCGACCCCGTGGGCGGTGTGCGAGCCGTGGAACGGCGAGGTGACGCCGTCGTAGCGGAGCCGCAGCATCATTCCCTGATGTGCGTGCGGCAGGTTGTGGCAGTGGTTCATCCAGATGCCGGGGTTCGTGGCCCGGAACCCGACCTCCCACACCTCCCCCGGGCGGACGTCGAAGGTGTCCAGCCACAGCGGGCTGCCCGACCCTGGCGTGCCGTTCCGGGCCAGGACCAGCACGGGATGGCCGTGCAGGTGCCAGGGATGGGTCTCCAAGCTGCGGTTGACCACGGTGAACCGGACGAGTTCGCCCTCGGCGACCAACTGGTCCGGGATCGACGGGTGGCCGCGGCCGTTGACCGTCTGCGCGTACGCCGGCCGGCCGTCGACCATCGCCGCGCCCCGGTCCAGCACCATGGTGAAGTGCCGGTCGGCGTCGCTGCCGGCGTGGAACGGCACGGCGGCCGGCGTTCCGTAGCGCAGCAGGTCGAGTTCGGGCCAGCCGGAGGTGTCGTCGCCGGCCACGTCCCCGTCGGCGGTACCGGTGTCCGGGCGTAGGCGCAGGCCGCCGTGGTGATCGTTGTCGACGACGAGCGCCACCGGGGTGTCCGGCATGACGAAGACCAGGTCGTACCGTCCGCCCCCGGGCAGGCGCAGTCCGACGTCGCTGACCTGGCCGGGTTGGTGGAGATCCCGGCCGTCGACGGCCGCCACCCGCAACGGCGTTCCGGCGAGCGCGAACCGGTGCGCCACCGAGTCGGTGTTGATCAGCCGCAACCGCACGGTCGTACCGGCCGGCACGGTGCGGTCGGTGCGTCCGTCCCGGTCGGCGAGCACGAGGGTGCCGTCGAACGTGTGCACGGGCAGCGTCAGGTCCAGCTGCCGCGTGGCGGGGTCGGCCACCCGCCGTGGCGTCACGACGAGTGTCCCGTACAGCCCCCGGCGCACGCCGCGATGCGACGCCTGGTGGGTGTGGTACCAGTAGGTTCCCACCTGGTCGGCGCGGAACCGGTAGACGAACTCCTCGCCGGGTGACACGACGCGCTGGGTCACGCCCGGTGCGCCGTCCTCACCGCACGGCACGTCGTAGCCGTGCCAGTGCAGGGTGACCCCGTCGTCGATGTCGCTGTTGCCCAGCGTCACCTCGATCAGATCGCCCTCGGTGGCGGTGATCGCCGGGCCGGCGATCCGGCCGTTGAAGGTCCACGCGTGGATCTCGCGTCCGGACGGGAGCCGCAGGGCGGCGGTCCGCGCGGTGAGGACGTACCGCCGGGTGGTGCCACCGGGTGCCGGTGTGCCGGCCCCGCGCAGGTCGGTCACCGACCGCGCCGGTCCGGGGTGCGCCGACCGGCCCGGGCCGCCGCCCGCGACGACGGCGGCGGCCGGCGTGAACAACAGGCCGACGCCGGTGGTACCGGTACCCGCCGCGGCCGCGCCGGCCAGGCTGATGAACCGGCGACGCGAGAACCCGGGCCCCCCGCGCGACGGCTCGCCGGGCGCGACGTCGGCGGCACCGTGCGCCGGCGCGGCGACGAGGCGGGCGGTCAGGAGTGCGGCCACGCCGACCAGGGAGCTGGCGATCAGCGCGGTGCTCCAGCTCAGCGGGTAGCCGGCCAGGAAGGTCACCACAAGGCCGGCCAGGGCCGCGTAGCCGGCGGTGAGCAGCAGGATCACGGCGCCGGCCGGTATCCCCGCGTCCGGCGTGCGCCTGGCCGCGAGCAGCCGAGGGCCGGCGACCAGGACGGCGGCCGACCCGGCGGCGGCGAGCAGCGGCAGGCCCAGCAGCAGCTTCTCCTGCACGAACCACCAGCCCCGGCCGGCCAGCACCGCCACCGTGATCAGGCGGGCGAGGGTTGCCAGCACCGCCACCGCCAGGAAACCCAGCGCGACGCGGGGGCGGCGGGCGGCGGCGGTGGCGCCGGCCGCGGACCAGGTGGCGACGCCCAGCAGCGCCACCACATGGTCCGCCACGATCAGCTGACCGGTCGTCATGACGCCGGCTGTGCCGTTCCGGCCGCCGGTCCGGGCAGCGCCGTGCCGCTGCCCACCGCGCCCGGTCGCCCGGTCGCCGCGGGCCTCGACAGCGCGCGCGCCTGCCGGACGACGTTCCCGGTCACGGCGAGGATGGCCAGGCCGTTGACCGCGTGCAGGCCGAAGATGAGCTGGCCGGCCGTCGTGCTGGTGTCGCCCGTGTCATTGAACGCCCGGGCGAGCACCGCGATCACCACCTGGACGACGGTCAGCCCGGCGACCAGACCGGTCATCCCGAAGAGCCGACCGGGCATCCGGGCCAGCGCGGCGACGATCACCATCAGGACCGGCAGCAGGAAGATCACGTAGCCGAGCGCGCGATGCGGCCGGAAGGCCTCGTCGTTGGGTGCGGTGCTGAACGCACCGCTGGCGGCGAAGTAGAACTGTGCCACGACGGCCAGCATGAGCAGGGCCGCGAGGCCGGCGAACAGTTTCCGCACGGTGTGCTCCTTCGGGTCTGGTGGGTCAGGCAGGGCGGGCCGGTGGCCCGGCCTGCCTCAACGGGACGGGGTCGGTTCCGCGGTCGTGACGGGTCGCAGGAACGCGTCGGGTGTTCCCTCGACGTGCAGGTGGGGCAGGCGCCGCTCCAGGCCGCGGGGCAGCCACCAGTTGCTGCGGCCGAGCAGGTGCATGACCGCCGGTACGAGCAGCATCCGGATGACGGTCGCGTCGACCAGGATGGCGGCGACCATGCCCAGCCCGAAGACCTTGATGAAGACCTGGTCGCTCGGGACGAGCGACGCGAAGACGACGATCATGATGGCCGCGGCGGCGGTGATCACCCGGCCGGTGCTGGCCAGCCCGCTGACGATGGCGCGGCTGTTGTCCCGGGTACGCACCCACGACTCGCGCACCCGGCTGATCAGGAAAACCTCGTAGTCCATCGAGAGGCCGAACAGCAGCGCGAACATGATGACCGGCACGAACGCGGCCATCGGGGTCGCGGTGTCGATGCCGACCAGCCGGCCGGCCCAGCCGCCCTCGAGGAAGAAGGCCACCACGCCGTAGGCGGCCGCGACGGACAGCAGGTTCATCACGGCGGCCGTGACGGCGATGACGACGCTGCGGAACGCCACCAGCAGCAGGAGCATCGACACGACGACGACCCCGCCGATGAGCAGCGCGAGCCGCCCGGCGATCAGGGCGTTCACATCGATCGTCGCCGCGGTGGCGCCGCCGACGTGCACGTCGGTGCGGGTCCCCGCGGTCGCGGCCGGGATCACCTCGTCGCGCAGGTTCTGGACCAGGTCCTCGGTGGCGGCCTCCTGCGGTCCGGTGGTCGGCACGACGGTGATCAGCGCCGTGTCGCCGGCCGGGTTGAGCCGCGGTGGTGACACCGCGGCGACTCCCGCGGTGTCACCGAGGTCGGCGCGCAGCCGCCGCAGGGCCGCCTCGTCGTCGGCCGGCGACACCTGCGCCACCACGAGCAGCGGGCCGTTCTCGCCGGGGCCGAACCCCTCGGCCAGCATGTCGTACGCCTGCCGGTTCGACGTGTCCTCGGGGTCGTTGCCCGCGTCGGGCAGGCCGAAGTGCACGCCGAGGAACGGCGCGGCCAGCGCCAGCAGCACCGCGACGCCGGCCACGGCGGCGAGCACCTTGTGTCGCCGCACCAGCCCGCTCCAGCGGGACCAGCCGGCCGCGGGCACCAGGTGGCCGTCGGGCGCGACCTGGGCGGCGCGCCGCCGCGGCAGCGGCAGCCGGAGCCGGTCGATCCGCCGCCCCAGGTAGCCCAGCAGGGCGGGGAACAGAGTGACGGCGGCGACCACCACGACCAGGGTCGCGACCATGGTGACGACGGCGGTGCCGTTCATGATGGACATGCCGACCGCGAACAGCCCGGACATGCTGACCAGCACGGTGCCGCCGGCCACGAGGACCGCCCGGCCGGCGGTATCCAGCGTCGCCACCGTCGCCGCCTCGGGGTCGAGTCCCACCGCCCGCCACTCCCGGAACCGGGTCACCAGCAGCAGCGCGTAGTCGATGCCCAGGGCGATGCCCAGCGTCATGCCGATGATGGGCGCGAAGTCGGGCACGGTCACCACGGCCGCGACGACGCCGACCAGGCTGGCGCTCACCGCGAGCGCGCCGATCGCCATGGCCAGTGGCAGGCCGGCCGCCACCACCGACCCGAACATGATCAGCAGGATGACCGCGGCGGCGAGCAGCCCGATCAGCTCGGATCCCGACTGGGTCGCCTCCGCGAGTTGCACGGCCCGCCCACCGAGCGCGACCTCCAGCCCGTCGCGCTCGGCCGCCCCCGCGGCGGCCAGCAGCCGTTCGGTGTCCTCGACCGGCATGTCGTTGGGGTTGGTGACATCGAGATAGACCCGTGCGGCGAGCGTCCGGCCGTCCGGCGCGATCGTGCCCCCGGCGGAGTACGGATCCTCCACCGACGCCACGTGCGGCAGGCGTCCCAGCTCGCCGAGCAGCGCGCCGACGTCGCGTCGTACGTCCGCGCCGGTGACGTCGCCCGCGCGCACCACCACCCGCACGATGTCGCCGGACTGGGCGGGGAACCGCTCCGCCAGCAGGCGCTGTGCCTGCTCCGAATCCGAGCCGGGGGCGGAGGAGCCGTTCGCGGTCTCGCCGCCGAAGGCCGCCGACAGCCCGAAGGCGAAGACCAGGCCCACGGCCCAGGCGATCAGCACTCGTCCCCGCCGGCGGTAGGCCAGGCCGGCGAGTCTGCCCAGCGGTCCCGGCCGCGGCGGTCCGGGTGAGCGTCGGTGGTGGTCGGGCGGGAAAGCCGCGCCGGTGGGCGGGGCTGTGGTTGATTGAGTCACGGAAGCGATCGTGGCGTCGCCGTACCGCACCTGTCCTCGGGCAGCGGACGGTCGTTGCTACGCAGATTCGCGTAGCCGGCCGGTACCTGGTCGCGCCCGTCGTCGTAGCCGGCCGCCCCCGCGTGGCCACTATCATCGCCGCATGAAACGCCGAGCAGGGCCGATCCGGCTGCCCGTCCTGGCGCAGGACGTCCTGCTCGGACTCGCCGTCGCCGTGATGCAGGTGCAGGGCAGCGCCGCGAAACCGGCCGAGGTGGGGTCGCGGCCACTGACCGACCTCGGGCACCTGGCGTACGCCCTGCTGGCCGCCAGCGGCCTGGTGCTGGCCGTGCGCCGCCGCTGGCCGGCGTCGGTGTTCGTCACGACCGCGCTGATCAGCCTGGTCTACTTCGCCGTCGGCTTCCCGGACGGGCCCGGATGGATCGGGCTGTTCGTCGCCCTGTACACGCTGACCGCCTACGGCGACGGGCGCAGGTCGCTGCTGATCGCCGGAGCGGGCATCACCGTGCTGGCCACCGGCTGGCTCATCGCCGCGGCCGACATCGAGCCGCGGGCCGCCATCGGCTGGGTGTTCTTCCGGATCGCGGCGTCGGTCATGGCCACCGCCCTGGGCGAGTCGGTCCGGTCCCGGCGGGTCATCGCCGCCGAAGCCCTGGAGCGCGCCCGACAGGCCGAACGGACCCGGGAGGAGGAAGCGCGCTCGCGGGTGGACGCCGAACGGCTCCGGATCGCCCGCGAGGTCCACGACACCGTCGCGCACGCCATCGCGATCATCAACGTGCAGGCCGGCGTCACCGCCTACCTGCTCGACAAACGCCCGGAACGGGCGCGGGACGCGCTGGTGATCATCGAGCAGACGAGCGCCCAGGCACTGCACGAGATGCGGGCGATCCTGGGGGTGCTCCGCTCGCCGGGCAACGGGCGGGTGCCGCACCCCGGCCTGGGCCAGATCGACCAGCTCACCGCGGTGGCCCGCGAGGCCGGACTCGACGTCAACGTCGAGGTGAACGCGTCGACGGCGTCCCTGCCGAGCGCGGTCGACACCACCGCCTACCGGATCCTGCAAGAGTCGATCACCAACGTGATCCGCCACGTCGGCCCGACCCGGGTGACGGTCGCGCTCGACTACGGCGCCGACACGTTGGAGATCCGAGTGGTCGATGACGGCGGCCGCGATGACCCGGGTGAGGACGGCACGGGTCCGGAGGTGTCCGCCGAGCACCGGGTCGCCACCGGCGGCTCGGCTGATCCGGGCCGTGGCATCGTCGGCATGCGCGAGCGCTGTGGACTGCTGGGCGGGGAGCTGACCGCCGGGCCGCGGCCGAGCGGCGGGTTCGAAGTCACGGCGCGGCTGCCGCTGGCGCCGCCCGCGACGGTGCGCTCATGAGCACGATGGCCACCTCGCCCGGCCACGCCCCGATCAAGGTGCTGCTCGCCGACGACCAGATTCTGGTCCGCTCCGGGTTCAAGGGCCTGCTCGACGTCGAAGACGACATCACGGTGGTCGGCGAGGCCGCCAACGGCGCCGAGGCCGTGGAGCGGGCCCGGGCCACCCGGCCCGACGTCGTACTCATGGACATCCGCATGCCGGAGCTGGACGGGATCCAGGCCACCGGTCGCATCGCCCGGACCCGCGGGCTGGAACAGGTGCGGGTCCTGATCCTGACCACGTACGACACCGACGCGTACGTCTTCGAGGCGCTGCAGGCCGGCGCGAGCGGCTTCCTACTCAAGGACGCCGGGCCGGCTGAGCTGTTGCACGCCATCCGGGTGATCGCCGCCGGAGAGGCGCTGCTCGCACCGCGGATCACCCGGCGCCTCATCGCCCAGTTCACCGCCGACCGGATCGCCACCAGGGCCGGCGAGGAACGGCTGGCGGTGCTGACCCCACGCGAGCGGGAGGTACTCGCCCTGGTGGGACAGGGGCTGAGCAACGACGAGATCGGCGGCGCGCTGTTCCTGAGTCCGGCCACCGCCCGTACCCATGTCAGCCACGCGATGGCGAAGCTGGGGGCGCGCGACCGGGCGCAACTGGTCGTCATCGCCTACCAGACCGGGCTGGTCCGACCCCGGCCATGATCATCGCTCCCGGGCGGGAGGCCCGGCCCGGAGGTGGAGATCGGCCAAGTGGTGGGTCGGCAGCGGTGTACGGTCGGGAAATGGGCCTTCCTACCGCGGTGACCACCACCGGCTCCCTCATCGGCGGGTGGCAGCTCGCCCGCCGGACCGGTAACCGTCCGCTCGGCGGCGTGGTGCTGGCGACGGGCGGCGTGCTGGCGGGACGCGAGTGGGCCCGGCGGACGAGCCCGGCCGTGACCGCGGTGCTGGTCGCGACCTACGTCGGGGCGTTCGGCCTGTCGCACCCGCTGGCCCGACGCATCGGCGGCTGGCCGTCCGTGCTGGCCGTCTCGGCGCTCATGGGGGCCGCCTGCTACGCCCTGGCGGACCGCCGCGCTCCGCGCTGAGCACCGCCCGCGGCCGCTCCGCTGCGTTCGACGCCTCCGGCGACTAGGGTGATCAACGGTGTGCCGGGAAGTCTGGTCGGCGGGTGAACCATTCGTGTCCGAAACCCCGCAGGAGTCACCGTGCGAGCCCGTGACCTGGCCGTGCCCTTCCCGACCATCACCACCGCCACGTCGGTCCTGGAGGCGGCCCGGCTGCTGGCCGGGCACAACCTGCCCGGGCTGATCGTGGTCGACGGCCGTGGTTGCCCGGTGACGGTGCTGCCCGGCACCGAGGTGCTGCGCCTGGTGATTCCCGGCTACTGCCGGGAGGACCCGACCCTGGCGCGGATGATCGACGAACCGTCGGCGGACGTGTTCCTGCGGGGCGCCGAGGGGCGTACGGTGGCCGACCTGCTGCCGGCGGAACATCCGGAGCCGCCGGTGGTCGACCCCCAGGCCACCGTGCTCGAGGTCGCCGCCGTGATGGCGCAGAAGCGCAGCCCGCTGGTCGCCGTGGCCGCACCCCGTGAGCCGATGGTCGGCGGCATCACGCTCGACGCCCTGCTCGACCGGATGCTCGCCCAGTGACCGCGGTCGCCTGGGCGGCGGTGGCCGTCTTCAGCGTCGCTTACGTCCTGATCGCCACGGAGAAGATCCACCGGGTGGCCGCCGCGCTCGGCGGCGCCGCCGTGATGTTCCTGATCGGCGCCACCGACACCGCGCACGCGTTCTTCTCCGAGCAGGCCGGCATCGACTGGAACGTGATCTTCCTGCTGGTCGGGATGATGCTCATCGTCGCCGTACTCAAACGCACCGGCGGGTTCGAGTATGTGGCGGTCTGGGCGTCGAAACGCGCCCGCGGCCGGCCGTACCGGGTGATGGTGATCCTCGTGCTCATCACCGCGGTGGCGTCGGCGGCGCTGGACAACGTCACCACCGTGCTGCTCATCGCGCCGGTGACCTTCCTGGTCTGCGAACGCCTCGGCGTGCCCGCCGCGCCGTTCCTCATCGCCGAAGCCCTCGCCTCGAACATCGGCGGCACCTCGACGCTGGTCGGCGACCCGCCCAACATCATCATCGGCAGCCGCGGCGGCCTGTCCTACAACGACTTCCTGATCCACCTCGCGCCGTTCGTGGTGCTGCTGCTGGTGGTCTTCGTCGGCCTGTGCCGGGTGCTGTTCCGCGACGCGTTCCGCTACGACCCGGAACGCGCCGCGCAGATCGCCGCGCTGCGCGAGGGCGACGCGATCCGCGACCGGCGGCTGCTGACCATCGGCCTGGCCGTGCTCGCCGCGGTCACCGCCGCGTTCGTCCTGCACACCACCCTGCACCTGGAGCCCGCGGTGGTGGCCCTGCTCGGCGGGCTGCTGCTGCTCACCCTGTCCCGGCTCGACGCCGGGGAGATCAGCCGGGACGTCGAGTGGCCCACCCTGGTCTTCTTCGCCGGCCTGTTCATCATGGTCGGCGCCCTGGTGAACACCGGCGTGGTCGAGCAGATCTCCCGCGCCGCGATCAACGCCACCGAGGGCCGGCTGTTGCCGGCCTCGATGGTGCTGCTCTGGGGGTCCGCCGCGCTGTCCGCGATCGTGGACAACATCCCGTACGTGGCCACCATGAGCCCGGTGGTCGCCGACCTCGTCCACGCCCAGGGCGGCGCCGGGCAGTCCCGGGTGCTGTGGTGGGCCCTGGCGCTCGGCGCCGACCTCGGCGGCAACGCCACCGCCGTCGGCGCCTCCGCCAACGTGGTCGTGCTCGGCCTCGCCGAGCGCGCCGGCCAGCGCATCACGTTCTGGCAGTTCACCCGCTACGGGCTGCTGGTCACCCTGGTCACCGTCGGGCTGGCCGTGCCGTACCTCTGGTTGCGCTACTTCGTGCTGGCCTGAGCTCCGTCGGTGCCGCTGCCGGCGGCCCGCCCGTCGCGGCCGGCCTCCGCCGGGCCGCGCCCGGCCCGCGGTCGCCGCACCACCGTACGGCGCACCCGGCGCAGGGTGCCGTGCCAGTTCGGTGTGTCGTCGGTGTCGTCGAAGGCCCGGGCGACCACCACGTCGGTGGAGGAGTGCGCCAGGATCGAGATGACGATCGTCAACGCGACCAGGTGGAACACCTCGTCGGCGGCGCCGATGCCGGCCTCCAGCACCAGCAGCCCGTACACGACGGAGGCGAAGCCCTTCGGCCCGAACCACATGGCCGCGGCCTGCTCCCGCAGGCCCAGCCCGCTGCGCAGGAACGACACCCACAGCGCGACCGGCCGGGCGATCACGATGGCCAGCACCGCGAACGCCCAGCCGGTCCAGGAGATCTCACCGAGGAACGCCGGCGAGATCAGCGCCCCGAAGACCAGCAGCGCGGCCAGCTTCAGCAGCTCGGCGACGTTCTCCCCGAAGTGCTCGAACGCGGCCCGCTCCCGGGGCCCGAAGGTGGCCACGGTGATGCCGGCGGCGAACGCGGCCAGGAACAGGTTGCCGTGGGTGGCCTTGCCCAACCCCAGCACCAGCAGCCCGATCGCCACCCCGTTCAGCGGCGCGTACGCCGCCGACGCGGCGAAGAACCGGGTCCGCTCCAGGGCGATCGCGGCCAGCGGCACCAGGACACCGATCGCCAACCCGACGGCCAGTTCGGCGGCCAGCGCCCCCAGGTGCAGGTCGTCCGAGCCGGCCGCGACCGCCAGCAGCACCACCACGAACGGCAGCGCCAGGCCGTCGTTGACGCCGGACTCCACGTTCAGCAGGTGCCGCAGCCGGGCCGGCACCTTGTCGTTCCCGACCAGCGCGGCGGCGAAGACCGGGTCCGTGGGCGCGAGGATCGCCCCGATCAGCAGCGCCTCCGCCCAGCCGAGCCCGGCCACGTAGTGCGCCAGCACCGCGGTGACCAGCAGCGTCAGCGGCAGGCCCCAGCCCAGTGCCCGCCCCGGCAGCCGCCAGGCGCTGCGCAGGTCCGCCCAACCCACCCGCATTCCGTCGGTGAACAGCACCGCGAACAGGGCCAGCTCGGCCAACTGCGCGACGATCGGCGAGTCGGCGTGCAGGTGCAGCACACCCGTGGTGCCCTCGCCCAGGACGAACCCGGCGACCAGGAACAACGCGGCGGTGGACAGGATCGTGCGGTGTGCGAGCGCCGACAGCAGCACGGCGGCGAGCAGGACGACGGCGAAGCACAGCAGCAGCACGGGCAACCCTCCGGAGCGCATGGTCGTTCACGGTGCCGACCAGACTTCCCGGCGCTCCACGGATCGCGCCGATCATATCGGCCCCTCGCTCGGCTCACCGGTGGGCGTCGCGGGTGCCGCCGGCGGTGCTGTTCACCGCACCCTGGCACGGTGGTGGCGGCCGTCGACGGACGGAGTCGCTCTCTTCACCGGCCCGGGTCGGGACGGCGAAGAGGGCGACTCGGCGGTCAGTGCCGGCGCCGGCCGTAGGCGCCGGCGGCGATGGACACCCCGATCGCGGCGAAGACGACCTGGAGGATCAGTTCGATCCAGTCGATGCCGCGGGTGTCGGCCACGCCGAACGCGCCGGCGACGAGGGTGCCGACGATGGCGGCGAGGACACCGATGAGCAGCGTGAGCCAGATCGGGATGTTCTGCTTGCCGGGCACGACCAGCCGGCCGAGCGCGCCGATGATCAGGCCGATGATGATCGCGGACAGGATGCCGGTGACTTCCACGGGAAGGTCCCTTCCAAAAGGCGGTGATCGACCGAGTCGTGCCCGGGCAGGCGAGCCGCCAAACCTGGACCGGTGGTGCCGGCCCGTCGGGGACTACCGCGCCTGGCCAATCGTGGGTACGGTGACCGGTGGTGCGCCGGGAAGCCTGGTCGGCAGCCCTGATCCGCATACGTCGGAAGGCCCGCCGTGCCCGCACCCGCGATCCGCACCGAAAACCTCAGCAAAAGCTACGGATCCGTCCAGGCCCTGGACGGGCTCGAACTGACCGTGCACGCCGGTGAGGTGTTCGGCTTCCTCGGCCCCAACGGCGCCGGCAAGTCCACCACCATCCGCCTGCTGCTCGGCCTGGCGCGTCCCACCGCGGGCCGAGCCTGGATCTTCGAAGTCGACGCCGGTGACGTGGCCGCCGCGCACCGCCTGCTGGCGTACGTGCCGGCCGACGTGGCGCTGTGGCCGCAGCTGACCGGCGCGGAACTGCTGGAGCTGCTCGCCGCCACCGGCCCGGGCACCGATTCCGCATACCGCGCCGAGCTTGTCGCCCGGTTCGAGCTCGACCTGTCCCGGCCGGCGCGCACCTACTCCACGGGCAACCGGCAGAAGGTGGCGCTCGTCGCCGCGTTCGCGACCCGCGCTCCCCTGCTGGTGCTCGACGAGCCCACCAGCGGCCTGGACCCGCTGATGGAACTGCAGTTCCGTCGGACCGTCGCCGAGGCACGCGACAACGGGCAGACGGTGTTCCTCTGCTCCCACCAACTGGCCGAGGTGGAGGCGGTCTGCGACCGGGTGGCGATCCTGCGCGCCGGTCGGCTCGTTGACGTCGCGACCGTGCCCGAGCTGCGGCGGCTGCACCGCAGCGAGGTCACCGCCGAGTTCACCGGTCCCGCCCCGGAGCTGACCGACGTCGCCGGCTTCGAACTGCTCGGCCGGGCCGACGGGATGCTGCGCTTCTCCCTGGCCGGCCCGCCCGCCGCGGCGCTGCGCGCCCTCGCCGCCGCCGACATCACCGCCCTCACGGTGCGTGAACCGAGCCTTGAGGAGATCTTCCTCGACTACTACGGCCAGGCCGACCGGTGAGCGGCACCCGGCCGGCGACGCCCGGCCCCGCGGTCACCCGTCTCGCGGCCCGTCAGCTGCGCCGCCCGGCGCTGATCGTCGCGGCGGTGACCGCCGGCATGTCCGCCCTCGTCGTCGCCACCTACGCCCGCGCCGTCGCCGACGCCAGCACCGCGCAGGCGCTGGCCGCGCTCGCCGGCAACCCGGCGATCCGCACCCTGTTCGGTGAACCGGTCGCGCTGGACACCGCCGGCGGGTTCACCGTCTGGCGCACCGGCACCGTCCTCGCCGTCCTGCTCACCACCTGGGGAGCACTGGCGACCACCCGACTCACCCGGGGCGAAGAGGAGACCGGCCGATGGGATCTGCTGCTCGCCGGCCGGCTGACCCCGGCAAGGGTCCTGGGCCGGCACCTCGCGGTGTTCGCCGCAGCGATCGCGCTGACCGGGGCGCTGCTCGCCGCGGCGTTGACGGCCGCCGGCACGCCAGCGGACGGGGCGCTGCTGCACGCCGCCGGCCTGGCCCTGGCCGGGTTGCTCGCGGTCGCGGCGGCGGCCTGCGCCGCGCAGGTCTTCCCCACCCGCGCCGGGGCCACCGGCGCCACCCTGGCCTACCTCGGCGTCGGGCTGCTGGCCCGCATGGTCGGCGACGGCGTACCCGCATTGGCCTGGCTGCGGTGGCTGCCCCCGTACGGGCCGCTCGCCCTCACCCGCCCCTACCGCGACGACCAGTGGGCTCCGCTGGTCGCGCTCGCCCTCACCGCGGCCGCGCTCGCCGGCCTCGCGCTCGCCCTGGCCGGCAGGCGGGACGTCCGGGCCGGGCTGCTGCGCCCGCCCGCCGGACGGGCGCCCCGCCGGTGGCTGCTCGGCTCGGTCGGCACCTTCGCCGTCCGGCGCGCGGTACGACCCCTCGCCGGCTGGTCGGCGGGCGTCGGCGCGTACTTCCTGCTGATCGGCCTACTCGCCGACTCCCTCACCGGCTTCCTCGCCGACAATCCCCGCTTCGCCGACCTCGCCGCCCAGGCCGGCTTCGCCGGACTCGGCACCGTCCGGGGCTACGCAGCCACCCTGTTCGCCCTGCTCGCCATCCCGATCGGCGCCTTCGCCACCGCCCGCCTGACCGCGTTCGCCGCCGCGGAAAACACCGGACGGCTGACCCTGCTGCACGCCGGACCGGTCACCCGCACCCGGCTGCTGACCGCCGAGGTGACCACCACCGTGGCCGGCACCGCCGTGCTCGCCGCCGTGGCCGCCGTCGCCACCTGGGCCGGCGCGCAGGTGGTCGGCGGCGACCTGCCGCTCGCCGCCGCGCTCGCCGGCACCGCCAACGTCCTGCCGGTCGCGCTGCTCGGCGCCGCAGCGGCCACCCTCGCGCTCGGCCTGGCGCCCCGCGCGGTGGCCGCCATCGGGATGCTGCCCACCGCCGGCGGGTTCCTGCTCAAGGTGACCGCCGACAGCGTCCACGCACCCGCCTGGGTCGGCCGGCTGTCGCCGTTCGCGCACCTGGCCCCGGTACCCGCCAACGGGCCGAACTGGACGGCAACCGCCGTCATGCTCGGGGTGGCAGCCACGGTGACCGGAGCGGGCGTCCGGGCATACCAGCGGCGCGACCTGTGGCTTTGAACCCGCCACTCGGGAGGCGGGAGGGCGCGTACCGCGTCAACGCCGGAGACAGGGTGGAAATCGGGTCACGGCCACCGGCGCGCGGTCGGCCCGAGCGGGTGACGCCCCGCCCGGTGGTGGCAGGATCTCCGCGTATGGAAGGAGTTCCGACGCACCGGGCCGCCCGGCTCCTCGGCGAGGCCCGCCGGGTGGTCGTCTTCACCGGCGCGGGTGTCTCCGCGGAGAGCGGCGTGCCCACCTTCCGCGACGACCTCACCGGCCTGTGGGCGCGTTTCGATGCGCAACAGCTCGCCACCCCGGAGGCGTTCCACGCCGATCCCGACCTGGTCTGGGGTTGGTACGAGTGGCGACGCGACCGGGTACGCCGGGCCGCGCCGAACCCCGCCCACCTGGCCATCGCCGCCATCGAAGCGCGGATCCCCGACTCGACCGTCATCACGCAGAACGTCGACGACCTGCATGAACGGGCCGGCACCCGGGCCGCGATCCACCTGCACGGCAGCCTCTTCGCGCCCCGCTGCGTGGCGGCCGCCGCCCACCCGGCGACCGTTCCGGACACCGAACCCGGCGAGGCCGCACAGCCGCGGGAGGGCCGCCGGATACCGCCGCCCCGGTGCACCTCCTGCCAGGCGCGCTGGTCCGGCCGGGCGTGGTGTGGTTCGGTGAGGCGCTGCCGGAGACGGCGTTGGATGCGGCCGTCGAGGCCGCCGCCGCCTGCGAGGTGCTGCTGACCGTTGGCACCTCCGGCGTCGTGTACCCGGCGGCCGAGATCCCCCGGATCGCCGCACGCTCGGGCGCCACCGTGATCCAGGTCAACCCGGAACCAACGCCACTCGACCGGATCGCGGCCGTCAACCTGCGCGGTCCCGCGGCGCAGGTCCTCCCGTCCCTGGTCGCGGCCGCGTTCGAGCCGACCGAGGGGAAGTAACGGAGAGGTTCCTAGAACGCGGTGACGTCGGTCAGCAGGGCGACGATCGCCCGGACCACCTCCGCCGGGTTGCCGCGGCCGCAGTCGTCCCACTCGACCCGGCGTTGGCCGGTACGCAGCGAGTAGTGGAAACCGTCGGCGCAGGACCGCGGATAGAAGGCCGAGCCGAAGGACGGGTCGCCGAGCAGCAGGTGCAGGCGCTTCAGTTGCGCCGCGTTCAGCCGACCGGTCTTCGCCGTCCCGGCATCCCGGCCCCGGGAAACGCGGTAGCGCCAGCGACCGTCGCTCTCCACGACGATCTCCTGCGTCACTCCGGCCAGCCCGCCGGAACGCTGCACCGTCACCCGGGCCGCGACCGCTCTCCCGGACGGCGTGGCGGCGGGTGGCGGGCCGGCCGAGGCGACTGTCGGGGTCGGCGTCGCGGTCGGGACTGCGGTGGCCACCGGCGTCGACGGCGGGGCCGGGGCGGAAGATGTGTCCGGCCCCGGACCGGACGGCCCGCTCCCGTCTCCGGACGCGCAGCCGGACCCGGGCAGCGCCAGGCCCAGTGCGGCGGCGACGAGAAGCGCCCGACGCCATCGAGGGATGGGCATACGGCCCATGTTAGGGGCACCTCCCGCGGAGGCCGCTACCTCGCCCCGGGCACCTGGTCCGTGATCTCGGCGTAGCCGACCTTGGCGGGCCCCGCGGTCGGCGCGTAGATCACCCGGAGCACGCCCGTCGGGAACACCTCCGTCGCCGTCACCCGCAGGTGGTACGGCGCGTCGCCGTCGTCGAACAGCTTGCGGCCCTTGCGGGCGGCGACCGGATGCACCAGCAGCCGCAGCTCGTCGACCAGCCCTGCGGCGAGCAGCTGCTGCACCACGGAGATCGACCCAGGGATGAGGATGCCGCGGATGCCGGCGTCCGCCTTGAGCGCGGTGACCGCGTCGACGAGCTCGCCCTTGATCAGCTCCGAGTTGCGCCAGGAGAAGTCGAGCGGCTGGCGCGAGACGACCACCTTGCGTACGTCCCCGAGCTGCTTGGCGAACGCCGCGTCGTCCCCACCCGCGGCCTCGCGGTCGGACCAAGCGCCGGCGAAGCTGTCGTAGGTCTCACGGCCGATGAGCAGCACATCAGCGGTGTCGTAGTCCTCGCCGACGGCGCGGCCCATGTTCTCGTCGAAGTACGGGAAGTGCCAGTCGGGGTCGATCTCGGCCACACCGTCGGCCGAGATGAACAGCGTGGAGATGACCTTTGCCATCGCGGTGGTCCCTTCAGGTCAGCTGGTGTCGGCAGGTAGACCACCGCAGTGTCCCGGACTCATCGGTCGGCCGCGGATCAATCCCGACGACGGGGTCGACGAACCGAGCGCGTCGGGACGGCGTGGGACCGACCACGGTGGCTGCCGCGGCGCTGGTAGCGTGTGTCCGCATTCC
>NZ_RJLN01000009.1 GCF_003725545.1 Micromonospora solifontis | reverse complement strand
CCGGGCCGCGACCGCCCGGGACGTCAGCGCGGCGCTGCGCGCCCAGCCCCGCCACGACCCGGGTGGGCTCGCCCGCCGGCTGCCGCCGGCCACCACGCTCGACGACCTCGTCCTCCCCCCGGCGACCCTCGCCGCGGTGCGGGACCTCGTCGCGCACGCCCGCCACGCCGCCGCCGCGCACGACCGGCTGGGGTTCACCGGCCGGCGGGGCCGGGCCGTCATCGCGCTGTTCCACGGGCCGTCCGGCACCGGCAAGACCGCCGCGGCCGAGGCGGTCGCCGCGGCGATCGGCCGCGACCTGTGGGTCGTCGACCTGGCCCGGGTGGTGACCAAGTGGCTCGGGGAGACCCAGCGCAACCTCGACGCCGTGCTGCGCGACGCCGCGACCGCCGGGGCGGTGCTGCTCTTCGACGAGGCGGACGGGCTGTTCGGCAAGCGGGGCGAGGTCAGCGATGCCCGCGACCGGTACGCCAACCTGGAGATCGACCACCTGTTGCAGCGCATCGAGGTGCACACCGGCGTGGTGGTGCTGACCAGCAACCGCCCGTCCGCGCTGGACGACGCGTTCGCCCGGCGGATCCGGCTCGCCGTCCGGTTCGACCCGCCCGACCACGACGAGCGGGAACTGCTCTGGCGCCGCCATCTGCCCGGCGCGGACACCGCGGCGGTCGCCCGCGAGGAGCTGTCCGGGGCCACCATCCGGGCCGCCGCGCTGGCCGCCACGGTCAGCGCCATCGCCGCGGGCACGGAGGTGCGGTCCGAGCACCTGCACGCCGCCGTGCGCCGCGAGCTGGAGAAGAGCCGCCGTCCACCGACCGCCCGGAGGCACCGGTGACCGATATCCACGTGACCGTCGACGCGCCGCCCGAGCCGGGTCTGCTGCGCGCCGCGATCGAGGCCGCGCTGGCCGGGCGGGCCTGGCCGGACGGGCCGGAGGCGACCGTCGCGCGGGCCGTCGCCGAGCACGTGACAGGGGATCACCACGGACCGGGGAGCGGGTCATGTTGATGCGCGGGATGCTGCTGTCCTTCTCCGACCCGGTGGCGGGGATGGTGCCGAGCCTGGTGCCGTTCCAGTACAACCCGGCCGAGGTCACCCGGGTGCTGCGGGTGCAGTCCGGGACGTCCGGCGGGTCCGGGCTGCGGGTGGGCGGGCCGCCGGTGGAGTCGTACACGTTGAAGATCGAACTCGACGCGCTGGACGCGATCGACAAGCCGATCACCGGGGCGCTCGGCATCGGCCCCCTGCTGGCGACCATCGAGGGGTTGTTGGAGCCGGGCGGCGGCGGGCTGGCGGCGCTGGTCGGGGCGGTCGCCGGTGCGCTCGGCGGCGGTGGCGGCGGTGCCCCGCCGGTGCCCGCGCCGTCACTGCCGCTGGTGGTGCTCGCCTGGAGCCTGGAGCGGATCGTCCCGGTCCGGGTGGACAGCTGCACCATCCACGAGACCGGCTTCGACGCGCTGCTGCAACCCGTGCAGGCCACCGTGGACCTGTCGCTGACCGTGCTGCGCGGCCGGGACCTCAGCGAGGACATGAAGCTGGCGACCGTGCTGGCGACGGCCTACCAGGCGGTACGCACCGCCAGCGCCACCGTCGGCATCGCCCAGGGCGTGGAGCTGATGCTGTGACCGGCCGGTACGCGGACCAGCCGCAGCTGGACGTGGCGCAGGACGACGGCACGACCCGGCCGATGTCGACCCCGCGGATCAGCGTCGCGCCGAGGGCCGACGTGGTCTATCCGGTCCGCGCCGGTGACCGGCTCGACCTGCTCGCCGCGGCCGCGTTGAACGACAGCACCCGATGGTGGGTGATCGCCGACGCGAACCCGGCCGCCGACGCGCTCACCCTGGAGGAGCCGGGCACGATGCTGGCGGTGCCCGATGCCTGACACCCGGACCGTGATCACCGTCGCCGGCGCGCCGTTGACCGCGAAGCAACTGGACCTGGTGCGGAGCGTCAGCGTCGAGGAGTCGCTGGGCAGCCCGGACAAGGCCAGCGTCACCGTCGCGATGGACACCGACAACAACAGCGCCTGGCACAGTTCGTTGGACGCCCTGGTCGCGCCGGCCACCCCGTTCACGGTACGGGTGAGCCGAGGCGACACCAGCTACGAGCTCGACGCGCGCAGCGTGAGCGCGAACTGGAACTTCACCCCCGGCGGGCTGTCCACCCTCACCGTGGAGGGGATGGACCGCAGCGTCGAGATGGACCGCCGCGACGTGCAGCGGCTGTGGCAGGACACCACCGACTCGACGATCGCGCAGACCCTGTTCGGGCAGTACGGTCTCGCCGCGCGGGTCGAGTCCACCCCGGCCGGCACCGATTCGGCCACCTACTCGCCGCAGCAGAGCGGCACCGACTGGGCCTTCCTGCGGGGCCTCGCCGGGCGCAACGGGTTCGACCTGCACGTCGAGTCGATCGACGGGGTGGTCACCGGGGTGTTCCGGCGGATCAACCCGACCGCGGCGGCGCAGGGCACGCTCCGGCTGGGCTACGGCGAGCTCGGCGGCCCGGCCACGGCGTCCGTGCAACTGCTCGCCGGGCAGGAGGTGCACCTGACCCGGACGGTCCCGGGCACCACCGACACCGACGTGGCGAGCGACCCGGGCACCGGCAACGCGATGGGACCCCGCTCGCTCGGCGGGGCCACCCTGATCCGTACCCACGCCGCGGCCGGGATCAGCGTGCTGGACGCCCGGACCACCGCGACGGCGATGGCCGAGCGCAGCGCGTTCGGCGCGTCCCTGGCCACCACGCTGACCGCCCCCGACATGCCGCTGGTCCGCGCCCGCCGCACCGTCACCGTCGCCGGGCTCGGCCCGACGCTGGACGGACTCTGGCTGGTGAAGTCGGTGCGGCACACCATCACCCCCGGCGGGCACAGCCAGGCGCTGGGCCTGATCCGCAACGCCCTGGGCAGCGGACCGGCCGGCGCCGGCGGCCTGGCCGCCCTGGCCGCGGCGGTGGCGCTGTGAACGGCGGCTACCTCGGGCTGTTCCCCGGCACCGTGCACGACAACGACGACCCGGAGAAGAAGTGCCGGATCAAGGTGGACGTTCCCGAACTGCTGGACGGCCCGACCGGCTGGTGCCTGCCCGCGCTGCCGTACGCCGGGGACGGCTGCGGCTTCGCGCTGGTGCCCCCGGTGGGCGCGGCCGTGCTCGTGCAGTGGCCGCGCGGCGACCTGTCCGCGCAGCCGGTCTGGTCGGGGGCGAACTGGAGCGCCGGCCAGGCGGTGCCGGGCGCCGGGCCGGACACCGTCGTCCTGCTCACCCCCGGCGGGCACCGGCTGGAGCTGTCCGACGCCGACGGCGCGCTCACCGTCACCTCCTCGGCGGGTCCGGTCATCACCCTCGACGACGACGGCGTACGCGTCGACAACGGCTCCGGCGCGACCATCGTCATGCGCAACGGGCAGGTCGACATCAACGACGGCGCACTGGTGGTGAAGTGACATGCCCGGCTACCTGTTGACCACCGCCACCGTGGCGACCTGCCCGCACGGCGGCTCGGCGAGCTTCACCGCCGGCCAGGACCGGGTGTTGGCGGACGGCGCGGCGGTGCTGGTGGTCTCCGACAGCGCGACGATCAGCGGCTGCCCGTTCGTGGTCGGCACCGTCGCCAGCCCGTGCACGACGGTGCGCTGGCAGGCCCCGGCCACCCGGGTCACCGCCGGCGACCCGGTGCTGCTGGACACCAGCGTGGGGTTGTGCCTGAACGCGGCGTCCGCGCCGCAGGGGAAGCTCCAGATCAGCTCCAACCAGTCGAAGGTGGAGGGACGATGACCCGCTTCGCCGCCCAGCCCTGGGCCGTCGGCGCCGGCCGCCGGCTGGCCACCCGCTCCGCGCTGGAGCACCTGGACGACCTGGTCCGCCTGGTCCTGCTCACCGGGCCGAACGAGCGGCTGCACCGGCCCGGCTTCGGCGCCGGGCTGGGCCCGTCGACGCTGTTCCAGCCGCTCTCCCCCGACCTGGCCGGCACGGTGCGGGCCCGCGCCCGGGGCAGTCTCACCGACGCGCTCGGCGACCGGCTGGACGTGGTGGACGTGACCGTGACCGTCGCCGACTCGACGCTGTCCGCGCAGGTGGTCTACCGGCCCCGGCCGGCGGGCGAGACCCGCACGGTCACCCTCACCCTGCCGGCGGCGGCGCTGTGACCACCTACGACGCGTACACCGAGCCGGTGCAGCCGCAGGCCAGCGGGCTGCTCCGGCCGGCGGCGCTGTTCGCCGGCGGCACGGTCATCGGGCTGCGCGCGGCCAGCGCCACCGGATCGGGCACCACCCGCACGGTGTCGGTCTGGCTCTACGACGACCCGCCGGCCGGGCTGACCGCCGCCGGGCTGTGGTCGTTCCAGGGCCGCCCCGCGGTCACCGTCACCGGCCCGGGGACGATCGTCGCGGCGGCCACCGACCCGGACGGCAACCCGGTCCCCGCGCACCTCGACCTGCCCGTGCGGGCGGTGGGCGCGGTGCTGCCCGGCCGGGCGCCGTACCGACTGGGCATCGACCCGGCGGGCCTGGCCGGGCTCGGACTCCAGCTCGACCCGCTGCGCCGGCACCTGCCGGTACGGCTGCGTCCCGAGTGCGGCGACGTGCCGGACTGCGTCCGGATCCCGGCGCAGCCGGCCCCGCTCACCCCGCCCGACTACGACACCCTGGCCCGCGACTACGCCGGGCTGCGGGCGATGCTGCTGGACCGGTTGGACGTGCTCGCCCCGAACTCCGACCACTCCCCGGCCGACGTCACGGTCACCCTGCTCGAACTCCTGGCGCACCTCGGTGACCTGCTGCACTACCGCCTGGACCGGGTCGCCACCGAGTCCTGGCTGGGCACCGCCCGGCGCCGCGCCAGCGTCACCCGGCACGCCCGGCTGGTCGACCACCCGGTGCCGCCCGCGATCAGCGCCGCCACGTTCGTGCAGGTGCGGCGGGCCCACCCGGGCGCCGGCCCGACCGACGGCAGCTTCGTCGTCCAGCCGGGGGACACCGCGACCGACGCGCCCGGCGACCCGGACCGGTCGCCCGAGGCCGCGCACTTCACGCTGGAGACCGCCGCGCCCGTCACCGTCTTCGCCTCACACGCCGAGGTGCCGCTGTACGACTGGACCGAGGCCGACGCGGTGCTGACCGCCGGCGCGACCAGCGCGGTGCTGGTCCGTCCCCGACCCGCCGACGGGACCCCGCTGGCGACCTGGCTGCCGGTGGGCTCGCTGCTCGCCTTCGAGGTGGTCGCGCCCGGTCCGGCCGGCGCCCAGCAGGACTGGGCCCGGCGGGTCACCGACTGGCCGCCGGACGACGGCGGCGGCGAGCAGATCCGCCTCCCGCTCGCCTCGTACCCGGCGCAGGTGGTCCGGGTGACCCACGCGGTCGAGATGACCGACCCGCTCTCCCCCGGCCTGCCGCTGGTGCGGGTGTTCTGGGACGCGGCGGACGCGCTGACCCGGCCGGTGCCGGTCAGCGTGGACCACTCCGGCGGCACCCCGCGGGTCGGCGTGGCCCGGCTCGGCGTCCTGCCGGCCCACCACGGCCTGCTGGTCGACGGTCCGGCGGCGGTCGCGCCGCTCGACCCGCTCACCGGCGGGCGGCCCGACCCGGCCCGCGAACGGGTCGCGGACTATCTGCTCGTCCGGGCCGGCACGGCCGGGCTGTCCTGCGCGCCCGGCGGGCGACCGTGGCGGCTGGACACCCGGGTGGCGCTGCCCAGCGGGGTCGTGGTCGGGGCGACCCGGGTGACCAGCCTGCTGCGGGCGACCGCGGAGGGGTTCAGCGTGGTGGTCGACCACGACGACGAGCACCCGCCCCGGCTGCGGTTCCGCACGGGCGTGCTGGGCGTGGTGCCACCGACCCGGTCGACGGTGACGGTGCGCTACGAGGTGGGCGCCGGCCCGGACGGGTTGATCGCCGCGAACACGCTGACCCGCCTGGTGCGGACCGCCTCCGCTGTCGGGCAGCCGTGCGTCTGGGCGGAGGCCGGCGCGGGGGTCACCGCGCGCAACCTCACGCCGGGGGTGGGCGGTGCCGCGGCGGTGCCGCTCGACGACGTACGCCGGGACGCCCCGCAGGCGTACGCGGCGGTGCCCCGGCGGGCGGTGCTGGTGAGCGACCTGCCGCCGTTCGCCACACAGGTGCCCGGGGTGGCCCGGGCCGCGGCGCGGCGCTCCTGGTCCGGTTCCTGGCCGGTCGGGTTGGTGGCCGTGGAGACCGGGACCGACCGGGCCGACCCGGCGGTCGACGCGGCCGTGGGCGAGGTGATGGACGCGGTGCGGATGGCCGGCACGGAGGTGGTCACCCTGCCGGCGACCCCGGTCGGCCTGCTCGTCGCGGTGACCGTGTGCCTGACCCCGGGGACCGACCCGACGCTGGCCCGGCTGCGGATCCTGGCGGCACTGCGGCCGGGCCGGCCGGGGGCGGTCTTCTCCCCCACCGCCCACCCGCTCGGCACCTCGGTGTACGTGTCGACGGTCGTCGCGGCCGTCGCCGCCGTGCCCGGGGTGGACGCGGTCCGGGTGACGGAGGCCCGCCGGCTGTCCGAGCCGGCCGGCACGTACCACGAGGTGCTGGTGGTCGGTCCGGACGAGATCGCGGTCTGCGACGACGACGCGGCCGCGCCGGACCGGGGCCGGATCGAACTCACCGTGGAGGGCGGCCGATGAACGCGCCCGAGCCCCGCGAGCTGACGCCCCGCCCCGACCCGCCGCCGGGGCTGTCCCGGCTGCGCCGCCGGCTGGCCGACCGGCACGACTTCCGCGACGCGCTGCTGGCCGGGATCGCCGGCACACCGAGGCCGGACGGCGGCCCGCTGGGCGGGCGGCTGGACGTGGCCGGCGACCCGACCGTGGTCACCGTCGCCGAGCTGTGGTCGCGGGTGGCCGACTCGGTCGCCGCGTACACCGAACTCACCGCCGGCGAGCGTTACCTGGGCACCGCACAGGACTGGACGGACCTGCGCCGCACCACCGAACTGCTCGGCCACCGGCCGACCCAGCGGGCCGCCGCGCGCGGCTGGATCCGCTGCACCACGGACACCGGCGCGAGCCCGCTCGTCCCGGCCGGCACCCGGGTGCAGGCGCCGGGCACGGCCACCAGTGCGGCGCAGACCTTCGAGGTGGTCACCGACACCCCGCTGCGCGCCGACTGGGCGGATCTCACGGTCACCGCCGTGCCGGCCCCGCAGCCGCCGCCGGACCGCGCGCTGCGGCTGCTCACCGACCCCGGCTTCGCCGCCGGGGACCGGGTCGCGCTGGTCGCCGAGAAGCCCTCCGGGTACGTGCCGATGCCGTCGACCTGGTGGGGCTGGCTCGGCTGGATGTCCGTCGTCTACACGCTGTACGCCAGCAACCTGTCGCTGCGCGCCGTGGTGACCGTGACGAAGAAGTCCGACGACCTGGGCGCCTTCCTGGTCACCACCGACCGGGTGCTCACCGGGCTGCTGGCCCCCGAGAGCGGCACCACCTACGCCGCCTACCGGGTCCGGGCGCGGCTGTCGCTGGCGCACCGGCTCAGCAAGCTGTCCTACGTGAACTCCTCCGGCGCCGCCGCGACCGCCGCCGTCAGCTATCCGGGCGAGGCGGCGGCGGTCGGCGCCGGTCACCTGCTGGTGACCGACGCGAGCGCGGCGAGCCCGGGGATGAACATCCTCGTCGCCAACCGGTACGGGGCGTTCGTCACCACGGTCAAGTCGGTCAGCGGCGTGGACTGGTCGGTCGCGCCGGGCACCCGGCACCACGTCGGACGGATCGAGCTGACCGGGTCGCTGCCGGCGGGCCAGCAGGACGACGACATCGAGATCCTGCTGGTCGACCAGCGGGTCGTCGCCCAGCACCACGAGCTGCCGCCGCTGGCGCCCGGCGGGACCCGGCTGCGGGTGCACCCCCGCCCCGCCGAGGCACCCAACCGGATCGTCGTACGGACCACCGCCGGCTGGGAGCTGGC
Organism: Micromonospora solifontis; assembly: GCF_003725545.1. Taxonomy (GTDB): domain Bacteria; phylum Actinomycetota; class Actinomycetes; order Mycobacteriales; family Micromonosporaceae; genus Micromonospora; species Micromonospora solifontis. Next base: position 93,884 of record NZ_RJLN01000009.1, on the reverse strand, counting down.
GGACTGTTCGCGGGACGCCGCCGACACCACCGACGACGTGGGCGGCATGCTGCTGGTCCTCGGCGCCGGGCTCACCGGGACGGCCGCGAAGGCCCCGGCGACCGGGAACCTCGTCCCGGTACGGCACGGCGAGACCCACCGGGGGCCGCTGACGGTGACCGACGGCGGCGCCGTCGTCCCCGGCCCCGTCACCGCCGACGTCGACCCGGCGGGCCGGGTCACCGACAGTCTCACCGTGCGCGTCGGCGGGGTGGCCTACGACGAGGTCGACAGCCTGTACGGGCGGGACCCGGCCGCGCCGGTGTTCACCACCCGGCTCGCCGCCGACGGCCGCCTCGTGCTCCGCTTCGGCGCCGAGGCGGTGCGGGGCGAGGTGACGGCGACCTGGCGGGTCGGCGGCGGCCTGGTCGGCGAGCTGGACGCGACCCGGATCGACACGCTGCTCGGCAGCGTGCGCGGCGTCCGCAAGGTCGCCGGGGTGGGCCGGACCACCGGCGCCGCCGACCAGGAGGACCCGCTGCGGATGCGGCGCGCCGCCGCGGCCCGGATCCGGGCGCTGGACCGCGCGGTGTCGGTGGACGACCTGGCCGACCTGGCGCTCGGCGTGCCGGGGACGAGCCACAGCGTGGCCTGGCGGGGCGCCGGACCGCCGGGCTGCCCGTGCGGCGGGGTCGGGCTGCACGTGGCGTCGCTGCGGTTCGGCGAGACGGGGGTACGCGCGCCGCTCCCCGCCGAACTGGCCACGCTCGCCGGCTACCTGGACGCCCGCCGGGACACCTCGGTGGGGCTGTGCGTGTGCGCGGGGGTGCCGAGCGCGCTGACCGCCACCCTGACGGTGGCCGCCGACCCGCGCCGCGACCCGGTGACCGTGCGCGAGGCGGTCCGCGCGGCGCTGCTCGACCCGGCCGGACCGCTCGCGCCCCGGCCGCGTGAGCTCGGCGTACCGCTCGACGCGAGCGACGTGCTGGCGGTGGCGCAGGCGGTCACCGGGGTGGTCGGCGTGGTCGCGCTGTCGGTCACCTCGGGCGTGCGCGCGCCGTCCACCGCCGAGGCCGCGATCGGCCGCACGCCGGCGGAACGGTACGAACTGCTGAGCCTGACGGCGGTGACGGTCCAATGAGTGAACGTTTTCTGCGGATGGTGCCGCCGGCGCTGCTGCGCGCCGCGCCGGACGGCACCGAGCCGCCGCCGCAGCTCGCGCTGCTGGCGGCGCTGGAGGAGCAGTGGCTGCTGCTCGCCGCGGACGTCGACCGGGTGCTCGACGACGCCTTCCCGGACAGCGCCGCCGAGTGGGCGCTGCCGTACCTGGGCGCGCTGCTCGGGCTGCCGCCCGACGCCGGCCGGCGGGAGATCGCGTACGCCACCGCGCTGCGCCGGCGCAAGGGGACCCCGGCCGCGCTGGAGGACTTCGCCGAGGTCGTCACGGGCTGGTCGGCGCGGGTGATGGAGGGCTGGACGGCCACGGTGTGGTGCCAGCAGCTGCGCCACCCGGTCCGGCGTACCGCCTCGCTCGACCTGCGCAGGGGCGAGCACCTGCTGGCGGGCACCGGGCTCGACCCGGCCCGGCGGTCGGTGACCCCGGGCGGGTCGTACCACCCGGCGGCGGCGACCGTGCAGGTGTTCCCGTGGCAGGTGCTCGGCTACGACCAGGTCCAGGTGGCGCCGCTGGGCGGGGGCCGGTTCGCCCTGCACCCGCTGGGCGTGAGCGCACCGCTGTACCTGCGGCCGCGGCCGCTGGAGATCGCCAGCGACGCCGAGGACGAGCGACCGCCGGGCGAGCCGCCCGTGCCGCGCCGTCCGCGCGCGCCCGGCGAGCTTCCGGTACGCGCCACCTGGCGGCTGATCGACGCGCTGGGCGAGGTGAGCTACGGGCCGGTGTGGACCCTCGCGCCCGACCACCCGCTGACCGGCGACGGACCGGCGCTGCTGGAGCTGACCGTGGACGGCGTGCCGCTGCCCTGGGCGAGGATCGGCCTGACCGCTTTGCCGCCGGTCGGGTCGCCGGCGGCCCCGGCGGGGACCGTGCTGGTCGACCCGTACCGGGGGGTGGTGAAGCCCGCCGGGGACGTGACCGGCACCCTGCGCGCCACCTTCTACCGGGCCGTCCCGGGCCGGCTCGGCGCGGTGGCGAGCACCGCCGAGACCCGCGACGACGCGGGCGTGGTGATCGTCGTCGACCCGGCGTCGGGTCCGCACCCGGCCGGGCAGATCGTGGTGCCCACGCTGAGCGCGGCGTTCGCCGCCGCCACGGCGGCGACCGGCAGCCCCAGCGAGCCGGACGCGCCGCAGGTGGAGATCCGGCTGCTCACCAGCGACCGGCTGGCCGCGCCGGCCGGGCCGGTGACCGGCACCCCGGCGCTGACCCGGTGGCGGGTGGTCGCCCCGACCGGCTGCACCCCGGTGATCACCGGGGACCTGTCCCTGCGGCTGACGGACGTGCAGGTGGAGCTCTCCGGGTTCCTGCTCGCCGGCGCGTTGCGGATCGGCCCGGAGCCGGCCGGTGTCGACCTGGTCGGGATCACCTGCGACCCGACGTCCGGGCACGGGATCGAGGTGGATCCGACGGCGTGGACGGTGCGGTTGACCGCGACGCGCTGCCTGCTCGGCCCGGTCCGTGCCGACCTGTCGGCGTATCCGATCGAGCTGACCGACTGCGTGGTCGACGGGCGGGGCGCGGCGCTGATGCCGTGCGGCGGGGACCCGGGTGGCGACCCGGGCCGCGCCGCGGTCGCCGCCGCCGACCGGTTCCCGCCCGACCTGGCCGCCACCGGGGTCACCTTCGTCGGGCCGGTCGGGGCCGACGAGGTGTGGGTGACCGACTGCCTGTTCACCGGCGGGCTGCGGACGACCGTCACGTCGACCGGCTGCGTGCGCTACTGCCACCTGGGCGAACACGACGCGCCGCAGGCCCACCCGCCCGCGTACCACAGCCTGACCGGTCCGTTGCCCCGCTTTGGCGGGATCGGCTTCGACTCGGCCGGCTACTACGCGCCGGTGGTCGACGCCCCGGCGGCCCGTCCGTCGTCCGCGCTGCTCACCGGCGCGAGCGACGGCGGCGAGATCGGCGCGTACCACCACGCCCGTCGGGGGCCGCTGGCCGTCCGGCTGGCGCAGCGCCTGCCCGAGATGACCCCGTTGACCGTGCATCCGCACCTGAGCGTCGCGCACCCGGAGGAATGACATGACCGGAGACGTCACCAGCGTCCCGTTGCGCCCCACCGACCGGTGGACCGCGGCGCTCCTGCAGCAGGGCCGGGTGCTGCTCGACACCGACTGGAACCTGGCGGTCGGCGGCCCCGCCCGGGACGCCCGGCAGCTCGCCCGCGACGCGATCGGCCCGGCCGGCGTGCCGGTCGGCAGCACCGCCTTCAAGGTGGAGTTCGTGGGCGGGGCGCTGACGGTCCGCGCCGGGACGATGTGGATCGGCGGACTGCTCGCCCGCAACCCCGCCGACCTGGCGTACGCGGCGCAGCCGGAGATCGCCGCGCTGCCCGCGTCCGGCCTGGTGAACGTCTACCTCGACGCGTTCGTCGAGGAGGTGCAGGCGGCGGAGGACCCGAGCCTGCTCGACCCGGCCCTCGCCGGGGTGGACACCACCACCCGGACCCGGGTCGGCTGGCGGGTGCGGGCGGCGGCCACGACCTCGGCCACCTGTTCGGTGGCCGGCCTGCCCGCGCCGGTGTCGACGGGGCGGCTGGACGTGGCCCGGACCGCCGCGCCGGTGCCGGCGGACCCGTGCGCGCCGCCGGACGACCCGCGCAGCAAGCTGCCCGACGGGCTGCTGCGCATCGAGGTGCTCGACGCGGGCAGCGAGAAGACGGCCCGGTTCGCCTGGTCGTACGCGAACGGCAGCGAGGCGGTGGCGGCGAAGGTGGCCGGCACCGCGGTGACCCTGGCCCCGTCGCCGGCGGTGACGTTCGCCCCCGGCGACCTGGTCGAGGTGTCCACGCTGGCCCGGCGGGCCGACCGGCGCAACCACGGCGCGCTGTTCACCGTGGCGGCGGTGGCGCCGTCGGCCGGCGGCGACACGGTCACCCTCGGCACGGCCAGCCCGCTGGCGGGCGACCCGCCCGGCACCTGCCTGCGGCGCTGGGACGGGCAGGTGGTCGGCGCGGCCGGCGCGGTGCCGCTGACCCTCGGCGGCGCCGATGTCGGCATCGCCTTCACCGCCCGCCCCGGCGCCTACCAGGTCGGCGACTGGTGGGGGGTGCGGGTACGCGGCAGCGCCGCGGACGCGGTGGAGACGCTGACCAACGCCCCGCCCGACGGCGTGGTGCACACGGCCGCGCCGCTGGCCGTGGTGGACCTGACGAACAAGGCGGTGCTCACCGACTGCCGGCCGACCTTCCCGCCGCTGACCGGCCTGCGCGGCGGCACCTGCACGGTGACCGCGTTCCCCGGCGACGACCTGCAGGCCGCCCTGGACGCGTTGCCCGCCACCGGCGGCGAGCTGTGCCTGGCCGCCGGGACCTACCGCGTCACCGCTCCACTCACCGTCAAGGACAAGCAACGGGTGGTGGTGACCGGCGTCGGACCGGCCACCGTACTTGTCGGGGAGAAGCATGAGGCGGTCCTGATCGCCACCCGCTGTCCCGAGATCGAGGTGACCCGGCTGCGGGTCGAGTCCGACCTGCCCACGGGCAGCCCACCCGGCGACGCGCACCTGCTGGGCGCGTTGAGCTTCCTGGGCTGCCGTTGGGTGCGGGTCCGGGACTGCCAGGTGTGGTGCCCCGACTCGTCCGGGCGGGCACAGTCGGGCATCTACGCGGCCCCCGATGCCGAGGGGCGCCGACCGTCCATGGTGGAGGTGCGTGACAACCTGCTGCTGATCGGCGACCAGCAGATCGGTATCCTCGTCGCCTCGGCGCTGGACAGCCTGATCGTCGACAACATCGTCGCGCTGGCGGAACCCCGGGCACCCCGCACGGTGACCCGCGCGGTGGCCCGCGAACTGGGCCGATACGTCGCCGGTCACTTGACCGCCAACCCGACCGCCGGGGACAGGGCGGTCCGGTTGGCCGACGAACGCACGGTACGGATGGATGGCCCCGCCGCGCTGCGCCGGCTGGCCGCCGAATGGGCCAAGGGCACCTCGGCACGACGCCTGCGGTCCAGCGCCTCGGCACAGCGGGCGCTCGCCCGGTTCGTCGCGACGAGCGTCACCGAGCCGCACCAGGCGGCGGTCGGCAAGCTCAGCGCCCGCTTCCTCGCTGCGGCGGTCAGCGACCTCGGGGCGGTGGGGCAGGGCATCGTGGTGGCCGGGGACCACGGAGACCGCGTCCGGGTCGAGGGCAACCAGGTGCTGCGGGCGGTGCAGGGCGTCCACGTGGCGCTGCGGGCGGCCAACGGGGTTCGGCGGGTGCTCGGTAAGGTGGTGATCACCAACAACACGGTGACCAGCGAAGTCCCGTTCTTCTGGGCCCGCCAGCGGCACGCCTTCTACGTCGGCAGCTTCACCAGCCTGACCATGCTGGACAACCGTGCCGAGTTGCGGCGCATGGGCGACGAGGGCACCCCGGTCGACGCCGTCCGGGTGATCGGCCAGTTCGGGGCGTTCCTGCAACTGCGCGGCCTCGACGCGTCCGGGCCGTTCCGGGCCGGCGTGCTGCTGCGCGACGAGGGATCAGCGCAGCGGGTGTCGCTGCGTTACGTCAGCGATGTGCTCAACCCGCTGGGCGTCGGAGTACGCGTGGAGTTGGGATCGTTCACGCTGGACCGTTGCATACCCTGACGAAGAGGATTATTCTCAGAAGTCCAGGCATACGACAACCCGCGGTAGGGACAGCCGAGGCCTTGTGTCACGGATGAGGGGTTCGACACCCCGTATGGCTGGACGGCACGGATGACGAGGCGCCGACGAGGTCGGCGCCTTTCGTCTGCCCGGGTTCCCCGGCTCACCAGCGGCCGGAGGGTGGTCAGCGGGTGCCGGGCGAGAAGTTCACGCCTTCATCGTTGAGCTGGTGCCGGACCACGAACGCCTCCACCGGGTCGGTCGGCCAGACCGACCCGTGCTGCCGCAGCGCCTCCAGGTGCTGCTGGTTCTGCGGCGCGTCGGTCAGGATGAGGTTCCGGCCGTCCTTGGCCAGCCACGGGTTGTCCGACAGCCGTACCCGGTGCTCGATGTTCAACGGCTCGAACCCGCTCGTACCGTCGGCGCGGATGACCCTGACGCGCAGGGTGCCGGTCGGGTTGAGCTCGGCGTCGCCGGCGGTGACGAGCTGGCCCTCGATCGCCTGGAGGGCCGGGTCGGCCCGGAGACGCCGCATCACCTTGCGCTGCAGGCCGCCGAAGTCGGCGCGGGCGATTTCCCGGGCCTCGCGCAGGATGTCGTTGGCGCGCGCCCGCTGTTGCGGGGTCAGGCTGGCGGCGTCGCCGACCTCGGCGCGCAGGGCATCGAAGTCGGCGCGGAGCTGGGCCAGGCGGGTCCGGCGTGCGGTGGGCCGCTCCGCGGCCAGGACCTGGTTCACGATGCCCGGCAGCCGTTGGTCCGCGAGCTGCTCGTAACGGGCCACGAGTGCGGGGTTCGCGACCTGGACGTGGCGAGTCTGCGCGGTGATGGTCACCGGAGTCTGCTGTGCCTGCTGCGCGACCGTGGACGCCACGACCTGCTGCTGGGCCGGCACCGGCGTCGGCGCCTGCTGGACGGTTGCCGGCTGCGGCGCCTGCGCCTGCTGCTGGACCGTGGCCTGCTGCTGCACCGTGGCCTGCTGCTGGACCGTGGCCTGCTGCTGCACCTGCGCCTGCTGCCGCGCCGGGGCCTGACTCTGCTGGACGAACCCGCCGTCGCTGTCCCGCACGACGATCGTGGTCGACGCGGAGGACTCCCCCAACCGCAGCGACGGCCCGACGTTGCCCAGGCCGATCATCGCCGCGCCCGTGTACGCCCGCACCCCACCCATGAACTGCCGGCCCAGCTGGAAGGCGCGCTGCTGGGCCGGGGTGACCCCGGTCGGCTGGCGGCTGGCCAGCGCCCCCACGGTGAGCCCCAACGCGCCGGCCTGCAGCGTCTGGCTCCAGTCGCCCCCCGACTGGACGTACGCCCCGCCCGCGCCAGCCAGGCTGGGCAGCGCCACCCCGACGCCGTACCGGGCGGCCGGGTTGCTCAGCCACTGGGAGCCGGTGCCGGCCGCGCCGCCGAACATGCCGAGCCCGGCGCCCCACCCGCCGGACCGCAGCACGAACCCGGTCCGGCTCTCGCCCTCCGGCACGTCGCCGAGCGCGGCGCCGGTCATCGACCCGAGCGCGTTGCCGCCACCACCCGCGAGCGCGCCGCGCCACAACTGTCCGCCGCGGGTCAGCCCGGCCGCGCCCACGCCGAGGTTGCGGGCCAGCCCGAGGCTCGCCCCGCCGCCGACGCCGATCGCGAAGCCCTGCTCGCCGACCCGTCGCCCCTCGCTCAGCCCGGTCCGCAGCGCCGCCCCGCCGCCGTGGCCGGCGACCAGCTCGCCGCCCGCCCCACCGGCGAAGCCGAGCAGGAAGCCTTCGCCACCGACCACGGTCCCGGTGCCGACCGCGGTCAGGCCGGTGGCGACCAGCCCGGTGGCACCGGTGCCGGCCACGCCTGCCGCGACCACCGGGGCGGCGAGGATCGCACCGATGGACAGCGCCACCGCGAAGGCCAGGTTCCGGGTGATGGTCAGCCCGGTGACGATCGCCCCGGCGGCCGCGACGGCCCGGTCGATCCCGTTGAGGACGATGGTCTGCGCCTGGTCGGCCTTTGTCACGGCGGTGAAGACGGCGTCGGCCATCTCGCTCAGCGAGCCGCGCTGCTGGGCGGCCCGGTAGCGGCTGAGCGCGATGTTGGAGTCGGCCATCGGGCCGAGCATGCGCCGCTGGAGGTCGACCGGCTCCTCACCGCTGACCAGGCTGACGAAGAAGCCGACGACGTACTGGTCCTCGTAGTTGAGCCGCATGTGCTCGCTCATCCGGTACTCGGTGCCGTCGTTCATCTCCCGGGCCCGGCGGGCCGCCTCCTGCAACGCGGCGGTGACCTCCACGCGCACCCGGTCGGCGAGTTCCTGCGGGAAGACCAGCAGCTCGCCGTCGTGCATGACGTACGCCATGCCCGGCTGCTCCTGGTAGGGCCGGATCGACTCGATCAGCCGGATGTTCGCGAGCACCGCGGCCTGGTCCGCGCCGTCCCCCGGCGACAGGGCGCGGGCCAGCCGCTGCTGCTGCCGCTGGGCGCTCGCCCGGCCCAGCTCCGCGCCGAGCCCCGGCTCCAGCGTGGCGAGCTCCTGCCGCAGGATCGACCGGTCGGCCCGGCTCAGGTCGGGGCGTTGCAACCAGGCGGTGATCCGGTCCACCTCGGCCCGGATCTCGGCCGGGTCGGTGAGCTGCGTGCTGCTCCGCTCCCGCAGCACGCGCGGCATCTCCGTCTGCTCGGGCAGCTCCGGCTGGGGCTGCTGGGCCTGCCCGGCCCGGCCCCGGCCCCGGCGTCGGGGTGGCGGCCGGTCGGCGGCCCGGATGGCGGCCTGGCGGCGGGCGATCTCCGCCTCCAGGGCCGCCTTGGCCTCCATCATCCGGTCGGTCTCCTGGCTGCCGACGATCTGCCGGTTGAGCCACTCGTCGACCGCGCGCAGCTCGTCCACCAGCTCGGTGAAGCTGTAGTGCCGGATGTCCGGCGTGGTGCGCAGCCAGTCCTCGGCGGCGAACGCGACGTAGGGCGTGCCCGTGGTGCACAGCGGCCCGAGCGCGTGGAGCGCGTGCGCGCCGTGGTGCGCCTGCGCCTCCGCGTCGGCCGGCGCGGCGTCCCCGTCGCCGGACTGCTGTGCGGCGTGGATCAGCTCGTGGGTGAGCAACGCGTCCGGGACGGCCTGGCCCGGCCCGACCGCGACCCCGATGTCCCGCCCGAGGGTGAAGGCGGCGGCGCGGGCGGCCCGGGCCGCCGTCCGTACCCGCGGGCCGGTGTGCAGCCGTACGCCGGCCAGCGACACGCCGGTGGGGGCCTCGACGGACGCGCGGACCCCGCCGGGGACGGGCCGGGCGGGGTCGGCGAACGCCCGCTCGAACGCGATCCGGCCGAACTCGGACCCGGCGGCCGGCCGCGGGGATGCGGACGGGCGCTGGTCGGTGGCCGGGGCGGTCCGCGCCGCGGGCGGGGCGGCGCTCGGGGCGGCAACAGCATGGGAATGGCTCACCGCAACTCCATCCGTCCCTGCCCATCCTGCCGCCCCGCCGACCGTCGAACAAGGACCGTTCGGGCTGGTCGGATCGCATATCCGACAACCGTTCCGGCCTGCTGGACCAGGGGCCGCGGACAGGGTGACGCGGCGGCACCGGGCCGCCGCGTCACGCGGAGAAGGTCAGCGTCAACCGGCGGGGCTGGCGGTCGTCGAACGGTCGGCGACCGGGGCGGCCGGGTCGCGGCGCCGACCCGGATCGACAGATGTTGAGGGCCGTCGATGGCGAAAGTATCGGAGCGGCGACCTGAGCTGGTCAATGACTTCCGGAAATGCTCCGGGGAGGTCAGCGCCGAGCACCCCTCATGGACACTGCCAGAAGAAGCCCTCCAACTGGGAGAACAGCATTCGCGAGGACATGGCTCGCCCCGGGCACGGCGAGCCGCCAACCCGCCCGAGGCATCGATCAGGTGGAAAGTTTCGGAGCCCTTCCGGGGCGTACCGGGGCGGCGGCACACGCGGACGGGAGTCCTCTTGACCGCGCGCGCCGGGCGGCCTAGCTTCATCGATCAGGAAGGTTCCTTTACTAATCTCGCTCCGTCCTCATGGGAGTGCCGATGCGACCGTTCCGCCGCCGCCGTCTCACCGCCCTCGCCGCCGTGGCCAGCGTGCTGGTCACCGCCGCCCCGCCGGCCGGCGCGAGCGCGACCCGCGGCCCGAACCGGCGCACCGGCTACCACCGGGTCGGCTACTTCACCCAGTGGGGCATCTACGGCCGGGCCTTCCCGGTGAAGAAGCTCGACACCTCCGGGGCGGCCGCCCGCCTCACCCACGTCAACTACGCCTTCGGCAACATCAGCGAGGACGGGCGCTGCTACGTGGACGGTGGGCCCGGCGAGGGCGACGCCTGGGCCGACTACCAGCGGCCGGTCCCGGCGGAGGAGAGCGTCGACGGCGTCGCCGACGCCTGGGGTGAACCGCTCAACGGCAACTTCGGCCAGCTGGCCAAGCTCAAGGCCCGCCATCCGGACCTGCGCGTGCTGATCTCGCTGGGCGGCTGGAGCTGGTCGACGTACCTCTCGAACGCCGCCCGCACCGACGCCTCCCGCAAGGCGTTCGTCGCCTCCTGCATCGACCTCTACCTTAACGGGAACCTGCCGGTGCTGGACGGCGGCAGCGGCGGGCCGGGCGCCGCCGCCGGCGTCTTCGACGGCGTCGACCTGGACTGGGAGTGGCCGAACTGGCCGGGCGAGCCGGGCAACGTGATCCGCCCGGAGGACCGGGAGAACTTCACCGCGCTGCTCGCCGAGTTCCGCCGGCAGCTCGACGCGTACGGCCGCCAGAACCGCAGGCACTACGCGTTGACCGCCTTCCTGCCGGCCAACCCGGCCACCATGGACGCCGGGTACGAGGGCCGGAAGATCTTCCGCTACCTGGACTTCGCCACCGTGCAGGGGTATGACTTCCACGGCTCCTGGGACGGCGTGACCAACCAGCAGTCGGCGCTGCGGGTGCCGGCCGGGGCGCCGGACGATCCCGACTTCTCCGCCGAGGTGGCCGTCGACGGCTGGATCGCCCGCGGCGCGCCCCGGGGCAAGCTGGTCCTCGGCATCCCGTACTACGGCCGGGGCTGGACCGGGGTGACCGGCGGCGGGGACGGCCTGTTCCAGCCCGCGGCCGGGCCCGCGCCGGCCACCTTCGAGGCCGGGTCCGAGGACTACCGGCGGCTGAAGCTGCTGGTTGGCAACGGTTTCACCGTCCACCGCGACCTCCGCGCCGGGCACGCGTGGCTCTTCGACGGCACGACCTTCTGGACGTACGACGATCCGGCGGTGGTGTGGCAGAAGACGCGCTACATCCGCCGCGCCGGCCTGGCCGGGGCGATGGTCTGGTCGCTGGACGGTGACGACGACAACGCGACGTTGACCAGAACGATCAGCCAGGGCCTGGCGACGCCGTAGCCCCGTCGCCACCGCCGCGGGCGGCCGGGCCGAGCGCGCCACGTCGGCGGGCCGGTGAAGGATCGCGCTCGATCCTGGATCGAGTGGCCGCCCCGTCGGGGACACCACTGCGTCCAGGAAACAGCGGCACCTTCGCCGGCGGGGCGGGTTCGGGTGGGGCCGCTTCGGGAACGCCCCCGGCGGGCCGGCGTTACCAGCGGTTCCGTGCCTCCTCGGCCCAGCCGACGAGCCCGTCGAGGTCGACGCGTTCGCCGTCGTCCGTGGCCGCCCAGCCGGAGAAGTGCCCGAAGCACTGGTGGGTCTCCCCGGCCAGGACGCCGAGGTTGGTGCGCGCGACCCGCTCGTGGAACGGATGGAACGCCACGTCGACCCGGTCGCCGCTGATCCGCCACGGCCGCAGCCAGTCGCCGCGGTCGTACCGCCAGGTCAGGTCGGCGCCGATCTTGTGCAGCCGCCCGCCGACGAGGAGGGCGTTCTCGGTGGAGCCGGTCCCGTCGGTCCACGCCCCGCCGAGCTGGATCGCGCGGCCGGGGCCGCTGCCGGCCGCCCAGTTCCACCGGACCGCGTACGGCCACTTGCCCCGGCCGTGGTCGAGCACCGCGAAGGAGTCCTCGTCGCTGATCGGGTACGTGGTGCCGGCGACCCGCAGCGTGCCGCGTACCGGCCGGCCGACGTCCTTGACCGTGTACTGGAACCGGCGGCCGCTCCAGGGCACCACGACGCCGAGCGACTCGTGGCCCGGCGGCAGCGGCGCGACCAGGTCCACCTCGATGTCGGGCGCGGTCGCCCGGATGGTGCTGGCGTCCGGCCGCTGGTCGATGTCGATGGCCAGGCCACGACCGGCCGCGTGCACCGTTCCGGCGCCGCTGGCCGGCGGCAGCACGGTCCCCCGGGCGAACGGCACCACCACCTCGGTGCCGGTCTCGACCCGGGTACGGCGGTCGAGGACGTACACGCTGTGCACGCCGGCGTAGTCCAGGGAGGAGGCGACGAGCCCGACGACGTGGGTCGGCGTGACGACGCCCCAGTATTCCCACCGTTTGGCCCGCCCCCAACCGGGCAGGTTCGCGCGGTGCAGCGGCCGGCGGCTCCAGCCGACCGCGGCCGGGTTCAGCCGGCCGTCCGGCAGGCACAGGTCGACCGGCTCGGTGATCTCCCGCTCATGCGTCACGGCCACGCCGGCCATGTTGCTCCTTGAGGGTCGCGCGGGCGCCGAGCCCGCGGTGGACAGGCCGCGCACCGGGCCATCCGCCCGCCGCGCACCCGCGACATTAAGTCTAGATTCCAAACATTATCAATCTATAATCGTCGATAGTAGGCTCCGGGCCCCCGGGTGCCCGACGTCCGGCCAGCGGCCCACAGTGCGGACGGCTGATCGACAACGCCAGGCTGATCGGGAAGCATCTATCCGCATGACCACCGGCTCCACCGACGCCCGGCCGACCACCGAGACCGCCGGCTCCAGCGAGATTCCCCCTGCTCCCGAACGGCGCGGGTGGACCCGGTGGCGCTGGCTGCGCCACGAATGGACGCTGGCGGCGCTCGGCGGGCTGCTGCTGGCGGTCGTGCTGACCTGGCCGACGCTGCGGCACCCGGCCAGCACCGTTCCGGGCGACCTCGGCGACCCGACGCTGCAGGCATGGCAGATCGCCTGGGCGGGGCACGCGGTGCTCACCGACCCGGCCAACCTCTGGAACTCGAACACGTTCTACCCCGAGACGTACACGTACGCGTACAGCGACACCCTGCTCGGCTACGCCCCGCTGGGGATGCTCGGGTCCGGCTTCGAAGCCGCCCTGATCCACTACAACGTCGCGTACGTGCTGGTGCACGCGCTGGCGTTCGTCGGGGCGTACGCGCTGAGCCGGCAGCTCGGGGCGGGCCGGTGGGGCGGCGCGGTCGCCGGGGTGGCGTGGGCGTACTCGCCGTGGCGGCTGGCCCATTCCGGCCACCTGAACATCCTGTCCAGCGGCGGGATCGCGCTGTGCCTGGCGATGCTGGCCCGCGGCCACGGCTGGTCCCTGCGGCACGGGTACCGGCCGGAGCGCCGCCGGCCGGGCTGGGCGCTGGCCGGGTGGCTGGTCGCCGCCTGGCAGGTCAGCCTGGGCTTCGGCATCGGGCTGCCGCTGGTCTACTTCCTGCTCGCCGCGGTGCTGGTGGCCGCCGCCGGATACGGCTGGTCGTCGTGGCGGCGCCGGGAGCGACCCCCGTTCGGCCGCCGGTTACTGCTCGCGGACCTGGCCGGTGGGCTCGCCTTCGGTGCGGTGACGCTGCTGCTCGGGCTGGTCTACCTGAAGGTCGTCGACCTCAACCCGCAGGGCCGGCGGACCCTGGACTGGACGGAGATGTTCTCCCCGCCCCTGATGGGCTTCGTCACCGCCCCGGCCGACTCGTGGTTGTGGGGCGACGCGCACGCGGCGGCCCGCCAACAGCTGTCCTGGCCGCCCGAGATGGCGTTGCTGCCCGGGATGACGCTCATCGGGTTGGGCGTGGCGGGGCTGTTCGTCTCGGTGTACCGGGTCCGGTACCGGGTCGCGTTGGGTCTCGGCGTCCTCGGCACGGTCCTGCTCGGCCTGGGGGCCACCCTCGGCGGGGACGGTGACCCGGGCTACCTGACGCTCTCCAAGCACCTGCCGGGCTGGGACGCGCTGCGGACGCCCGGGCGGATGATGCACTGGACCAGCCTGTTGCTGGCGGTGCTGGCGGCCGGGCTGGTGACGGTCTTCGCCGAGTCGGCGCGGCGACCGGAGGCCCGGCGCTGGCCGCGGATCCTGGCGCCGGTGGCCCTGCTGGTGCCGCTGGCCCTGGTCGGGCTGGAGGGGGTCAACCGCACCCCGCACCCGGTGGTGCCGCCGCCACCGGCCGCGCTGCGTACCGCCGGCGAACCCGTCCTGGTGCTGCCCGCGGGCGGCACCGGTGACCTGCTCTACATGCTGTGGACGACCGACGGGTTCCCCCGGGTGACCAACGGGCTGGCCGGCTTCGAGCCCGTCACCCAGGCGCAGACCCGGGTCGCGACCGCGTCCTTCCCCGACGCGAGCAGCGTCGCGTACCTGCGCGGCATCGGGGTGCGGTCGGTGGTGGCCCTGCCCGACCGGGCCGCCGGGACGCCGTGGGAGGGCATCGCGGCCCGGCCGGTCGACGGGCTGGGCATCACCCGGGAGGATCTCGATGGTGTGCTGGTCTACCGCCTCTGACCGGGCGCGCGCCGCACGGCGCGGCGCCCGGGGCGGATCGTCGGGTACGGACCGGACGGAGTGACCACGGTGCGGTTGTCGGTGGTGGTGCCCTGCTTCAACGAGGAAGCGTCCGTGGAACGCCTGCACACGGCGGTGACCGAGGCGCTCGCGGAACTGCCCGACGTCGAGGTCGAGCTGGTGTACGTCGACGACGGCAGCCAGGACGGCACCCTGGCGGCGCTGCGCCGGCTCGCCGGCGACGACCCGTCCGTGCGCTACACGGCGCTGAGCCGCAACTTCGGCAAGGAGGCGGCCATGCTGGCCGGCCTCGAGCGCGCCACCGGGGACGCGGTCGTCATCATGGACGCCGACCTGCAGCACCCGCCGCGGCTGCTGCCCGAGATGGTGACGCTGTACCGGCAGGGCTTCGACCAGGTGATCGCGCGCCGCGACCGGCACGGCGACCGGTTCCTGCGGATGCTCGCCTCGCGGTCCTTCTACCGGCTGGTCAACTGGTGGATCGACGTACGGCTGCAGGACGGGGCGGGGGACTTCCGGCTGCTGTCCCGGCTCGCCGTGGACGCGGTGCTGGCGATGCCGGAGTACAACCGGTTCTCCAAGGGGTTGTTCTCCTGGATCGGGTTCCGGACCGTGGTGGTCGCGCACCGCAACGAGGCCCGCCAGGCCGGGCGGAGCCGGTGGACGTTCGGCAAGCTGTTCAACTACGCGTTCGACGGTCTGCTGTCGTTCAACAACCGGCCGCTGCGCCTGGCCATCTACGCCGGCCTGTTCCTCACCCTGATCGCGGTCGGGTACATGGCCTGGGTGGTGGCCGACGCGGTCGAGAAGGGCATCGACGTTCCCGGCTACACCACCATCATCGTCAGCGTGATCGGTCTCGGCGGGATCCAGATGATGATCCTCGGCGTGATCGGGGAGTACATCGGCCGGATCTACTACGAGACCAAACGCCGGCCGCACTACCTGGTCCAGGAGACGGAGCACGTGGTCACGGAGACCGGGCAGCACCCCGTCGGCCGACCTCCGGCGCAGCGGCCGGGTCGATCCGTCGCCCGGCGGGACGGCGAGCAGCAGGAGCGGCGGCGGGCGGCATCCGGACGGCCCGGTCAGGGGCCGGGGTGAGGGGACGACACGGGCCTCCTACCGGCCCGACGACGGCGGACCCGGTTCGTCGCCTGACCGGAGCAGGCCGCCACGGCCGCCGGGCGTTCCCCGGTCCACCCGCAGGTCCCGCTCCAACTCGGCCACCAGTGCCCGCAGGTCGTCCAGCCGCTGGCTGATGATGATCCGGTCGAGGTCGTCCGGTACGCCGTCGCCGTCCTCGTCCGCCGCCATCCCTTCGGTCATCTCCAGCCGGCGGGCCTCCTCCATCGAGTTGACGATCACCGCGATGAGGATGTTCACCAGCAGGTTGGCGGTGATGAGCACGAAGCTGACGTAGTAGACGAGGGTCCACGGCGACAGCGCCATGCCGTGCTCGATCAGTTCGGGCAGATTCTCCAGGGACAGCAGCACGAACAGGGTCAGGGCGGCGCGGCCGATGGTGCCGTACCGCTCGGGATCCGAGTCGCCGAAGATGAGCCAGCCCGCCATGCCGTACACGTAGAGCGTCACCAGGGCGAGCGCGAGGAACCCGCCGACGCCGGGCAGGCTGCGCAGCAGGGCCGCCACGATGGTGCGCAGGCCCGGCGAGAAGCGCACCAGCCGGACGACCCGGGCGATGCGGATCACCCGCAGGGCGGGCGACTCACCGTGCAGGCCGGGGATGAACGCGGCGGCGATCACGACGAAGTCGAAGACGTTCCAGCCGTGCCGGAAGAAGTCCTGGGGTCGGTTGCCGTGGGCCAGCACCCGGATCGCGATCTCGCTGACGAACACCGCGCGGAAGAACCACTCCAGGGTCCGCAGCAGTGTGCCGAGCGACCCCGGGTGCGGGTACGTCTCGATGCCGAGCACGACCGCGTTCAGGCCGACGACGATGACGATCGCCACCTCGAATCCGCGTGACTGCTCGAGGCGTGCGCACCACGCCGACACCCGCGACGGGGACGGGGGCGCGACGCCTCGCTGACGCGGCGCCGGCCGGACGCTCACCGCGTCACCCCGGGGCCGTCCGGCGCCGGAGCCGACGAGGAGCGGGCATCGGCGCCGGCCGGGGGCGGTCGTCGGCTCCCGCAGCGGTCGGTTCCGCTCGGGGCGCCCGCGCGGCAGGACCGACCTGCCGGGAGCGCGACGGGCCGCGGCTGCGGATGGATCATGGGCCCCAGCCTAGGGCCGCGGGCCCCACCGTCGCCGCCCTGGCCCTGGCCGCGACCCGGGCCCGACCGGCGCGCCTGGCGCTACCCGGCGACGGACGCCGGCGCGCTGAACCCGCCCTCGTTCCCGCTGCGATCCAGTCCGGACACGCAGTAGGACAGCGGGCGGCCGGCCGGGGCGGCGCGATCCACCCAGCCGGTGGCGCGGGTGGTGCCGACGAGCCGGGCGACCTCGCCGTCGAGCCGGTAGACCGCGTAGCTGGTCGCGCCGCCCCCGCGCCAGCTCACCGCCACACCGCCGGTGTCGTCGCGGCGCGCGCCGGTGAGCGTGGGTGCGGCCGGCGGCGCGGCCGGCAGGTGCGCCATCGGGGGCAGCAGCGCCGGACCGGCGTAGTGCGCCCGGCTGTACCGGCTGACCGCGCCGAGCTTGTCGGCACGCACCTGCCGGGCGCTGAAGTGCACGCTCCCGCTGACCCCGTACCGGTGGTTGAGCGCGAGCTGGCGGTCCAGCTCGGCCGGGTCACGCCAGGCGCCGCGCTCCCCCACCCGGTAGTCGGCCTGGCCGATGTAGAGCTGCACCCGGGTGCCCTTCACGGTGGCCGCCCACCAGGGCAGCAGCCGGGCGTAGTCGGCCTTGGCGAACCCGATGGTCCAGTAGAGCTGCGGCACGACGTAGTCCAGCCACTGCTGCCGTACCCAGAGCCGGGTGTCGGCGTAGATGTCGTCGTAGCTCTGCAGGCCCGCGGTCGCCGAGCCGGCCGGGTCGGTGCCCTTGTTGCGCCAGATGCCGAACGGGCTGATGCCGAACTTCACCCACGGCTTGATCGCCTTGATCCGCTCGCTCATCTCCCGCACCAGCGTGTTCACGTTGTCCCGCCGCCAGGCGCGCTTGTCGGTGAACCCGCGGCCGTACCGGGCGAACGCGGCGCCGTCCGGGAAGTCCTGCCCGGCCTCCGGGTACGGGTAGAAGAAGTCGTCGAAGTGCACCCCGTCGATGTCGTACCGCTGGACCGCCTCCAGCATCGAGTCCTCGACGAACCGGCGCGCCGCGGGGACGCCCGGGTTGAAGTAGAGGCGGCTGCCGGGCCGGTCGGCGCTGGGGTAGGTGACCACCCAGTCGGGGTGCTGGCGCAGCGGATGGCTCGGTGCGAGCCGGTCCAGCCGGGGACCGGGTCCGCCGACGGTGGCCGGCTGCCCGCCCCGGTACGGGTTGAACCAGGCGTGGAACTCCAGGTTGCGGGCGTGCGCCTCGGCGACCATGAACGCCATCGGATCCCAGCCGGGGTCCTGGCTGTCCTGACGGCCGGTCAGCCACTGGGACCACGGCGCGTACGCCGACGGCCAGAGCGCGTCCCCGCTGGGCCGCACGTGCACGAAGACCGCGTTGTGGTTGCGCCGCACCGCCAGGTCCAGCCAGCCGCGGAACTCCGCCCGTACCGTCTCGGCGGGCAGCCCGGGCCGGCTCGGCCAGTCGATGTTGTTGACCGTCGTGATCCACATACCGCGCAGCTCGCGGGGCGCCTGGACCGGCCGGCCGGCGCAGCCCGCCGGGCCGCCGCCGCGCGGCGTGCTGACGGCGGCGGAGTCGTCCGCCGCCGACGTCCCGCCGGCGGCGCCGAACCGGTCCCGCAGCGACCAGCCGCCGAGCCCGACCGCCATCGCGAACGCGGCGACCACCGCGACGAGTTTCGGGGTACGGCGACGGCGATGGGTGGCGGGCATCGGCCCAGTCTGCCCACTCCGGTCGCGACATGCACCTCGCGCTTGGGCACCGGCCCGCACCGCCATCCGTCCGCTCCCGGACAGCGGCGGGGCAGCCAAAAAGTTTTGTGGGGTTCCTACAACTGCCGCCCTCTCCGGTTCGGTGGTTACGACATGGCGCTGCCCGCCGGCACGCGGAAAGGTGATCACTGCCGGGGTTCGCGGACTCGCGGCGCGTACCTAGCTGTCTACCGGAGGGGTCGGTCGGGTGTTCCGCCGTATCGCCATCGTCAACCGTGGAGAGGCCGCGATGCGGCTCATCCACGCCGTCCGGGAGTTGGCCGCGGAGACCGGCGCCCGGATCGAGACCGTCGCCCTGTACACCGACGTCGATCGCACGGCCACCTTCGTGCGTGAGGCCGACATCGCGTACGACCTGGGGCCCGCCTCCGCCCGCCCGTACCTCGACCTGGCGGTGCTGGAGCGCGCGCTGGTGGCGACCGGGGCCGACGCCGCGTGGGTCGGCTGGGGCTTCGTCGCCGAGGACCCGGCCTTCGCGGAGCTGTGCGAGAAGGTCGGCGTCACCTTCGTCGGGCCGAGCGCGGACGCCATGCGCAAGCTCGGCGACAAGATCGGCGCGAAGCTGATCGCCGAGGAGGTCGGCGTGCCGGTCGCGCCGTGGAGCCGGGGCGCGGTGGAGACCCTCGACGCCGCCCTGGCGGCGGCGGCCGAGATCGGCTACCCGCTGATGCTCAAGGCGACCGCCGGTGGCGGTGGGCGCGGCATCCGCGTGATCACGACCGAGAGCGAGCTCGCCGACGCGTACGAGCGCACCAGCCAGGAGGCGGCGCGGGCGTTCGGCAGCGGCGTGGTGTTCCTGGAGCGCCTGGTCACCGGCGCGCGGCACGTCGAGGTGCAGGTGATCGCCGACGGCCAGGGCACCGCGTGGGCGCTCGGTGTCCGCGACTGCTCGGTGCAGCGGCGCAACCAGAAGATCATCGAGGAGTCGGCGTCGCCGGTGCTCAGCCCGGAGCAGGCCGCCGAGCTGAAGACGTCGGCCGAGCGGCTCGCCGTCGCGGTCGGCTACCGGGGCGCGGCGACAGTCGAGTTCCTCTACCACCCGGGTGACCGGCTGTTCGCGTTCCTCGAGGTCAACACCCGCCTGCAGGTCGAGCACCCGATCACCGAGTCGACCACCGGGTTCGACCTGGTCAAGGCGCAGCTGCACGTCGCCTCCGGCGGCCGGCTCGAGGGTCGGCCGCCGGTGGAGCGCGGGCACGCCATCGAGGCCCGGCTGAACGCCGAGGACCCCGACCGCGACTTCGCGCCCTCCCCCGGCCGGATCGCGCGGCTGGTCCTGCCCTCCGGGCCGGGCATCCGGGTGGACACCGGCGTCAGCGAGGGCGACACCATCCCCGCCGACTTCGACTCGATGATCGCGAAGATCATCGCCTACGGCGCCGACCGCGACGAGGCGCTCGGCCGGCTGCGCCGCGCGATGGCGAACACCACGGTGGTCATCGAGGGCGGCGCGACGAACAAGAGCTTCGTGCTGGACCTGCTCGACCAGCCCGAGGTGATCGACGCCAGCGCGGACACCGGCTGGATCGACCGGGTCCGCGGCGAGGGGCGGCTGGTCGCGCACCGGCACTCCGGCGTCGCGCTCGCGGCCGCCGCGATCGAGGCGTACGAGGAGGAGGAGCGCGTCGAGCGGCAGCGGCTGCTGTCGACGGCGGCCGGCGGGCGCCCGCAGGTGCAGCACAAGAGTGGCGGGCCGCTGGACCTCAAGCTGCGGGGCGTCGGTTACCGCCTGCGCGTGGCGCGGGTCGGCGCGCACCGGTTCCGGGTCGGCATCGAGGCGGGCGGCGACGTCCGCACCGCCGACGTCGAGCTGGACCGCTTCGACCGGCACACCGGGCAGATCGTGGTCAACGGCGCCCGGCACCGCCTGCTCACCGGGACGCACGGCGCGGTGCACCTGGTCGAGGTCGACGGCGTGACGCACCGGGTCAGCCGGGACGAGGGCGGCGTCCTCCGTTCCCCCATGCCCGCGCTGGTCGTGGCCACGCCGCTGGCGGTCGGCGCCGAGGTCGAGGCGGGCGCGCCGGTCCTGGTGCTGGAGGCCATGAAGATGGAGACGGTGCTGCGGGCACCGTTCAAGGCCCGGTTGAAGGAATGCTCGGTGTCGGTCGGCAGCCAGGTGGAGGCCGGGGCGCCGCTGCTGCGGCTGGAACCGATCGCCGACGAGGCCGCCGAGACCGCGGCCGACCCGACCGGTGGGTCCGTCGAGGTGGACCTGCCCACCCCGGCCGCGGAGCTGCCGGCGCGCGCCCGCGCCCGGCGGGGTCGGGAGGACCTGTGCGGCCTGCTGCTCGGCTTCGACGTCGACCCGCACGACGAGCGTCGGGTGCTCGACGGCTACCTCGCCGCCCGCCGCGCGGCGGTCGAGGCGGGCCACCGGCCGCTGGCCGAGGAACTCGACCTGCTCGACGTGTTCGCCGACCTCGCCGAGCTGAGCCGCAACCGGCCCTCGGGCGAGGACGGCGGCCCCGGCCACATCCACACCGCCCGCGAGCACTTCCACACCTACCTGCAGAGCCTCGACGTCGAGCGGGCCGGCCTGCCGGCCGCGTTCCAGGCGCGGCTCGCCAAGGCGCTCGGCCACTACGGGGTCACCGACCTGGAGCGCTCCCCCGAGCTGGAAGCCGCCGTGTTCCGGATCTTCCTGGCCCAGCAGCGGGCGTCCGCCGACGCGGCGGTCGTCGCGGCGCTGCTGCGGGTGTGGCTGCGGGAGCCGGCACCGGACGACACGCTGCGCGAGCCCGCCGGCCTCGCCCTGGAGCGGCTGATCGCCGCCACCCAGGTACGCTTCCCCGTGGTCGCCGACCTCGCCCGCGGCGTGGTCTTCGCCTGGTTCGCCCAGCCGCTGCTGCGCCGCAACCGCGCCCGGGTCTACGCCCAGGTCCGCAAGCACCTGCGCCACCTGGACGCGCACCCGGACGCGCCGGACCGCGACGAGCGCGTCGCCGAGATGGTCCGCAGCACCGAACCGCTGGTGCGGCTGCTCGGCCAGCGGCTCGTCCGCGACCACCTCGACAACACGGTCATGCTGGAGGTGCTGACCCGGCGCTACTACGGCAACAAGGCGCTCACCCGGGTACGCACCGCGCAGGTCGCGGATTGCGCGTTCGTGGTCGCCGAGCGGGCCGAGTCGAGTGTGGTCTCCGCCGCGGTGCGCTTCGAGTCGCTGGGCGAGGCGTTGCGGCGGCTGGCCGAGCTGGCCGCCGGCGAGGGCACGGTCGTCGCCGACATCTACCTGGCGTGGGAGAACCAGCCGGCGGACTTCGACGCGATGGTGGCCGCGTTGCAGGAGGTCATCGACGGGCACCCGCTGCCGCCGCAGGTCCGTCGGCTCACCACCACGGTGGCGGGTCGCGGCGGGGCGGTGATGCACCACCACTTCACGTTCCGCCCGTCCGGGACGGGGATGGTCGAGGACCGGCTGATCCGGGGCCTGCACCCGTACATCGCGCAGCGGATGCAGCTGGAGCGGCTGCGCAAGTTCGACCTGACCCGCCTACCCTCGGCGGACGAGGAGGTGTACCTCTTCCAGGGGGTGGCCCGGGAGAACCCGTCCGACCAGCGGCTCATCGCCTTCGCGCAGGTGCGTGACCTGACCGAGCTGCGCGAGCAGGACGGGCGGCTGGTCGCCCTGCCGACGACCGAGGACGCGGTCGCCGCCTGCCTGGACTCGATCCGCCGCGCGCAGGCCCAGCGCCCGTCGAAGAGCCGCTTCCAGACCAACCGGATCGTCATCTACGTCTGGCCGCCGAGCGAACTGACCCGCGCGGAGATGGAGGTGATCGCCGGGCGGATCCGCCCGACGACGGTCGGCGCGGGGCTGGAGGAGATCCTGCTCATCGGCCGGCAACGGGACCGGCGGACCGGCGCGCTGACCAAGATCGCGGTACGGATCTCGTTTGACGTCACCGGCCGGGCGACGCTGACCGTCGGGGAACCGTCGGACGCCCCGGTCGAGCCGCTGGACGACTACCGGCTGAAGGTGCTACGGGCGAGCAGCCGCAACACCGTGTACCCGTACGAGCTGACCGGGCTGCTCGGTGACTTCGTCGAGCACGACCTCGACGAGAAGCACGAGCTGGTCCCGGTCGAGCGGCCAAAGGGGCACAACACCGCGGCGATCGTGGCCGGCGTGGTCAGCACGCCGACCGAGCGGCACCCGCAGGGCGTCACCCGGGTGGTGCTGCTCGGCGACCCGACCAAGTCGCTGGGTGCCCTGTCCGAGCCGGAGTGCCGGCGGGTGATCGCCGCGCTGGACCTGGCCGAGCGGATGGGGGTGCCGCTGGAGTGGTACGCGCTGTCCGCCGGCGCCCGGATCTCCATGACCTCCGGCACGGAGAACATGGACTGGGTGGCCGCGGCGCTCAAGCGGATCGTCGAGTTCACCCAGGCCGGCGGCGAGATCAACATCGTGGTCGCGGGCATCACCGTCGGCGCACAGCCGTACTGGAACGCCGAGGCGACGATGCTCATGCACACCAAGGGCATCCTGGTGATGACGCCGGACTCGGCGATGGTGCTCACCGGCAAGCAGTCGCTGGACTTCTCCGGCGGCGTGTCCGCCGAGGACAACTTCGGCATCGGCGGCTACGACCGGGTGATGGGCCCCAACGGGCAGGCGCAGTACTGGGCGCCGGACCTGCCGGCCGCGCGGGACGTGCTGATGGCGCACTACGACCACACGTACGTGGCGCCGGGGGAGGACGCGCCGCGGCGGGCGGCCACCACCGACCCGGTCGACCGGGACATCACCGACTTCCCGCACGCGGTGCCCGGCAGCGACTTCAGCACCGTCGGGGAGATCTTCTCGGCGCAGGCGAACCCGGACCGCAAAAAGCCGTTCGACATCCGTACGGTGATGCGCGCCCTGTCCGACCAGGACCACCCGGTGCTGGAGCGCTGGGCGGGCATGGCGGACGCGGAGACCGCGGTGGTGCAGGACGTGCACCTGGGCGGCATCCCGGTGTGCCTGCTGGGCATCGAGTCCCGGTCGGTGCCGCGCCGGGGCTTCCCGCCCACCGACGGCCCGGACACCTACACCGCGGGCACGCTGTTCCCCCGGTCCTCGAAGAAGGCGGCGCGGGCGATCAACGCGGCCAGCGGCAACCGGCCCCTCGTCGTGCTGGCGAACCTGTCCGGCTTCGACGGCTCGCCGGAGTCGATGCGCAAGCTGCAACTCGAGTACGGCGCGGAGATCGGCCGGGCGATCGTGAACTTCCGCGGGCCGATCGTGTTCTGCGTGATCTCGCGGTACCACGGCGGCGCGTTCGTGGTGTTCTCCAAGGCGCTGAACCCGAACATGACGGTGTTGGCGCTGGAGGGGTCGTTCGCCTCGGTGCTCGGCGGCGCGCCGGCCGCCGCGGTGGTCTTCGCCGGCGATGTGAACGCCCGCACCGCGGCGGACCCGCGGGTGCAGGAACTGCAGGCCCGGGTCGCGGCGGCCGCCGGCGCGGACCGGGCGGCGCTGACCGCCGAGCTGGACGAGCTGCGGGCGTCGGTGCGGGCGGAGAAGCTCGGCGAGGTGGCCGCCGAGTTCGACCGGGTGCACAGCATCCAGCGGGCGGTCGAGGTCGGTTCCGTCGACGCGGTCGTCCGGGCCGCCGAGCTACGGCCGCGGATCATCGAGGCCATCGAGGCGCGGCTGCGCTGATCAGCCGCTCACCCCGATCGCCGCGGCCGGCCGGCCGCGGCGATCGGGCTGCCGACGTTCGCCCTCCGCACCGGCCAGGGCGGAGGCGGGCGGCCACCGTCCCGCGACCCCCGGTGGGCCGCGCATGGTCCGTCGGGCGGGATCAGTGTCGCGTTTCGGGTCGCTCGACCGAGCGGGCGTCGGCGAGGGCGGTGCCGGCCAGGACCGCGGCGGCGGCGAGGGCCGCAGGCAGCGGTGGCAGCAGGAGCGCGACCGGCGCCAGGGCGGCCATGAGGAGCAGGCCGACCAGCCGGTCGCGCGGGACGCGCCCGAGAACCTCGTGCCCGAGGAAGATCAGCCCCGCCAGGAACAGGCAGGGACCGCCGTAGACGACGGTGACCCAGGCGGGTCCGGTGTGCCCGAGTGGATGGGCGACGACGGACTCCACGCCGACGGCGGTGACCACCACGCCGGCGACCATGGGCAGGTGCGCGAACAGCGCCCAGCGGGCGAGGCGGTCCGGATCGGCCCCCATGCCGATGACGGCGGGCAGCAGTTCCCCGGCGCGGTGGATGTAGATCCGCCAGAACAGCGCGGTGGTGGCGAACGAGATCACCGCCGCCGCCGTCCGGTCGAGGGTGAGGCCGCTCCGATTCAACGTCAGACCGGCGACGAGGACCAGCTCACCGAGGGCGATGATGAACATCTGCCGGTACCGCTCGGCCAGGTGCTCGGCGACGATCGGCCATTCCCGGGCGGGAGCGCGACCCATCCCGGGCACGGGGTAGCGGGCCGCGCCGGCGAGATAGTCGATGCCCAGCGCCACCGTCCAGAGCGCCGCTCGCGCCGCCCCCGGCGCCAACGCCCCGGTCAGCCACGGCAGGGCGGACAGGCCGAACCAGACCAGCAGCCGGAGGGTCCTGCGGCGCAACGGGTGGGCCCGCAGGGCGAACAGGAAGTACAGATGCCGGCCGACGTTGATGGCGACGTAGAGCCCCGCGAAGACCATGCTCCGCTTCCCGAACGCCTCGGGCAACACGGCCGCCATCAGGAAGGTGCCCAGCATGGTGGCGATGACCAGCAGTTGGATGGCCGGATGCAGCGGGTCGTACAGGTCCGTGGTCCAGGCCGTGTTGGTCCAGACCCACCAGAGGGCGAGGAGCAGCAGCAGCCCCTGACCGGCGCCGCTCCAGGTGAGATGTTGGGTCAGCGTGCGGGAGAGCTGGGTGAGCGTCAGCACGAACACCAGGTCGAAGAAGAGTTCCAGGAACGTCGCCTGCTGCGCCTCGTCCGGTCTGCGCAGCAGGTCAGCCGGCCCGCCGCTCATCGGTCCGGCCGGTCGCCGGAGGCCCCGACCGGGGCGGGCGGGAACACGGCGGCGTGCGCGGCTGTCCGCCGTCGTCCGGCGCTGGTCATCAACGTGCTCCTCGGGGTCAGGGGAGAGCGACGAGTGAACCGGTACGCCGAAGGGCGGACCGGACCGGTTACCGGCCCGCCCCCGCGATCCGTGGTCGGCCCGACCTAATGCAGCGACCGGAAGGCGGCTCGCATCTCCTCGCAGAAGAGCTCCGGCTGTTCCCAGGCCGCGAAGTGCCCGCCCCGGTCAAGCCGGTGGTAGTGGACGAGCTGGGGATACGCCTGCTCCGCCCAGCTCTTTGGGCGCCTGGTAGAGCTCGTCGGGGAAGACGCTCACGGCGGCGGGGATCTTGACCCCCTTGGCGGCGAAGAAGGAGAGCTTGCTCTCCGCGTAGAGGCGGGCGGAGGACACTCCGGTGTTCGTCAGCCAGTAGAGCGTGATGTTGTCCAGCAGGTCGTCCCGGGTGAGGCTGTTCAGCCTCGCCTCGACCTTGCGCCAGTCGTATTCCTGCTCCCAGTAGCGCGCGAGCGCCTGGCTCGTCGCCAGCGGCACGCCCTGCGACTGGTCGTCGACGGTTTCCTGGTCCGGCCAGCGGGTGGCCGCGATGCGCCTGCGCAGCGCCTCGAGGTCCGCGTCGGGGATCTCGATCGTGAACGGCCGGATGTCGCCGGTCGGGCGGGTCATCGTCTGGGCTCTGACGGCCACGGTGGCCTTCCTTTCCTTGCGGGATTGGTCTGGCAGGGCCGGGCTCGGCGCTAGGCTGCCCTCTCCCCCCGGCGGGGCAGCTTCCAGTCCGGGCGGACGAAGTGGCAGGTGTAGCCGCCGGGATTCCGCTCCAGGTAGTCCTGGTGCTCCGGCTCCGCCTCCCAGAAGGGGCCGGCGGGGCTCACCTCGGTGACCACCTTGCCGGGCCAGAGGCCGGAGGCGTCGACGTCGGCGATGGTGTCCTCGGCAATCTGCCGCTGCCGGTCGTCGCAGTAGAAGATGGCGGACCGGTAGCTGGTGCCCACGTCGTTGCCCTGCCGGTTCCTGGTCGTCGGATCGTGGGCCTGGAAGAAGAACTCCAGCAGGTCCCGGTAGGACAGCTGCTCGGGGTCGAAGGTGATCTCGACGGCCTCGGCGTGCGAGCCATGGTGGCGGTACGTCGCGTTCGGCACGTCACCGCCGGTGTAACCGACCCTGGTGTCGACCACACCAGGGCGCTTCCGGATGAGATCCTCCATTCCCCAGAAGCAGCCGCCGGCCAGGATCGCCTTCTCCGTCCTGCCGTTCATCACTCCCCTTTCCCGTTCATCAGGGCACCGCTATGGGCCGAAGGTGAACACGTAGGCCCGGAAGCCGGGCTGGTCGACGACGAGGGTGAGCTCGTGGTCGGTGCGGGACGCGCCGGCGACGAGCCGGACCATGCGGGGGCGGTCGATTCGCGCGACCGCGTCCGGGCCGACATCACCGCCGCGCTCGCCGTCGACCGCGTTCCCGTCGAGCAGCACCCGGATCGCCGCCGGACCGGCCGGTCCCGGATCGACGACGAGGTTCACCTCGCCGGCGTTGAACGGCAGGACGAGTTCCCCGCCGCCCTGGGAAACCTCGACGTACTCCCCGCTCCTGCGCCAGTCGCCGGTCAGGGCGTAGGTCCCGGGCTCGGCCCGCTCGGCACCGAGGTAGGTCTCCGGGGTGATACCGAGGTAGGAGGGTTCCCCGGTCCCGGCGAAGGCCGTCACCTCGGCGCTCACCGGCGGGAGCCGGGTGCCGGGCGCCCTGATCTCGAGCAGGCGACGGATCTCCGACTCCACCCGGTCGTAGTCGCCCTCGCCGATCCACCGCTCGACGAACCTGCCGTCCGCGTTGAAAAGGTACTTCGCGGGCCACGCGGCGTTGCCGAGCGCCCGCCAGAAGGTGAAGTCGTCGTCGAGCGCGACGGGGTACGTGAGCCGGTGGTCGCGGACCGCCTGGTCGACGTTGCCGGGTTGCCGGCCGAACTGGAACTCCGGGGCGTGCACGCCGATGACGGTCAGACCCAGGTCGGCGTAGTCGCGGTGCCACGCCTTGACGAAGGGCGCCGTGCGGATCCAGTTGACGCAGGTGTACTCCCAGACGTCGATCAGCACCACCCGGCCGCGCAGGTCGTCGGGGGTCAGCGGTGGCGAGTTCACCCACCGCCGCACGGTGAGGGGAGGGAGCCGGGCGATCATGTCCGTCCTCCGGGCAGGCCGGCGGTCGCCATCGGCGCCGGCTGCCGGTCGGAGCCGACGAACTCGACGGTGCGGTTGACGATCATCTGCGGCGGGTACAGCCCGGCGGACCGGAGGGCGCGAACATGCTCCTCCTGCCGGCGGGTGTTCGCCTCGGCGCCAAACGGGTCGGCCCAGCCCAGGTGGTCCCAGTAGTCGCCGCCGGCCGCGTCCTGGGCGCTGTTCGACCCGGTGCGCGAGGTGTCCGTCATGGCGCGTCTCCTCGCGTGGTCCCGCTGAGGCCTTGGGCTTCCCGTTCCGCGGGCTCCCATGCCTGACGGCCGGGACCCGTGTCGGGCCGCGGCCGTGCGCCGCTCGAACACCTGCGCCGGTATTCCCGCTCGACCGGAATTGCATAGTCGCTTGACAATGCATCTAATCTTGAACGTGCGCTGAATTCCGTTCGAGGAGCTGGTGCAGATTGGCCACGCAGTATTCTCGCCGCTCCTTCCTCGCCGGAGTGGTGAGCACCGGTCTGGTGTCCGCCGGAGCCACCTTCCTGCTACCTGGTGGCCGCACCCGGTCGGACTCCCTCAGCGGTCGACCCCGGCTCTGCACCGGCACCGACCTCACCGGAGCGCGGGCCGCTGTCATCGGGATGTGGAACGAGGCCAACCCCGACGCGAAGGTGGAGTTGGACGAGGTGCCGGGCGGCTCGCGCGCCGAGCGGGACAGCATGGTCGAGAGAATCAAGAACGGTGCGGTCGACATCGTCAATCTCGACATCGTCGACGTCCGGGAGTTCGCGAAAGAGGGCTACATCAAGGAGATATCGCTGCCCACGCGGACGTATTTCCCGGCGGTGGAGCGGGCGCACCGGGTGGCCGCCGGTTCCGGCCGGTACTGGGCGGTGCCGTTCAACAGCGACGTCGGCATGCTGTTCAGTCGCGTGACAACGGGCCTGGACACCCGGCAGCCGCTCCTGCCCCAGGTGATCCGCCGGGACACCCGGGGCGTCGCCCGGTTCGTCGGGCAACTCCTGCCGGATACGGAGAACGACACCGAGCCGTTCGTCGTCAACGTCCTGGAGCACGCGCTGTCGGTCGACCCGGGCATCCTCGACCGGGACGGCCGGGTCGCGGAGGACCTGGTCCGGTGGCAGGACGCGCTGTCCCCGCTGCGGACCGCGATCCAGCACAACGACGTGGTGCGCGCCCGCAACGAGGAGGAGACCCGCGACCTGTTCGAGGCCGGCCTCACGCACATGCGCAACTGGCCCGCCCGGTACCGAGGGCTGCGCAGCCAGGTCGCCCTCCTGCCGCTGCCGTCCGGCATCCTCGGCGGCCAGAGCCTGGCCCTGGTGGCCAACGCCGCCAACGTCGACGCGTCCCTCCGCTTCATCGAGTTCGCGACCAGCGCGGCGGCGCAGCGGGTGGCCGCCGCCCACGGCCTGGCCCCCGCGCTCACCCACGTCTACGACGACCCCTCGCTGTTGCAGGCGATGCCCTACCTGGAGGCGGTCAAGAGCGCCCTGGAACAGGCGATTCCCCGGCCGACGCACCGGCACTACCGGGACTTCGCCGCCGCGGTCCGCCGGCACGTCCTGCCGTTCCTCGGCCAGCCGAACGGCCGGCTGACGAGCGCGTTCACCGATGAGATCAAGAGCACCCTCGATCCGGGCACGCGATGACCGGCGCGCACGGACAGCGGCACGAAGGGAGGTAGGAGCGTGGAAATCGGAGGGATCCAACTGTGGCAGGTGCCGCTGCTGGCCATGGCGGCGGTGGCCCTGGCCGAGTGGGCCGTCGGAGCGGTGCTGCGCAGGTGGTCGGTCCGGGTGGACTGGCGGCTGGCGCGTGCGCTCGGGTTCGGCGCGGCCGTCCTGGTGGCGTCGGTGCTGCTGCTCGTCAACTACCTGTCCGAGGCGGACAAGCTGGCGAACATCATCTCCGCGGTCGCCGCGGTCGCCACGCTGTGGCTGACCCGTCGCGCCTTTCAACGACCCGCGCGGACCGACCCGCCGGCGCGCCCGGAATCGCGGCCGACCCCCGAGGACGCGGTGCCGTAGGGCCACCGGGCGTGCGGCGCCCCGCCGTCGGGCCCGCCCTTGACGCTGGCAATCATCGGCTGATATCAGATCAACCTGGCCATCACCGGCTGCCTGCTCACCCGCCCCGCCACCTGATCATCACGGCCACGCGCCGGCCTGGTCGGCATCGATCAGGCCGGCACCGGGACCTGCTCGGCGGGGATCGCCCGGCCGTCGTCGGCGTCGAACAGGTACGCGGACCCGACCTCCACCCCGAGCGCCACCCGCTCCCCCACCCGGGGCGTGACACGCCCGTCCAGCCGGGCGACCCAGGTCGGGGCGCCAGCGTCGTTCCCGGCCGCGTGCCACGGCCTGCCGGGCGGCGTGACGAACACCAGGGAGGCGTTGCCGAGGAACTCCACGGCTACCACGGTGGCATCCAGCCGCGCCGCGGTCGCCGCCGGCGGCCAGCTGAACGCGTCCGGGCGCACACCGAGCAGGACCGGACCGGCGGCGGGGGCGTGGCCGGCGAGGACCGGCCACCGCTGCCCGCCGACGTCGAGGGCGGGCGGATCGGTGTCGGTGACCCGTACCTCGGCGAGGTTCATGCTGGGCGAGCCGATGAAGCCGGCGACGAAGGCGTTGACCGGCCGGTGATACAGCTCGTGCGGGGTGCCAACCTGCTGCACCCGCCCGTCCGCCAGCACCGCGATGCGGTCCCCGAGGGTCATCGCCTCGACCTGGTCGTGGGTGACGTAGATGGTGGTGGTGCGGTGTTCGAGGTGCAGACGGCGCAGCTCGGCACGCATGGTGACCCGCAGCTGGGCGTCGAGGTTGGACAGCGGCTCGTCCATCAGCAGGATGCGGGGTTGGCGGACGATCGCCCGCCCGGTCGCCACCCGCTGCCGCTGGCCGCCGGAGAGCGCCTTCGGCTTGCGGTCGAGCAGTTCCTCGATGCCGAGCAGCTCGGCGGTGTCGCGGACGCGCCGCTCCCGAAGGCGGGTGGGCACATGGCGAAGGCGCAGGCTGAAGGCCAGGTTGTCGCGGACCGACATGTGCGGGTAGAGCGCGTAGTTCTGGAACACCATCGCCACGTCGCGTTCCTTCGGCGGTACGCCGTCGACGGACTCGCCGTCGACCAGGACGGTCCCGGCCGTCGCGTCGTCCAGGCCGGCGATGATGCGCAGCAGCGTCGACTTGCCGCAGCCGGACGGTCCGACGAGCACGAGGAACTCGCCCTCATCGACGTGCAGGCTCACGCGGTCGAGCACCCGGACGCCGCCCGCGAACTCCTTGGTCACCTGGTTGAGGTCCACGGTCGCCATGGCTGGCTCACCTCCAAGCCTCTCCCCTCCAGGGTCGCGCCGCGGGCGCGGCCGGACCCGGGCCGAAGGTCACCACCGGGCGGACCGGACGGCGGGAGCGCCAATCGGCGCGACACCGATGGGCGATCGATCGACGGCAGCCACTAGGCTCGATGCATGTCTGACGATGTTTCCAAGACCGCGGGCACCTCGGCGCTGGCCGGCGTCGGCCTGCGGGGCATCGACCATGTCGGGATGGCGGTCGAGGATCTGGACGAGGCGATCGCCCGATACGAGAGCCTCTTCGGCATGCGCTGCGTGCACGTGGAGGAGAACGCCGAGCAGGGCGTCCGGGAGGCGATGATGTCGATAGGGCCGGATCCGGCCCAGGGCCGGATCCAACTGCTCGCTCCGCTGACCCCCGGTTCGCCGATCGCCCGGTTCCTGAGCCAGTCCGGTCCCGGGGTGCAGCAGATCGCCTGGACCGTGGACGACGTCGAGAAGACCTGCGCGGAGCTGCGCACGCGCGGGGTGCGGCTACTTTACGAACAGCCGAAGACCGGTACGGCCGGCTCCCGGATCAACTTCGTGCACCCGCGCGACGCCGGCGGGATCCTGGTCGAGCTGGTCGAGCCGGCCGCCGGATGACCCGGCCGGTGGCTGCCGGCCGCTGATCCCGCCGGCAGCCACCGGTACGACGGCCGGTCCCGCCGGAACACGACGCTCCGGCGGGTATCAGGTCCGACATCAGTGCTGGCCAGCACGGGGCAGGGTGCGGTCCAGCCAGCCGGGCAACCACCAGTTCCGGTGACCGATCAGCCGCATCAGGGACGGGACCAGCAGGAGCCGGACGATCGTCGCGTCGATCAGTACGGCCAGGGCGAGCATGAAGCCCATCTGCTTGATTTCGAGGATCTGGGTGAACATGAAGGACGCGAAGACCACCACCATGATGGTCGCGGCCGCGGTGATCACCTTCGCGGTGCGGGTGAGGCCGAGTTGGACGGCGGCCGCGTTGTCGCCGGTGCAGTCCCACTCCTCGCGCATCCGGGAGAGCATGAACACCTGGTAGTCCATGGACAGCCCGAAGACCAGCGCGAACGCGAACAGCGGCAGGATCACCTGGATGAAGCCGGTCCGGTCCACGCCGAGCAGGCCGGCGGCGTGGCCCTCCTGAAAGATGAGCACCGCCACCCCGAAGGCAGCGCCCGAGGTGAGCAGGTTCATGAAGATCGCTTCGAAGGGCAGGACCAGCGACCGGAAGGCGATCAGCAGCAGCAGCCAGCTCGCGGCCAGCACCGCGCCGATGACCAGCGGCATGGCGCGGGAACTCTCATCGGTGATGTCGACGATCTCGGCCGGACCGCCGCCGACGTGCGCGGTCAGCCCGGTGCCGGCGAACGCCCCGTCGGCCCGGGTACGGAGCTCACGTACCAGGTCGGCGGCCTCGTCGGTGTCGGCGCCGTGCCGGGGGCGGATGGTGATGACCGTGGTGTCGCCATCCCTGCTCACCAGCCCGGCCAGCGCGGCGCCGGCCGTGCGGTTGGCCGCTTCGAGGTGGGCGGCGGTGTGTCCCCCGGCCTGGGCATCGAGGACGCGGGTGATGCTGACGACGTCGGCGACCTCGCGGTTGCCGACGGCCTGCTCGCTGAACCGGGCGACGGCGTCGAGTTGCGGGTCGGTGAGCCTGCCACCCCCGGCGGAGACGACCACGGTGACGGGGGTCAGCACACCCGGCGCGTACGCCTCGGAGACGACCGTGTAACCCCGACCGGCCGGGGATTCGGCGACCGCGCCGGCACCGAGATCGACGCCGTACCGGAGGTGGAAGACCGGGATGGACAGGGCGCCGAGCAGGATGGCGCCGAACACGGCGATGAGCACCGGACGGCGCATGACCACGGCGATGGCCCGAGCCCAGGCGGAGTGTTCCGGGTCGGGGTGCGCGAGGGATCGGCGGGCCCAGGGCAGCGCGAGCCGGTTGATCCGGCCGCCGAGGAGGCCGAGCAGCGCCGGGAGCAGGGTGACCGCGACGAGCATCATGACCAGTACGGCGGCGCTCATGCCGACCGCCATCGAGTAGACCTTGGCCGAGCGGACCAGCCAGAGCCCGGACAGGGACACCACCACGGTGACGCCGGAGAAGAGGACCGCCTGACCGGCGGTGGCCAGTGTGCGACCGACGGCTCTGGCCCGTTCTTGGCGGCCGTTGTCGGCGGCCCGGGCCAGTTCCTCCCGGAAGCGGGTGACGATGAACAGCGTGTAGTCGATGCCCAGGGCGATGCCGACCATGCTGACCGCGGTCTGGACGAAGACGTCGAAGCTGGTGAAGTGGGTGGCGATGCCGAGGGCGCCGAAGGCCGACAGCACGGCCACCACGCCGAGGGCCAGCGGGATGGCGGCGGCGACCAGGGAGCCGAAGGCAAGCAGAAGCACGATCCCGGCGGCCGGGAAGCCGATGGTCTCGGCCATGGAGAGGTCCTCGTTGCCCTGCTCGACCGCGGCGGCGGCGAGCGGAGAGGCGCCGGTGAACCAGACCTGCACCTGGTCGGTGCCGAGCGTCCCGGCGATCCCGCTCAGCGGCGCGGCCTGTTCCTGGAGCTTCTTGTCGTCGCCGTCGAGGGTGACCGGGACGAGCACGGTACGGCCGTCCGGGGCCACGAGCCGGTCCGGCACGCCGTACGGATCGATCGCCTCGATCACCTCGGGCGCCTGCCGGTACCGGGCGACGGCGGCCCCGACCACCTGGCGGAACGCCGGATCCTGGGCGGTCAGCGTGGTCGAGTGCAGCACGACGAAGTCGGTCTCGCTTGGCGTCTCGGGGAACTCGTCGGCGATGAGTTGGTTGGCCTTCTCCGAGTCGGAGCCGATAACCGAATTGGTGTTGCCGGTGAGGTGTGCGGTGAAGTAGTTGGCCGAGACCAGCGCGCCGGCGAGCAGCAGCAGCCAGACCAGGATGACCTTAACCGGGTTGAGTGCGGTCCAGACGGCCCAGCGGTAGAGGCGGCCTTCCTCCGAGGGTCGGCCGGAGCCGCCGCCCCTCCTGATACGCGACAAGGTCTCGGTCATGGTTACCCTTCCCGGCCGGCGACAGTCGCCGCGGCCGACCACCGGCGGCAGGCCGCCGACGCCGGCGGTGCGGCGCCGGCCAGCCTACCGTCCGCTAGAAGTCGGTCTATGAAACTCTGCGTGTGTGTCGGGGTTCAGTTGAGTACCGGCCGGGCATCCTGCCGGTGCACCCGGGTACGGCGGTTGTCCAGGTGCACGTAGACCCGGTGCAGCCAGCGGTCCCGCCCGTCGAACCGGGGGGTGAACTCGGTGCGGCCGTGCAGCACCAGCCGGTTGTCGATGATGGCCATCGAGCCCGACTGCAGCACCAGTGCGGTGGACACGTCGGTGAGGACCTGCTTGAGCCGGGCCATCACCTCACGGGCCTCGTCGTCCAACGCCGTGGTGGCGTTCAGGTCCAGGCAGATGTTCGGGTCCTCGGGGCTGCCAACCAGCACCGCGTGCGGCATGGTCCGGTCGCCGTGGTGAAACGAGGGCGGCGGGGCGGTGATGAACCGTGGCTCGCGCAGCACCTTCCGGTCGGTCTCCTCCAGCAGCGGCAGCGCCTGCCGGATACAGGTGACCAGGGTGCCGGCCCGCTTGGCGTGGTCGTTGCGCAGGCAGAGCAGGCCGACGTAGTCAGGGCGCTGCGGGTGGAAGGCGTTCTCCACGTGGAACTCCAGCGGCACCGACCCGGCGTTGCTCTGCGTCCCCTCCAGACCGGGCACCGGCACGACGTTCTGCACCAGCGCGCCGGTCTTCTCGTTCCGGTAGGCGATCACCTCTCCGAGGTGCAGGCCGATCAGGACGGCCACCACGGCGGGCACCGTGGTCGCCCGCTCCACCGACTCGCGTACGGTCGGCGTGTCCGGCAGGTCGTCCTCGCCGAACGGGAGTCCACGGAGGATCAGCGAGCCGGTGGGACCGGCGTCGTCGCGGAAGGCGCGCAGGGTCTGCCGCAGCCGCAGCGGCAGCCGGCAGCTGGCCCGGCGGGCCTGAGCCACCCAGGTCAGGTCGTCCAGCAGCGCCGGCGGGGCGGCGACGAGCTCCTCGGCCAACTCCCGCAGGGCGGCACGTTCGTCGTCGGTCAGCTCCAGCGCCAGCCCCTGTGCGGCACCGGTCGACTGGTCGAGCTTGGTCATCGGTTCGGTCCTCTCGTTGAGCTTGCCGGGGTCGGCCCTCTGACCGGGCCGGTCGACCCGGCGACCGGCCGTCGGCCGGTCCGGTCGGCGGCGTCGGGCTCACCGGGTGGGCAACGCGCGGGCGTCCACCTTCCCGTTGGTGGTGAGCGGAATGTGGTCGATGGCGACGAAGGCCGCGGGGATCATGTAGTCGGGCAGGTCCGCGGTGAGGTGGGCGCGCAGCGCGGCCGGGTCCAGCGGCTGCCCGGCGGCGAGCACCAGGTACGCGACCAGCCGCTTCTCGCCGGGGCTGGGCTCGCGGGCGATCACCACGGCGTCGCGGACGTGCGGATGGGCGGTGAGCCGGGCCTGGATCTCGCCGAGTTCCACCCGGTAACCGCGGATCTTGACCTGGTTGTCGATCCGGCCGAGGAACTCCAGCGTGCCGTCGGGCAGCCACCGGGCCAGGTCACCGCTGCGGTACAGCCGGCTGCCCGGAGGGCCGTACGGGTCGCGCAGGAACCGCTCCGCGGTCAGGTCCGGGCGCCCGAGGTAGCCCCGGGCCACCCCGAGGCCGCCGATGTACACCTCCCCCGGCACTCCAACCGGCACCGGATCCAGTCGCTCGGTCAGTACGTACATGGTGGTGTTCACGATGGGCGCGCCGAGCGGCACGAGTTCGGTGGCGGGCGGTTCGCTGATCCGCTGCCCCGAGTTGCCGATGGTGATCTCGGTCGGGCCGTACTCGGTGGCCACCTTGGTGCCGTGCCGCCCGGCCAACTCCAGCCAGCGGGCGGCGAGCGCCCGGGTGAACGAGTCACCCGCCGCGATGACGATGCCGGCCAGGCCCCGGGCCTGCTCGGCGGTGAGCTGCCAGGTGAGCAGGTCCAGGTGGCCGGGGGTCATCTTGATGAAGCTGTACGGGGCGCCGGTGAGCAGGTGCGCGCCGAGGTCGGCGGTGTCCAGCGGCTCGGGCAGCAGGTGCACCGGCTCGCCGGTGATCAGCGGGGTGAAGATGTTCGGGATGCCCAGGTCGAAGGAGATCGAGGAGAAGACCGGCGCCCCGCCGGGACCGTGGGCGGCGTACGCGTCGACCGTCCAGAGCAGGTAGTTGACCAGGCCGGCGTGCTCCACCATCACCCCCTTGGGCCGGCCGGTGGAGCCGGAGGTGAAGATGACGTAGGCAAGGTCAGACGGGCGGACCGACACGTCGACCGGGGTGTCCGGGCGGGCGGCGATGGCCGCCGCGTCGGTGTCCACCAGGACCAGCGTGCCGTCGTACAGGCCGGTGAGGGTGGGCTGCTGCGCGGTGGAGGTGACCACCACGGGGGTGTCCGCCGCGTCGAGCATGTGCCGCAGCCGTTCCGGGGGCAGTTCGGGATCCAACGGCAGGTAGCCGGCGCCGGTCTGCCAGGCGGCGAGCAGCGCGGGCACGAGATCCGGGGTCCGGCCGAGGCAAACGCCGACCAGGGTGCCCGGCCCGGCGCCATGGTCGAGCAGGTGGTGGGTGAGCCGGTCGGCCCGCCGGATCAAGTCCCGGTAGGTGAGCCGGACGTCGCCGACGCGCACCGCGACCCGGTCCGGTGTGGACCGCGCCTGGGCCCGGATCAGGTCGACGGCGGTCACCTCGCCCCGGTCCACGGTCCCGGCGACCGCCCAGTCGACCAGCACCGCGCGGCGCTCGCCGGCCGGCAGGTGGGTGCCCTCGGCGTCACCGTCCGGGTCGGCGGCCATCGCCGCCAGCACCTCCCGGTAGTGGGCGGCCAGTCGCCGGGCATGGCTGGCGTTGACGGTCGCCCCGGCGGCGCGCAGCCGCAACCGGTCAGGGCCGGCGGTCACCCGCAGGCCGTACGCCGCCTCGTCGGTGGGCAGGCCGGGGACGGCCGCCACGGGCAAGTCGGCGGCGGTGTCCCAGGCGAAGTGGGCGTGCTGACTCCGGTCGACCGGGCCGGCCGGCGGCCGGTACGCGTGCCGGTGCGTCCAGGCGACCCGCTCCGCCTCCGCGACCCGGGCGACCAGCCCGCGCCAGGTCGCCGCGCCGGTGACCAGGGGCAGCGGCAGGGTGACCCGGTGCAGCAGCCGCTCGCAGCCGGTGCCGGCCAGGTCCGGGCGTCCGTCCGGGGTCAGGGTCGCCTCGGTGTACCCGCCCGGTTCGGCGCCGAGCACGCGGAGCACGGTCTGGTGGGCGGCGAGCAGCACGGTCGCCGGCGACGCCCCCGCCGCGGCGGCGAGCGCGCGCAGCCCGGCGGACAGGTCGGTGAGGTCCACGGTCAGCTCGGTGCTGCCCGGCGCGCCGCCCCAGCCGCCCGGCAGGGCGCAGGAGGTGCCGGTGAGCAGGCCAGTCCAGTGGTCGGCGCCGTCGAAGTCGGCGGCTGCGTCGAGCGCGGCGGCCACGCACGGCGCGTGCCGGGTGCCGGTGGCCACCGCGGCGGATCCGCCGGCCCGGTAGGCGCGGAGCAGTTCGGCGAGGATGCCGGCCGGGTCCGCCACGGACGTCAGGGCCCGGGGCGCGGCGACGAGCAGCGTCCAGGTCTGCTCGGTCTCCAGGATCACGGTCAGCCGCAGCGGCCCCGGGGCGGCCGGGTCGAACGGGGTGACCCGCTCCGCGTCCAGCAGCGCGGCCGACATCGCCTCCCGTTTGGCCTCGTCCACGCTGCGGTGGTCGTGCACGGCCAGCGGGATCGCGGCGTCCGGGTGCACCAGGTGGCACGGCTCGGTGCCGCCGGACGGGTCGACGGAGGTGCGGAGCAGTTCGTGCGTGCGCACCACCGCCCGGACCGCCTCGGCGAACCGTTCCGGCGAGAACGGGGCCGGGTCGGTGACCCGCCGCCCGTCCAGGTCGACCCTCGTGAAGGCGCCGTCCTCCTCGACCAGGTCCGCCTGGACCTCCGGCAGCGGGTAGCCGTCCAGCGCCCCGGCCGGCACGATCCTCCGGTCCCGAGGGCTGAGCAGTGCGAACGGCTCGATGTCGGCCTCGTCCGGCGGCTGGCTGGGCACCGAATCGAGCG
This sequence comes from Micromonospora solifontis, assembly GCF_003725545.1. GTDB lineage: Bacteria > Actinomycetota > Actinomycetes > Mycobacteriales > Micromonosporaceae > Micromonospora > Micromonospora solifontis. The sequence continues at coordinate 55,897 of NZ_RJLN01000009.1, read as the reverse complement.
TGGTCATGGCTGGCCTCCTGGGAATCCGGTGCGGTCCGTGCTGGGCCGGACCGGGGCGGGCGGTGCTCATCGGGTTCGGTCGGTGGTATGGCGCAGGTAGAGACCGGTGGCGGTGCGGTGGGTCGCTGCGCCGGGCCCGGTGGCGGCCGTGCCGCCCAGGTCCCGTGCCACGGTGGCCAGCACGTCGGCCGCGGTGGGGCCGTGCAGGAAGAAGTGGCCGCCGGGGAAGAGGCACAGCCGGGATCCGGCCGACGTGTGCTGGCGCCAGCCGTCCAGCGCCCGCGGCGGCACGACCCGGTCGGACCGGCCGCCGAGCACGGTCAACGGCGTCGACAGCGGCGGCTCGCTGCGGTGCTCGTACGTCTCCAGCACTGCGAAGTCGGCGCGCAGCACGGGCAGCATCAGTCGCATCAGCTCGACGTCGTCCAGCAGGTCCGGCGGCGTGCCACCCAGCTCCGCCAGGCGCTGCCGGATCTCGTCGTCCGTGCCGCAGTGCAGCAGCGGCGGGGTCGGCGGGGTGCTGGGCGCGGCGGCGGCGGAGAGGAAGACGTGCGCGGGCTGCCGGACCGGGCGGCGGCGCAGCGTCCGGGCCAGTTCGAAGGCGAGCAGCCCGCCCATGCTGTGCCCGAAGAGGGCGTACGGCCGGTCGAAGGCGTCGCACAGCGCGTCGGCCAGCGAGCGGATCAGCGGGGCGAGCCGCCACACCGGCGCCTCGCGCAGCCGGGTGCCCCGGCCGGGCAGTTCCAGCGGCAGCACCTGCATGCCACGCGGCGCCAGCTCCGGCCAGCCCCGGTAGACCGCCGCGCCGCCGCCGGCGTAGGGCAGGCAGAAGAGCCGGAGGTCAGCGCGCGGGTCCAACTCCCGGCCGGCCAGCCATCGCCGGTCCATCGGGGGTCCCCCCTTCGCTGAGCTGGCCGTATTCGAGCCGGACGAGCCGGTCGGCGGCGTGGAAGTACTGGTCGTCGTGGCTGATCACCACCACCGCCTTGTCCCGGTCCCGCAGTTCCGGCAGCAGCTCCCGGTAGAAGAAGTCCTTGAAGACCGGGTCCTGGTCGGCCGCCCACTCGTCGAACAGGTAGCAGTCGCGGTCCTCCAGGTACGCCACGAGCAGGGCCAGCCGCTTGCGCTGCCCGAGCGAGAGCGCGGTGGTGGAGAACCGGTCCCCGGTGATCCGTACCTTGTGGTTCAGTTGCAGGCGGCGCAGGTAGTGCTCGGCCTTCGCGGTCCGGTCGGGCGCCGGCAGCCCGAGCAGGCTGTCGAAGAGGTGGAAGTCGGAGAACACCGCGGAGAAGAGGTTGCGGTAGTCCTCCCGGTTGGCCGCGGTGACCGCCACGCCGTCCACCCGGAGCACGCCCTGCTCGGGCGGGTAGAGGCTGGTCAGCACCTTGGCCAGGGTGGTCTTGCCGCTGCCGTTGGAGCCGACGACGAAGAGGATCTCGCCCCGGCGGACATCGAGGTCCAGCGGCCCGAGCACAAACTCCTCGCCCTTCGGGCCGGGGTAGACGTGGCTAACCCCCCGGAACTCGATGCGGCGCCAGCCGGCGAAGCCGCCGCCGGTGGCCGCCCGGGCGGTGGCGCCCGGGGCCGGTTCGCCGTCCCCGGGCGCCAGCGACGCCAGCCGCTCCTCGATGGTGGTCAGGGCCACCGCGGCCCGGCCCAGGGCGGGGAACCAGACGAGCACGCCCTGGAGGCTGGAGACGGCGAAGAGCAGGATCAGCACGCAGGCCGCGAGGGTGCGGTCGGTGAGCGCGAACCAGGCGGGGAAGGCGAAGAGCAGCAGGCCGATGAAGGTGAAGAAGACCGCCTGCCCGCCGCCGGTGGCGCCCTCGTAGACGGAGAGGCCGACGATGCTGTGCCGGCGGTAGGCGGTGGCGGTGGTCGCCAGGTCCCGCTCGATCAGGGCGTACCGCCGATCCCGGTGCAGTTTGAGTTCCTTGATGCCCTCGGTCACCGAGCGGAAGTGACCGAACAGGACGTCCTGCTCCTCGCGGGCGGCCTTGAGCGCGCCCAGCCCGGCGGCCGACATGAGCAGGTAGAGCAGCACGCCGACGACGACCGTGCCGCCGGTGGCCAGCGCCACCACCGGGGAGACGATCACCAGGTACGCGATGGCCACCAGCACGAACGCGGCACCCGAGCAGATGCCCGGCAGGCCGGGCAGCGCGTCGGCGATGACCACCACGTCATCGGAGAGCGCCGAGTTGAGCCGGGCCGTGCCGACCTTCTCGACGGCCCGCAGCGGGGCGCCGAGGATGCCGTCGACCAGGCGGCGGCGCAGCTGCTGGATGGCCCCCTGGGAAAGCCGGTAGAGCAGGGCCTGGGAGATGAACCGGGTGAACAGGGTGGCCAGGCAGAGCGCCAGGTAGCCCCAGATCAGCCGGGACGCGGGCCGGCCGTCGGCGGCCAGGGCCTGGTTGACCATGGCGATGAAAGCCGCGCCGGTGCCGCCGCTGATGATGCCGGCGGCGATGGCCAGCAGGAACGCGCCCCGGCGGTAGCGCAGCAGGTAGGCGAAGAGGCTCACGGGTTCACCTGCCCCAACCGGGCGCGGAGGGTGTCCAGCGCGGTGGCCGGATCGGCGGCGAGCTGGCCCAGCAGCCACTCCCAGCGCCGCATCATCAGGTCCAGGGACCGGCCGGGGAAGACGTCGGCGGCGTGCAGCCAGGTGCCCAGCAGTCCCGTCCCCTGCTCCCGCATGATGAGGGCGAGGTCGGCCTCCGCCGGCTGGAGGTTGCTGCCCAGCACCTCGGAGAAGACGTAGTCGTCGCCGATCTCCAGGGAGCGCACCCGCAGCCCGGGCAGCGCCAGCTCGGGCACCTCGGCGTTGAGCAGGTTGAACAGCACCCGGGTCGGGTCGGCGGCGGCCCCGCTCCCCGTGGCCAGCCACAGCGGCGCCGCCCGGTGCGCGTACGCGGACAGGGTCCGGTCGCGGACCTGGCCGAGCAGCTCGCGGAACGTCGGGGCGGCGGTCAGGTCCGCCCGGACCACCAGCGGGTTGACGAACCAGCCGATCAGGTCGGCCGTCTCCGGCCGCTCCCGTCCCGCCTCCGGGAAGCCGACCGGGATGTCGTCCCGCCCAGAGAAGGCGGCGAGCAGGAGCTGGTAGGCGGCCAGCAGCACCATGAAGAGGCTGGCCCCCTCCGCCTGCGCGAGCCGGCGCAGCTGCCCGGTGACCGCCGGGTCCACCCGGAAGGCGCGGGTGGGACCGGTGGCGCCCGGGCCGTCGCCGGTCCCGGTGTCCCCGGGCGGCGGCGTCAGGGTCAGCGCCGGGGGCAGGTCGCGCAGGGTGTGCCGCCAGTGCTCCAGGTGGGCGTCCAGCGCCCCGGCGACGAGTTGCCGCCGCTGCCAGGCCGCCACGTCGGGGTACTGCACGTCCAGCACCGGCAGCGCCGGGGCGCGGCCGGTGGTGTGGGCGGTGTAGTACTCGGTCAGGTCGCGGACCAGCACCCCGTACGACCAGTTGTCGGTGACCAGGTGGTGGATGGTGAGCACGAGGGCGTGCTCGTCGTGCGCCAGCCGGGCCAGCAGGCCGCGCACCATCGGCTCGGCGTCGATCCGGAACGGGCGCCGCCCCTGCTCCTCGACCAGGGCACGCAGCCGGTCGGCCGGGTCGCCGCCGCCCAGGTCGACCGTCTCCAGCGGCCAGCCGTCGGGTGCCTCGACGCGCTGTGCCGGCCCGTCAGGGCCGGCAACGATGCGGGTACGCAGCGCCTCGTGCCGGGCCACGATGTCGTCCAGGCTCCGGCGCAGCGCCGGCCCGTCCAACGGCCCGGTCAGCCGCACGGCGGTCACCACGTTGTGGATCGGGTCCAGCGGTCCGCGCGGGTGATGCCGGATCAGGTGTTCCTGGGCGAACGAGAGCGGCAGGAACGGGCCCCGGTCGACCGGGGTGATCGGGGCGGCCGCGGCGGCCGGGCCGGTTCCCGCCTGCCGGACCAGTTCGGCCAGCGCGCCGACGGTCGGGTTGTCGAAGAGGTGGCGCAACGGCACCCGGACGCCGAACCGGTCCTCGATCCGCGCCGCGAGCCGGGTGGCGAGCAGGGAGTGCCCGCCCAGGGCGAAGAAGTTGTCGGCCAGCCCGACGGTGGCGACCCCGAGCAGTTCCGCCCAGAGGTCGGCGATCGCCCGCTCAATCTCGTCCCGGGGGGCCAGCTCCCCGGTCGGCCGCGCACCGCCGTCCGGCTCGGGCTCCGGCTCGGGCAGGGCGGTCCGGTCGATCGCGCCGGCCGACGTCCGGGGCAGCCGCGGCAGCTCGACCCAGGCCGCCGGGACCAGGTAGTCCGGCAGCCGCTCCTTCAGGAACGTGGTCAGCTCCGTGGCGGCCGGGACCGGGTCCCCGGCGAGGTACGCCACGAGCCGGTCGGCACCGGCCTCGCCCCGGATCGCCACGGCGGCCCCGGTGATGCCGGGGTGCCCGGCCAGAGTGGCCTCGACCATGTCCAGGTCGACCGGGAAGCCGCGCAGCCGTACCCACCGGTCCCGGTGCCCGAGATGCTCGATCACCCCGTCGGGCCGCACCCGGCCCCGCTCCCCGGTACGCAGCAGCCGGGCGTCCGGCCGGTCGTCGAACGGGTCGGGCACCAGGTCCGTCACGGGCACGCCGGCCGGCACCGGCGCCACGTACAGCTCCCCGGCCACGCCGACCGGGACGGGCTGGCCGGCCCGGTCCAGCACGTGCACCCGGGTCCCGGCGACCGGCCGGCCCACCGGCACCGGCGGCTGGTACCTCATGCCGCCGCCGACCGCGGCGCCCGTCTGCTCGGCGGACGCGGCCGACTCGGCGTTCTCCGCGGCGGTGGGATCGGCGGCGGCGCAGCGGTGGGCGGTGACCGGCGCGGCGACGTCCGCCGGCACGAGCAGGTGGTGCAGGGTGGCCGGCGAGCGCCCGGCGAACCGGGCCACCAGCTCCGGCCGCAGCGGCGCCCCGGCGCAGAACACGTGCCGCAGCGCAGTGCAGCGCTCGACCCCGCGCTGGTCGAGCAGCTCGGCCAGCTGGTCGGGCCGGAAGCAGGCCACGCTCACCCGCTCCGCCCGGATCAGGCTCACCAGGTGCCGGGCGTCGGGGTGCCCGCCGGGTCGAGCCAGCACCACGGCCGCGCCGGCCAGCAGCGGGGCGCACAGCTCCCAGACGGCCGCGGGCGCCGCGGCGGGGGCGTGCTGGAGCACCCGGTCCTCGGCGGTGAGCCCGGCTTTGTCCCGCAGCCAGTGCAGCCGGTCGCGCAGCGCCGCGTGGCTGTGCACGCTGGCTCGGGGCCGGTCGGTCGGCTCCGGCGGGCAGCTGACATAGGCCGGGTCGGCACCGGCCGGGGCCACGGGTGGGGCGTCGGTGGCGGCGGGCACGCCCTCGGGGTCGGCGGCCGGGTCGTCCACCAGGCAGGTCGGCCCGGCCCAGGGCAGGCCGCCGATCTCCGGGCGCCGGGTGAGCAGGATCGCCACGTCGGTCGCGGTCAACAGCGCGGTGGCCTGGTCGGCCGGCAGGGCCGGGTCGACGGGGACGAGCACTCCGCCGGCCCGCCAGACCGCCAGCGGCGCGGCCACCAGCTCGACGCTGCGCTCCAGGTGGACGGCGACCCGGGCGCCCGGGCGCACGCCGGCCGCCCGGAGCCGCCCGGCCAGGGCGTCGACCAGGGCGTTCAGCTCGCCGTAGCTGACCGTACGCGAGCCGAACCGGACCGCCGGGGCGGTCGGGTCGCGGCGAACGGCCGCGGCGAAGGCGTCGACGACGAGGGGCCGCTCCGCTGCGGCCGGGCCGGTGGCCAGGGCCAGCAGTTCGTCCCGTTCCACCGGGCCGACCAGCGGCAGCGCGCTGATCGGGGTGTCCGGACGGGCGAGCAGTCCGCGCAGCAGCCGGTGGAGCATCCGCACGTTGCGCTCGGCGGTCGCCTGGTCGTAGAGGTCGGTGCTGTACTCCAGCCGCCCCCAGATCGTGTCGCCGTCCTCGAAGAGGTCCAGCAGCAGGTCGAACTCGGCCTTCCGGGCGTCCAGCGAGACCGGCTCGACCCGGACCGGCCCGTCGCGCCAGGCCGGGAAGGGCACGTTCTGGTACGAGAAGAGCACCTGGAACACCGGGGTGCTGGCCACCGACCGTTCCGGCTGCAACTGCTCGACCAGCCGCTCGAACGGGATGCCCTGGTGGTCATAGGCGGCCAGGCAGACCGCGCCGACCCGGCGCAGCAGCTCCCGGAAAGACGGGTCGCCGCGCAGGTCGGTGCGGAGCGCCACGGTGTTCATGAACAGCCCGATCAGCGGTTCCAGCTCGACCAGCCGCCGGTTGGCCACCGGCGAGCCGACCACGATCTCCTCGTCGCCGGTGAGCCGGTGCAGCAGCGTCGCGAACGCTGCCTCCAGCAGCATGAACAGGGTGACGTTCTCCTGCCGGCACAGCTCGCGCAGCGGGGCCACCAAGGCGGGCGGGATCTCCACCGGCACCGAGTCGCCCCGGTAGCTCTTCTCCCGCGGCCGGGGCCGGTCGCCGACCAGGGCGAGTTCGGCCGGGGCCCCGCCGAGTTGCTCGGTCCAGTACGCCAGGTCCGCCGCCCACGCCTGCCGGGCGGCCGGCTGCTGCTGCCAGTAGGCGAAGTCGGCGTACTGCACGGGCAGCTCGGGCAGGTCGCCGGGCAGCCCGGTGAGCAGGGACCGGTAACCGGCGATCAGCTCGCGCAGCAGCACCCCCATCGACCAGCGGTCGGAGACGATGTGGTGCAGGTTGAGCAGCACCCCGGTCAACTGTGGACCGAAGCGCAGCAGCCGGACCCGCAGCAGCGGCCCGGTGGCCAGGTCGAAGGGCTGGTTGATCAGCTCCTCCTCGCGGCGACGCAGCTCGGCGTCGACCGCCTCGGGCGCCACGCCCGGCACGTCCTCGGTCCGGACCTCCGGCGGCAGGTCGGCGCGGACCTGCTGGTGCGGGCGGCCGTCCAGCTCGAGGAAGACGGTGCGCAGCGACTCGTGCCGGCGGACCACCTCGGCGCAGGCCCGCGCGAACAGGTCGGTACGGAAGTCGCCGTGCACCCGCATCGCGGTGGAGATCACGTACGCGGAGGTGTGCGCGGCGAACCGGTCGAGGAACCAGATCCGGCTCTGCGAGAAGGTCAGCGGAACCGGGGCGTCACCGTCCGGGCGGGGCGGCACGGTGCGCGCCGGGGCCCGGTCGATACCCTCCTCCTTGAGCAGATTGCTCAGCAGCGCCAGCCGCTGCGCGGAGAGGGCGAACTGCCTACTCATGCGGGTTCCTCCCGTCGCCGGCGTCGAGCGCCTGCTGTACCTCGTCGTCGGAGAGGCCGCTGAGCCGGATCAGCAGCTCGGCGGTCTTGTCGATGACCGCCCGCTGGGCCGGGTCGGCGGTCAGGGCGCGGGCGAGCCCGGCCACCGTCGGGTCGCTGAAGATCCGGTGCAGCGGCACGTCTACCCCGAACGCCTCCCGGACCCGGGCCACCATCCGGGTGCTGAGCAGCGAGTGCCCGCCGAGGGCGAAGAAGTCGTCGAGCACACCCACGCGGTCGACGCCGAGGGTCTCCGCCCAGATGCCGGCGATCACCTCCTCCACCGGGTTGCGCGGCGGCACGTACGCGGACCGCACCTGGCGGCGGCCGCCCTCCGGCGCGGGCAGGGCCTTCCGGTCGACCTTGTTGTTAGGGGTGAGCGGCAACGCGTCCAGGAACACGTAGGTCGCCGGCACCATGTAGTCGGGCAGGTGCTCGCCGAGGGCGGCCTGGAGCCGGGGCAGCAGCCGCCGGGTCCGCCGGCCGAGCGGGTCGTTGACGTAGTGGTCCCAGCGCGGCTCCTCGCCGGGTGGTTCGACCAGCGGGGGCAGGGGCCGTTCCGGCTGTCCGTCGGCGGCCAGCCGGCGCAGGAGCACGGCCAGTTCGCCAGCCGGCCCGTGCCCGGACCAGTCCAGGTCGATCCGGTAGCCGGTCTCGTCGGCGAGCCGGCGCAGCTGCTCCGGTTCGACGGCGGTCGGGGCCGCTCCGACGTCCGGTTCGGCCCGCAGTTCGTCGGCCGTGCCGCCGGCCGCGGCCAGCGCCGTGGCGGCGCGTGCCCAGCGGTCGGTCCGGGCGTTGGGTACGCCCCGGAGGGCGAGCAGCGCCGGACGCTGCGCGGACAGCCGGTCCCGGAGCCCGGCCAGCGAGAGCCCCTCGTCGGTCCAGTCGCACCAGTCGACGTCGGCGGGCCGCCCACCGACCGTCGACGCGCCCGCCACGGTGAGCCGCACATCGTAGCGGAACCGGGTCAGCTCGTTGCTCACCTCGCCGAGCTTCGGCATCACCCGCACCTGGGCGAGCTGCGGGAAGCGGGCCGGCAGCGCGGTGAAGAAGCCCGGGTCGAAGACCAGTTCCTGGTCGTCGGCGAGGGCCCGGCGGACCCGCTCGCGCAGCTGCTCGGCGGTGGCCTCCGGCTCGGCCCGGGACAGCTGCACGGAGACGTGGAAGGGCTCCAGCAGCGGCAGGCTGCGGATGTCGCCGAGAAAGAGCGAACCGCCCGGCGCCAGGCGCGGCAGCGCACCCTCGATCACCCGCAGCAGATAGCGCTCGTCGGGGAAGTACTGCGCCACCGAGTTGAGCACGATCACGTCGAAGAGCTGGTCGGGCAGGGTGTCCAGCTCGTCGGCCGCGCAGCCGAACAGCTGCACCCCGGGCAGCCCGCGGGCCGGTGCGGTGGCGTCGGCGCGCAGCCGGGCCAGGGCGACCGCCGAGATGTCGGTGGCCCAGTAGTGCGGCACCCGCGGGGCGACCCGGTAGAGGATCAGCCCGGTGCCGCAGCCGATCTCCAACACCGAGCGGGGCGCGGTCTCCAGGATCCGCTCGGCGGTGGCCTCGGCCCAGCCCCGCATCTCGTAGATCGGGATCGGCCCGCCGGTGTAGCTGCTGTTCCAGCCCCGGGTGTCGAGCGTCGGGTCGACCTCGCCGGGCTCCTCGACGTCGTACGCGGCGTCCCAGACGTCACGCCACTGGTCCAGCTCGTGCGGCCGGTCGGCGGCCGGCTCGCCGTCCGCGGCGGGGTCCGCCACCACGTACGCCACCAGCCGCTGGTCGCCGGGAGTGTCCTCGCGTACGGTCACCACCGCCTGGCTGACCTGCGGTTGCCGCTCCAACACCGACTCGATCTCGCCCAGCTCGATCCGGAAGCCGCGCAGCTTCACCTGGTGGTCCAGCCGGCCGAGGAACTCGATGCTCCCGTCGGCGCTGCGGCGGACCAGGTCGCCGGTGCGGTAGAGCCGGTCACCCAGCCCGATCGGGGACGGATGCCGGACGAACCGCTCGGCGGTCAGCTCGGGCCGGTCCAGGTAGCCACGCGCCAGGCCGGCGCCGCCGATGTGCAGCTCGCCGGGGACGCCGAGCGGCACCGGCGCGCCGCTGCCGTCGAGCACGTGCAGCTCGGTGTTGGCGATCGGCTCGCCCAGGCGGATCGGCCCGTGGTCGACCTTCGCCACCGCCGACCAGATGGTCGTCTCGGTTGGGCCGTACATGTTCCACACCTCGGCGCAGCGGGGCAGCAGCCGCTGGGCCAGCTCGGCCGGCAGCGCCTCCCCGCCGGCCAGCGCCCGCAACCCAGGGCTTCCGGCCCAGCCGGCGTCCAACAGCATCCGCCAGGTGGAGGGGGTCGCCTGCATCACGGTGGCGGCGGCACGGTCCAGCGCGGCGGCCAGCCGCTCGCCGTCGGCGGCGACCTGCCGGCCGACCACGACCACGCTGGCCCCCTCCACCAGCGGCAGGAGCAGTTCCAGCCCGGCGATGTCGAAGGAGAGGGTGGTGACCGCCAGCAGCACGTCGCGGGGGGCGATGCCGGGACGCTCGGCCATGGCGAGCAGGAAGTTCCCCAGCGCGCCGTGCGTGACCTGCACGCCCTTGGGCCGGCCCGTGGAGCCGGAGGTGTAGATGACGTACGCCAGGTCGTCCGGGTCGACGTCGAGGGGCAGCGCCTCGACCGGCTCGTCGGCCAATTCGTCGGCGAGCAGGTCCAGGCAGAGCGGCTCGGCCTGGACCCCACCCAGGCCGGCCAGCACGTCGCTGCTGGTGAGCAGCACGGACAGGCCGGAGTCGGCCAGCATGAAGGCGATCCGTTCCGGCGGGAAGCCCGGGTCCAGCGGCACGTAGGCGCCGCCGCTCTTGAGCACCGCGAGCATCGCCACGACCATGTCGGCGGAGCGGTCCAGGCAGATGCCGACCAACGCCTCCCGCGCCACCCCGAGCCGGCGCAGCCGCCGGGCCAGCCGGGTCGAGCGCCGGTCCAGTTCGGCGTAGGTCAGGCTCTCCCGGTCGGTCCGCAGCGCGAGGGCGTCCGGGGTGGCGGCGGCCCGATCGGCGAAGCGCTGCGGCACGGTCACCGGCGCCGGCCAGTCCCGGCGGGTGTCGTTCCAGCGCAGCCGCAGCTCCCGCTCCTCGTCCGCGTCGAGCATCGACACCTGGTCGATCCGCCGGTCCGGCTCGGCGAGCAGGTTCGCCACCAGCCGGGCCAGGTGTGCCGACATCCGCTCGACGGTGGCCGGATCGAAGAGGTCCCTGTTGTACTCGAACCAGCCGGTCAGCCCGTCCGGCCGGTCGAAGACCTGCAGCTCCAGGTCGAACCGGGCGGTCACGCTCTCCACGCCGACCGGTTCCAGCCGGAGCCCGGCCACGTCGAACTCGGGCATCGGGATGTTCTGGAAGATGAAGTGCACCTGGAAGATGGGCGAGCGGGACAGGTCCCGGCGGGGGGCCAGTTCCTCGACCAGCCGCTCGAACGGCAGCTCCTGGTGGGCGAACGCGCCCAGGCAGGTCTGCCGGACCCGGCCGACCAGTTCCCGGAAGCTCGGCGCGCCGGACAGGTCGGTACGCAGCGCCAGAGTGTTGACGAAGTAGCCGACCAGCCGTTCGATCTCGGGGCGGTTCCGGTTGGCCACCGGCACGCCGACCACGATGTCGTCCTCGCGGGTGTAGCGGTGCAGCAGCACCTGGAAGGCCGCCAGCAGGGTCATGAAAGGGGTGGCGCCCTCCCGCTGGCTCAGCTCGCGCAGCCGGGTCATCACCGGCTCGGGCAGGGCGAAGGGGCGGGAGCCGCCCCGGGTGCTCTGCACCGCCGGGCGCGGCCGGTCGGTGGGCAGTTCCAGCGCGGCGGGCGCGCCGGCCAGCCTCTCCCGCCAGTACGCCAGGTCGGCGTCGAGGGCGTCGCCGGCCAGCCGCCGCCGCTGCCAGACGGTGTAGTCGACGTACTGGATCGGCAGCTCCGGCAGGGTCGACGCCCGGCCGGCCGCGAAGGCCCCGTAGAGCTCCACCAGCTCGGCGATGGCCACCGACATCGACCAGAGGTCGGCCGCGATGTGGTGCATGGTCAACAGGAGCACGTGCTCCTCCGGGCCGAGCCGGAGGAACTTGACCCGCAGCAGCGGCCCGTTGGCCAGGTCGAACGGGCGGGCGAACTCCTCGCGGGCCAGGCCCTGGATGCCCGTCTCACCCGCAGGGCCGCTCAGGTGGGCGCAGTCGACCACGGTGAACTCCGGCTCGCCGGTCGGGTTGATCACCTGCCGGGGCTCACCGTCGACCTCGGTGAAGGTGGTCCGCAGCGCCTCGTGCCGCCGGGTGATCTCGACGCAGCTGCGTCGCCACACCGCGAGGTCCAGCGGGCCGTGGATGCGGACCGCCCCGGGGATGTTGTACGCGGCGCTGCCCGGTGCCAGCTGTTCCAGGAACCAGAGCCGCTGCTGGGAGAAGGAGGCGGGGAACTCCCGCCGCTGCTTGCGCTGCCGCAGCCGTTCGGCGAGCAGCGCGCGCTTCTGCGCCGCGGACAGGCTGCCCAGATCGGTGGTGGTCACAGGCGATCATCCTCGGTTCGCTGGTCGGTCGCTGCGGTGGTACGGGCCGGGCCACGCCCGGCTCCCCGGAGCCGGGTCACGCCCCACCTCCCTCTTCCTCGGCGAGCAGGGCGCGCAGCTGCGACTCGATCTCCTCGTCGGAGAGGTCGTCGAGGCCAGCCGCCTCGTCGTCCGCCAGGTCCCGGCCCACCGCCTCGATCCGGTCGTCGGCCCTCAGCTCGCCGGGGTCGGCCAGCACGGCGACCGTGTGCGCCACGGTGGGGCTGTCGAAGAAGCCCCGCAGGTTCAGCTCCACCCCGAACCGGCTGCGGATCTTCGCGCCGATCTGCACCGCGGCCAGCGAGTGCCCGCCGAGGGCGAAGAAATCGTCGTGGACGCCGACCCGGTCCAGCCCGAGGACGTCCTGCCAGATCGCGGCCACGGCCCGTTCGACGTCGGTGGCCGGCGCCACGTACGGGGTGTCCAGGTCGGGCCGCGGGTGGGTGCCCCGGGGCGGGGCGAGCTGTTCGACCTCACCGGCGAGCAGCGCCGGGGTGATCGAGGCGGCCAGCCGGCGCAGCCGGGCGAGGTCCCGGCCGGTCACCACCACCTGCTCGGGCAGCACCGGCGCGGTGAGTAGCCGGTCGAAGGCGGCCGTCGCCTCGGCGGCGGTCATCCCCTCGCTGAGCCGGTGCAGGGTGCCGGCGGTGGCCTCCGCCGGGTCCGGTCCGGCGGCGGCGACGGCGCCCCGGTCGACCTGTTCCAGCAGGCCGTCGATGTCGTTGATCCGCTTGATGGTGAAGTCGACGACGCGGACCAGCAGCTCCCCCTCGGGGGAGAGCAGCTCCATGCTGACGGTCAGGGTCTCCCCCGAGTCGCCGGCCTCGGCGACCTCGACATGGCAGTGGATCACCCGGGTCAGCGGGGCGAAGACCCGCAGGCTGCGGTAGGTGAACGGCAGGTAGAAGACGTCCCGGGCGCGGATGCGGGCGGAGGCGCCGGCCACGTCGAGCAGCGCCGGGTGCAGCGGGTAGCGCGCCAGGTCGTCGGCGAACTCCTCGGCCAGTTCGAGGGTGACCATCAGCCGCCGGAGGCCGACCTCGATCCGGCGCAGGCAGCGCCAGCGCGGGCCGAACGAGAACCGCAGCCGGCCGCCCTGCTCGACCAGGTCGAGCTTGAGCCGGCGCTTCAGCTCGTCCTCGGTCTCGATCACCTCGGTCACCGCGCAGCCGCGGCGCAGCTCCGCCAGGTCGCGGGTGGGCTCGGGGGTCCGCTCGTGGAAGGACACCGTGCCGCTGGCGTGCTCCTGCCAGCGGGCCGCGTCCCCGTCGCCCCTGCTCTGCACGCTGAACCGCAGCTGCCCGTCCCGCTCCTCGACGGTGGTGTACAGCTCGCGGGTCACGCCATCGGGCACGATCACCGGCAGCGTGAAGAGCACGTCGTGCAGCTCGACCACCCGGCTGGCGGCCTGCTCGGCCACCGCCGCGGTGACCAGCTCGAGGTACGTCGTACCGGGGACCAGGCCGTGCCCCATGATCCGGTGTTCGTCGACGATCCAGCTGTCGGCGGTGCTCAGCGTGGTGGCGTACGTCCGGGACCGGTCGGTCGTGGTGGCCAGCCGGTGCAGCAGCGGGTGCCCGGTCAGCGGGGTGCCGCCGTGCAGCCGCTCGACCAGGCCGGCGGCCATGCCGGTGTGGCGCCAGGTGTCCCAGGCGACCGCGGTCACCGGCGCTCCCGTGCTGGCGCGCCGCCACTGGGCGAAGACGTCCAGGAAGGCGTTGGCCGCGCAGTAGTCGCTCTGCCCGGGGCCGCCCAGCAGCCCGGTCAACGAGGAGCAGAGCAGCAGGAAGTCCAGCTGATCGCTGTCGCAGACCGCGTCGAGGTGGAGAGTGCCGACGGTCTTGGCGGCGAGCACGTCGGCGACGTCCTGTGCGGACTTGACCGCGATCAGGCCCCGGGACGGCAGCCCGGCCGCGTGGATCACGCCGTGCAGGCCGCCGCCGCCGGCCGCGCGCAGCCGGTCGACCGCGCCGGCCAGAGCGTCCCGGTCGGTGACGTCGGCAGTCAGCACGATCACCCGGGCGCCCCGCTCGCGGAGCCGCGCCAGGCGGCGGATCCGTCGGCTGGTCTCGTCGTGCTCCCCGTGCCCGGCCAGCCAGTCCGTCCAGTCCTGCTCGGCCGGGAAGGCGGTGCGGCTGAGCAGCCCGAGCACCGGGGCGTGGACCGCGCCGGCGATCTGCTCGGCCAGGGCCAGGCCGACCCCGCCGAGTCCACCGGTGATCAGGTAGACGCCGCCGGGGCGCAGCCGGCTGCCCTCCCCCGCCGGCCGGATCGCCTCGAAGTCGCGTACCCACCAGTGCCGGCCGCGCAGGGCCAGCTCCCGTTCCGGGGCCGGCGCGGCCAGCCGGGCCAGGACCGTCGCGACGGCGCCGGGCCGGGCGGAGGCCGCGCCCGAGGCGGCGAGGTCGGCGCCGGTCAGGTCCAGCACCCGGCAGGTGACGTCCGGAACCTCCTGGGGGATGACTGTGGTGGCGCCGAGCAGGGGGGCGTTCTCCGGCTGCAGTTCCTCGTCGCCGGTCACGCCGAACAGGCCCCGGGTGAGCACGTCGATCTCCACCGGGCCCGCCGGCTGCACGTCCCCGATCGCCTGCGCCAGGGCCAGCAGGCTGTCGAGGCCCACCCGGCGGGCCCGCTCGATGCGGGCGGTGTCCAGGTCCGCGCCCGGCTCCGCGGCGAGGCTCCACAGGTGCACCAGCCGGATCGTGCGGGGGCCGTCCGCCTCCAGCGACTTGAGCAGGCCCGCGTACTGGTCGCGGCTGGTCGGTTCCAGCGACCAGGACCGCTCGCCGGTCTCCCGCAGCTCGTCGCCGGCGTCGACGCGCAGCACATCGGCGCCGGCCAGCCGCCCGGCCAGCGCCGCCCCGAACGGCAGCTCGGTGCCGAGCAGCACCCAGCGGGGTTCGCGCGGCGCCGTCGCGTCGGCGGCGGCGAGCGGCGGGCCGAGCCGCCGCCAGCCGGGTACGTGCAACCACGGTGCGTCCGCCCCGGCGGCCGGGGCTGGCCGGGCGGAGCGGGCCGGGCCGGTCTCCGGGTGGATCCAGTAGCGCCGCCGCTGGAAGGCGTACGTGGGCAGGCGCACCGGCCGGCGTGGCGCGTCACCCTCGTAGGCCGCCCAGTCCACCGGCACGCCGGCGGCCCACAGCTCACCCAGCCCGGCCAGCAGGTACTCCTGGTCGTCGCGCCGCTCGTCCGGGTGCCGGACCGAGCCAACCACGGTTCGCCGCTCGTGCCAGGCCCGGTGCTGGCGCACGAAGTTCCGCAGCGTCTGGCCTGGCCCCACCTCCAGCAGCACCAGTTCCTCGTCGGCGAGCAGCACGTCCAGGGCGTCGGCGAAGCGGACCGGCGCCCGCAGGTGCCGGCCCCAGTACGCCGGGTCGGTGGCCTGCTCGTCGGTGATCCAGGCGCCGGTGACGTTGGAGAGGAACGGGATCGCCGGCGGCCGCAGCGCGACCTGCCGCACCACCTCGACGAAGGGCGCCACGGCGGCGTCCATGCCGGGCGAGTGGAACGCGTGCGAGGTGCGCAGCCGGCGGTGCGCCACCCCGGCCGCCGCCAACCGCCGCGCCAGCCCGTCCACGGCGGGCGTCGGACCGGCCAGCACGCACAGGCCGGTAGAGTTCACCGCGGCCAGGCACAGCTGGTCGGTCAGCCAGCCGGTCACCTCGGCCTCGGGCAGGAACACCGCCAGCATCGACCCGGACGGCATCGACTGCACCAGCCGGCCCCGGGCCGCCACCAGCGCCACCGCGTCCTCAAGCGAGAACACCCCGGCCAGGCAGGCGGCCACGTACTCGCCGACGCTGTGCCCGACCATCGCCGCGGGGCGGACACCCCAGGACAGCCACAGCCGGGCCAGCGCGTACTCGACCAGGAACAGCACCGGTTGGGTGACCGCGGTCCGGGCCAGGGCGCGCGCCGCCTCGCCGGTGTCGTCGTCGGCCGCGAACAACGCCGTCCGGAGGTCCTCCCCGAGGTGCGCGGCGAACAGCTCGGCACACCGGTCCAGCTCGACGGCGAACACCGGCTCCGAGCGGTAGAGGTCTCGGGCCATGCCGACGTACTGCGCGCCCTGGCCGGGAAAGAGGAACGCCACCGGGGCGTCCCGTCCGGCCAGCGTGCCGCCGCCCGCGTCGGCGGCCCGGCGGAGCGCGCCGACCAGTTCGGCGGCGTCCCGGCCGACCACCGCCGTACGGTGCTCGAACGCCCGGCGCCGGCGGGCCAGGGTGTACGCGACGTCGTCGAGATCCAGCTCAGGCCGGGCGGCCAGGTGCTCGGCGAGCCGCCCGGCCGCCTCGGCCAGCGCCGGCGCGGAGCGGGCCGACAGCGGCAGCACCCGGGGCGCGGCCGGGCCGGTGGCCTGCCGGGGGGTGGCCGGCGGGGCTGGCGCCTCCTCCAGGATCACGTGCACGTTGCTGCCGCCGATGCCGAAGGAGCTGACCCCCGCCCGCCGCGGCGCCGCCTGCCGGGGCCAGGGCCGCAGCTCGGTGTTGACGTAGAACGGGCTGGCCGGCAGGGCCAGCTCCGGGTTGGCCCGGGTGTGGTGCAGGGTCGCCGGGATCAGTCCGTGCTTGACCGCCAGCACCGCCTTGATCAGGCTGGTGACACCCGCCGCCGCATCCAGGTGGCCGACGTTGCTCTTGACCGAGCCCAGCGCGCAGTAGCCGACCCGGTCGGTGTGCTTGCGGTACGCCCGCGTCAACGCGGTGACCTCGATGGGGTCACCGAGCGCGGTGCCGGTACCGTGGGCCTCCACGTAGCCGATGCTGTCCGGTTCCACCTCGGCCACCGCGAGCGCCTCGGCGATCACCTGGGCCTGGCCGTCCACGCTGGGCGCGGTGTAGCCGACCTTCGTCGACCCGTCGTTGTTGACCGCGGTGCCGCGGATCACCGCGTCCACCGGATCCCCGGCCGCCCGGGCGTCGGCCATCCGGCGCAGCACCACCACCCCGGCACCGTTGCCCGGCACGGTCCCCCGCGCCTCGGCGTCGAAGGCCCGGCAGCGCCCGTCCGGGGAGAGGATCCCGCCCTGCTCGTGCAGGTAGCCCTCGCGCAGCGGCACGCTGACCGAGACCCCGCCGGCAAGCGCGAGGTCGCACTCGCCGTTGAGCAGGCTCTGCACCGCCAGGTGCACCGCGGTCAGCGAGGTGGAGCAGGCGGTCTGCACGGTCATGCTGGGCCCGGTCAGGTTGAGCTTGTAGGAGACCCGGGTGGCCAGGAAGTCCTTGTCGCTGGAGATCAGCGTCTGGTAGCTGCCGGCCGCGTCGACGGCCCGCTGGTTGCCGAGCAGGTTGAACAGCAGGTACGAGTTTAGGCTCGCGCCGGCGAAGACACCGATCCGCCCGGCGAAGGTCTGCGGGTCGTACCCGGCCGACTCCAGCGCGGTCCAGACGCACTCCAGGAAGACCCGGTGCTGCGGGTCGAGCACCTCGGCCTCCCGGGGGTGGAAGCCGAAGAAGCCCGCGTCGAAGAGGTCAGCGTCGTCGAGGACCCCCTTGGCCCTCACGTAGTTGTCCCGCGCGATCAGCTCGGGGTCGATCCCGCCGCCCACCAGCTCCTCGTCGGAGAGGTGGACGATCCCCTCCCGACCGGCGACCAGGTTGGCCCAGAACGCCTCCACATCGGCGGCACCGGGGAAACGCCCGGCCATGCCGATGACGGCGACCTGGTTCGGGTCCTCGGCTGCGTCTGACACGTGCCTCACCTACCGTTCAGGCCCGCGACCGGCGGGCGGCGGCCTGTTGACGTCGATTCAGGGACTGCCGGCGGTGCCCCGCGCGGTCCTCGGCACCGGCCAGCAGGTCGGCGGTGGCGCCAGGCCGGTCGAGGTAGCCGGCCAGCGCACCGACGGTGGGGAACTGGAAGAGTTCGACCAGGGTCACGTCCCGGCCGGCCGCCTCGGCCAGCCGGGCCCGCGCCTCGGCCATCAGCAGCGAGTGGCCGCCCAGTTCGAAGAAGTTGTCGTCCACCCCGATCTGGTCCACCCCGAGCAGTTCCCGCCAGATGCCGGCGATGGTGCGCTCCAACTGGTTGCGCGGGGCCACGTACGGGCTGCCAGGCTGCGGGCGGGCCAGGTCCGGCTCGGGCAGCGCCCGGCGGTCCACCTTGCCGTTGGGGGTGAGCGGCAAGGTCGACAACGTGGTGAAGGCCGACGGCACCATGTACTCCGGCAGCCGCTCCCGCAGCCGCGCGACCAACTCGCCGGTGTCCGGAACGGCCGGCCCGACCAGGTACGCCACCAGCCGGACGTCTCCGGCGTGCGTCCAGGGCACCACGACCGCCTCGCCGACCCCGTCGCAGGCGGTCAACGCCGCCTCGATCTCGCCGAGTTCGATCCGGAAGCCACGCAGCTTCACCTGGTGGTCGAGGCGGCCCAGGTATTCGATCGCCCCGTCGATACGGATCCGGCCCAGGTCGCCGGTGCGGTACAGCCGGGCCGGTGGCCGGTCGGCGTCCCGGTCCTCCGCCGGGCCGTCGGTGGAGGCGGCTCCGGCCGCCGGACCGGTCGAGGGCCAGTCGGCGGCGAAGGGGTCGGGCACGAACCGCTCGGCGGTGAGTTCGGGGCGGTTCAGGTAGCCGAGCGCCACGTTGACCCCGCCGATGTGCAGCTCACCGGGAACCCCGGGCGGGACGGGCGCCAGGAACCGGTCCAGCACGTACACCTGGGTGTTGGCGATCGGGCGGCCGATCGGAACCGGGCCGGGGTCCTCGCGACGGCAGGCCCAGGCGGTGACGTCGATGGCCGCCTCGGTGGGGCCGTACAGGTTGTGCAGCTCGGCGCCGGAGCGGGCGAAGAAGCGGTCCCGCAGCTCCGGGGAGAGCGCCTCGCCGCTGCAGATCACCCGGCGCAGGCTGGTGCAGTCCGCCACGTCCGGCTCGCGCAGGAACGCCTGGAGCATGGACGGGACGAAATGCACGGTGGTGACCTGCTCGGCCCGGATCGTCTCGACCAGGTAGCGGCCGTCGCGGTGACCGCCGGGCCGTGCCACCACCAGGGTCGCGCCGGTCATCAGCGGCCAGAAGAACTCCCACACCGAGACGTCGAACGAGTACGGCGTCTTCTGCAGCACCCGGTCGTCGGGGCCGAGACGGTAGGTGTCCTGCATCCACAGCAGCCGGTTACGGATCCCGGCGAAGGTATTCGGCACGCCCTTGGGCTGGCCGGTTGAGCCGGAGGTGTAGATGACGTACGCGACGTCGGCGCCCCGGACCGGGGTGGCCGGCCCGTCGTCGACGGGGTCGGTGGGCTGGTCGAGCAGCTCGTCGGCGTACCAGAGCGGCCCGTCCCAGGAAAGTCTGCCGGCCAGCGCCCGCTGAGTGAGGACCACCGCCGGGTCGGCGTCGCCGAGCATGAGCGCCACCCTTCTGGCCGGCAGCTCCGGGTCGATCGGGACGTACGCGCCACCGGCCTGCCAGATCGCCAGCAGGCTGACCACCAGCTCGACCGAGCGCTCCAGCACCAGGCCGACCAGCACGCCGGGGCCGACCCCGGCGCCGCGCAGTCGCCGGGCCAGCCCGTTGGCCCGGCTCAGCAGCTCGCCGTAGCTCACCGTCCGGTCGGCGAAGCGCAGCGCGGGCAGCGCCGGCGTACGGCGGGCCTGGGCCACGATCTGCTCGTGCACCCAGCCGGTGCCGGGCCACCACCGGTCCTCGCCGCGGGACAGGGCCAGCACCTGGCGCCGCTCGTCGGCGTCCAACAGCGCCAGTTCGTCGATCGGGGTGTCGGGACGATCGATCACCAGCTCGACCAGCCGCCGGAAGTGCTCGGCCAACCGGGCGATGGTGCTGTCCTCGAAGAGGTCCCGGTCGTACTCGAACCAGCCACTCAGGCCGCCGCCCCGATTGAAGAACTGCAGCTCCAGGTCGAAGCGGGCGCCCTCGGCGCGCAGCGGCAACCGTTCGAACTCCACGCCGGCCAGGGCAAGCGTGGGCAGCGGGTCGCTCTGGTAGGAGAGCCCCACCTGGAACACCGGCGGGCGGCTCAGGTCCCGGGCCGGCTTGAGCGCCTCGACCACCTTCTCGAACGGCACCCGCTGGTGGGCGTAGCCGCCCAGGCAGGCGTCCCGGACCCGGTGCAGCAGCTCGGCGAAGCCCGGGTCGCCGGTGAGGTCCACCCGGACCGGCAGGGTGTTGACGAAGAAGCCGATCAGGGGCTCCACCTCGGCCCGGTCCCGGTTAGCCATCGGCACGCCGATCACCACGTCGTCCTGGCCGCTGTAGCGGCGCAACAGCACACCGAAGACGGCCAGCAGCGCCATGTAGGTGGTGGCGCCGTGCCGCTTGCCCAACCCGCCGAGCGCACTGAGCACCGGCTCGGCCAGCTCGAACGGGTGGGCGGCGCCGCGGAAGCCCTGCACGGCCGGGCGGGGCCGGTCGGTGGGCAGGTCGAGCACGGCCGGCGCCCCGGCCAGGTGCCGCCGCCACCAGACGAGGTCGGCCGCGAGGTCCTCCCGGCTCAGCCAGTCCCGCTGCCACACGGCGTAGTCGCCATACTGGACGCGCAGCTCGGGCAGGTCGGGCCGCTCGCCGGCGACCAGGGCGGCGTACCGGGTGGAAAGTTCACCCAGCAACACCCCGACCGACCAGCCGTCGGAGACGAGATGGTGCATCGCGACGCCGAGCACGCAGTCGTCGGCGCCCAGCCGGAGCAGGACCAGCCGCAGCAGCGGGCCGGTGGTGAGCTCGAACGGCTCGCGCAGCGCGGCGGCAACGCGATCGGCCAGCTCGTCGCCGTCGAATGCGGTGCCGCCCAGGTCCACCTCGGGCAGGGCGATCTCCAGCGCGGGGCGGACGACCTGCACCGGCCGTCCGTCCCGCAGCTCGAACGTGGTCCGCAGCGACTCGTGCCGCGCGACGATGCCGTTGACCGCCTGCCGCAGCAGCGCGGTGTCCAGCGGGCCACGGATGCGGACCGCGGCCGGGATCAGGTAGGCCGGGTTGCCGGGCCGCAGCTGTTCCAGGAACCAGATGCCCTGCTGCATCACGGAGATCGGGAAGACCTGTTCCCCCCGGTCGGGCGGCGCCTGTCCCCGCTCCCGCAACAGCTTGGCGAAGAGCGCCCGCTTCTCCGGGGACAGGGCGGCGAGCCGCGCGTCGAGATCCGTCATCGCCCCTCCTCATCCAGCACGGCCCGGGCCTGCTCGTCGGAGAGGCCCTCCAGCTCGGCGAGGAGTTCCGCCGCCACGTCGGCGAAACGCTCGACCCGCCCGATCCCGGCGTCCGTCGGGTCGTCGTCGCCGCTGGCCGGCAGCCGGCTGATGATCTGGTCGGTGAGGGTGCGCAGGGTGGCGCCCTCCAGGAAGACCGCGATGGACAGGGAGACCCCGAGCTGGCGCTCGATCTCGTTCTTCAGCTCCACCGCCATGAGCGAGTCCAGGCCCAGGTCGAACAGCGCCTGGTCCAGCCCGACCGCCGCGGATCCGGCGCCAAGGGTGGCCGCGACGCTGCGCACCAGCTGCTCGGTGAGGACGTCGGCCCGCTGGTCGGCCGGAAGGGCCAGCAGCTGCGCCCGGGTGGACAGCAGGCTGGCCCGGGGGCCGCGGCGGGCCGGGCGGACCGGTCCGTCGCCGCGCAGCAGCGGGGCGAGCAGCGCCGAGCCGGAGACCTCCGCGTAACGGCGGCCCCACTCGGCCCAGTCGACCGGGACCACCGCGACCTGCGCCTCGTCATGGTGCAGCAGCCGGTGGAAGACGCGCAGCGCCTGGCCGGGACGGAGCACGCCCATGCCCTTGCTGAGCCCGGGGGTGGCTTCCGCGCCCCGGGCGGCCAGGCCGACCCCGTCCCAGATGCCCCAGTTGATGCTGAGGCCGGGCAGGCCGGCGGCGCGGCGCTGGTCGGCCAGGTTGTCGAGGACGGCGTTGGCGGCCGCGTACCCGGCGACGAACGGGGAGCTGAGCACGGCGCTGGTCGAGGAGAACAGGACGAAGAAGTCCAGTTCCCGGTCGGCGAAGAGCCGGTGCAGCACCCACGCGCCGACCGCCTTGGGCAGCAGGGGACGTTCCAGGTCGGCCTGGTCCAGCTCCAGCAGCGGCGCGACCTCCCCGGTGCCGGCCGCGTGCACGACGCCCCGGATCGCCGGCCAGCCCTGGCGGTCGTACCGGGTCAGGAAGGCTCGCATGGCCGCCTCGTCGGCGACGTCGGCGGACTCCAGGTGCACGCTGGCGCCGAGTGCCTGCAGTTCCCGGACGGCGGCGAGCCGCGGCGCGACCGGGTCGTCGGCGGGCAGGTCGGCCCACCGATCACGCGGCGGGAGCGCGGTCCGGCCGAGCAGCACCAGCCGGCGGGCACCGGCCCGCACCATCGACCGGGCCACCGCCAGGCCCAGACCGCCGAGGCCGCCCGTGATCAGGTAGCTGGCGTCCGGACGCCACGGCCCGTCGGCCGCCCCCACCTCCGGCAACGCCTCGCGGACCAGCCGGGCCACGAACCGTTGGTCGCCGTGCAACGCCACCTGGTCCTCGGCGTCGCCGCCGATCAGCTCGCCGGCCAGCCGGTCGGCCAGCAGCGCCGGCGGGGCCTGCGGGTCGAGGTCGATCAGGCCGCCCCAGAGGGCGGAGTGCTCCTGCTGCAACGACCGCCCCAGACCCCAGAGCGCCGAAGCGGCGAGCGGACCCGGCTCCGGGGCGGTGGCGGTTCCGGCGGTCGTACGCACCGCGCCCCGGGTGACCAGCCAGAGCCGGACCGACTCCGGGCCCTGCGCCCGGGCCAGCGCCTGCGCGGCGTAGACGGCGCTGAGGCTGCCCCGCTCGTGCCCCCGCAGCAGCGCCGCCGCGCCGCCGTCGTCGGCCGTCCCGGCGTCGCCGTCGAGGCTCCACAGGTGCAGCACCCGGACGTCGCCGCCGTCGAGCTTCAGCTCGTCGACGAGCCGGCTCAGGTCCGCCGGCCCGTCGATGCGGACCTCGGCCGCGGTGCCGCCGTCGAAGCGGTACGCCGGGCCGGGCACCACCCGGACGGCCCGGTCCCCGCGCGCGGCCAGCGCGTCGGCGACACCGGTGCCGACGCCACCGCGGTCGGCCAGCACCAGCCAGGTCCGGGCCGCCGCCGGCTCGTCCTCAGCCGGGGCGGGAGCCTCCGCCGGCTGCCAGTCGAGGCGGTAGAGCAGGTCGTCGTCGGCGTACTCGTCGGGGGTGTCGTCGGCACCGGTGGCCTCACTACCGGCGTCCGGGGCGCGGTACGACCGGCCGGCGCGGCGCGGCTCCGGCCAGCAGTGGGTCGGCTCGAACGGGTACGTCGGCAGCGGCACCCGGTTACGCCGGTAGTCCCGGTCGAAGCCCCGCCAGTCCAGGTTCACCCCGGCGGCGTAGAGCCGGGCGACCGTGCCGAGCAGCACCGTCCAGTCGTCGTGCTTGGGGCGCAGGCTCGGCGCCAGCAGAGTCTCCCCGGCCGGCAGGTTGTCGCTGATCATGCCGAGCAGGGTGGGTGCCGGTCCCATCTCGACGAAGGTGCGGTAGCCCAGTTCGCGCAGGGTGTCGACGCTGGCGGCGAAGCGCACCGGCTGGCGGGCGTGCCGGCACCAGTAGTCGGCGTCCGGAGCCGTGTCCCACGGCCACAGCTCGCCGGTCAGGTTGGCCACCAGGGGGATGCGCGGCGAGCTGAAGGTCACCGCCTCGGCCGCCTTCCGCAGGCCGGGCAGGATCGGCTCGATCAGCGGCGAGTGCGACGAGGTGGTGATGTGCAGTTGCTTCGTCTTCACCGCGCGCCGGTCGAACTCGGCGCAGATCTCGGCCAGCGCCGCCCGTTCGCCCGATATGGAGGTGGTGCCGGGGCCGTTCACCGCCGCGACGGAGACCCGCTCGGCGTACGGGGCGATGACCTCGGTGACCTCGGCCTCGGGGGCGAAGACAGCCACCATCGCGCCGTTCCCGGCCAGCTCCCACATCAGCCGGCCCCGCTCGACGACCAACCGCAGCCCGTCCTCCAGGCTCATCATGCCGGCCACGCAGGCCGCCACGTACTCACCGAAGCTGTGCCCGAGCACCGCGACCGGTTCCACCCCCCAGGAGCGCCAGAGCTGGGCCATGGCGTACTGCACGGCGAAGAGGGCTGGCTGGGAGTAGGTGGTGCGGTAGATCAGGTCGGAGGCGGGGTCGGCCGGGTAGAGCACGTCCAGCAGCGGCACGTCCAGCAGCGGTCGCAGGATCTCGTCGCAGTGGTCGATCACCTGCCGGAAGGTGGGCTGGGTGTCGTACAGGGTACGGGCCATGCCGACCCGTTGCGGGCCCTGGCCGGTGAAGAGGAACACCACCTCGTCGCGGCCGGCCTCGCCGACCACCGGCAGGTCGCCGGGGAGCCCGTCGACGAAGTCGGCGAGTTGGTCGGCGATCTCCTGGCGGGTGCCGCCGACGGCGGCCAGCCGGTGGGTAAAGTGGGCCCGGCCGGTGCCGGCCGAGTGGCAGATGTCCGCCACCGGGGTGACGGCGTCCTCGGTCAGCCGCCGCTGGTAGCGCTTGGCCAGCTCCAGCAGACTGCCCGGAGTCTTGGCGGACAGCGGCAGCACGGAGCGCGGCCGCTGCGGCGTGGGCTCAGCGGCGGTGGCCGGCGGCTCCGGCGCGGCCTGCAGAATCAGGTGCGCGTTGGTGCCGCTGAAGCCGAAGCTGCTCACCCCGGCGATCGGCCGTTCGGCCACCGCCGGCCACTCGGTGAGCGCGGTCGGCACGGCGAACGTGGTGCCGGCGAAGGAGAGGTGCGGGTTCAGCTCGGTGAAGTGCACGTTCGGCGGGATCGCCCCGCGGTGCAGGGCCAGCACCACCTTGATCAGCCCGGCGATGCCGGAGGCGGCCTCAGCGTGCCCGATGTTGGTCTTGCCGGAGCCGAGGTAGAACGGCGTGCCCTGCTCGCGGCCGTAGACCTCGGCCAGCGCCTCGACCTCGATCGGGTCGCCGAGGGTGGTGCCGGTGCCGTGGGCCTCCACGTAGGAGACCTGCCCGGCGTCAACCCCGCTGGCCGCCAGTGCCCGGCGCAGCACGTCCCGCTGGGCCACCCCGTTCGGGGCGGTCACCCCGGAACTGCGGCCGTCCTGGTTCACCGCGCCGCCCCGGACCACCGCGAGCACCCGGTCGCCGTCGCGGACCGCGTCGGAGAGGCGCTTGAGCACGACGATGCCGCAGCCCTCGCTGCGCACGTAGCCGTTGGCCCGGACGTCGAAGGTCTTGCACCGGCCGTCCGGCGCGACCATGCCGGGGAACTGGGAGAAGGCCACGCTGGGCAGCGGGGACAGCACCACGTTGACCCCGCCGCCGAGCGCCAGATCGCACTCGCCGGCGCGCAGGCTCTGCACCGCCATATGCACCGACACCAGCGATGACGAGCAGGCGGTGTCCACCGCCACGCTCGGGCCGCGGAAGTCGAAGACGTACGAGATCCGGCCGGTCACCACGCTGTGCGCGGTGCCCGTGCTGGCATACGCGGTGATGTCGGCCAGGCCGGGGAAGTTCTCGGTGGCGAAGTCGTTGCTGCACACCCCGAGGAACACCCCGGTGCGGCTGCCGGCGAGGGCGGGCGGTGCCTGCCCGGAGTCCTCCAGTGCCTCCCAGGAGACCTCCAGCGCCAGGCGCTGCTGCGGGTCCATGGCCAGCGCCTCGCGGCGGGAGATGCCGAAGAACTCGTGGTCGAACCGGTCGACCCGGTCCAGGAAGCCGCCCCAGCGGGTTCGCATCTTTCCGGGCTGCTGCGGTTCGGGGTCATAGAACTCGTCGACCGGCCAGCGGTCGGCCGGGATCTCGCCGACCGCGTCCACCCCGTCGCGCAGGATCCGCCAGAAGCTCTCCGCGTCGACCGCGCCGCCCGGGAACCGCAGCCCCATGCCGACGATCGCGACCGGCTCGGTCCGACTGCGCTCGTGCTCCGCGAGCTGGCGCTGCATCCGCTCCAGCTGGAGGTAGGCGCGCTTGAGGGTGGAGGTGGCTGCCTGCGCCTGCTGCCCGGTGGTCATCCCTGCGGCCCTTCGTCGATCTGGGTGAGCTTGGCCAGCAGGAGCGCCTCGACGTCGTCGTCGGAGAGCTGCTCCAGCTCGGTGGCCAGTTCGTCGTCCGCCGTGGTCGGTGGTTCGTCGTCGCCGCCGGCGGTGGCCGCCTCGACGGTGGCGGGGGTGGATCCGTCGGCCGCCAGCGGGATGTCCATCCGTTCGGCGAGGAAGGGGACCAGCGAATCGATGGTGGGGTACTGCCACGCGAGGGTGGCGGAGAGCTCCACGTCCAGCGAGACCTCCAGCCGCTTGCGCAGTTCGAGGGACATCAGCGAGTCGAAGCCGAGGTCGGCCAGCGGCGCGGTCACGTCGACCCGGGCCGGGTCGACCTTGAGCACTCGCGCCACCTCCGCGCAGACGTGCCGGGTGAGCAGGGTGCGCCGGCGGCGGCCCGGTTCGACGGCGAGCAGTCCCCGACGTACCTCGCCGGATCGGTGCCGGTCCCCGCCCGCGCCGGCGTCCCCCGCGACCAGCGTGGCCAGCAGCGCCGGGACCAGCCCGGCGGCGGCCGCAGCGCGGAGCCGGTCGTGCTCCAGGGGCAGCACGCCGGCCTGGGCGGTGGGGGTACGCACCAGTCGGTCCAGCGCCTCGATGCCGTCGCGGGGGTGGATGCTGGCGATGCCCTGCCCGGCGAACTGGCCGCCCCGGTCGGGGCGGGCGGCCAGACCGGCTTCCGACCACGGTCCCCAGTTGATGCTCAGCGCGACCCGGCCCTGCGCCCGGCGGTGGTGTGCCAGGGCGTCGAGGAACGCGTTGGCGGTGGCGTAGTTGGCCTGGCCCGGGGAGCCCAGCAGCGCGGCGGCCGAGGAGAAGAGGACGAAGAAGTCCAGTTCCCGGTCGAGGGTGGCCCGGTGCAGGTGCCAGGCACCGTCCACCTTGGGCGCGGCGACGGCGCGGAACCGGGCCCGGTCGAGCTGACGCATCAGCCCGTCGTCGAGGACGCCGGCGGCGTGTACGACCCCGGCCAGTGGCGGCAGGTCCCGGTCGATCGCGGCCAGCACGGCGGCGACCTCGTCGTAGCGGGCGATGTCGGCCTGCCGGATCTGGACGTCGACCCCGCGTCCGATCAGCTCCGCGAGGACCCGCTCGGCCGCCGCCGAGGGCCGGCTGCGCCCGACCAGCACCAGGTGCCGGGCGCCCCGGTCGGCCAGCCAGCGGGCGGTCTCCAGGCCGAGGGCGCCGAGGCCACCGGTGATCAGGTACGTGGCGGCCGGCCGGACCGGGACCTGCCCCGGCGGCAGGGCGGCGACCTCCCGCGAGTCCGGCCGCAGCACGATCTTGCCGGTGTGCCGGGCCTGCGCCATCAGGCCGAACGCCTCCGCCGCCCGGCCGTACTCGATCGGGGTGACCGGCAGGGCGGTGAACTCGCCGCTGTCGAAGCCGCGGAGCACCTCGGCGAAGAGGCGGGCGATCAGCTTCGGCCGCTCGGCGAAGACGCGTTCCAGGTCGACGGCGAGGAACGACCGGTTGTGCCGCAGCGCCTGCAGGCCGAGGTGACGGTCGGCGTAGATGTCCTGCTTGCCGATCTCGACGAACCGCCCGTTCGGGGCGAGCAGGCCAAGGCTGCGGGTTAGCGCCGCACCGGTGAGCGAGTTGAGCACGACGTCCACGCCCCGGCCGTCGGTCAGCGCGGCCACCTCGTCGGCGAAGCGCAGCGACCGGGAGTCCATCACGTGCTTGACCCCGAGCCGGCGCAACAGGTCACGCTTCTCCTCGCTGCCCGCGGTGGCCAGTACCTCCGCCCCGTTGCGGCGGGCCACCTGGAGGGCGGCCAGCCCGACGCCGCCGGTCGCCGAGTGGATCAGCACGGTGTCGCCCGCGCCGAGGTGACCCAGGTACTCCAGGCCGTAGACCACGGTGAGGAAGGCGATCGGCACGGCGGCCGCCTGCTCGTCGGTAAGCCCGTCGGGGATGCGGGCGACCAGCTCGGCCAAGGTGGTGGTGTAGGCGGCCATGCTCGACGGGGCGACCGCCATCACCCGGTCGCCGACCCGCAGGCCGGTAACCCCCTCGCCGAGGGCGGTGATCCGGCCGGCGCACTCGCCGCCCAGCGGGGCGATGCCCTTGGGTACGCCGGGGCAGATCTCCATCGCCTTGAGGACGTCGTTGAAGTTGAGCCCGGCGGCGGTGACCTCGATCTGCACCTGACCGGGGCCGGGCGGGGTGCGTTCCCAGAGCACCGGGGTCAGGCTGCCCAGGTGTCCCTGGACGGAAAGGATCCGGTAGTTGCCGTCGGCGGCCCGGTCGAACGGGTGCAGCCGCCGGTCGGCGTCGGTCGGGGCGGGCGGCTGCCAGGGACCCAGCCGGGGGGTGTAGCGGCGGCCGTCCCGCAGGGCCACCTGCTCCCCGCCGCGCCGGTGCAGCAGCTCGTCGACAAGGCCGGCGAGGTTGTGCCCCCCGTCGACCGGATCGAGGTCGACGAGGGTGGGGCGCAGCTCGCCGTGTTCCAGGGCGGCCACCCGGCCCAGCCCCCAGAGGCCGGCCTGGGCCGGGTCCGGCCCGCCGGTGCCGGCGGCCGGCAGCTGTGCTCCGCGGGTGACCAGCACCAACCGCGGCGGCTGGCCGGCGGCCCGGTCGAGGGCCTGGACCAGGTGCAGGGCGGCAACCGGGCCGAGCAGCTCGACCCGGTCGAGCTGGGGGTCCCGCCCGCCGGCCGGGGCGGCCGTGCCGGTGTCGTCCGGCGGGCCGGGAACCGGGTCGGCAGGCCGCTCGGTGAGGACCGCGTCGAGGCTCCACGCGTGCACCACCCCGGCGCACGGCTCGGGCCGGGCCGCCCGCAGCTCGGTCAGGAGCGCGGCGAAGTCGGCGGGGCGGGCCGGATCGATCTCGTACCGGTCCGGGGCCACCTGCCGGTAGGCGTCGCCGGGTGCGACGGTCACCGCGGCCACTCCCCGGCCGGCCAGCTCGGCCCGCAGGCCCGCGCCGACCGGGTCGGCGCCGGCCAGCAGCAGCCACCAGCCGGTGGCGGCGTCGGTCTCCGCCGCCGGGCCGGACGCCTCCTGCCAGCGCAGGTCCAGCAGGGACCCGGCGACCGGGTCGGCCGCGCCGGAGCCGGCCAGCAGCCGCAGTCCGATGCCGGCGATCTCCCCCACCGGCTTGCCGGTTGCGTCGTGGAGCAGCACCCGGGCCCCGGTGATGTCCGGCGCTCCGATCTCCGCGCCGTCGACCGTCGCGTGCGCCCAGCGGGGTACGACCGGCCCGGCGGCGAGGCGGAAGCGGGCCACCCCGACGGGCAGGTACGTCCCGGTCGCGTCGCCGCCGTTCAGGGCTGCGGCGAGCACCTGCAGGCAGCTGTCCAGCAGGGCGGGGTGGACCAGGTACGGGTCCCGGTCCCCGGTCAGCTCGACCGGGTCGCGCAGCTCGGCGACCGCCTCGTGCCCGGCCCGCCAGAGCGCGGCGATGCCTCGGAAGGCGGGGCCGTAGCGCAGCCCGGCGCGGTCCAGCCGGGCGTAGTACGCGGCGGTGTCGACCGGCTCGGCGCAGCGGGTGCGTACCGCGTCCAGCGGCTCGGCGGTCGGGCCGCCGATCGGTTCGTCGCCGGCGGTGCCGTACCGGCCGCGGGCCACCTCGCTCCAGCTCGCGTCCGGCCCGGCCGGGCGGCTGTAGACGCGCAGCGTGCCGCCGGCACCGGTCTCCGGCAGCAGGACGAGCTGGAGGGTGTCCCCCTCGGCCAGTTCACCGACCACGGTGACCCTGGTGAGCGCGAGCCGTTCCACCACCGCCGTCGGGTCGTCCAGCAGCCGCCGGGTGGCCGACAGGGCGGCGTCAAGCAGCAGGCTGGCCGGCAGGACCGGGGTGTCCTCGACGACGTGGTCGCGCAGCCAGCCAAAGCCCGCGAGGTCGATCCGGGCGGTGAAGTGGTGGCCGCCCGGCTCGGCGGCGGAGGGCACGTACGTCTCCAGCACGGGGTGCCCCCGCCGGCCGGTGCGGCGCGAGCGCGGGAACTCGTCGGTGATCCAGTGCCGCTCCCGCTGCCAGGCGTACGCCGGCAGCGGCACCATTGGGACGGTCGGGCCGTGCATCCGGCGCCAGTCGACGGGGTGGCCAGCGGTATAGAGGCGGCCCAGTTCGCCGAGCATGCTGGCGTGGCCGGCCTCGTCGCGGCGCAGTGAGGCGACGACGACGGCGTCGCGTTGCTGGCGGGCGATCCGTTCGGTGACCGGCTCGCCGAGCACGGGGTGCGGTGAGATCTCCACGAAGACGTCGTGCCCGGCGTCCAGCAGGCCGGTGACCGCCTCGTCGAAGAGGACGGGTTCCCGCAGGTTGGTGGCCCAGTACCCGGCGTCCAGGGCGGTGCCGTCGATGGGTCGGGCGGTGACCGTGGAGACGATCGGCACGGTGGCTGGCGTGGGCTTGAGCCCCTCCAGCAGGGCACGCAGTTCGGCGCGCAGCGGCTCCATCTGGACGCTGTGCGAGGCGTAGTCGACCGATTCGAGCAGCCGGCAGAAGATCCCGTCGGCCTGGAGCGTCTCGGCGAGGGCGGCCAGTGCCGAACCATCGCCGGAGAGCACGGTGGACTCCGGTCCGTTGCTGGCGGCCACCGAGACGGCGTCGCCGCCGTGCGTGCCGAGCAGCCGTCGGGTGCGGTCCAGCGGAAGCCCGACCACGGCCATCCGACCGTTGCCGATGGCTGCCCGGATGACCCGGCCGCGCTGCCGGGCAACCCGCATCGCGTCGCGGATGCCGAGCACGCCGGCCACCTGGGCCGCGGCCACTTCGCCGACGCTGTGCCCCACCACGGCGTCCGGCTCGATCCCCCAGGAGCGCCAGAGCGCGGCGAGGGCGATCTGCACGGCGGTCAGCGCCGGCTGCGCCACCGCTGGGTCGCTCAGCACCTGCTCGTCGGTCCGGTCGGTGACCAGGTCGAGCAGGGACCAGTCGACGTACTGCCGCAGCGCCCGGTCGCACTGCGCCAGACTGTCCCGGAAGGCTGGTACGGCGAGCAGGTCGGCGCTGAGCGGCCACCATCGCGGGCCCTGCCCGGAGAACATGAAGACGGTCCTTGGGCGGCGGCCGACCCGCCGGCCGCCCCAGGACAGGCCGGCCCGCTCCTCGCCCGCCGCGTACGCCGCGAGCGCGTCGCGCAGCTGCCCGGGTGAGCCGCCGACGCAGGCCAGCCGCTGCTCGTGGTGGCTGCGGCGGACGGCGGCGGCGGCGCAGACGGCGGCCAGGTCGGCGGCGGCGTCCGGCGCGGCCAGCCGGGCCGCGTAGCGGGCCGCCAGCTCACGCAGCGACTCCGGGGTACGGGCCGAGACGGTGAGCAGGTGGGGTGCGGCCGGCGCGGAACCACCGGCGGGGGTCCCGGCGACGGCCGGTTCGCCGTCGATGGGGCGGTGACCGTCGGCACCGGTGAAGCCGTTGGCTAGCGGCGTGGCCGCTGCCGGATCCCGCCGGGTGTCCCGGGGCGCCTCGCCGAGGACCAGGTGCGCGTTGGTCCCGCCGAAGCCGAAGGAGCTGACTCCCGCCACCGCCGGCGTTTCGCCGGTAGGCCACGGCTGGCGGGTGTCGACCACCCGCAGGCCGAGTTGCCCGAACGGGATGTGCGGGTTCGGCTGCCGGTAGTGCAGGCTCGGCGGGATCTCCCGGTGGCGCAGGATCAGCGCCGTCTTGATCAGGCCGGCGATGCCGGCGGCGGACTCGAGGTGTCCGAGGTTGGACTTGACCGAGCCGATGAGCAGGGGCCGTCGCGGGTCCCGGCCGGCGCAGGCCACGGCGGCCAGGGCCCGGGCCTCGATCGGGTCGCCGAGCAGGGTGCCGGTGCCGTGCGCCTCGACGTAGCCGACCTGCGCCGGCGGCACGCCGGCCCGCTCGTACGCGCGGCGCAGCACCTCCTGCTGGGCGTGCGGGTTCGGCGCCATCAGCCCGTTGGTCCGGCCGTCCTGGTTGACCGCTCCGCCCAGGATCACCGCGTAAATCGGGTCGGCGTCGGCAACCGCGGCGGACAGCGGCTTGAGGACGACCACGCCGGCGCCCTCGGCCCGGACGTAGCCGTCGGCCCGGGCGTCGAAGGCCTTGCAGCGCCCGTCGGCGGCCATCGCGCCGGCCTTGCTGAAGTTGATCGCCAGGGCGGGCGAGAGGACGACGTTGACGCCGCCGGCGACGGCCAGCGTGCAGTCGCCCCGGGCGAGGCTGGCCACCGCCTGGTGGACCGCCACCAGCGAGGCGGAGCAGGCGGTGTCGACCGCGATGCTCGGACCTCGCAGGTCGAACAGATAGGACAGGCGGTTCGCTGCGATGCTGAAGGCGTTGCCGGTGCCGGTGTACGCGTCGACCCGGTCCAGGTCCGCCAGGGTCAACTGCCCGTAGTCGTTGGTGGCGATGCCGATGAAGACGCCGGTGGCGGAGCTGGCCAGGTCCTCGGCGACGATGCCGGCGTCCTCCAGCGCCTCCCAGGTCACCTCGGCGAGGAGTCGCTGCTGCGGATCCATCCGGGCGGCCTCCCGGGCGGATATGCCGAAGAAGTGCGGGTCGAACCGGTCGATCCGATCCAGGAAGCCACCCCAGCGGGTGGTGGTCCGCCCCGGAACGTCCGGGTCGTCGGTGTGCAACTCCTCGACGTCCCACCGGTCGGCGGGCACCTCGCGGATCGCATCCCGGCCCTCGGTCAGCAGCTGCCAGAAGCTCTCTGGGCCGTCCACCCCGCCGGGCAGGCGGCAGCCGATGCCGATGACGGCGACCGGTTCGGCCCGCCCCGCCGGCTCGCTCGCGGTCCCTGCTGCCCGGCCGGCGGGGCCGGGCAGCCGCTGCGCGGCGGCAGCCCGCGGGGCGGTGGTCGGGACCGGGCCGGCGGGGTCGGCGTCGGGGGCGGCCGGGCCGGTGGGAGCCGCACCGGACGGCGGGGCGCCGAGGAACCCGACGAGCGCGTCGATCGTGGGGTACTCCCAGATCAGCGTCGCGGGAAGTTCCCGGCCGAGCCAGCGTTCCACCTCGCCGACCATCCCGACCATGTCCACCGACTGCAGGCCGTACGTGGCGATGGGCCGGGTCGGGTCCACCGCCGACGGGTCGACCTTCAGCCGTGCGGCCAGCTCCTCGATCAGGCGCCGTTCGATCTCTGCCCGCCCGGCGGTTCCGGGCGGGGCGGTGCTGGTCGCGCTCGCCGGGCCGGACTTCTCCGCGACCGCCCGTGCGCCGGTGGCGATCCGCTCCGGGTCGGCCGCGCTCCAGTTGGCCAACGTCTCCAGTCCGCCGTCGAGGAACGCCTGCCGGGCGGCGCGCCGTTGCAGCTTGCCGCTGGAGGTCTTCGGGACGCCGCCCTGCTTGATCAGGACCACGTCGTGCACCTGGAGCCCGTGCTCCTGGGCGACGGCGCCCCGGATGGCGGCAATGACCTGCTCCGGGTCGAACCGGGACCGGTTGCCGCCAACCTCGTGGATCACGACGAGCCGCTCCTCGCCGTCGACCTCCACCGAGCAGGCCACCCCGCAACCGGGCCGCAGGTGCGGGTCGCTGCGCTCGACGGTGAACTCGATATCGCTGGGGTAGTGGTTCCGGCCGGCGATGATGATCAGGTCCTTGTGCCGACCGGTCACGAAGAGTTCCCCGTGTTCGTCGACGAACCCGAGGTCTCCGGTGCGCAGGAACGGCCCGGCGCCCGTGCCGGCGATCCGCGCCCGGAAGGTCTGCTCGCTCTCCTGCGGACGCTGCCAGTAGCCCTGGGCCACGCTGGCCCCACTGAACCAGATCTCCCCGACGTGCCCGGCCGGCAGCCGCTCGCCGGTCTCCGGGTCCACGATGGCCAGGTCGTGGTCCGCGGCGACCGACCCGCAACTCACCAGGGTCCGGCTCTCCTCGTCGGGGCCGGCCTCGACGGCCCGGCGGTGGGTGAGGTCGGCCGCGCGCAACCGCCGGATGTCGGGCTCGATCCCCGCCAGGCCGCCGGAGACGAAGAGGGTCGCCTCGGCGAGGCCGTAGCAGGGATAGAAGGCGCTGCGCCGGAACCCGCTGGGCGCGAACGCCTCGGCGAACCGGTCGATGGTCTCGGCCCGCACCGGCTCGGCTCCGCTGAACGCCAGCCGCCAGCTGCTCAGGTCTAGTGCCGCGCGCTCCTCCGGCGTCGTCTTGGCCACGCAGAGCTCGTAGCCGAAGTTGGGGCTGCCGCTGAGCGTGCCCCGGTACGTCGAGATGGCCTGCAGCCACCGCAGGGGTCGCTTGAGGAACGCCGTCGGCGACATGAACGTCGCGGAGAAGCCTGCGTAGAGGGGCTGCAGCATGGCACCGATCAGCCCCATGTCGTGGTATGGCGGGAGCCAGCTGACCAGCCTGGTGTCCTCGACGTCGGTCACGAAGCGCTGGTTGGTCACCGCCAGGTTGGCCAGCAGGTTGCCGTGGCTGAGCACCACCCCTTTCGGTCGGCCGGTGGAGCCGGAGGTGTACTGCAGGAAGGCGATGTCGTCGCCGCCGAGGTCGGGTTCGCGCCACCGGTCGGCGGCGGCCTGGTCGACCCGGTCCACGGCCTGCCAGACCAGCGTGCCCAGTACGGGGGCGAGCGCGGTGATCTGACCGGCCATCGCGGTGATCTCCGCCGGGGCCAGCACGATGGCTGGTTGCGCGTCCTCGATCACGCCGATCAGCCGCGGCAGGGTCCGCTTGAGCAGCACCGGGTTCGGCGGATACACCGGCACCGCGATCACCCGGGCGTAGAGGCAGCCGAGGAACGCGGCGAGATAGTCCAGCCCCGGGGGGCAGACGATGAGCGCCCGGTCACCTTCGCCCACCCGATCCCGCAGGGTGGCCGCGATGGCCCGTGCCCGTCGATCCATGTCGGCGTTGGAAATGACGAGTTCGGCGTCCTCGCCGTCAATCAGGAATCGGTATGTGAACGCATCCGGATCGGCCAGGAGAACGGTACGGAACCGGTCGACGAGCGTCGCCGCTTTGGGCGACCGGGCAACCAGCCCGGCCGGCACCCGCACCGATCCCGTTGGGCCGGCCGCTCCCTTGAGTGCATTGTCTCGCCCTGGCACCGACATGCTAACCACCTGGTTCGCTCCGACGTTGTCCACGGGATCAGCAGGGTCCGAAGCGACGAAGAACTGGCGCCGCATTCACACCGTGGGAGGACGCACGGAACCCGCCCCCAATGCCACGAAGTGGACTACATCAACTCCCGCAGATGACGGTACCGGCGGCAGCGCTTGGCGGAACACCCCTATCCATTGCTCAACACACCCCTATGGAATGGCGACCGCTAAACGACACCTGTCGCACTTCTTCCATGCGGAAGCGGCCTCGCGGTCACTCACGTAATCGGCCGGCGGGCCGAAGGAGGCCGAATTCCAGATTCCCGGTTCACCGGACAGGAATTGCAAGTGTCAACCGGACTTCCCGGCCACCACGCAATCGCCGGTGCCCCGGGGGCGACGCCGGTCGCCGCCGGCCGTCCCCGGCGGTGGCTCGGGCACCGCCGATCAGTGCCGGGGCGGGGCCATCGGGGCGAGGCCGAGACCGGCGAGCGCGGCAGCACCCCGGGCGCCGTCCTCGCCGCCCGCGAGCACCCTGGTCCGCGCCGCCTGGTAGCGGCAACCGGCGGCCTCGAACGCGTCCGCCGTGGCGAGCAGCCGCTCCGGGTCGTCGTCGAGCAACGCCTCGGCCCGCGCCACGATCGCGCCGGCGACGGGGTTGCCGGCCACGATGGACCGCGCCTCGGCCACGCGCTCCCGGGCGTCGGCGCTCCCGGCGAGCACGCCGGCTTCGGCGCGCAGCGCCACGTACCAGTGGAGCCAGATCCAGGTGACCCACTTCCACACCTCGCCGGGCTCGGGCGCCAGCCGGGCCAACGCCTCCCCCGCCCGCCCCTGGTGGAGCAGGAGCATCGCGTCGAAGACCGCACCGTAGCCGTAGGTGCGCTCCGGCGGGGTGCCGAGCCGGTCCAGGATCGCACTCCACTCGCGGCGGCCGTCGTGGTCGCCGCGAAGGCCGTGGATCATCGCCACACCGGCCACCGCCGGAGCGAGGGCCCACCTGACGGGGCTGCCGGCCCGGCGCCAGTCCTCGAGGAACCCGGCGCTGGCCGTGAGCACCTCGTCGACGTTGCCGACCAACGCGTCGGTCACCAGCAGCCAGCTCGTGGCGCGATGGCCGACCTCCGCCAGCAACGGGTGGTCCGCGAGCTGCCGCGCCCACCGGCGGGCGCCGATCAGGTCACCGGCCCCGAGGCTCGCCTCGGTGGCGTTGCCGAGGGCGTCGAGCAACTCGTGGGTTCTGGCCGGACCGTCCGGCGCGGAGGACAGCAGGGCGATCCGGCGCCGCGCCGTGGCCGCGGCGGCGAAGGTGTCGCCGGCCCAGCTCTGGGCACCGGTGAGCGCATCGAGGGCGGCCGACTCGGCGAGCGGGTCGCCGGTGCGGTGCGCGAGGTCGACCGCCCGTTGGGCACGCGCCATCGTCTGCGGTACGGCGTTGTCGGGCGGGCCCAGTTCGGACCCGAACGCGTCGGTGAGCACCGCGGCCTCGGCCAGCGCCACCCCGGCCTGGGCGGCCGGATCGTCGCCGGCCAGCTCCCGCGCCTCGGTGACGAGCGCGAGCACCTCCCGCGGTGACGGCATCCGTTCGAACTTGCTCCAGAACCGGTACGCGTTGGTGGCGGCGGCCGCCAGGTCACCGGCGGCGGAGGCGTCCCCGGACCGGCGGGCGGCGGCCGCGGCCGCGCGCTGTAAGCGGTACATGTCGTCGCCCCGCATCCGGCATCCGGCCACGGCCGCCGCGTGGCGGAACATCGACGCGGTGGCGGCCGGGTCGTCCGCGAGCGCGGCCGCCTGCTCGTACCGCTGCTGGGACTCGCCGATCAGACACCGGGTGAAGGTCAGGTCGGCCAGCCGCCGGGCCAGCCGGTACGCGTCCGCGCGCTGCTCCGGCCGGTCCGCCGCCCAGGCCAGCGCGGCGCGCAGGTCGTCGGCCACCAGGTCGAACCGGGCCCGCCAGTCCGCCCGTACCGCGGCCAGGTCGGCGGCCGTGGCCAGGCACCAGCGCAGGTGCCGGGAGCGGACGTCGACCAGCTCACCGGCCTCGGCGAGCCGCTCGGTCCCGTACTGGCGGATGGTCTCCAGCGCGCGGTACTCGGTCCTGCTCCCGGCCGCCGTCACCACCAGCAGGCTCTGTTCGGCGAGCCGGGCCAGTCCGTCGGCGACCGCGCCGGTCCCGGCCCCGGTCACCGCTGCCGCCGCCGCGACGGTGAACGGCGCCACGAACACCGACACCTGGCGCAGCAGCGCCCGGTCGGCCGGCTCCAGCAGGGCGTGGCTCCAGTCCAGCGCGGCCCGCACCGAGCGGTGCCGATCATCGGCCCGGGAGCCGCCGGCGAGCATCCGGAGCTGGTCGGACAGGCCGGCGGTGAGGCCGTCCAGGCCGAGCGTGGGCCACCGCGCGGCGGCCAGCTCGATCGCCAGCGCCACCCCGTCCAGCCGGGCACAGACCGAGGCGACGTGCTCGCGCAGCGACGGATCCGGCGGCCGGCCCGCCGCCCCGGCCCGGTCGAGGAACAACGCGACCGCGTCCGACTCGCCGTCGCCGGCCAGCGACAGCGGCGGGACCGGATAGACCCGTTCGAACGGCACCATCAGCCGGGCCCGGCTGGTCGCCAGCACCGCCACCCGGGGGCACGCCGCGAGCAGCCGCTCGACGAAGACCGCCACCCCGTCGCGTACCTGCTCGCAGTTGTCGAGGACCAGCAGCACGTGGCGGTCGGCCAGCGCGGCGACGACCGACTCGGTGATACCCCGGCCCGGCTGCTCGCCGAGGCCGAGCGCGCCGGCGACCGCGGCGGCCACCACGCCGGCGTCCGGATCGGTGATCGGCACCAGGTCGACGAACCACACCCCGTCGGCGTACTCGCCGGCCGCCGCGGCGGCCACCGTCAACGCCAGCCGGGTCTTGCCCACGCCGCCCGGGCCGACCGCGGTGACCTGCCGGTGCGTCTTGATCACCCCGGTCAGCTCGGCCCGCTCCCCCGCCCGCCCGACGAACGAGGTCAGCGGCGTCGGCAGGCCCGGCGCCGGGCGGGACCGGCCGGCGCGAGCCAGCTCGGACGCGTGCTGGGCGAGCGCCCGCCGGTCCGGCACCGCCAGCTTGCGCAGCAGGGAGGAGACGTGGCTCTCCACGGTACGCACGGAGATGAACAGCCGGGCCGCGATCTCGGCGTTGCTGAGATGCTCCCCCACCAGCGCCAGCACCTCGGCCTCCCGGGCCGAGATCTCCACCGTCGTCGCCACCGCGCCATTCTCGCCCACCTCCGTGCCGTGGATCCGAGGTGGTTTCCGTGGTCGGCACCGATGTCCGCGCACGCACCGCCGGGCGAGGCTCGAGCCGTACCCGAATCGGTGAGGAAACGGAGCACGCGGGATGAACGAGCTACGGTCCTGGGTCGGATCCGTCAGCCGGTTGCTGAGCCACCCGGAGCTCCGCTGGTTCCTGCCCGGCGCGTTGGTCTCCGCCCTCGGCGACGGCATGAGCATGGTCGCGGTGGCCTGGCTCGCGGTCCAGATCGCGCCGCCGGATCAGGCCGGCGTCTGGACGGGACTGGCGGTGGCGGCGTACGCGCTGCCGGCCCCGATCGGCGCGGCCGTGCTCGCCCGGCTGATGCGCCGGCTGCCCGCGTCCCGGCTGGTGGCGGCGGACGCCTCGGTGCGCGCGCTGTCGCTGGGCGCGGTCGCGGCGCTGGCGGTGGCGGGGCTGCTGGGCCCGGTCGGGTACGTGGCGCTGCTGGCGACGTCCTCGTTGCTGCACGCGTGGGGGAACGCCGGGGCGTACACGCTGGTCGCGGAGCTGCTGCCGGACGAGGACCGGATCACCGGCAACGCGCTGCTGTCGACGTTCAGCCAGGCGGCGTTCGTGGTCGGCCCGGCCCTGGCGGGTGGGCTGACCGCGCTGACCGGTCCGGGCTGGGTGATCGGGGTGGACGCGGCGAGCTTCGCCGTCCTGGCCGCGGTGAGCCGGAAGGTCCCCGCCCGGCCGGCTGCCGCCGTCGCCGGGACGTCGGCCACGCCGGCGACCGGCGGCTGGCGCACCATTCTCGACCGGCCGCGCCTGCTCGGGCTGATCGCGGTCACCTGCGCGTTCTTCTTCCTCTACGGCCCGGTCGAGGTGGCCCTGCCGGTCCACGTCGCCCACGACCTGCAGGGCTCACCCGGCCTGCTGGGCCTGTACTGGAGCGTGTTCGGCATCGGGGCGACGGTCGGGGCCCTGGGTGCGGCGCTGCTGCGGCATCGCGCGCCCTGGCCGGTGGTGGTGAGCATCATCGTCGGCTGGGGCGCCGCCCTGCTCCCCCTCGGGCTCACCGACGCCGTCGCGCCCGGCCTGGTCGGGCTCGCGGCCGGCGGGCTGATCTACGGCCCGTTCACCGCCATCTCCACGGCGCTCTTCCAGCGGGAAACCCCGCCGCAGGCGCTGAGTCGCGTGCTCGCCGCCCGTACCGCGCTGACCACTCCCGCCACCGGGCTGGGCACCCTGGTGGGCGGTCCGGTCGTCGCCGCGGTCGGTGCTCGGCCCACCCTGCTGGCCTCCGCGCTGCTCACGATCGCGTTGGGCGGCTCCGTGGCGGCCGCCCTCCGGCTCAGCGCGCTCCGTACCCGGTTCCGTGGGCGGGTCCGTGGCGGCCACGGATGTGCCGCGGCCCGGCCCGAAGAAATGCTGTGACCACATCCCGTTCGACGCGCACCACGACGCCAGGAGTGAGTTGCGCATCCACATTGGAGAGTCCCGTGAACTGGAACAAGCTGATTCGGCAGCTCCACCGTTGGCTGGCCATCGCCTTCACCGTGACCGTCATCGTCACCTTCGTCGCCCTCGCGCAGGAGGATCCGATGATCTGGGTCTCCTACGTGCCGCTGCTCCCGCTGGCGCTGCTGCTGTTCAGCGGGCTGTACCTGTTCCTGCTGCCGTACCTGCCGAGGTGGCGCGCCGCGCGCCGGAAGTGACCCGGGAGCGCGCGCACCGCGCTCGCCGGGCCATCCCCGGCCGCCGTCCTTCTCGGTCCCGGCCCGTGCGGTGGGTGGCACGCCGTGGGCCTTTCCCGGGCCCCGGTTACCGCCATGGCATGCCACCCACCGCCCACCCGGGCCACGAACCGGCACGACCCGCCCGCCGCGCGCCGGGCCGGGGGGCGTCATCGCCGGCCCGACCCGGGGCGCGTCGCGCCACTCGATCCGCCGCGACCTACGGGACAAGCCGGTGATGTCAGGAGCTGGTGAGGATGACGAGCTGCCGGGTCGCCCGGGTCATCGCGACGTAACGGTCGACCGCGCCCTCGACGCCGTCGCCGAAGGCCTCCGGGTCGACGAGTACCACCAGGTCGAACTCGAGCCCCTTCGCCAGCTCCGGGGTCAACGACCGGACGCGGGCCGTCTCCCGGTACGTGGGAGCGCCGATGACGCAGGCGACCCCGTCGGCGTGCGCGGCGAGCCAGGTGTCGAGGATCGATCCGAGCTCCGCGGCGGATCCGTGTACGACGGGGACGCCGCCGCTGCGGATGGAGGTCGGCACATTCGCGTCCGGGAGCACGGCCCGGATGACCGGCTCCGCTTCCGCCATGACCTCCGTCGGCGTGCGGTAGTTGACGGTGAGCGAGGCCAGGTTGATCCGGTCGAGCCCGACCCGCTCGAGCCGTTCCTGCCACGACTCGGCGAACCCGTGCCGGGCCTGGGCGCGGTCCCCGACGATGGTGAAGCTGCGGGACGGGCAGCGGAGCAGCAGCATCTGCCACTCCGCGTCGGTCAGTTCCTGAGCCTCGTCCACGACGATGTGCGCGAACGGGCCGGCGAGCGGGTCCCGGTCGGCGTCGGGCAGTCCGGTCTCGTCGACCAGGACGTCCCGCAGGTCCTGCTGGTGCAGCATCGTCATCAGGCCTTCGCCGTCGTCGTACGCGGCGGATGCGATCAGGTCGTCGACGACCCTGGCCATGTGCTCGCGCTGGCCGGCGACGGCGGCGTCACGCTGACGCCGGCGTCGTGACGCCGCCGGGTCGCCGAGCCGCTGCCGGGCCGCGTCCAGCAGCGGCAGGTCGGACATCGTCCAGGCCCGGGCGTCGCCACGTTGCAGCTTGCGGACCTCCTCGGTGCTGAGCCAGGGGGCGCATTTCCGCAGGTAGGCGGGGACCGACCAGAGGTCCCCGACGAGGTCGGCCGGGTCGAGCAGCGGCCAGGAGCGGTTGAAGGTGGTGGCCAGCTCCCGGTTGCGCAGCAGGGACCCGCGGACCAGGTCGTCCGGCTCGTCTCCGTCGTACTTGTCCAGCAGGATCGTGAGCAGTTCCGCCCAGACCTCGTCACGCGCCTCGTTGTGCGGGGTGCCCGGCCCGGGCGTCTCGAACGCCTCGGCCCAGTCGTCGGCGCTCAGCCGGACGTCGGACTCGCCGATGGTGACGGTCATGCCCTTGGCCGGCGGCTCCTCGTAGAACCTGACGGCCGCCTCGATCGCCGTCACCAGGTCGGCGGAGGACTTCAGGCGGGCGACGTCCGGGTCGGCCTCGATGGTCGCCGTGGCGCCCTCGGGGACGAGGTCCCGCAGGGTGCAGGTCTGCACGTCCTCCTCACCGAGGTTGGGCAGGACGTCGGCGACGTAGGCGAGGTAGGGCTGGTGCGGGCCGACGAACAGCACGCCGCCCCGGCGTTGGCCGAGGCGCGGGTCGGCGTAGCGGAGGTAGGCGGTGCGGTGCAGGGCGACGACGGTCTTCCCGGTGCCCGGACCTCCGTCGACGACGAGCGCACCGCGCGACCCCGCGCGGATGATGGCGTCCTGGTCGGCCTGGATGGTGGCGAGCACGTCCCGCATCCGGTTCGACCGGGCGGCGCCCAGGCTGGCGATGAAGGCGGACTGGTCGTCGAGCGCGGCGTGCCCGTCGATCCCGTCCGGGGTGAACACCTCGTCCCAGTAGTCGCTGATCCGGCCGCGGGTCCAGCGGTACCGGCGGCGGCTCACCAGACCCGCCGGGTGGGCGTGGGTCGCCGCGAAGAACGGCTCGGCCGCGGGGGAACGCCAGTCGAGCAGCAGCCGGCGCCCGTCGCTGTCCGTGAGGCCACGTCGCCCGATGTACACGGGCTCGGCGGTGTCCGCGCCGACCATGCGGCCGATGCACAGGTCCAGGCCGAAGCGATCCAGGGCGCGCAGGCGGGTGGTCAGCCGGCGGATCTCCTGGTCCCGGTCCGACGCCCGGCGGCCCATGCCGCCGGGCGCCTTGCGCGCGGTGTCGAGGCGGTCGGAAAGATCGGTGTACGCCTGCGCGAGGCTCTCCGCGATGGCCGCGAAGTGCTGCTCGTCCCCGGCGATGAGCGCCGGATCGGCCTTGGCGGCGAGACGGTCGGGAAGGTCGAAGACGCTACTTCTCAAAATTCGTCCGTTCCGATCTGCGGTTGCGGTCAACCGGTATGCGGAAAGGCATCGCGCCGTGGTGTGGCGCACTTGCGTTTCCGCAGGTCTTGGCTTCGGCCAGCGATTCTGCGCCACGACCCCGGTCTTGCCGCAAGCCCCCCGATGCGCTATATGTTTATAGTGGCGGGGAGCATTGCTCCCCTTTTTCTTTGCGAAAACCTTCCGCGGACGCCGGCATTCTCACGCCGCTGACGCCACCT
Organism: Micromonospora solifontis; assembly: GCF_003725545.1. Lineage (GTDB taxonomy): Bacteria > Actinomycetota > Actinomycetes > Mycobacteriales > Micromonosporaceae > Micromonospora > Micromonospora solifontis. The sequence goes on along the minus strand of NZ_RJLN01000009.1, from coordinate 13,557 downwards.
CGGTGACCAGCGCGGCGCGCACCGCTTCCGTCAGCCGATGGCGGGCGCGCCGGTCTCGGTCAACCGGCCGTCGGCCAGCCGCAGCCAGCGGCCCACGCCGACCGCGTCCAGGAACCGCTCGTCGTGGCTCACCACGAGCAGCGCGCCCTGGTACGCGGCCAGCGCGCTCTCCAGTTGCGCGACGCTGTCCAGGTCGAGGTTGTTGGTGGGCTCGTCGAGCAGCAGCAACTGCGGCGCCGGTTCCGCGGACAGGACGCAGGCGAGGGTGGCCCGGAGGCGCTCGCCGCCGGACAGCACCCGCACCGGCAGGTGGGCACGGGGGCCGCGGAACAGGAACCGGGCCAGCAGGTTCATCCGCTCGGCGTCGGCGAGGGCCGGGGCGAAGGTGGCGAGGTTCTCCGCGACGGTGCGCTCGGGGTCGAGCAGGTCGAGCCGCTGGGACAGGTACGCCACCCGCCCCTCGGCCCGGGTCGTCGTCCCGGACACCGGCTGCTGGTCGCCGCTGATCAGCCGGAGCAGGGTGGACTTGCCGGCGCCGTTCGGTCCGGTGAGGGCGACCCGTTCCGGTCCCCGGATGGTCAGTTCGACGCCGTCGCCGGCGAACACCGGGCGCCCGTCGTAGCCGGCCTGCAGGTGCTCGCCGTGAAAGACGGTGCGCCCGGCCGGCACGGTGGTGTCGGGCAGGTCCACCATGATCCGATCGTCCTGGCGGGCGGCCCGGCTGGCCTGATCCAGGCGGGCCTGGGCGTCGCCGACCCGGTTGGCGTGGGTCTCGTTGGCCCGGGCCGCCGACACCTGCGCGTCCCGCTTCAGCCCGCCGGCCACGATCCGGGCCAGGCCGGCGTTGTTGAGGTTGCGGGCGGCCGTCGAGGCGCGGCGGGCGGCGCGTTCCCGGGCCTGCTGCATCTCCCGCCGCTGCCGTTTGAGGTCCTGCTCGGCGGTGCGGACCTGCCGCTCGGCGACCTCGCGCTCGGCGCGTACGGCCTGTTCGTAGTCGGTGTAGGTGCCGCCGTACCAGCGGATCCCACCGTGGTCGAGGGCGGCGATGCGGTCCATCTCGTCCAGCAGCGCCCGGTCGTGGCTGACCAGCAGCAGGCAGCCGCTCCAGCCGCGGACGACCGCCGTCAGCCGGTCCCGGGCGTCCCGGTCGAGGTTGTTCGTCGGCTCGTCCAGCAGCAGCACGTCCGGACGCCTGAGCAGTTGCGCGGCCAGCCCGAGGGAGACCACCTGGCCGCCGCTGAGGGTGCCCAGCCGCCGGTCCAGGGCGAGGTCACCGAGCCCCAGCCGGTCCAGCTCGGCACGGGTGCGTTCCTCCACGTCCCAGTCGTTGCCGATCGTGGTGAAGTGCTCCTCGGCGGCGTCGCCCGCCTCGATGGCGTGCAGCGCGGCGATGATCCGGTCGACGCCGAGGACCTGCGCCACCGTCCGGTCACCGGCGAAGGGCAGGTGCTGCGGCAGATAACCGAGCACGCCCCGCACCGTGACGGTGCCGCCGGTAGGGCGCAGTTCACCGGCGATCAGCCGCAGCAGCGTGGTCTTGCCGCTGCCGTTGGGTGCCACCAGACCCGTCCGGCCGGCGGGCACGGAGAAGGACAGCTCGTCGAAGACCGGAGTCTCGTCCGGCCAGGAGAAGGACAGAGAGGTACAGACGATGTAACCGTCGGACATGACAGACCTCGGAGGAAGATCCGGACGCGCAGCCGGGCGCCCGGCGGAGAACAGGGGACGACAAAGGAAGCCGCGACGACGGCGGCGCTCACGCGCCCGTCGGCGGCCGGTCCGGGCTGTCACCCGGAGATGTCGTCGTCACCTGCCACGATCGCTCCGATCCTCGGGACTCGGCCAACGATAGCTCATCCCTGGCGCTCGGGAGGGGCATGCCGGCACCCGCCGAGCGGCTCGACGTGTTCTACTTCCGCCATGCGGGTGGAGGACGACATGGTCATCCCGGCGGGTTCACGGGCGGGCGAAGCGACGCCGAGCGGCCGCGCGGAGGAATCCGAGCCGGAGTGGGTCGACCCCGAGCGGCTGGTGTTCTTCTCGGACGCGGTGGTCGCCATCGCGATCACGTTGCTGGCGTTGGAGCTGCCCGTACCGGCGGGCGAAACGAACACCGCGCTGTGGCACGAGCTGGCTCGCCACGTCGACGAGTACGTGGCCTTCCTGATCAGCTTCGCGGTGATCGGGGGCCACTGGTTCCTGCACCACCGGACGTTCGGTCATGTGGCCAGGCTGAGCGGCCGGCTGGTGCGCTGGAACATGCTGTGGCTGCTCATGATCGTGCTGACGCCGTTCGTCACCAAGGTGATCGTCGGGGACGGGGCTTTCGCCGCACGGTTCACCCTCTACGCGGCGGTCCAGGCGCTCGCCTCCCTCGCCTTCCTGCTGGCCGTCGTCGAGATGGACCGGCACGGGCTGGCCCGGGCGGGCACCCCGCGCTCGCTGTTCAGCAACGGCTACCGGATGCTGTCGATCGCGGCCGGCGCGTTCGCGGTGTCCATCCCGCTGGCCTTCGTCACGCACTGGGCGTACGCGTGCTGGGCGGCCGTCCCGGTCGCCGCGCGGGTACGGCGGCTCGCCGACGCGGCACGGCGTCGGTAGCTCACCCGGCCCGGGTTGTCACCCTTTCGGGTCGCTGACCGGCGTTTCCCGGATCACCACCATCCGCTGGCGAAATCGAGCAGGGGCGGACTGTCACAGCCCGGACGCCTGTCCGGTCGTACCGGAGGAGAGGGCATCCCTCAGCCGGAACCAGAGAGGTCACGAACATGAAGATCGCCGTCATCGGTGGCACCGGGCGCATCGGATCGCAGGTCGTCAGGATCCTGAACGAGAGCGGGCACGAGGCCGTGCCGCACTCCCCCTCGACCGGGGTCGACCTGCTCAGCGGAAAGGGCCTGGCCGAGGCGCTCAAGGGCGCGGACGTGGTCGTCAACCTGACGAACTCGCCGACCTTCGACGAGGCCTCACCCGCGTACTTCCAGACCACGATGGACAACCTGCTCGCGGCCGCCGAGGCCGCCGGCGTGGGCCACGCCGTCGTCCTGTCGATCGTGGGCGCGGACGAGGTGCCGGACCTGGTCTACTACCGCGCGAAGGTGCTCCAGGAGGACATCCTGAAGGCCGGCCCGGTGCCGTACTCGATCGTCCGCTCCACGCAGTTCTTCGAGTTCATGGACGCGGTGCTGACCTGGACCGCCGACAAGAAGACGGTCCGCCTGCCCGCCACGCCCATCCAGCCGATCGCCGCGGCCGACGTCGCCCAGGCCGTGGCCGACGTCAGCGCCGGCGCCCCGCTGCAGGGCACCCGCGAGATCGCCGGACCGGAGGTCTTCGCGCTCGACGAGCTGGGCAGGATCACTCTCGCCGCGCACGGCGACCAGCGCACCGTCGTCACCGACGACAGCGCCGGCATGTTCGCCGCCGCGTCGGGCGACGCCCTCGTCGCCAACGACGGCGCCGTGATCTTCAAGACCTCCTACCGGGACTGGCTGGCGCGCTGACCCGGTCGGGCCCGCACGGCCTCCGTCGTGCGGGCCCGCGTTTCGGCGATGCCAGGCGCGGAAACCGGCCACCCGGCGGTGAGCCGGCGGGGTCCCATGCTGCGACCAGGCGGGTCAGGCCGGGACGGAGATCGCGCCGATCTTGTCCGGGTTCACCATCCACAACACCTGCTCGATACCCTCGGCCGAGGCGCTTACCGTGATCAACCCGTACACCTTGCCGTCGCGCCGGAGCACGGCGGACGTCTGGCCGTTCGTGTCCGCCCAGCCGACGTCCACCCCGTCCCAGAACCAGCTGGAGATCGCGGTCAGGAACCTCGCCACCCGCGTTCCTCCCACCACCGGCTGGCGCGCGACCCGGTACGCGCCGTTGCCGTCGGACAGGCTGGCCACGTCGGCCGTGAGGAGCCGCTCCAACGCGGTGAGGTCGCCGGAGCGGGCGGCCACGATGAACGTGGTCAGCAACTCCCGCTGGGCGGCCGCGCTCACCGGCGTACGCCGCTCGCCGGCCATGTGTCGGCGCGCCCTGCTCACCAACTGGCGCACGGCGGGCTCGGTCGACCGCAGGATGTCGGCGATCTGCGCGTACGGGTAGTCGAAGGCCTCCCGCAGGACGTAGGCGGCACGTTCGTTGGGCGTGAGCTTCTCCATCAGCAGCAGGGCGGCGAACTCCAGGGCTTCACCGCGCTCGGCCCCGAGGTACGGGTCCGCGCCGGTGTCGACGGGTTCGGGCAGCCACGGCCCGACGTACGTCTCGCGCCGCACCCGCGCCGACTGGAGCGTGTTGATGGCCAGCCTGGTCGTCGTCGTCGCGAGGAACGCGGCCGGGTTGACCACCGCGCCCCGGTCGGTGGCCTGCCACCGCAGCCACACCTCCTGCACCAGGTCCTCGGCCTCGCTGGCGCTGCTCAGCATGCGGTACGCGATGCCGAACAGGCGTGGCCGAATGCCGGTGAAGACGGCCACGGCCTCCTCGAGGTCATCCGCACCGACCGGTTTCCGGCCCGCTCCGGAGTCCACCACCGCCCGCCCCCGTCCGATCATGTCCCGGCCGCCTGCCACGACGCCCATCGTCGGTCGCACCGCCCGCGATTGCCAACGTCCGGGCCGTGGCAGTGACGCAGCCGACCGCGGTGTCACGGATTCCGCGGCTGCCCGGTCTGGGCTGGATGCACGATGCAGGTATCGAAGCGAGAAGGGCGGCGTGGTGACGACCAGTCGACTGGAGGCGTTCAGTGACGGGGTGCTTGCCATCATCATCACGATCATGGTGCTCGAACTGCGGGTGCCGGAGGGGCACGACCTCGCCGACCTCGTCCACACGACCGGCGTCGGGCTGCTGACCTATCTCCTCACCTTCGTCTACGTCGGCATCTACTGGAACAACCACCACCACATGTTCCACCTGGTGGAGCGGGTCGGGGGCGGGGTGCTGTGGGCGAACCTGGCACTGCTGTTCTGCCTGTCGCTGTTTCCGTTCACGACGGCCTGGGTGGACGATTCGAGGTTCGCGCGGACCCCGGTCGTCCTCTACGGCGTGAACCTGCTCGCCGCCGCCGTCGCGTACTACGTGCTGCAGCAGGTGATCATCCGGCGGCAGGGTGCGGGGTCGCCGCTGCGCCGGGCCATCGGCGCCGACATCAAGGGCAAGGCCTCCCCGGCGTTGCTCGTCATCGGGATTCTCAGCGCCCTGACGATCGACCGGCGTGGGCAGGTCGGGGTCGGGATCGCCCTGGCCTGCTTCGTCGTCGTCGCGATCATGTGGGTCGTCCCCGACCGCCGCATCGACCGGGTGGTCCGCGAGCACGAGACCGCGGCGTGAGAACGGGACGGATCGTCGGGTGACGAGCGCTACCGGACCGTCAGCGGGGTCGGTGGCGTTCCGGTTCGTCCTGCTCATGGGGTTCGTCGACCTGTTCGGTGACACCGTCTACTCCGGTGGCGCGAGCATGAACGGCTTGTTCCTCGCGTCGGTCGGCGCGGGCGCCGCCGTGATCAGCGTCGTCGGCGGGCTCAGCGAGTTCCTGAACTATCTCACCCGTGGGGTGTCCGGGTATCTCGGCGACCGGATACGCCGGCGCTGGCCCCTGGTCTTCGCGGGCTACGCCGTCAACCTGCTCGCCGTGCCGGCGCTCGCCCTCGCCGGGCACTGGCCGGTCGCCGCCGGGCTGATCATGGTGCAGGGCATCGGGCGTGGGGTCCGCAAGCCGCTCGTGCAGACCATGCTGTCCTACACGACCCGCCGCTACGGCAAGGGGCGGGTGTACGGGGTGAACACGGCGCTGGATCACACGGGACGCACGCTCGGGCCGCTGGTCGTCGCCGGAGTGCTCCTCCTCACGGGTGCCTTCCGGACGTCGTACGCGCTGCTCGCCGTCCCGGCCGTGCTGGCGTTGATCACGTTGACGGTCGCGCGGATCCGGTTTCCCGCCCCCGCCGCGCTGGAACAGCACCGCCCGACAGCGACGACCGAGGGCTTCACCCGTGCCTACTGGCTCTACCTGACGGCGGGGGCGTGCTTCGCGGCCGGCCTGATGAACTTCGAGCTGATCTCGTTCCACCTGGCCAGGGGCGGTGCGACACGCGGCAACGTGCCGCTCTTCCTCGCGCTGGCCACGGGCGTCGGCGCGCTGGCCAGTCTCGGCCTCGGCAGGCTGTTCGACCGCATCGGCCTGCCGGTGGTCGTCACGGCCGTGCTCGCCACCGCCGCGTTCTCACCGTTCGTGTTCCTCCTGCCCGTTCAGTTCGCGCTCGCCGGGATGGCGCTCTGGGGCATCGGGCAGGCGACCCAGGACAGCCTGCTCACCGCCCTCGTCGCCGGCGTCCTGCCGCGCGGGCGGCGCAACCTGGCGTTCGGCCTCTACTACGCCGGGTACGGCGGGGGCTGGGTGGTCGGCGCCGTGACGGCGGGTCTGCTCTACGAGCGTTCCCGTGTCGCGCTCGTGGCGTTCGCAGCCGGCGTGCAACTGGCGTCCGTGCCGATCTTCCTGGCTGCCCGGCGACGACCGGACCACCGGTCAGCCGGACGATCGACCGCATGACGGTGCCGACACGGTCGCTGTCGCACCGTCGGTACGCCCGACGCGGCGCCCCGCTGGATCCGCGGTCCGGGCGTGGGCACCGCCGGCCGCCCCGGCAGTCCCGAACGGCTCGGCTGCCGGGACGGCTCGGCGGCGGCGCGCGACGGCGGCCGAGCCGCACGCCGCGCGACGACGGACGGATCAGGGCGTCACCACTCGGCCGCCGAAGGTCACGACCAGGCGGCCGTCGGAGGCGAAGGACCAGCCCAGGGCGCCGGAGTAGGTGGCGCACCGGGAGCCGTTGGAGCCCATCCAGAACTGGTTCGAGCTGTCGGCGTTGCCCACGATCTTGTCGTTCGACCCGCTGCCGCTGCGGCACGAGACGTTGTTGCGGAACACCGAGGTGCCGGCGTCGAACGAGAAGTTGCGCTCGGTGTTGTCGATGCTCACGTTGTTCGAGATCGACATCGTGCCGGGGTTGCGGTTGTAGGTGAAGCCGTGCTTGCCGTTCCGGTAGGCGATGTTGCGCTGGATGATGTGGTTGACCGGGATGTCCTCGCCGCCGAGCTTGTAGCCGTTGCGGTCCCCGTTGCCGTTCTGGGTGCCGTTGCTGAGCGTGCCGTTGTTGTAGGAGAGGGAGTCCTCGATGGTGACCGGCCCGATCGCGCCCGTGTCGCTCTTCGTGTAGAGGTCCCAGCCGTCGTCGATGTTGTTGTGGGACACCGCGTAGCGGAAGACGTTGCCGCTGCCGACGGTGAGCTTGGCGGCGAAACCGTCGGCGTCCTCGCCGTCGGAGTCGGCGTTGTCGTGCGATTCGACGCTGACCATGAGGTTGTTGGCGGGCCACTGGTCACGGGGCGTGCTGGAGGATATCCGCCCCAACTGCAGGCCGGTGTCGCGGTTGAACCGGGTCACCGTCCGCTCGATGATGTTGTTGCTGCCGCCGACGAAGATGCCGTTGTCACCGGCCCGCTCGACGACGAGCCCGGAGACGTGCCAGTACGAGCCGTTCAGGGCGAGGCCCCGGTTGGCCGCGTCCTCGGTCATCGCCGAGAAGTTCAGGATCGGCGTCTCACCCGGGTACGCGAACAGATTCTTGCGGGCGCTCGCGGTGCCGTTGTTGCCCTGCGCGATGGTGACCGTCTGCGCCAGGTTGTAGGTCCCGCCTCGCAGGTAGACGGTCCCGCCCGCGCCGACCCGGGTGATCGCCGAGGCCAGTGTGGTCGGGTTCGACTGGGTTCCGGCCGCGCTCGCGCTGCCGTTCGGCGAGGCGTACACCGCGCCGCTGGTCGGCGGCGGGGTGGTCGGCGGCGGAGTGGTCGGCGGCGGCGTGGTCGGCGGCGGCGTGGTGGGCGGTGCGCTGGTCGGCGGCGTGCCGGTGGTGGGGGTGACCCCGCCGGTGCAGGGGACGCCGTTGACCGCGAAGCTGGTCGGGGTCGGGTTGCTGCTGTTGTTCCAGGTGCCGTTGAAGCCGAACGAGACCGTCGCGTTGGTGGCGAGGTTGCCGTTGTAGCTGACGTTCGCCGCCCGTACCGCGCTGCCGCTCTGCGTGAAGTCGGCGTTCCAGCCCTGGCTGACGGTCTGACCGGCGCCGAAGGACCAGGTGACCGCCCAGGAGCTGAGCGGGTCGCCGAGGTTGGTGAGGTTGACGTTCGCGGTGAAGCCACCGGACCACTGGGTGGACACGGTGTAGTCGACGCGGCAGCCGACGGCCGCCTGGGCCGCCGTCGCGGTGAGCACCACGCCCGTCGCGGCGAGCGACGCCGCCGCGAGCGTGGCGAGCCACGACGCCGTACGGCGCTGTCGATAGATCATGGTCTTACTCCTGCGGGTCGGTGTGGCAGAGCCCCCGCCAGGGGACCGACACCGGTGCCCGGCCGATGTCGAGGCGGGCCTTCCTACCCGGACGTCCATCGTCGATGGACCCTTCGCGCCGGACCGGCTCACTGGCCTGGCACGCCGTACGGCTTCGGAGGCGAGTGGAACGCCGCCGGACCGAACGGTCGGTGCCGCAGAGGTGGGTAAGCGCTTTCCGGGCAGCGTACTGACATATCTCTATGCGGTCAATCGGGTCACGCCCAGCTGATCCGCTGGCGCAGCAGCGACTGCTCGGCCGGGTTCGCGGTCAGCGCCAGCGCCCGCGCGTCGGCCGCCCGGGCCGCGTCGGCGCGGCCAAGTTCGCGCAGCAGCTCGGCCCGGGTGGCGTGCCAGAGGTGGTAACCGGACAGCGGTTCGGCGAGGTCCTCGACCGCGGCCAGTGCCGCCCGCGGCCCGGCCACGCCGCGCAGCGCCACGGCGCGGTGCAGCTTCGTCACGGGTCAGTGCCGGCGCCAGGCGGTCACGCCCGCCGCGGTGGCGGCCAGCCCAGCGGCGGCGACCAGGCGGTGCCGGGACAGCCAGGCCTGCGGGCTGTGGCTGTGCGAGCGGCCGGTGAACTCGCCCCGCGCGCCGTAGTCGTGCCCGCCCGGCCCGTCCAGCGGGTGCCAGAGGTTGTTCGGCCGGTCGTGGTCGGCCGGCCGGGCGGTCTGCTGCGACTTGTAGCCCGTCCGGGCCAGGTAGCGGTCGAGCAGCCCCGGCACCACGCGGTTGGCGAGGATGGTCAGCACGGTGGACGCGCCGACCCAGTACTCCCGGCGGCGGGGCCGGTCGGCGGCGCCGACGATCGCCCGGGCGGCGACCTCCGGCTCGTAGATCGGCGGCACCGGTTCGGCGTGCCGGGGCAGCCGGGAGAGCAGCCAGTCGAACTGCGGGGTGTTCACCGCCGGCAGGTGCACCATCGTGACCTGCACCTGGCTGCCCTCGTGCAGCAGCTCGCAGCGCAGCGACTCGGTGAAGCCGACGATCGCGTGCTTCGCGCCGCAGTAGGCCGCCTGCAGCGGGATGCCGCGGTAGGCCAACGCCGATCCGACCTGCACGATCGTCCCCCGGTTGCGGGACGTCATGTACGACAGCGCCACCCGGGTGCCGTGCACGTACCCCAGATAGGTGACCTCCATGGCGCGGCGGAACTCCTCCGGCCGGGTCTCCTGGAACGGCGCGAAGACGGAGCTGAACGCGTCGTTGATCCACAGGTCGGTCGGTCCGAGTTCCGCCTCGATCCGCCGGCCGGCGGCGACCACCTGGTCGTAGTCGGCCATGTCGACCTCGATCGGCAGCGGCCGGCTGCCGGCGGCCCGCACCTCCTCGGCCGCCGCGTCCAAGCCGACCCGTCCCCGGGCCAGCAGCGCGATGGCGATCCCGCGCCGGGCGAGCAGCCGGGCGGTCGCCCGGCCGACCCCCGCGCTCGCCCCGGTCACCACCGCCACCCGGATGTTCCGTCCATGCCCGGCCATCTCGCCTCCCGTCTCGTGCTCTCCATCGGGCACTACCCACCTGCGGCCCACCCAGTCACCGGACGGGGCCGGATGTGCCGGTACGTCCGTCTCGACGGGTTCGGCCAGGCGCGACCGGTGACCGCGGGCGGTCGGGAAGGCAGCGGCCGGAACGTGTCAGGCGGAGGCAGACGGGTATCCGCGGCGACACGGATGCCGACGAGCCGAGAGGCACCTGAGATGCCGAACCCCGTCCCGCACACCCCCTGAGCCGCGGCATGCCGGGCGAGGACGTCAACCCGAACACCGGCGCCAGGCCGGCCGTGCTGCGCGACTACGCGCTGCTCGCCGACGGACACCGGGGTGCGCTGATCGGGCCGGCCGGGGACGTGGCGTGGCTGTGCGCCCCGGGCTGGTCCGACCCGGCGGTGTTCAGCGCGTTGCTCGGCGGGGCCGGCCGATACCTGGTCACCCCGACGACGGGACGCTTCGTCTGGGGCGGGCACTACGAGCCGGGGTCGCTGATCTGGCGCAGCAGGTGGGTCACCGGGGACGGCATCATCGAGTCCCGGGAGGCCCTGGTCTTCCCCGGCGAGGCGGAGAAGCTGGTGCTGCTGCGCCAGGTCCGCGCCCTGGACCGGCCGGCCCGGGTGCGGGTGGTGCTGGATCCGCGGGCCGACTTCGGCCGGCAGCCGGTCCGCGACGTGACCCGCGACGGCGACCGGTGGCTGGCCCGCACCGGCGGGCTCCACCTGCGGTTCCACGGCGGGGCGGGGCTGCGCCGGGACCGGCACGGCTTCCTCACCGGTGAGCTGACCGTGCCGGCCGGCGGTCGGCACGACCTGGTGCTGGAACTGGCCGCCGTCAGGCTGGAGCAACCGTGCCAGCCGGCCGGGGAGCTGTGGCGGATCACCCAGCACCACTGGGCGTCGGTGGTCCCGTCGCTGGCCGGACCGGTCCGGCGCGACGCCGTCCTGGCCTACGCGGTGCTGCGCGGGATGACCCGCCCGGGCGGCGGCATGGTGGCCGCCGCCACCACCGCCCTGCCGGAGCGGGCGATGGCCGGGCGCAACTACGACTACCGGTACGCGTGGATCCGCGACCAGTCCTACGCCGGCCAGGCCTCGGCCCTGGTCGGCCGCTTCGACCTGCTCGACGACGCGGTCGCGTTCCTCACCGAGCGGGTGCTGGCCGACGGCGACCGCCTCGCCCCGGCGTACACGGTCGACGGCGATCCGGTGCCGCACGAGGAGCGGCTGGCCGAGCTGCCCGGCTATCCGGGCGCACACGCGCGGACCGGCAACTGGGTGAGTGGTCAGTTCCAGCTGGACGCCTATGGCGAGGTGCTCATGGTGCTGGCCGCCGCGCAGCGGCACGACCGGCTGGACAGCGACGCCCGGCACGCCATGGAGACGGCCGCCGCCGCGATCGGCCGGCGCTGGTCGCAGCCGGACTCGGGCATCTGGGAGCTGCCGCCGCGGCAGTGGACCCATTCGAAGCTGACCTGCGTGGCGGGGCTACGGGCCGCGGCCGGGGTCGCCACGCCGAGGCTGGCAGCGGGCTGGTCGGCGCTGGCCGACCGGATCCTCGCCGACGTCTCCGCCCACGGCCTCTCGCCCGACGGCCGCTGGCAGCGGGCCTACGACGACGACCGGGTGGACGCGGCGCTGCTGCTGCCCGGCATCCGGGGCGCGCTCCCGCCGCAGGATCCGCGCACCGAGCGGACCCGCCGGGCGGTCCTCGCGGAGCTGGCCCAGGACGGCTACCTGTACCGGTTCCGCCCGGACCGGCGCCCGCTCGGCGATGCCGAGGGCGCGTTCCTGCTCTGCGGGTTCGCCGCCGCCCTGGCCGCCTGGCAGGCGGGGGACCCGGTGGCGGCCAACCGGTGGTTCGAACGCAACCGGGCGGCGTGCGGGCCGCCCGGCCTCTACACCGAGGAGTACGACGTACGCCAGCGGCAACTGCGCGGCAACGTACCCCAGGGTTTCGTGCACGCGTTGATGCTGGAGACGGCCGCGACGCTCCGCCAGGTCGACCCCTGCTACTGACCGTGCCAACCACCGGCCGGAACCTGCGATCGGGGCGAGGCTTCACGACGCTCCCCCTCGGCCGGCGACGAGGGCGCCCAGAAGCGCCCAACCGGCGGCGACGGCCGCGTTCGCCAGGGCGGCGGACCGCTGGCGACGGTCGACGGCGGCGAGGGCGAGCGCCGTGAGGGAGTGCAGGCCGTCCACGGCCGCGCCGGCGGCGAACACTCCCGGCGTGGGCCGGCGGACGGTCACCGCGGCCTGCACCAGATGCCGGGCCCCGAGCACCCGCAGCGTCACCACCGCCGTGGTGGTGGCCGGGCCGACCGGCCGCAGCAGCGCACGGGGCGCGAGCAGCAGCAGGGCGCCCCAGGCCGACCGGGCCGCGACCGTCACGCCGCGCAGCGGCTCGGCCCGGTCCGCCATCTCAGGCCACCCGGTACTGCTGCGCCTGGTCGGCCCGGAAGTCCAGGCCGTTGCCGGGCCGGTCCAGCGGCACGGGCGCGGCGCCACCGGTGGCCGGCGCGGCGCCGTCGAAGAGCATCGACTCGATGCGTACGTGGTCGTGGAACCACTCGATGTGGCGCAGGTTGGGGGTGGCGGCGGCGACCGGCAGGTGCTGGTGCGGGGCGCAGTGCGCGGACACCTCCAGGCCGGCCGCCGCGGCCACCGCGGCCGCCCGCAGGAACTCGCTGATCCCGCCGCACCGCGTGACGTCGATCTGCAGGCAGTCCACGTACGGGGCCATCCGGTGGAAGTAGACCAGGTCGAAGCCGTACTCGCCGGCCGCCACGTCCGGCGCGACGTGGTCGCGGATCAGGCCGAGGCCGGGCAGGTCGTCGGAGCTGACCGGTTCCTCGTACCAGCGCACGTCCAGGTCCGCCGCGGCGTGTGCGACCCGGATCGCCTGCTTGCGCTGGTAGGCGCCGTTGGCGTCGACGTACAGCTCGGCGTCCTCGCCGATGGTGCGCCGGGCCGCGGCCATCCGGGCCAGGTCGCGGGGCACCTCCGTGCCGCACGACCCGCCGATCTTGATCTTCACCCGGGGGATGCCCTGCTCGTGCACCCAGCCGGCGAGTTGCCGGTGCTGCCGCGCCTCGTCGTAGGTGGTGAAGCCGCCGCTGCCGTACACCGGCACCTGCCGGCGGACGGTGCCGAGCAGCCGGGCGAGGGACAGGCCGTGCCGGCGGGCCTTGAGGTCCCAGATCGCGCAGTCGGCGGCCGACAGGGCGAGCCCGGCAACCCCCGGCCGGCCGGCGTTGCGCAGCCGGCGCCGCATGGCCGTCCAGGCCGCCGGCACGTCGTCCGGATCGAGGTCGGTCACCACCGGGGCGAACAGGTCCGCCACCACCGGCACGACCGCCGGTGGCCCGTAGGTCCAGCCCAGGCCGGTGTGCCCGTCGGCCTCGGCCCGGACCAGCACCAGCGTGGTGCTGCTCCAGGCCAGGGTGCCGTCGCCCTCCGGGGCGTCGGTGGGGATCCGGTAGGCCTCGGCGGCGAGCCGCAGCCCGGTCATCGCGACCACCGGCGGACGAGCGCGGCCACGGGGGCCAGCGCGGCGGCCGCGACCAGACCCGCCGCCGTCCAGCGGGCGACCGCCGAAGGTGGTTGCGGCCGCTCGCCCCAGCTCTGTTCCGGGCGGCGGGGCACCGCCTCGCCGTGCAGGCCGGCGCGGAGCAGTTCGGCCAGGTGGATG
>NZ_RJLN01000089.1 GCF_003725545.1 Micromonospora solifontis | reverse complement strand
AAGCTCCAATTTCGTGTCGATGGACTGGGCCGATTTCGGCGTCGACCTGCATCTGGAGCTGGACGCGAGCGGCGGCCGGCGGGCCGGGCTGGAACGCGCCCTGCGGGACGCGATCCGCGACGGCCGGCTGCCCGCGTCGACCCGGCTGCCGGCCACCCGCGCCCTCGCCGCCGAGCTGGGGCTGTCCCGGGGCACGGTCAGCGCCGCCTACGACCAACTGGTCGCCGAGGGCTGGCTGGTCGCCCGGATCGGCGCGGGCACCGAGGTCAGCCCGCTGCGCCGGGTGGCGCCGGCGCCGGCCGCGCCGCCGCCCGGGCCGGCCCCCTTCCGGTACGACCTGCGCCCGGGCAGCCCCGACGTGGGGCTCTTCCCGGTCACCGCCTGGCTGCGCGCGGTCCGTCGGGCGCTGGCCGTCGCCCCCGCCGAGGCGTACGGCTACGGCGACCCGCGCGGCCGGCCGGAGCTGCGCCGGGCACTCGCCGGCTATCTGGGCCGGGCCCGCGGCGTGCTCGCCGACCCGGAGCGGATCGTGGTCACCTCCGGGTACGTCCAGGCGTTGGTGCTGCTCACCACCGTGCTCCGGGACGCCGGCACGGCGACCGTGGCGATGGAGGATCCGGGGTTGGCGTTCCACCGGGAGGTGGTGCGCCGGCACGGCGGCACGGTGCTGCCGCTGCCGGTGGACGGGTGGGGCGCCCGGGCCGACCTGCTCGGCACCGGGACCCTCGCCCGGGTGGGCGCGGCCGTGGTGACCCCGGCGCACCAGTACCCGGCCGGGGTGACCCTGCACCCGTCGCGCCGGCACGCGCTGACCGACTGGGCCCGGGCCGGGAGCGGCCTGGTCGTGGAGGACGACTACGACGGCGAGTTCCGGTACGACCGCCAGCCCGTCGGCGCGGTCCAGGGCACCGCCCCCGAGCAGGTGGCGTACGTCGGGACGGCGGCGAAGGCGCTCGGGCCGGCGCTGCGCCTGGCCTGGCTGGTGCTCCCGGCCCGGCTGGTGGATCCGGTGGTGGACGCCAAGCGCCACCTCGATCTGCACACGGAGACGATCGGCCAGCTCGCCCTCGCCGACCTGATCGACACCCACGGCTACGACCGGCAGGTCCGCACCGTCCGGCGCCGCTACCGCCAGCGCCGGGATCTGCTGCTCGCCCGGCTGGGCGGGCGGCTGACCGTGGAGGGGATCTCGGCCGGCCTGCACGCCACCGTCCAACTGCCGGCGGACGGGCCGGGCGAGGCGGAGGTGCTGGCGGCGGCCGCCGCGCACGGGCTGGGCCTGAGCGGGCTGGCCGCCCACCACCATCGAGCGGCCGACCAGCCGGCCGGCCTGGTGATCGGGTACGCCCACCCGCCGGCACACGCCTACCCCGCCGCCCTGGACCTCCTGGCCCGCGTCCTGCCCCGGTAGTCCCGCCCGCTCCGCCGGCGGCTTGGGACAGGTTCTCGTCGACTACAAACTTGATGACGTGGATGGATCACCGCTGCCGGCCGCCGCGTCCGGTTCCGGCTTCGACCGATTCATTCACGACATCAAGTTCGTAGCCTCGCGGGCGGAGGGTGCGGCCCCGCGACGAGCACCAGGACCCACGGCGAGCGGACCCCGCCGCGCGACGAGCATCAAGGCCGGGTGCGCAGGAGCGGCGCGGCGCGGTCCGGCGCGATGCGGCGGGTCAGCGGACTGCGGTCGGGTCGGACACCGGGGTGGCCGTGACCGGCACGGGCGCGGGACGGCGGGCGGACAGGAGGGCGAGCAGGAGGGCGGCGGTGACCAGGGCGGCGGCCACGGCGAACGCGGATCGGTAGCCGGCGGCGAGGGCGGTGACCGGCTCGGTCCCGGCGGCGCGCAGCGCGTCGGTGCGGCTGGCGGCCAGGGTGGCGAGGACGGCCAGGCCGAGCGCGCCGCCCACCTGCTGGGTGGTGTTCGCCAGGCCGGAGGCGAGCCCGGCGTCGGCCGGTGCCGCGCCGGCCATGGCGAGCGTGGTGACCGCCGGCAGGGTCAGCCCGCCGGCCGCACCGAAGACCAGCAGCGCCGGAAGCACGTCTCGGGCGTAGCCGGCGTCCACCGGCAGGCGGGCCAGCAGCAGGAAGCCGACCACGGCGAGCGCCAGCCCGCCGACCAGCACCCGGCGGGCGCCGAGGCGACCCACCAGGCGGCCGGCCAGGCCCAGGGAGACGGCGGCGATGGCCAGCGGGGTGGGCAGGAAGGCGAAGCCGGTGGCCGCCGCCCCCAGGCCGAGGACGAGTTGCAGGTGCAGGGCGAGGAGGAACTGGAAGCCGAAGTACGCGGCCACCATCAGGAACTGCACGGCGTTGGCGGCGATCAGGCCGGGTGCCCGCAGCACGTGGGGCGGCAGCAGCGGCGTGGCGGCGGCCCGCTGCCGGGCCGCGAACCCGGCCAGCAGTACGGCGGCGAGCCCGGCCGCGCCGAGGGTGCGCGCCGATGTCCAGCCGTGTTCCCCCGCGCCGACGATGGCTAGCACCGTGGCCATCAGGCCGGCGGTGGCCAGCAGCGCGCCGGCCACGTCCAGGCCGGCCCGCAGTCCGATCCCGAGGTCCCGGACGACCAGCCGGATGCCGGCGACCAGGATCAGCCCACCGATCGGCAGGTTGATCAGGAAGATCGCCCGCCAGCCGGCCAGGTCGGTGAGGACTCCCCCGGCCAGCAGGCCGAGGGACGCGCCGGCCGCCCCGGTGAAGGCGAACACGGCGATCGCCCGGGCCCGCTCGGCGGGTTCGGGGAAGAGGCGCACGATCATGCCGAGAGCGACCGCGGTGGTGAGCGCGCCGCCGACGCCCTGGACGAACCGGGCCGTGACGAGGGTGGCCGGTCCGGTGGCCGCCGCGCAGGCCAGCGAGGCGAGGGTGAACAGGGCGACCCCGGCCAGGAAGACCTGCCGCCGGCCGAGCAGGTCGCCGAGCCGCCCGGCGAGCAGGAGCAGACCACCGAAGGCGACCAGGTACGCGTTCACCACCCAGGCCAGTCCGGCGGGCGGGAAGCCCAGGTCGTCCTGGATCGCCGGCAGTGCCACCGCGACGATGCTGCCGTCCAGGATGATCATCAGGCTGCCGGCGCAGAGCACGAGCAGCGCGGGCCAGCGGTGTGTCCCCGTCATGGGAGGAGCCTCCTTGGTGCACGATTTGTTACCGAGGCCATCGTCTGTGACCATGACGCGGAGCGGAAGGAGGCACTTTGGTGTCCCAGGGGAACAGCTGTGTGACCGTGACGGCCCAGCAGGCCCGGGCCTGCACCGTGCGCGAGGCGCTGGACCGGGTCGGGGGGAAGTGGAGCATCGGCATCCTGATCGCGGCCTCGCAGGGCCCGATCCGCTTCACCGAACTGGAGCGCCAGGTCGAGGGGATCAGCCGACGGATGCTCACGCTGACCCTGCGCAACCTGGAACGGGACGGCCTGCTGCGCCGGCACGTCTACCCGACCGTCCCGCCCAAGGTCGAGTACACCGCCACCCCGATGGCGTTGGAGCTCTACGAGTCCCTCGTCGCGCTCACCGATTGGGCGGAGCGGCACCGGGAGTCGATCAGCGCGGCCCGGCTGGCGTACGACCGGGAGCACGGCGCGCCGGTCGACTGAGCGCGGTTGTGGCGAAGGCCACGCAAGTCGTCTGACCGATCGGTCAGGTACTGACCGATCGGTCAGGCATGCTGGAGGGCATGGCACGGGCGGTACCGGAGACCCACCACGAGATCCTCGCCGCGGCGGGACGGCGGTTCGCCGTCACCGGCTACAAGGGCACCTCGTTGCAGGACATCGCCCGCGAGGTCGGCTGCTCCAAGGCCACCGTGCTCTACCACTTCGCCAACAAGGAAGCGCTGCTCAGCGAGTTGATGGCGCCGGCCATCGCGATGCTGGAGGCGCTCGACGCGCGGATCGCCGGGCGGACCGGCGCCGACGCCCAACGGGTCGCCGCCGAGGGCTTCGTCGACCTGGCGGTGCGCTTCCGGCGGGAGATCGCGCTGCTCCGCGGCGAGTTCCCGGACCTGCTCCAGCAGCCGGCGTTCGCGCACATCCAGCAGATCTCGGAACGGCTCGTCGCGGCCCTCGCCGGCCACTCCGACCGCCCCGCCGCGCGGATCGCCGCCCTGGTGGTCCTCGCCGGCATCGCCGAGACCTGCGGCGAGTTCCTCGACATCCCCGACCAGGAGCTGCGACCCGCGCTGCTGGCCGTGGCGCACCGCGCGCTCGAACCCACCACCTGACCACAGTTCCGACCCCGAGGACAAAGGAACCTTCATGGCGACCCTGCTGTACCGGCTCGGCCGGGCATCGTTGCGCCGCCGGCGACTCGTCGCCGTCGTCTGGCTCGTCGTACTCGTCGGTCTCGGCATCGCCGCGGCCACCCTCAAGGGCCCGACGGCGAGCAACTTCACCATGCCGGGCACCGAGTCCCAGCGTGCCATCGACCTGCTCGCCGACCGGTTCCCGGCGGCCAGCGGCGCCACCGGCACCATCGCCGTCAAGGCGCCGCAGGCCGGCGAACTGCTCACCCCGCAGGGGCAGGCCGTGGTCAAGCAGGTCACCCAGGAGGCGGCCACCCTGCCGGGTGTGGTCGGCGCGGTCGACCCGTACCAGGTCAAGGCGCTCACCCCCGACGGCCGGTACGCGCTGATCCAGGTGCAGTTCGCCGGCCGGGCCGACGACGTCACGAAGAGCCAGCGCGACGCGTACGAGAAGGTGGGCGCGCAGGCCGAGGCGCAGGGGTGGCAGATCGCCCCCG
Organism: Micromonospora solifontis; assembly: GCF_003725545.1. Lineage (GTDB taxonomy): Bacteria > Actinomycetota > Actinomycetes > Mycobacteriales > Micromonosporaceae > Micromonospora > Micromonospora solifontis. Next base: position 14,750 of record NZ_RJLN01000089.1, on the reverse strand, counting down.
GCGGCGAGGTGCTCAACGCCGAGCCGGAGGTCGGCTCGACCGAGGGCCTCGGCGTGCTGGTCGCCGCGATCGTCCTGGTCGTCACCTTCGGCTCGCTGGTCGCGGCCGGGATGACCATGCTGAACGCGCTGATCGGTGTCGGCGTCGGCATGGCCGGCCTGTTCGCGCTCAGCGGGGCGGTCGAGCTGACCAGCACCGCGCCGATCCTGGCCCTGATGCTCGGCCTGGCGGTGGGCATCGACTACTCGCTCTTCATCACCTCCCGGCACCGGCAGAACCTGCTCGACGGGCTCTCCCCCGAGGAGGCGGTCGGCCGGGCCGTCGGCACCGCCGGTTCCGCCGTGGTCTTCGCCGGCGCCACCGTGGTCATCGCGCTGGCCGGCCTGGCCGTGGTGGACATCCCCTTCCTCACCGTGATGGGTCTGGCCGCCGCCGGCACGGTCACCGTGGCGGTACTGGTCGCGATCACCCTCGCCCCGGCGCTGCTCGGCTTCGCCGGCCGCAAGGTGCTGCCACGCAAGCTGCGCGGACAGGACGCGATCGAGTCCGACGCCACCGGTTCGGAGGACCGCTCCGGCTTCGGCTTCCGCTGGGCCCGCTGGGTGACCAGGCTGCGGATCCCGGTCATCCTGGTCGGCCTGCTCGGCCTCGGCCTGCTCGCGATCCCCGCCCAGGACATGCGCCTGGCGCTGCCGGACGCCGCCACCGCGGCCGAGGGCACCCCGGCCCGGGCCAGCAACGACCTGATCCGGGAGGGCTTCGGTCCGGGCTTCACCGGCCGGCTCGCGGTGGTCGTCACCGCCGACTCGCCGCAGGCCACGCAGGCCGCGGTGCCGCAGGTGACCGCGCTGATCCAGCGCACCGACGGGGTGCTCGCGGTGGCCCCGCCGCAGCTCGACCCGACCGGCCGGACCGCGCTGATCGGGGTGATTCCGAAGACCGGCCCGACGGACGCGGCGACCGAGAACCTGGTGCACGACATCCGCGACGAGGTCGACGGGATCAGGAACGCGGACGTGCTGCTGACCGGCGTCACCGCGATCGGCATCGACGTGTCGGAGAAGCTCTCCGCCGCGCTCCCGGTCTACCTGCTGCTGGTCGTCGGCCTGTCGGTGCTGCTGCTGATGCTGGTGTTCCGCTCGATCCTGGTGCCGGTCAAGGCCGCGCTCGGCTTCCTGCTCACCGTGGCGGCCACCTTCGGCATCACCGTGGCGGTGTTCCAGCAGGGCCACCTGGCCGACCTGGTCGGGCTGGACACCCCCGGCCCGCTGGTCAGCTTCCTGCCGATCCTGCTCATCGGCATCCTGTTCGGCCTGGCCATGGACTACGAGGTCTTCCTGGTCTCCCGGATGCGCGAGGACTTCGTGCACGGCGACACCGCCCGGCAGGCCACCATCAACGGCATGGGCCACGGCGCCCGGGTGGTCACCGCCGCCGCGCTGATCATGATCTCGGTGTTCGGCGGCTTCGTCTTCCTCGAGGACCCGATCATCAAGTCGATGGGCTTCGCGCTCGCGATCGGTGTCGCCATCGACGCCTTCGTGGTCCGGATGACCATCGTCCCGGCGGTGATGTCGCTGCTGAACAACGCCGCCTGGTGGATCCCGCGCTGGCTGAACCCGGTCCTGCCCAACGTGGACGTCGAGGGCGAGGGCCTGCGCGCCCACCTCGCGGAGAAGGAGACCGCCGGGGTGTGACCCCGCGGACCTGCCCGGCCGGTCAGACGCCGGCCGGGTAGGTCTCCATCTCGCCGAACGTGGTCGGCGCCGGCAGCGGGTGCAGGGCGGTCGCCTCGTCGCACCAGACGAACGCGTCGTACCGCTCACCGAGCCGGGTCGGCACGTAGTTGCCCCAGGACTCGAAGCTCGGGTCGTAGACCACGCCGATGGCCCGGTGGTCGGCCGCGCCGGTCACCCACTCCGGCTGGTCCGGGCCGCCGAAGACCAGCACCGCCCGCTCCGGCATCAGCTCGTGCAGCCGCTGCTCCACCGAGCCCTCGCGGGCCGGCGGCACCACCATCGCCTCGGCCGGGGAACCCCAGCGCGGCGCGGCGATCACCGTCCCCCGGTAGCTGCCGAAGCCGACCAGCGTCACCGCGTCCGGGCCGTGCCGCTCCCGCGCGAGCTGGCCGATGTTGATCATTCCGTCCGCCGCCATGTCGGTGGCCCGGGCATCGCCGACGTGGGTGTTGTGCGCCCAGACGACGCCCCGGGATCCCGGGCCGTAGCGGTCCAGCAGCCGGTCGAGGGTGTCGGCCATGTGGGTGTCCCGGACGTTCCACGAATCCGGGCCGCCGCCGACCATCGCCCGGTAGTAGCGCTCCGCGCCGGCCACCACCTCCGCGTTCTGCCAGGCCGAGAAGCGGTCCGGGCCGTCCGCGGCGGCCTGCTCCCGGGTACGCGCCAGCAGCCGGACCACCTCCTCCTCGCAGCGCGCCGAGACGAACCGGCTCGCCGTGCCGTACTCCTCGACCCGCTTGCCGTACGGCTCGAAGCACCGGTACGCCTCCTGCGCCGCCTCCAGCGCGGCCGGCTCCTCCTCGCCCAGGTAGTCGAAGATGGCCTGCATGGACTCCCACAGGCTGTAGACGTCCAACCCGTGGAAGCCGGCCCGCTCCCCCTCCGGGCGTTCCAGGTTCCACGCCCGCAGCCACCGGCTGAAGCGGGCCACCTCGGCGTTCGCCCACATCCAGGTGGGCCAGCGTTCGAACCGTTCCAGCGCGGCCATCGGGTCGGCCAACCCGCCGGGAGCGCCCACCACCGAACGGTGCACCCGGTCGCAGTCCGGCCAGTCCCCCTCCACCGCGACGAAATCGAAGCCCTGCTCGGCGATGAGCCGCCGGGTCAACTGCTCACGCAGCCGGTAGTAGTCGTAGCTGCCGTGTGTCGCCTCGCCGATCATGACGACGCGGGCGTCCCGGACGCGTTCCAGCAACGGGTCGAAATCGCTCGGCGCGCCGAGCCGCTGAACCAGCATGCCCGCGGCTACCCGGCCCCTGCCCGGGCAAACCGCCGCCGCCCGCCCCCGGGGCAGCGGCGGGACGGTCCGGCGTGCGTCGGGCATGGCGGCGGAGGAAGCGGGTAGGCGGGCGGCATGACCGTCACCGGGGTGCAGTGGCAGGAGTTCCTGGCCGGGCTCGACTACCCGGTCTCCCGCGAGGACCTGGTCCGCTGGTGCCAGGAGAACGGCGGCAGCACCGAGATGTTGCAGATGTTGAAGGCGCTGCCGGTGGAGGAGTTCGACAGCCCGGCCGAGCTGGGCGAGGCGTTGAACACCCTCGCCTGAGCCCGGCCGGCGCGGTCAGCGGGAACGTCCCGGATCCACCGCGTGTAGCAGCCGGAACAGCACCAGCCACTGCTCGGGCCAGACCAGGCCGACCGGCGTGTCCGGGTCGAGCCGGGCGGCCCGGAGCGCGCCCGCGACCCGGCGCGCCGGGTGGGCGGTGCGCAGCGAGGCCGCGAGCGACCCGCCGACGCCGCCGAAGCCCAGCTCCACCATCCTCCGGTACGCGGGCAGCGCCGCCCGGGGCAGCAGCGGCGCCGGCCGGCGGTCGACCCGGAGGATGCCGCCGTCCACGGCCGGCACCGGCCGGAACGCGGTCCGGGGCACCCGGCCGGCCAGCCGCCAGTGGCGCTCCGGCCAGGTGAGCACCGTGAGCCGGCTCCACCGGCCCCGGTCACCGGCCCGCTTGCGGGCGTACTCCAGCTGGGTGAGCAGCGTCGCCGAGCGCAGGCCGGGCGCGGCGAGGCACCAGCGGACCACCGCGGCGGTCAACGACCAGGGGATGTTGCCCACCACCGCAAACGGTTCGGCGGGCGGGGTGGCGGCGAGGAAGTCCGCCGGCCGGACCTCGACCCGGGGCAGGTCCGCGCAGGTTGCGGCCAGCTCCGGGAGGACGGCCGGGTCGACCTCGTACGCGATCAGCCGGCCGCACCGGGCGGCGAGCGGCCGGGTCAGTCGGCCGCGGCCCGCGCCCACCTCCAGCAGCAGGTCGTCCGGGCCGAGTCGGGCCGCCCGGACCACCCGCGCGACGGCGGCCGGGTCGGCGAGGAAGTTCTGGGACAGTACGCGACGGGACCGGTCGCGTGCGGTGGGTCGGCGGGGCGCCACGGGTTCGTCCTGTCTGTCGCCGGACGGCGACGGGTACGGACCGGCGCGTGGTGATCGACACGGGTTCGGCGAGGTGGCGGTCGTCCGTTAGGTCGGACCCCGCAAGGTCGGCGAGGTGGGTCGAGCCAGGCGTCTGCCCGAGCGGATCGGGACTCGGACGACCCTGGAGTCGGCGGGACGCGACCGACGGCCGCCGGGATCGGGGCGGCGATTGGACCGCGCCGGCCAGACCGCCCGCGTCGGGGGCGGGCGGCCGTGCCGGACAGCCGGCACCGGCCGGCTCGGTCAGGGGCCGGCGGGGCGGGCGGTCAGGTCAGGCGCGGTGGGCGTCCCGGCCGGCCAGGGCCGGACGCCGGAGCCGCGGACGGGCGACCAGGAGGAGCCCTCGCGCGGCCGGCGTGGCGGCCACGTCGATCAGGGCGTGCGTACACATGCCGGCCAGGCTAGCCACGGGCGGGCCGGCCCGCGACGCATTTCGGCCGGCCGAGCGACCCGGCGGCGCCCTTCGCGCTGGTCGCGGGCTCAGAGGTCGACGATGCGGCCCTGGCTGCGAGCGGTCTCGGCGGCCTCGAGCACGGCCACCACCTCCCGCCCGAACCGGACGTCGCAGCGGTGGTCCCGGGTGCCCGCCTCGACCTCCTCCAGCAACTGGTCGATCGCGGTGCCGAAGGCGGTGATCGCGCTCCCGTCACCCGGCGGCAGCTCCGCCGTCCCGTTCTCGCCGTAGAAGACGAACTCCTTGGCGGTCATCTCGGTGGGTGCGTCGAGGGTGAGGGAGATGGTGCTGGTCGGACCGCCCTCGTGGGTGAGCAGCAGGTGCACCAGGCCGCGCGGCCCGTCCATCGCGGCGACCCGGGTAACCCGGCCGAGCACCGGCAGGATCAGCGAGAGCGCGTGCGGGCCGATGTCCCACAGCGCGCCGTGCTCCCGGCGCCAGGGCGAGTCGCCGTACGGGCTGCCCGGCTGGAAGATCGACCCGAACCGGACCGCCTTGGCGGTGTGCCAGCCACCGGCCGAGGCGAGGGCGGCGAGTTCGGCGGCGATGTCCGGCAGGAACCGGCTGGTGAAGAAGACCACCGAGGCCACTCCGGACGCCTGGGCCGCGGTGACCACCCGATCGGCCTCGGCGAGGCTCAACGCCAGCGGCTTGTCCAGCAGCAGGTGCTTGCCGGCGGCGGCGGCCCGGACGGCGATCTCGGCCTGCACGTCCGGCGGCAGCGCCACGGCGATCGCGTCGCACGCGCCGAGCAGCGCGTCCACGTCGTCGAAAGCCGGCACGCCGTGCCGCCCGGCCAGCGCGCCGGCCTTCGCCGGATCGCGACCCCAGACCCCGGCGAGGGTGGCCCCGGAATGGGCGTCGATGGCCGCGGCGTGCGTCTCCGCCGCCCAGTGACCGGTGCCGAACAAGCCGAACCGCAGCACGAGTCCCCCTGCCGTCGTGGTCCGCCACGGCGTACGCCGGTGGCCGTGATCCACGCTAGTCGTCCGGCCCGCCGCGTGCGCCCCGACCCGTCGGGAGAGCCGGGCGGCGGCGGCTACTACGACGCTTAGTAGGCTGTGCCGGTGAACCAGACTGCGCCGGGATGGCGTCGATGACCAGCGCCGCGGCGGCCGGCTCGCCGGTGGACGGGCTCCTCGCGACGGCCTCGATCGTGCTGTCGCTCGTAATCGCGGTCTGGGCCCTGGTGGCGGCGCTGCGCCACCGGGCGCCGGACCGGCTCCAGTTCGTCGGCCTGGCGGTGCTGGAGCTGACCCTGCTCGCGCTCGCCGTGGTGGCGCTCGTCGCGCTCGGTGGCGGTGAGCGGCCGGGCGAGCCGGGGGCGTTCTTCGGCTACCTGGTCACGCTGGTCTGCCTGCCGCCGCTGGCCTGGGTGCTGGCCCGGATGGAGCCGACCCGCTGGGGTTCGGCGATCGTCTGCGCCGTCTGCCTGGTGACCCCGGTGGTGGTGGTCCGCCTCCAGCAGACCTGGGAGGTCCTCGGTGGCTGAGCAGCGCGCGACGAACCGGGGACCGGGCCGGCTGCTGATCGCGATCTACATCCTCTTCGCCATCGCCGCCACCTCCCGGGCGGGCCTGCAGATCGCCACCAAGTTCGACGAGGCGCCGGTGGCGTACCTGCTCTCCGCGGTGGCCGCACTGATCTACATCGTGGCGGCGGTCGGGCTGGCCCGGGCCGGACACACCGGCCGCCGGGTGGCGCTGGCCTGCTGCTCGGTCGAGCTGGTCGGGGTGGTCGCGGTCGGCATCCTCAGCATCGCCGACAAGGAACTCTTCCCGGACGAGACGGTCTGGTCGGACTTCGGCAGCGGCTACGGCTACGTCCCGCTCGTGCTGCCCATGCTCGGCCTCTTCTGGCTCTGGCGCACCCGCCGCGCCCCCGCCTGACCACCCACCGCGCCGCCCCCGCGCCGCCCCCGCGCCGCCGCGCCGAGGGCCCTCTTTCACGGAAAGAGTGGTCGTCGAGCGCGGAACAGCCACTCTTTCCGTGAACTAGTGCCCACCGCGCCGGCGCAGCGCGCAGCGCGAAGCGCGCAGCGCGAAGCGCGCAGCGCGGCCCACCCGTGGGTGGGCCCTCTTTGACGGGAAGAGGGGGCATCGAACGTGGAATAGCCACTCTTTGCGGGAAAGAGTGGCCATTCGCGGAGGGTGTGGGTGACCCGGGTCAGTCCTTGGGGCCACCGGCGACGTAGATGACCTGGCCGGAGACGAAGGACGCGCCCTCGCTGGCCAGGAACGAGACGGTGTGCGCGACGTCCTCCGGCCGGCCGGTGCGGCGGACCGGGATCTCGGCGGCGGCGTGCTGCTGGAGGGCGGAGAAGTCGACCTTCATCCGGGCCGCGGTGGCGGCGGTCATGTCGGTGACGATGAAGCCCGGCGCGACCGCGTTGACGGTCACCCCGAACGGGCCCAGCTCGATGGCCAGGGTCTTGGTGAAGCCCTGCAGGCCCGCCTTGGCGGCGGAGTAGTTCGCCTGGCCACGGTTGCCCAGCGCGGAGGTGCTGGAGAGGTTGACGATCCGGCCCCACTTCCGCTCGACCATGTGCTGCTGCGCGGCCTGGCTGAACAGGAACGCCCCGCGCAGGTGCACGCCCATGACCGTGTCCCAGTCGGCGTCGGTCATCTTGAACAGCAGGTTGTCGCGGAGCACGCCGGCGTTGTTGACCAGTACGGTCGGCGCGCCCAGCTCGACGGCGACCCGCTCGACGGCGGCCTCCACCTGGGCCCGGTCGGAGACGTCGGCGCCGACGCCCAGGGCCCGGCCGCCGGCGGCGGCGATGGCGTCCACGGTCTCCTTGGTCGCCGACTCCTCGATGTCGACCACGGCGACGGCCATGCCGTCGGCAGCCAGCCGGCGGGCGGTGGCCGCCCCGATGCCGCGCGCGGCTCCGGTCACGATGGCGACGCGGGGCTCCTCCGACATGATTACCTCCCGGTAACTTGGGGTCGATCGAAGGAGCTTAACCCCGGTCGCGTCGTCACAGCTGCTGGCCCCGGCAGATCCGGATCCAGCGGTAGCCGTAACCGGAGAGCTTGAGCCGGTCGAGCTTGCCGACCTCCTCGTAGTTGCGGTCGGTGAGCACGTCGATCGGCAGGTCCGCCTCGGGCGCGAGGATGCTGAGGTCCACCTCGACGTCCTCCGTGCCGAGGTTGTGCAGGAAGACCATCGTCCCGGTCGGCCCGTCGGCCCGGTGCGCGAGCACCCCGGGCGGCATGGGCACGTCGATGTGGCTGGTGGAGCCGGAGCCGATCTCCGGGGCCTCCCGGAGGGTACGGATCATCCGCTCGAACCAGCCCAGCAGCGACCGCGGGTCCTTGCGCTGGGCGGTGACGTTGACCTTCTGGTAGCTGTACTCGCCCTTGTCGACCACCGGTCGGACCAGCTTCTCCGGGTCCGCGGTGGAGAAGCCGCCGTTCTCCTTGTACGACCACTGCATCGGGGTACGGATCGCCTCCCGGCCGGGCAGCGACAGGTCCTCCCCCATGCCGATCTCCTCGCCGTAGCGCAGCACCGGCGTGCCGCGCAGCGAGAACTGGAGCGCGTACGCCAGCTCGATGTGCCGGCGGTCGTTGCCCAGCATCGAGGCGAGCCGGCGGCGGATGCCCCGGCCGTAGAGCCGCATGTTCTCGTCCGGCCCGAACTGCTCGTACACCTGGTTGCGCTGCTCGGCGGTGAGCCGGGACAGGTCGATCTCGTCGTGGTTACGCAGGAAGGTGGCCCACTGCCCGCCATCGGGCAGGGCCGGGGTGTCCCGCAGCGCCTCGATCACCGGCTCCGGGTCCTGCCGGGCCAGGGCGAGCATCAGCCGCCCGTTCAGCATGAAGTCGAAGAGCATGTGGATCCGGTTGGCCGAGCCGCCGCTGTCGCCGAAGTAGACCGGCAGCTGGTCCGGCTCCACGTTCGCCTCGGCCAGCAGGACGGCGTCGGCGCGCCGCCACTGCACGTGCTGGCGCAGCTCGGTGAGGAACTCCATGTCCTTGGGCGAGTCCGGGTTGCCCGGCTCGGTCAGCTCGATGATGAACGGGGCGGCGTCGATCCGGAAGCCGGAGACGCCGAGCTGGAGCCAGAAGGAGGCGATCTTCTTGATCTCCTCCCGGACCTTCGGGTTGCTGAAGTTCAGATCCGGCTGGAACTTGTAGAAGCGGTGGTAGTACCAGGCCTTCGCGGTGCGGTCGTAGCTCCAGGTCTCGTCCTGCTCGCCCGGGAACACCATCCCCTGGTGCCGGTCCGGCGGCGCCTCGTCGCTCCACACGTACCAGTCGCGGTACGGGGAGTCGGGTGAGGAGCGGGCGGACTGGAACCACGGGTGCTCGTCGGAGGTGTGGTTGACCACCAGGTCGATCATCACCCGGATGCCCTTGCTCCTCGCCTGGTGCAGCAGCTCCGCGAAGTCGCCGAGGCTGCCCAGCCTGGGGCTGACGTTGTAGAAGTCGGTGACGTCGTAGCCGTCGTCGCGGTTGGGCGACGGGTGGATCGGATTGAGCCAGATACACGTCACGCCCAGTCGGGCGAGATAGTCCAGCCGGCTGATGAGGCCACGGAAGTCACCCACCCCGTCGCCGTCGGAGTCTGCGAACGTATCGACGTCCAGGCAGTAGATGACCGCCTGCTTGTACCACCTGTCCACCATGCCGGGTCTACTTCTCCGGTTCGGTGACGCGGCAAACCCCCGGGCCGCCGGGCGGGCCGGTACGGTGCCGGGATGAGCGCCGACACCGTAGCCGTCGACTGGTCCACCGGCAGTTGGCTGAACCCGCCGGAGCGGGCCGACTCCGCCGGCCCGGACCTGCTGGTCGAGCCGCGCGGGGGCAGCGACTTCTGGCGCCGGACCAGCTACGGCTTCGTGCACGACGACGGGTCGGCGCTGCTGGCGCCGTTCCCGACGGACAGCGCCGTGGAGGTGAGCTTCCAGCTCGACTACGCCGCGCAGTTCGACCAGGCGGGGGCGCTGGTCCGGGTGGACGACCGGCGCTGGACCAAGGCGGGGGTGGAGGTCAGCGACGGCCAGCCGCAGGTCGGCGCGGTGGTCACCGACGAGCGGTCGGACTGGTCGGTGGCTCCGGTGCCGGGGTGGTCCGGGCGGGAGGTCACCGTGCGGATCAGCCGGGCGGGCGACGCGCTGACCGTCCGGGCCCGGGTGGCCGGCGAGCCGTGGCGGCTGGTCCGGGTCGCCCCGTTGGACCCGGCGGCCGAGGCGTCGGCCGGGCCGTACTGCTGCTCGCCGAGCCGCGGCGGTCTGGTGGTCCGCTTCACCGGCTGGCGGCAGGGGCGGCGGACGAGGCGCTGCATCCGTGACGGGTGGTGGGGCCGGTCACCGTGAGGTGTGACCGGCCGGCCGCGGGGTACGTCTGTCGGATCCCCCGACGGCCGGAAGGACGCCCATGGCTCTCGCCCAGAACGTCGACCCGAACCAGTTCACCGGGCTGACCGGCTGGGTGGCGAGCGTCATCGACTCGCTGGGCGCCGTCGGGGTGGCGCTGCTGGTCGCCCTGGAGAGCGTCATCCCGCCGATCCCCAGCGAGATCGTCCTGGCCATGGCCGGCTACCTGGCCGCCGAGGGCCGGTTCAGCGTGGTGCTGATCGTGCTGGCCGCGACGGTCGGGTCGCTGCTCGGCGCGCTGGTGCTCTACTGGCTCGGCGCCGCGCTCGGCGAGGAACGGTTGAAGCGCTGGCTGGACCACATCCCGCTGGTGGACCGGGAGGACCTGGAAAAGGCCGACCGCTGGTTCGAGCGGTACGGGAAGTGGGCGGTCCTGATCGGTCGGGTGGTGCCGGTGGTACGCAGCCTGGTGTCGATCCCGGCCGGGGCGGAACGGATGCCGCTGGGCCAGTTCGTCCTGCTCACCACGATCGGCAGCGGGGTGTGGAACGCGTTGATCGTCGGGCTCGGCTTCGCCCTCGGCTCCCGCTGGCAGGACGTCGACCGGTACAGCCAGTGGTTCAACTACGCGATCTTCGTGGTCTTCGCCGTGATGGTCGCGAGCTGGGTGGTGAAGAAGGTACGCCGGCGGCGCGACCGGCGGTCGGTGACCGCCGGTCGCTGACCCGCTGGCTCAGTACTGCGCGGTGATCGAGGTGAACTCCCAGGTGTTCTGGGAGATGCCGGAGCAGTTGGAGACCACGCCGCCGCCCGGGCAGGGCCGGTCCCGGTTGACCGACCAGAAGGTGAACCGGGCGAGCCCGCGGGCCTTGGCCCAGTCCCGGATCTGGGTCCAGGTGGCCGGCGAGGTCAGCTCCTGCTGGTCGGAGAGACCGTTCATGCCGGAGACGCCCATGTGGGCGTACGCGGTGGCGTCGGACCAGCCGAAGGCGGTCTTGAGCGCGTTCTTCAGCCCCTCGGCGGCGTTGACCGTGCTCTGGTACATGTTCGCCCCGCCGCCGAAGTCGAACGGCATGATGGTGAAGACGTCGACGCCGGCCTGGAGCGCGGCGGCCTGGTTGATCAGGCGGGTGCCCCACCAGGACGGCCCGCTGGTCGAGGTGCCGATGGTGACGATGGTCTTCAACCCGGGGTTGTTCTGCTTGACGATCTTCAGGGCGCCGAGGATCCGGTCCTGCACCACCTCGTTCTCGAACTCGTCGGTGTTCTCGATGTCGATGTCGATCGCCTTCAGCCCGTACGCGTTGATGACCTGCTGGTAGGCGCCGGCCAGCGCGCTGGCCGAGGAGCAGTTCGGGCCGAGCTTGTTGCCGCTCCAGCCGCCGAACGAGGGGATCACGTCGCCGCCCGCCGCGCGGATCGCGGCGATGGTGCTGGCCCAGGTGCTGCCGGTGAGCGGGCCGGTGCCGTCCCAGGCCGGCGTGCAGCCGCCGCCGGAGAGCACGAACGCGATGGTGAACCACTTGATCCCGGTCGCGCCCATCACCGTCGACGGCGCGGGCGGGTCGCCCCAGCCGGGGTAGAGGTAGGGCGCGGCGGCCATCGCGCCGCCACCCCCGCCGGTGCAGCCGGTGGTGCTGCCCGACACCGCGGCCGACTTCGCCGACTCGCCGCCGGCGTTGTACGCGGTGACCGTGTAGCTGTGCCCGGTGCAGGCGGACAGCCCGGAGACGGTGGCGGAGGTGCCGGTGACCGTGGCCTTCAGGCTGCTGCCCTCGTACACCCGGTAGCCGCTGACCGTGCCGGCGACGGCGTTCCAGGCCAGCGAGATCGAGGTGTTGGTGGCGCCGGTGACCCGCAGGCCGCCCGGGGTGGCCGGGGCTCCCGGGTTGCCGCCGCCCCCGCCGGTGCACAGGCCGCCGTTGACCGTGCAGTTGGCCGGGTCGCCGGTGCCGCTGACGATGAAGCCGAAGGTGGTGCTGGCGCCCGGGGCGAGGGTGCCGTTCCAGGACTGGTTCACGGCGGTGACGTGCTGCCCGGAGGTGCTCAGCAGCGCGTCCCAGTACGAGCCGACGGCGCTGCCGGCCGGCAGGTCGAACTGCACGTTCCACGAGGAGATGCTGGCCGAACTGTCGTTGGTGACGGTGAACTTGGCCTCGTACCCGGTGCCCCAACTGGAGGTGCGGACGAAGGCGGCGGTGGCGGCGGAGGCGGGTGGCGCGGCCAGCACGGTGGCCGCCACCAGGGCGGTGGCGAGCGCGACGGCGAACGTCGCCGCGCGGGCAGGGCGGAGTCTCACGGTGTCCTCCAGGGACCGTTGTGGTGGCGGAGAGGCATTTACAACCGTCGACGTGCGCCCATTATTAAGAGTGTTAACTGTTTCTGTCCAGAGGGATGTTAGGAGGGGCCCCTTTACCCGCACCAGGCGTTAAGAAGGGGCCCCTCCTTGCATCTCAGTGCCGGAAGGTGAACCAGTTGACGTTGACGAAGTCCGCGGCCTGGCCGCTGCTGAAGGTCAGGTAGACGGTGTGCCGCCCGGTGACCGCGGCGACGTTGCCCGGCACCGAGCGCCAGCTCTGCCAGCCGCCGGTGTTCGCGATCGCGAAGCTGCCGCTCGGCGCGGCGGTCGGGCTGTCCACCCGCACCTGGACCAGGCCGCTCACCCCGCTCGGGGCGCCGGAGGCGACCCGGGCCACGAAGTCCTTCGGCGGGGTGCCGCCGAAGTCCACGTTGTCGTACCGGGCCCAGTCACCGTTGGCGAGCCAGCCGATGTTCTGGCCCCCTTCGGCGCACGCCTCCGTCTGCACCCCGTTCTGGGCGTTGAACGCCTCGGCCTGGATGGTCGAGTACGCGTCCACCGTCCCGGAGGGGGGCGGCGGGGTGGTGCTGCCGCCACCCCTCGCGTAGACCGCGACGTAGTCGACCAGCATCGGCCGGCCGGAGACGGTCGACGCGGTCGGTGTGGTGTAGCCGGCGACGCCGTTCGGGAACGAGCCGCCCATCGCCACGTTGAGCAGCAGGAAGTAGCCGCCGTGCCCGGTCATCTGGCTCCAGTACGGCTCACCGACCTGGGTCTGGCTGACGGTGTGGAACAGCTGGCCGTCCACGTACCAGCGCAGCTGCTGCGGGCTGACCGAGGCGTCCCACTCGGTGCGGTAGGTGTGGAACGCGGACTGGCAGGTGCTGCCGGGGCAGGCCCGGGTGTTGCCGAGTCCGTTGAACTCGTTGCACGGGCCGCCGGGCGCGACGCCGCAGTGCAGCGTCCCCCAGACCTGGTTGAGCCCGTTGACGTTCTCCATCACGTCGATCTCGCCGATGCCCGGCCAGTTCTGGTAGTTGCCCCGGTAGGGCGAGCCGAGCGACCAGAACGCCGGCCAGTAGCCGGCCGCCTCCGCGCCGGTGACGTTCGGCATCTGGATCCGGCCCTCGATCGCCAGCACTCCCCCGGCCGGCGGCTTGAAGTCGGCGCGCACGGTCTCGATCCGGGCCGAGGTCCACCGGCCGGCGGCGTCCCGCAGCGGGGTGATCCGCAGGTTGCCGCCGCCGTCCTGGGACAGGTTGGCGGTGTTCGCGGTGTAGGTCTGGATCTCGCCGGTGCCCCAGTTGGCCGGGCCGCCCGGATAGCTGGTGCCGGTGTCGATGATCCAGTTGGCGGACGAGGGCAGGGTGCCGGCCGCGCCGGCGAAGTCATCGCTCCACACCAGGCTCCAGCCGGAGGCGGGCGGCGGCACGGCCGCGTGCGCGGTCAACGAGACGGTGGCCACCGCGGTGGTGGTGGCGAGCGCGGCCACGGCCAGGGCGAGCCGGCGGCGCGGGCGGCGCACGGTGGAGGGGGCGGCCGGAGCCGCCGGGGCAGGATTCATCGGGGTGCCTCTCTGCGGGGACGGGGCCAGGAGAGCGCTCTCTGAGGGCGTTTTCTACGCCCCCGCCCCCGGCCTTGTCAACGCACGTCGATGGATGCCGGCTGCGGGCGGCGCAGCACCAGCTGCTCCAACGCGGTCCACGCGGTGGTGGTGACCAGGTAGAGCACCGCCGCCAGCGGCACCACCAGAGCCACCAGCACGGTGGTGTACGGCAGCAGCGGGACCAACCGGCCGAGCACGGCGGCGCCCGGGCCCTCGGTCGGCGTACCGGCCACGGTGCCGGTGGCGGCCGCCGCGCGCCGGGCCCGCCCGGAGGACCACCAGGCCAACGCGAGCAGCGCCGCCAGCAGCACCCCGAAGAGGGCCAGCACCGGACCGGAGAGCCCGTCACCGAGGTGCCAGCCGAGCGGCACCCCGGCCAGCTTCTCGTTCAGCAGGGCGGGATGGCCGTCGCCGGTGGCGAAGAGGCGGTACATGACCAGGAAGAACGGCGCCTGCAACAGCGCCGGCAGGCAGCCCGCCACCGGGTTCGCCCCGGCCCGCCGGTAGAGCGCGAACAGCTCGCTCTGCAGCCGGCCGGGGTCATCGGCGTACCTCCGCTGGAGGTCGCGGACCTCGGGGGCGAGCGCCGCGCGGCGCCGCTCCCCGCGGACCTGGGCCAGGGTGAGCGGCGAGATCAGCAGCCGGACCCCGATGGTGAACAGGACGATGGCCACCGCCGTGGCGGTCCCGCCGGCCAGCGGGGTGAGCGTGTCGGCGAGCCAGGTGACGACGGTGGCGGCGACGGACGCCGCGGTGTGCAGTGGTGCGAAGGCGAGCATGAGGCAACCCCTCGGTCCGATACCCGGATGCCCCGGCGGGACGACGCGTCCCGGCGGGACGGATGACGACGGGAGCGGCCGCGCGGCCACCGCCGCGTCCGGGCGGCGAAAGCGCTACGCGGCCGAGGGGCGCAGGC
>NZ_RJLN01000088.1 GCF_003725545.1 Micromonospora solifontis | reverse complement strand
CGGTGGTGGGTCGGGCGCGACGGACGGGAGCGGCGCCGGGACGGCCGGTCAGCCGCCCAGGGCGAAGCCCTCCCCGTCCCGGGCCGGGACGCCGAGGGCCACGGAGCCGGCCGGCCCGCCCCCGGCGATGGCGGCGGGCGCCTCCCGGGCCACCGCCGACGACGAGGGGATCAACCAGCCGCTGGCGATATCGGCGGTGCTGGCGGTGGCGAGCATCGTCGGCGCGCAGATCGGCGCGATGCTCGGCCTGCGCCGCCGGCCGGTCCCGCGCGCCCTGGTCACCGGCCGCCACCGCAAGGACTGACCGGGCCCGCCGGCGTCAGGGGAGGCGGGCCTCCAGCCGGCCCTCGACGATGCGGGTGGGCAGGATGACCTGGTCGTTGCCGGACGGGCCGTGCACCACCTCGCCGCCGTTGAGCCGGAAGGCGCTGCCGTGCCACGGGCAGACCACGCAGGCGTGCCCGTCGATCTCCTGCACCTCGCCCTCGCCGAGCGGTCCACTCTGGTGCGGGCAGCGCTCCAGCATCACGGTGACGTCGTCGCCGTGCCGGTAGAGGATCACCGACACGTCGTCGATCTCCCGGGTGATGAGCTGCCGCTGCGGCAGGCTGCTCAGGTCGCCCACCGGGTGCCACCCGTCGCTGATCAGGTGGAGCTCGGAGATGCTCTGGCTGACCTGCGCGCCCTGCTTGTACGCGAGATGTCCGCCCAGGTACGCGCCGCCGCTCGCGGCGGACAGCCCCAGGTAGGCCAGCGCCCGGCCCATCCCGTGCCGGCCGTTCAGCCGGGCCACGAGGGAGCCCGCGTACAGGCTCAGGCCCACGACGTTCGCGGCGGCGTGCACCAGGCCGACCCGGCGCTGGTCGCGGGCGAGCGAGGCCCAGTCGTTGAGCCCGGCCACGGCCGCCGGCAGGGCGCTGGCCGTGCCGACCCCGACCAGGGCGGTGGCCGCCCGGCGCTGGCCGGGCAGCAGGTCGACGACCGCCGCCGAGATCCAGGCGCCCACCGGCACCTGCACCATCGCCGGATGCAGCGGGTGCCCCAGCCAGACGCCGTGCAGCAGGTCCCGGACCCGCTGGGAGCGCAGGGTGCCCTGGACGGCGCGCTGCAGCCGGTCACCCACCCGGTCCAGCGCCGTGGCCTGTTCGAGTTTCGTCAGAAGTTCGCGCACCTTCTCCGACTTCCCGGCGGAAGCGACCGCAAACCGGACGACGGCACATACTGTGTCCCGTCGCCCGATCGGGGGGTCACCGCGAGTCGGCGAAATCGACGCACGTGCCATAGCAGTCGGTTGCGGGGCGCTGCAGAATGGGCTGCGGTTGTTCAGGCAGACTGGCGCAATGAGTTCTGGAAGCCGACGCCCCGCCAAGCGGGGTTCCAGCCGGTCCCGCCGACGTGCCGATCTCACCGTGTTGCCCGGCCCGGATCAGGGTTGCGACTGTCCTGGTTGTGCGGAAGGCGCACCGGATCCCGAGCAGATGTTGACCGACCTGGTCGACGACGCGTCCGCCCTGGCCGAGGTCGAGGATCCTCTCGAAGCAGAGCTGGCCGGGGCGTTCTTCGTGGCGATGGCGCAGTCCGGTGGCGATGAGACGATGGCGGCGTTCGCCGGGGCCCTCGTTCCGGCGATCGAATCGCGCGGCACCCGTGCCGCCCTGACCCTGCTCACCGCGATCGGCGCGGTGGCCGGTGACGCCGCGGGGCCGGTCGCCGGTTCCGCCCAGCAAGCCGGGGCAAGACTGACCGGCGGCGGCGTCGCGGCGCCATCCTGGGCGGATGATCTGGCACAGCCGCTGACCGCGGGGCCGTTCACCCGACTGTACGACGACCAGGACACCATGTCCGTGCTGATTGGTGTGTTCCAGCGGGCCGGTCGCGAGCACGCACTCATGATCATGGTCGATCACCAGGACTGCGGCGCCGCGGAAGAGATCTACCTGCTCGGCGCCGAGGACCTACCGACCGCGGTCGCCGCGATTCACCAGGACGCACGGGCCGACGGGGTGAGTATCAGGACCAAGAAGCTGGGGGCACCGGAGTTCCGCTGGTATGTCGAGCAGGCGCTGGAGGCACGTGCCGTCCACGACGAGGAGGATGGCCCGGGCGATGTCCCGGCCGGTCTGGATCTGATCGACGGCGAGGACGGGCCGGGATACGCCCCACTCGCCGTGCTGACCCGCAGCCGGCTGGAGGTTCTGCCGCCCGCTCGCCGGCCTCGCGGTGCGACCGCTTCCCGCCACGCCTCCGGCCGGACGGCGATGGACGTGTTGCAGCAGCTCGCCGCCCTGATCGGCAGCTCCGGTGGTCCGGCCTCGTTCGGCCTGGACCTACCCGCTCAACGTCGGGCGCAGCCGGCCAAGCTGCCGCCCAAGCGGAAGAAGTCGAACGGTCCGGCGCCGGTCTACCAGATCAAGGTCAGCCTGCGGGGTGCCAAGCCGCCGATCTGGCGCAGGCTGCTGGTGCCCGGCGACATCACCCTGAACCGGCTGCACCAGGCGATCCTCGCCGCTTTCGGCTGGCACGGCGACCACCGGCACGTCTTCGACACCGGGTACGGCCAGTTCGGGCGCGCGGACCGCGACCTCGGGCACCGTTCGGACGGTCCGGTCACCCTGGAACAGGTCGCACCCGCGGTGAAGGACAAACTCCGCTACACCTACGACCTCGGCGACGACTGGGAACACGACATCCTGGTCGAGAAGACGACACCCGCCGACCCGGCCATCGAATACCCAGCCTGTGTCGGCGGACGCCGCGCGGCTCCACCCGACGACTGCGGCGGCATCTGGGGATACCAGTACCTGATTGAGGTACTCGCCGACCCGAACCACCCGGAACACCAGGACCGGCTGAAATGGCTCGGCCTGGACGATGCCAGCCAGTTCACCCCGGACACATTCGACCTCGACCAGGTGAACCAGCGGCTCCGAGCCCGCTGACGCACGGACCGATGACCGCTCGTTGATGAGCCTGCTGGACCAGGCAGGCTCATCAACAAGTGGCGCTGTCGTACCCCGGCAGCGCCGCAGCCGCGGAAAAACATCGACGGTGTCGACACGCCACAGCATGTGGTGTGCTGGCTTTTCCGCGACCACTACATCTAGGATCACTCGTACTGCTGGTTCGACCTTCCGGTCGGCCAGGCGCGGTGCCCGCCAGGCGCCGCACCGAACAGGGAACCCGGTGTGAGTCCGGGACTGCCCCGCAGCGGTGAGCGGGAACGACCGCCGTCATCAGCACTGGGCCCGACGGGGCCTGGGAAGCGACGGCCAGTAGGCAAGCGCCGAGAGGCGCCGGCCCGCGAGTCCGAAGACCTGCCAGCAGGGCGTGCCGTCCCGGCGCGCGTACCACCTCGAGGCCTCGTGGGAGGGCCGCCGAGCCGTACGGAGCACCGCCGGCACACCGATCGGCGGCGATCCGGCGTGCCGTCGCGCTCCCCCGAGCGGTCCACACCGACCAACCAGGGGAGCACATGACGGCGACACCCACCCTCGCCCCGCCCGCGGCGGCAGCCCTGCGGGAGCTGCTGCACCGGCACCACCACGACCTGCCCGACACCGACCCGGACCGGATCCTGGCCCTGGTCGAGTCGGGGCGTACCGCCCGGGCCGGGCGGGCCGAACTGACCGAGCTGGCGATAGCGGCGGCGGCCGGCCTGACCGCCGAGGAACCCGCGTACGCGAAACTCGCCGCCCGGCTGCTCGCCGGGCGGATCGCCGACGAGACCGCCGCGCAGGGCATCGACAGCTTCAGCGCCAGCGTCGCCACCGCGTACGCGGAAGGGCTGCTGGACCCCGGCTTCGCCGGCTTCGTCGCCGCGCACGCCGACGCCCTCGACGGCCTCGTCGACCACGCCCACGACGGCGCGTTCGAGTACTTCGGGCTGCGCACGCTGCACGACCGTTACCTGCTGCGCCACCCCGGCAGCCGGGCGGTGCTGGAACGGCCGCAGCACTTCTGGCTGCGGGTGGCCACCGGCCTGTCGGACACCGTCGAGGAGGCCGGCGAGCTGTACCGGGCGCTGGCCCGGCTGGCCTACCTGCCCAGCTCGCCGACCCTGTTCAACGCCGGCGCCCGGCACCAGCAGCTCTCCTCCTGCTTCCTGGTCGACTCGCCCCGCGACGAGCTGGAGTCGATCTACGAGCGCTACACGCAGGTGGCGAAGCTGTCCAAGTTCGCCGGGGGGATCGGCATCTCGTGGTCCCGGGTGCGCTCGCGGGGGTCGCTGATCCGGGGCACCAACGGCCGGTCCAACGGCATCGTGCCCTGGCTGCGCACGCTGGACGCCAGCGTGGCGGCGGTCAACCAGGGCGGCCGGCGCAAGGGCGCGGCCTGCGTCTACCTGGACACCTGGCACGCCGACATCGAGGAGTTCCTGGAGCTGCGGGACAACACCGGCGACGACGCCCGGCGTACGCACAACCTGAACCTGGCCAACTGGGTGCCGGACGAGTTCATGCGCCGGGTCGAGGCGGACGCCGACTGGTCGCTCTTCGACCCGAAGGAGGTGCCGGAGCTGATCGACCTCTGGGGTGCCGAGTTCGACGCCGCGTACCGGGCGGCGGAGGCGGCCGGCCGGGCCGTGCGGACCCTGCCGGCACGGACCCTGTACGCCCGGATGATGCGGACCCTGGCGCAGACCGGCAACGGCTGGATGACCTTCAAGGACGCGGCGAACCGCACCTGCAACCAGGTCGGCAACGGCGGCGGGGTGGTGCACCACTCCAACCTGTGCACCGAGATCCTGGAGGTGACCAGCGACGACGAGACGGCGGTCTGCACCCTCGGCTCGATCAACCTGGCCGCCCACCTGAGCGCGGACGGGGTGGACTTCGCCGCGCTGGGCGCGACGGTACGCCTCGCGGTGGGCGCGCTGGACCGGGCGATCGACCGGAACTGGTTCCCGACCGGGCAGGCGGCCACCGCGCACCGGCGGTGGCGGCCCCTCGGGCTCGGCGTGATGGGGCTGGCCGACGTGTTCGCCGCGCTGCGGCTGGCCTTCGACTCCCCTGAGGCGCGGGCGCTGTCCACCCGGATCGCCGAGGAGATCGCCCTGGCGGCGTACGACGCCTCGGCCGACCTGGCGGCGGCCCGCGGGGCGCACCCGGCGTACCCGCTGACCCGGGCGGCCGGCGGGGTGCTGCACCCGGACCACTGGCCGGACGCCCGACCCGCCCGGCCGGAAGCCTGGGCCGCGCTCCGCGCGAAGATCGCCCGGCACGGGCTGCGCAACTCGCTGCTGGTGGCGATCGCCCCGACCGCGACGATCGCCTCGATCGCCGGCTGCGCCGAGTGCGTCGAGCCGCTGGTCTCCAACGTCTTCAAGCGGGAGACCCTGTCCGGGGAGTTCCTCCAGGTCAACCGGTACCTCGTCGCCGACCTGAAGCGGCTGGGCCGGTGGACGCCGCAGACCCGGGACGCGATCAAGCAGGCGGACGGCTCGGTGCAGGGCCTGGACCTGCCGGCGGAGCTGAAGGCGTTGTACCGCACCGCGTGGGAGCTGCCGCAGAAGGCGCTGATCGACCTGGCCGCCGCCCGGGCGCCGTACGTCGACCAGTCGCAGTCGCTCAACCTGTTCCAGGCCGCCCCGACCATCGGCCGGCTCTCCTCGATGTACGCGTACGCCTGGCGGGCCGGGCTGAA
Source organism: Micromonospora solifontis (assembly GCF_003725545.1). Lineage (GTDB taxonomy): Bacteria > Actinomycetota > Actinomycetes > Mycobacteriales > Micromonosporaceae > Micromonospora > Micromonospora solifontis. The sequence goes on along the minus strand of NZ_RJLN01000088.1, from coordinate 13,879 downwards.
GACCACCTACTACCTGCGCTCCCGCCCGGCCACCCGGATCGCCCAGACCACCGTAAGGAAGGGCACCTTCTTAACGCCTCCGGTAGAGCAGGGGCCCCCTGTTAACAACTCCGTCGCACCCGTGGCGGGCGACGGCGACGCGGTCGCCTGCTCGCTGGAGAACCCGGAAGTCTGCGAGGCCTGCCAGTGACGATGCTGCTCGACCCCGGCATGGACCTGACCCTGCGGCCGATGCGGTACCCGGACTTCTACGAGCGGTTCCGGGCCGCCATCCGCAACACCTGGACGGTGGAGGAGGTGGACCTGGCCTCCGACGTACCCGATCTGGCGAAGCTCTCCCCCGGCGAGCGGCACCTGGTCCACCGGCTGGTGGCGTTCTTCGCCACCGGTGACTCGATCGTGGCGAACAACCTGGTGCTCAACCTCTACCAGCACGTCAACGCGCCGGAGGCGCGGCTGTACCTGTCCCGCCAGCTCTACGAGGAGGCGGTGCACGTGCAGTTCTATCTGACCCTGCTGGACACCTACCTGCCCGACCACGAGGAGCGGGCGAAGGCCTTCGCGGCGGTCGAGCACATCCCGTCGATCCGGGACAAGGCCGAGTTCTGCTTCCGGTGGATCGACTCGATCGGCTCGCTGCGCCGGCTCGACAGCCGCGCCGACCGGCGGGCGTTCCTGCTCAACCTGATCTGTTTCGCCGCCTGCGTGGAGGGGCTGTTCTTCTACGGCGCCTTCGCGTACGTGTACTGGCTGCGCTCGCGCGGCCTGCTCTCCGGCCTGGCCACCGGCACCAACTGGGTGTTCCGCGACGAGTCGATGCACATGGAGTTCGCCTTCACCGTGGTGGACACCGTCCGCGCCGAGGAGCGCGACCTCTTCGACTCCACGATGGCCGATCAGGTACGGCAGATGCTGGACGAGGCGGTCGCGGCGGAGCTGGCCTTCGCCCGCGACCTGTGCGGCGACGGCCTGCCGGGCATGAACACCGCCGACATGCGGCGCTACCTGGAGTACGTGGCGGACGCCCGGCTCGCCCGGCTCGGGCTGCCACCGGCGTACGGGTCGGCGAACCCGTTCCCGTTCATGGAGTTGCAGGACGTGCAGGAACTGACCAACTTCTTCGAGCGGCGGGTGTCCGCGTACCAGGTGGCGGTCGAGGGGACCGTGGCGCTGGACGAGGCGTTCTGAGCCGGAGCGCGGGCGGGAGTAGCGTCGGGAGCATGGCCCGCCGCATCCCGCGCTGGCTCGCCCGCGCTCCGATCCCCCTCTACCGCCACGGCCTCGGCCGGTTCCTCGGCCGCCGGCTGATGATGCTGGAGCACCGGGGCCGCCGCTCCGGCCTGGCCCGCTACGTCGTGCTGGAGGTGGCCGACCGGGAGCCCGGCAGCCTCTACATCGCCTCCGGGTACGGCCCGCACTCGCAGTGGTACCGCAACGTGCGGGCCGATCCCCGGGTCCGGGTCTGGACCGGCCGCGACCGGGGCGTCCCGGCGCGGGCCACCGTGCTGACCGGCGAGGAGACCCGGCAGCGACTGGAGATCTACCGGCGACGTCACCGCCGGGCGGCGGCGGCCCTCGGCCGTACCCTCGACATCCCGGAACTGCGCGGCACCGGGCCGCTGCCGGCCGACGTGGACGGCCGGCTGCCGCTGGTCCGCCTCGACCTCGGCGAAGGCTGACCCGCCCGACGTCACCGGGCCCGCGCCCAGGACAGGAAACGCTCGATCAGGTCCTCCGCGTCGGCAGACCCGTTGAGCTGCGACAACTGCGCGCTCGCCTCGGCCATCAGGATGCTGAGGTAGATCAGCAGCGCCGTCCGGTCCGCCCGGTACTCGACCAGCAGCGCGAGCCGCGCCGGCTGGCACGGCCACTGCGCGCCGCACACCCGGCAGCGCCACAGGGGACGCATCGGCAGGTGGGGACGGGCCGCCCGGCTCACCTCGGCCCGCCGTTCCCTCGCCACCCACCGGCCCGCCAGCGCTGCGCCGGGGTGAGGTTGCCGGCCCGGCCAGGCCCGTCGGTGGGGAAGACGGCCGTGGGTTCGCTCGCCCACGCGGGGCGCTCGTTCGTCCGCTGCCGGGGTACGCGCGGCGGCGCCTCGGGCCGGTGCCGCCAGAACCGGATACGCATGCCTGTCCCTTCCTCGTCGCGTGGGAAGGGGCCGCCCCGACGGCGTTGGCGGGGCGGCCCCGGTGCTGACGCGGACCGCCGGGCTTTCTCGCCTCCACCGGTCGCGCCGTCCTGCGCAACACGGTGCCCAAAGTAGTCGGACAGATACACCGCGTAGCTATATGGTGGGCAGATATTTGAGACGTCCGATGGAGGGGCCGTGAACGACGCGCTGCGGGTGGCGCTCAGCGACACCGGGCACACCACCGAATCACTCGCGGAACGAGTGGGCGTGGACCCGAAGACGGTGGGCCGGTGGCTGAGCGAGGGTCGGATCCCGCACGCCCGGCACCGGGTGTCGGCAGCGGAGGTGCTCGGCCGGGACGTCTCGGACATCTGGCCGGACACTTCGAGACGTCGTGACCCGGTCTGGTTCCGCCCCTGGCAGGAGATCGAGCGGGAAGCGGTCGCGCTGCGTTCTTTCCAGTCCGTCGTGCTGCCCGGTCTACTTCAGACTGAGGCGTACGCACGAGCAGTGCTCATCGGCGCCGGCACTCTTCCCCGAGCCGACATTGACCGGCACATCACAGCTCGGCTCGCCAGGCAGGGCATTCTCCGGCGAGAAGACCCACCCCAGTTCACGGCGGTGATCGATGAGGGAATTCTCCGCCGGCCGGTGGGTGGGCCGGAAACCATGCGGGAGCAGTTGGCCGCCCTCGTCGAGGCGTGCGCGGAGCCGCACGTCCGCATCCATGTCGTGCCGTCATCGGTGGGCGCCTACGCCGGGCTGAACGGTCCTTTCGTGATCGCCACCTGTCCCGACCACCGGATTGCGGGCTACCTCGACAACCAGGTCCAAGGACAAGTGGTTGGCGATGTCGACGACCTAGCGGCGATAATGGCCGCATGGGAGAACGTGCGCGGGGAGGCGCTCTCCCACTGGCAGTCGGTCGACCTGATCAGGGAAGTGGCGGAGACATGGAGCTGATGGGCGCGCGGTGGCGCAAGAGCAGCCGCAGCAGCGGCAACGGCGGGGACTGCGTCGAGGTGGCCGACAACCTGCCCGGCCTGGTCGCCGTCCGCGACTCCAAGGACCCGACCGGCCCGGCCCTCACCTTCACCCCCACCGCCTGGCGCACCTTCGTCACCGAGGGAGCGACGCGGCTGCACCGGGCGCGGGCGCTGGCTGACCTGGCCGGCCGCGGGCAGGCCGGCGCCTTCGACGAACTTCTCGACAAGGGCGCCTACCGGTCGTAGACCGACACGGGAGCGTCGTCACGGCACCAGGACGAGCCGGCCGCGCAGGCCGCCGGCGGCCAGCCGCTCGTGTGCGGTCGCCACCTCCGCCAGGGGCAGCACGTCGGCGACCCGCAGCGTCAGCCGGCCCGCGTCCACCAGGGCGGCGAGTTCGGCCAGCCGGGCGCCGTCGGCGTAGACCTCCTGGACGACGACGCGGGTGCCCCGCAGCGCGGGTGGCGCGAACGGCCTGACCAGCGCGACGAAGGTGCCCGCGCCACGCAGGGCCTCGTGGGCCGCGACACCCACCGTCGCCGCGTCGACGACCGCGTCCACCCCGCCGGGCACGAGCCGGCGAACCTCGGCGGCGAGCTGATCGGTGCGGGCCACGAACCACGCGGCCCCGAGGCGGCGGACCAGTTCCTCGTCCTCCTTCCCGGCGACCGCGACGGTACGGATGCCGCGCATCGCGGCGAGTTCGAGCACGAGGCCGCCCACGCCACCGGCCGCGCCGGTGACCAGGAGGGACTGCCCGGCGTTCAGGCCCGTCAGGCCGAGGGCGCGATCCGCGGTGAGCCCGATCAGCGGCAACGTCGCGGCCTGCGCCGGCGTGGCCGTCGACGGTGCGCGCGCGACGGCTCCCTCGTCGAGGACGACGTAGTCGGCCTGCGCGCCCGGCGCGGAGAGGATGTCGCGTAGCCCGACGACAGCATCACCGACCGCGAACCGGGTGACGCCGTCACCGATCGCGTCGATCTCACCGGCGACATCCCAGCCGAGCCAGACCTGCGGCGCGGGGGCGAGCAGGCCCGCCTTGGCGAGGGCGCCGTTGCGGGTGGACAGGTCGATCCGGTTCACCGCCGCCGCGGCGACGCGGATGCGGACCTGGGCCGGGCCGGGCTGAGGCAGCGGCACGTCGACGATTTCCAGAACTTCAGGGCCGCCGAACCGGCGGACGGTCACAGCTCTCATGGCTCATGACGCTAGGCCTGCTACTTTCCATCAGTAAGAAGGCACCTTGGAGTAAGTAGGTTCCGCTCAGGAAGGCGCGCCGATGACGACGATGCGGGCGGCGGAACGCCGCGAGCAGGAACGCCGCGAATACAACGCGTACCTCTCGGAGTGCCCGGGGCATCAACTGCTCGCCACCCTCAGCGACAAGTGGGTGACCCTGGTGCTCAACGCGTTGGCCGACGGGCCGCGCCGGTTCAGCGAGCTGTCCCGCACCATCCCGGGCGCCAGCCAGAAGATGCTCAGCCAGACCGTGCGCAAGCTGGAACGCGACGGGCTGATCTCGCGCACGGTGACGCCGTCGGTGCCCGTCCGGGTCGACTACGAGCTGACCGCGCTCGGCGAGAGCCTGCTGCCGGTGCAGCGGGCGATCAAGACCTGGGCGGAGGCGCACATCGAAGAGGTGCACAAGGCTCGCACCGAGTACGACGACAGGGCATGCTGACCCGATGGGGGTACGCGTCGAGCACGCCGGGCCGGTCACCACGGTGATCCTGGACCGGCCGGAGGCCCGCAACGCCGTCGACGGCCCGACCGCCCGGGCCCTGGCGGACGCCTTCCGCGCCTTCGAGGCCGACCCGGGCGCGGCGGTCGCCGTGCTCTGGGGCGCGGGCGGCACGTTCTGCGCGGGTGCCGACCTCAAGGCCATCGGTACGCCGCGCGGCAACCGGGTCGAGCCGGAGGGCGACGGCCCGATGGGCCCCACCCGGATGCGCCTGTCCAAGCCGGTCGTCGCCGCGATCTCCGGGTACGCCGTGGCCGGCGGGCTGGAGCTGGCGCTCTGGTGCGATCTGCGGGTCGCCGAGTCGGACGCGACCCTGGGGGTGTTCTGCCGGCGCTGGGGTGTACCGCTGATCGACGGCGGGACGGTGCGGCTGCCCCGGCTGATCGGCGAGAGCCGGGCACTGGACCTGATTCTCACCGGCCGCCCGGTCCCGGCCGACGAGGCGTACGCGATGGGTCTGGTCAACCGGCTGGTGGCGCCGGGTGAGGCCCGGGCGGCGGCCGAGCGGCTGGCCGCCGAGATCGCCCGGTTCCCGCAGACCTGCCTGCGCAACGACCGGGCCGCGCTGCTCGCCAACGCCGGGCTGCCCGAGCCGGAGGCGACGGCCACCGAACTCGCCTTCGGGATGGAATCCCTGATCACCGACGCGGTGAAGGGCGCCGCCCGGTTCACCGCCGGCGCGGGCCGGCACGGCACACCCGCCGACTGACGCTATTTCAACGTCCTCAGCGCGTCCTCGATCGCCCGGTGGAAGGTCGGGTACGCGTAGATCATGTGCCGGAGCTGGCTGATCGGCACCGCCGCGTGCACCGCCACCACCAGCGCGGACAGCACCTCGCCCCCCGCCGGGCCGACCGAGGTGGCGCCGACCAGCACGCCCTGGTCGGCGTCGGCGATCAGCTTGATGAAGCCCGCGTTGCCGGCCTTGTGGATCCAGCCCCGGGCCGACGAGGTGAGGTCGGTGTAGCCGATCTGCACGTTGATGCCACGGTCGCGGGCCTGCTGCTCGGTGAGGCCGACCGCGCCCACCTCGGGGTCGGTGAAGGTGACCCGGGGCAGCGCCCGGTAGTCGGCGACCGGCACGCTGCCCGGCGCGGCGGTCGACCCACCGGTGCTCATCGCCCCGCCGACCGCGCTGACCACCCCGGCCGCGCCGCCCATCACGCTGGCGGTGCCGCTGGCGTCCGGACCGGCCTTGGTCCGTCGCATGTGGTCGAGCACGTCGGCCACGACGATCGCCGCCTGGTACATGGCGATGTGTGTGAACGCGCCCTCGCCGGTGAGGTCGCCGACCGCCCAGATCCCGTCGGTGACGTGCATCCGCTCGTCCACCGGCAGGTAGCGCCGGCCGGCGTCCACGTCGACGGTGTCCAGGCCCAGTTCGTCCAGGTGCGCCTTGCGCCCGGTCACCACCAGCAGTTGCTCGCCGGTGAACCGGCGGTCGCCCGCGTGCACGGTGAAGCCGGCACCGTCGTGGCTCACCCGCTCGGCCTTCACCCCGGTCTCGATGGTCACCCCGTCGGCCCGCAACGCCGTCGCGACGACCTCGGAGGCCTCCGGCTCCTCGACCGCGAGCACCCGGTCGGCCGCCTCGACCACGGTCACCCGGACGCCGAACCGGGCGAAGACCTGCGCCAGTTCCAGCCCGATCGCCCCGCCGCCGAGCACCAGCAGCGACGACGGCAGCTCCTCGACCTCGATGGCCTGGTGGTTGGTCCAGTACGGGGTGCCCGTCAGACCGTCGATCGGCGGGATCGACGGGCGGGTGCCGGTACCGAGCACGATCCCGTACCGGGCTTCGAAGACCCGGTCGCCGACGCGTACCCGGTTCGGCCCGTCGAGCCGGCCGCTGCCCCGGACGAACCGGCCGCCCTTGCCGGTGAAACGGTCCACCGCCACCTTGTCGTCCCAGGTGTCGGTGGCCTCCTCGCGGATCCGCTTCGCCACCGGCGCCCAGTCGGGCCGCACCTCGGCCGAACCGGCCAGCTCGTTGACCCGGTGCGCCTCGGCCAGCGCGTTCGCCGCCCGGATCATCATCTTGCTGGGGATGCAACCCCAGTACGGGCACTCGCCGCCGACCAGGTCCCGCTCGATCCCCACCACGGTGAGGCCGGCCTCGGCGAGCCGCCCGGCCACCTCCTCGCCGCCGACGCCGAGCCCGAGCACGACCACGTCCACCAGTTCCGGATCCGCCATCCCGCCAGCATTCCGCAGCGCCACGGTCGACGCGAGCGGTCCGCGCCGGAATTCCCGGGCCGGTAACCGGGCGGCCCACTACCGTGGCCGGATGCACGCGCGCTTCGCCCCGGTCCGGGACTGCTTCCACGACCTGTTCAGCGCCGGCCGGGAAACCGGCGCGGCGCTGACCATCTGGTACGACGGGCGGCCGGTGGTCGACCTGATCGGCGGCAGCCGGTCCGCGGTACCGGTTGGCGCGGTGGTGCCGGCGGTGGGGGCCGACGATCCGTGGCGGCCGGACACCCTGGTCAACGTCTACTCGGTGGGCAAGCCGGTGGTCGCGCTCTGCCTGCTCACCCTGGTCGACCGGGGGCTGGTGGACCTCGACGCGGCGGTTTCGGCGTACTGGCCCGGGTTCCGCGCCCCGGCCACGGTGCGGCAGGTGCTCAGCCACACCGCCGGGCTGCCGGCGTTCCCGGTGCCCCGGCCCGCCGAGGCGGTCGCCGACTGGCACGCCACCGCGCCCGCGCTGGCCCGGCTCTACGCCGGCCTGCTCGCCGGCGGCACCCTGGACGGGGTACGCCTGTTCAGCCCGGAGCTCGTCGCCGAGGCGACCCGGGTGCAGTACGCCGGCCCGGACCTGGTGCTGGACCGGCCGGCGTACTGGACGTTGGGCATGGGCTGGGAGCCGGACGGCAGCTGGGGCATGGGCGGGATCGGCGGCAGCAGCGCGTGGGCCGACCCGGAGCGGGGCTACACCTTCGCCTACGCGACGGCCCGGCTGGCCGACCACGACCGGGTCGAGGACCTGGTGGCGGCCCTGCACGCCTGCCTGTGAGTGGACCGGGGGAGCGCCCGCTCGTCACGGGCCGGGCGGGGTGGCGGGGTCAGCGCAGCCAGACCGGATCGGTGCCGGGCACCTCCAGCGGCGGCGGATAGTCGAGGGTGCGCCGCAGCCCGGCGGGCAACCGCCACGGCTGGTGCACGGCCTTGCCCTCGACCCCGGCCAGTTCGGGCACCCACCGGCGGACGTACGCGCCGTCCGGGTCGTAGCGTTCCGCCTGGCGCACCGGGTTGAAGCCGCGGTGCGGGCGGGGGTCGTTGCCGGTGCCGGCGACCCACTGCCAGTTGCCGGAGTTGTTCGGCACGTCGCCGTCGAGCAGCCAGCGGTGGAAGACCCGCAGCCCGGGCCGCCAGTCGAGCCCGAGGTGCTTCGTCAGGTAGCCGGCGGTGATCAGCCGGGCCCGGTTGTGCATCCACGCCTCGGCGCGCAGCTGCCGCATCCCGGCGTCCACGATCGGCATCCCGGTGCGCCCCTCGGTCCACGCGTCCAGGGCCGGCGCGTCGTACCGCCAGTCCTCCCGCGCCCCGCGCCGGTAGGCCCTGCTGGCGATGTCCGGGAAGGCGGCGGTGACCTGGTAGTGGAAGTCCCGCCAGCAGAGCTGCCGGGCGAACGGCCCGGCCGGGTCGTGGGTCCGGTTGGCCACCGCTAGCGGCGAGACACAGCCGAAGCGCAGGTACGGGCTGAGCCGGGAGGTGAGGTCGCCGGCCAGGTCGTCGTGGATGTCGTCGTACCGGTCGAGGGTGGGCAGCCACTGTTCCAGCCGGCGCTGCGCCACGCTCTCCCCGCCGGGCGCGGCGTCCGGCGAGTCGCCCTTCGGTGGGGCGGGCAGCCGGCCCGGGTCGACGCCCTCGGGCAGCCGCACCCGGCGCGGGGCGGCCAACTCCGCCCGCCGCCGCGCCCCCTGCCAGGCCCGGTGGTACGGGCTGAACACCTGGTAGTGGTCGCCGCCGCCGGGTGTCAGCCCGCCCGGCTCGACGACGGTGACGCCCGGGAAGAGCCGCAGGAACATCCGGTGCCGGGCGCACTCCTCGCGCAGCCGCCGCTCCCGCCGCCGTGCGTACCGGCTGACGTCGGCGGACAGCCCGATCCCCTCGGCGCCGACCGCGCGGGCCAGCCTGATCGTCTCGGCCACCGGGTCACCGTGCCGGACGACCAGGTCCCCGCCCCGCTTCCGGAGCGCCTCGCGCAGGTCGGCCAGGCTCTGGTGGAGGAACCGGTCGCGGTTCGCGGACCGCCCCGCCAACGCCGGGTCGAGCACGTGGAGCGGCACCACCCGGTCGAAGGCCGAGCAGGCCGAGGCCAGCGCCGGGTTATCGTGCACCCGCAGGTCACGGGTGAGGAGCACGACCGCCGTACGCTCGCTCACGCACCCACCAGGGCCGGCCGGAGCGCCGGGCCGGGGACCGCCACCGGCGTGCCGGTCGGGGTGAGCAGCGACCGCGCGGCCACCGCCATCCGCTTCCGTCCGGGTACGACGGCGCGGCGCGCGAAGACGTCGTAGTCCTGGGCGGCCACCTCGTCGAGGATCCCGCCGTAGAGCGCGTACGCGGTCCGCATGCACGCCTGCGAGGCGGGCGTGAGCAGCGGGATGCCCGGCGCGGCGGCCAGGTAGTGGCCCTGGGCGCGGGCCACCTCGTACTCGATCAGCTCGCGGATCCGGGGGGTGGCGCGGCCGGCGGCCCGGGCGGCGAGCAGGTCCTCCCGGGTGACGTCGAACCGGGCCAGGTCCTCGTCCGGCAGATAGGTCCGGCCCCGGTCCAGGTCCTCCGCCACGTCCCGGATGAAGTTCGTGAGCTGGAACGCGAAGCCGAGCTGCCGGGCCGGTTCGCGGGCGGCGGCCGGGTCGGAGCTGCCCAGGATCGGCAGCATCATGGTGCCGATGACGGCCGCCGAGCCCTCCATGTAGTCGAGCAGGTCGTCGTAGGTGGGGTAGGCGGTGACCGTCAGGTCCATCGCCATGCTGCGCAGGAACGACGCGAAGTCGGCGCGGTCCAGGTCGAAGACGGCGATGGTGTGCAGCACGGCGGGGAGCAGCGGGTCGTCGACCGACTCGCCGTGCAGGCCGGCGACGAACCGCGCCGACCACTCCTCCAGCCGGGCGGCGCGGGCGGCGGGCGGCAGGTCCTCGGTGCGGTCGACGATCTCGTCGGCGTAGCGGGTGAAGCCGTACAAAGCGTGCACATGCCGCCGTTTCCACCCGGGGAGCAGGCGGGTGGCGAGATAGTAGGTACGGCCGTGCCGGCGGTGCAGCTCACGGCACCGGTCATAGGCAGCGGTGAGATCGATGTCCACCGGCCCTCCCTCAGATTCGACGCACCAATCGACGCAACTCGTAACCCTAGGGTACGCTCGGCCACATGGCCAACGACGCAGTTGCGGGAAACGCGTTCCGCGTCGCCCCGGCACAGCCGGGAGCGACGGACGATCCGGTCCGCGGCGTGCTGGCCGCGTACACCAGAGACCTGATCAAGGGCGTCGACGAGACGCTGGCGGCGTTCCTGGCCGCCGAGGTCGACGCACTCACCGAGATCGACGCGGCGATGGGCGGTTTCGCCGCGACCGCCCGCGACTGCGTGCTGGCCGGCGGCAAGCGGGTCCGGCCCACCTTCGCGTACTGGGGCTGGCGTGGGGTGGCCGGCGGCGACGAGCCGCTCGCCACCGTGCTGCCGGCGCTCGCCGCGCTGGAACTGCTGCACACCTTCGCGCTGGTGCACGACGACGTGATGGACGCCTCCGACACCCGGCGCGGCCTGCCCACCGCGCACCGGGCCGCCGCCGCCCGGCATCGCGCGGCCGGGCACACCGGCGACCCGGACCGGTACGGGGAGGCCGTCGCCGTGCTCATCGGCGACCTCTGCATGGTCTGGGCCGACCGGCTGATGGCGCACGCCACCGTGCCGCCGGCCCGGCTGCTCGACGTCCGGCGCTGCTACGACCGGATGCGGGTGGAGACGGTGGCCGGGCAGTTCCTCGACGTGCTCGGGGAGCACGACGCGGCGAACTGGTCGGTGGACCGGGCGCTGCGGGTGGCCCGCTACAAGACCGCCAGCTACACCGTCCAGCGTCCGCTGCTCTACGGCGCCGGCCTGGCCGGGGCCGACCCGGACTCGCCGCTGATCGCCGCGTACACCCGGTACGGGCTGGCCGTCGGCGAGGCGTTCCAGCTCCGTGACGACCTGCTCGGCGTGTACGGCGACCCGGCCGCCACCGGCAAGCCGGCCGGGGACGACCTGCGTACCGGCAAGCCGACCGCGCTGCTCATGCTGGCCCGGCAACTCGCCACCCCGGCCCAGCGCCGGATCCTGGACCGGGCCGGGGCGGTCACCGCCCCCCACGAGATGGCCCGGCTGGCCGAACTGATCCAGGACACCGGGGCGGCGACCCGGGTGGAGCGGATGATCTCCGACCGGGTCGGTGAGGCGCTCGCCGCACTCGACACCGCGTCGATCGACGGGACCGCGCGCACCGCGCTGACCGGTCTCGCCACCGCCGCCACCGCGCGGCGGGCATGATGGGCAACTTCGTGAGGGAGGTGGTCACGTGCGGACCGTGAACGGACGTACGGACCGGGTGGTGGTCGTCGGTGCCGGCCTCGGCGGGCTGGCCTGCGCGCTGCACCTGGCCGGGAGCGGCCGGCAGGTGACCGTCCTGGAACGCGAGCCGGTGCCGGGCGGGCGCGCCGGCCGGCTCAGCGTCGACGGGTACGAGTTCGACACCGGCCCGACCGTGCTCACCATGCCCGACCTGATCGCCGAGGCGCTCGGCGCGGTCGGCGAGGAGCTGGCCGACTGGCTTGACCTGACCCCGCTCGACCCGGCCTACCGGGCGTACTACCCGGACGGGTCGACCCTCGACGTCATCACCGACACCACCCGGATGGCCGCCGAGATCGCCCGGGTCTGCGGCCCCCGCGAGGCCGACGGCTACCTGCGCTTCGTCGACTACGCGCGAAAGCTGTGGCAGTGGGAGCGCGCCGACTTCATCGAACGCAACCTGGACGCGCCGACCGACCTGCTCACCGGCAACCTGCTGAAGCTGCTGGCCAGCGGGGCGTTCCGCCGGCTCCAGACGAAGATCGGCCAGTTCTTCCGGGACCCGCGCACCCAGCGGATCTTCTCCTTCCAGGCGATGTACGCCGGCCTCGCCCCGCACGACGCGCTCGCCATCTACGCGGTCATCGCGTACCTCGACTCGGTGGCCGGGGTGTCCTTCCCGCGCGGCGGCATCCACGCGGTCTCCCGCGCGCTGGCCGGCGCGGCGGAGAAGCACGGCGTGCAGATCCGGTACGGCACCACGGTGAGCCGGGTGGAGACCGCGCACGGCCGGGCCACCGGCGTGCTGACCACCGACGGTGAACTCGTCCCCGCGGACGTCGTGGTGCTCAACCCCGACCTGCCGGTCGCCTACCGCGACCTGCTGCCCCCCGGCCGGGAGCGGAAGCTCACCTACTCGCCCTCCTGCGTGGTCCTGCACATCGGGTCCCTGCAGAGCTATGGCAAGATCGCCCACCACAACATCCACTTCGGACGTGCCTGGAAGGGCACCTTCGACGAGGTGATCCGGCGAGGCGAGCTGATGACGGACCCGTCGCTGCTGGTGACGAACCCGAGCCGGACCGACCCGTCGGTGGCCCCGGCCGGGCGGCAGACCTACTACGTGCTCGCCCCGGTGCCCAACCTCGACCGGGCCCCGTTCGACTGGCGCGGCGACCTGACCCGCCGCTACGCCGACCAGCTCGTCGACACCCTGGAGGAGCGGGGCTACGTCGGCTTCCGCGACGGGATCGAGGTGCTGCGCGCGGTCACCCCGGCGGAGTGGGCGGAGCAGGGCATGGCCGCCGGCACTCCGTTCGCCGCCGCCCACAGCCTCTTCCAGACCGGGCCGTTCCGGCCGGCCAACCTGCACCGGACGCTCGACAACGTGGTCTTCGTCGGCTCCGGCACCCAGCCCGGCGTCGGCGTGCCGATGGTGCTGATCAGCGGCAAGCTCGCCGCCTCGCGGATCACCGGGAGCGTCGCGTGACGGCCCGGGAGGGGCACCTGGTCGAGCTGGTCGACGACACCGGGCACGTGCTCGGCGAGGCGACCGTGGCCGCCGCGCACCAGCCGCCGGGCCGGCTGCACCGGGCGTTCTCGGTGCTGCTGGTCGACCCCGACGGGCGGATCCTGCTCCAGCAGCGGGCCGCCGCGAAGACCCGCTTCCCGCTGCGCTGGGCCAACTCCTGCTGCGGGCACCCGATGCCGGGCCAGTCCCTGGTCGAGGCCGCCAACCGCCGGCTCGCCGAGGAACTAGGCATCGGCCCGGTCGACCTCACCGAGGTCGGCGTGTACGTCTACTACGCCGAGGATCCGGCCACCGGCCGGGTCGAGTTCGAGTACGACCACGTACTCCGCGCCGACGTGCCGGCCGACCTGCCCACCCGGCCGGACCCCGACGAGGTGGCCACCCTGCGCTGGGCCGACCCGCGCGACCTCGAAGCCGACCTCGACGTCGATCCCCGCACGTACGCGCCGTGGCTGGGCGGGGTGGTGAACCGGCTGCTGCGGCCGGCACCGGCCGGCACCGCGGACGCGTCCCGCACCGTACCGTCCGGCACGCCGGCCGACGAGGCACCGGAGCGGTCGGGTGGCCGATGAGGCGCTGAGCGCGGGGGCCGTCGCGCGCCGGCTCGGCGTCGCGGTCACCACGCTGCGCACCTGGCACCAGCGCTACGGCCTCGGTCCCAGCGAGCACGTACCGGGGCACCACCGGCGCTACACGCCGGCCGACCTGGCGCGCCTGGAGATCATGCGGCGGCTCACCGCGGAGGGGGTGTCCCCGGCCGAGGCGGCCCGCTGGGCCCGCCAGGCGCCCGCCGCCGTCCCGCCCGACCTCGGTGCGAAGCGCCGCCTGGGGGTGTCCGACGCGGCACGGCGGCCGGGCGCCGCCGGCCCGGCCGGCACCCGGAACGCGGCGGACCGGGGCGACCGGCCGCGGGACCGCACCGCACCGGGTGA
>NZ_RJLN01000087.1 GCF_003725545.1 Micromonospora solifontis | reverse complement strand
CATGGTGCCCGCCGACGGTCGGCGGGCACCATCGTGGGGTTGCTGGTCATCAGCTGCCGCAGCAGCCGCCGGTCTGACCGGGTGCGGCGTCGAGGGTGATGAGGTTCAGCGGTGCGGACAGCAGGCCGCCGGAGATGCCGGTGGCCAGGCCCTTCCCCGGCGCCTGGGCTGCAGGGGTGGGGCTGCAGCAGCTGTCGCTGCCGGTGGACTCGGCGGGGTTGCTGTTGCACACCCCGGTCTCGGGCAGGTCGAGCTGAACGTCACGGGCTGCCTGCCAGTCGCCGGCGAGGGCGGCGACGACGGAACGGACCTGCTCGTAGCCGGTGGCCATGAGGAACGTCGGTGCCCTGCCGTAGGACTTCATGCCGACGGCGTAGTAGCCAGCCTCCGGGTGGGCGAGCTCGTCGACGCCGTGCGGGGGGACGGTGCCGCAGGAGTGCTCGTTCGGGTCGATCAGTGGAGCGAGAGCGCGGGTGGCGCCCATCACCGGGTCCAGGTCCAGCCGCAGTTCGGCGGCGATCGAGTGGTCCGGGCGGAAGCCGGTCGCCGCGACGATCCGGTCCACCACGACCTGCTCGTCGGTGCCGTCGGCGTGCCGCACCACCACCGTGACGCGCCCCTTGTTCGGGGTGAGGGCGTGGACGGAGAAGCCGGTGAGCAACCGGATGCGGCCGGCATCCACGTGCTCACGAAGCCGCGAGCCGAGCGCCCCGCGGGCGGGCAGGGCGTCGGCGTCCCCGCCACCGTAGGTGCGCGCCGGGCTGGCCGAGCGAATCGCCCAAGTCACCTCGGTACCAGACTCGGAGGCGGCCAGCTCCGCGAGGGAGAGCAGCGTGTTGGCGGCGGAGTGGCCGGCGCCGGCGACGAGGGTGTGCCGGCCGGCGAAGCGGGCCCGGTCCGCGCCCAGCACGTCCGGCAGCGCGTGCTCCAGGAAGGCGGCCGCCTGCTCCTCGCCCCGGGCGGGCAGGCCCGATGCACCGAGGACGTTCGGGGTGCCCCAGGTGCCGGAGGCGTCGATCACCGCGCGGGCAAGGATCTCCTCCCCGTCGGTGAGACGGACCAGGAACGGCGTGGACTCGCGTCCCGCGGTGCGCAGCCGGTCCAGTCCCAGGCGGCTGACCGCCTCCACGCGGGCGCCGTAACGCAGGTGCGGCTTGAGTCGCGGCAGTTCGGCGAAGGGCTGCAGGTAGTCGGCCACGAGCTCCGCGCCGGTCGGCAGGGCCTCCAGGTCGGGGGCAACCCAGCCGGCCTCGTCGAGCAGTCGCCGGGCGGCCGGGTCGATGTTGTACCGCCACGGAGAGAACACCCGCACGTGCCCCCACTGCTTCACGGCCGCTCCGGCGGTGTCGCCGGCCTCCAGAACGGTGAATGACAGGCCCCGCTCGTGCAGGTGCGCGGCGGCGGCCAGACCGACCGGACCAGCACCGATCACCACGACGGGGAGGTTGTTCAGGGCACTCATCAGGGAACTCCTCGTGTTGAAAACAATCAGATCAAGTCGGCGGACGGTGGCCTGGGCAGCGGGTCACCGGGCCGGTCAGGTGGGATTGCGGCGTTCGAGCAGGGTCGCGTCCAGCAGTTCGGCGCGCCGCTTAAACCGTCCGTAGGTCGCATACCTGGCATTGCGGGCGGCGTCGTAGATGCGATGAACCCGCTGCTCGGTAGTGATGACCTCGGCGCGAGAGTCGCAGAACCGGACACCAGCAACGGGCGACGACTTCGACCGACGCACGAACCGAAACGTGACATTCCCTTCCTCTGAACGAGTGTCTTGACGTCCGTCGAATCAGAGAGTTGCACACTGATTAGATAGATGTCAACCTAGAGGCATGTCGAAGCAAATGCATTCCCTCGCCCTCATCGATCTGACGGCCGACACGCCCTGCTGCCCACCCTTGGCCGAGCGACGCGTGCCGGCCGATACCGCGGCGGTGCTCGCGCTGGCGTTCAAGGCCCTCGGCGACCCGGTGCGGCTGCAGTTGCTGTCGATGATCGCCTCGGCCGAAGGCGGAGAGGCCTGCGTCTGCGACCTGACCCCAGCGTTCGACCTGACCGGGCCGACGATCTCGCACCACCTGAAGGCGCTGCGCGAGGCCGGACTGGTTGACGCGGAACGGCGCGGCACGTGGGTGTACTACCGGGCCCGGCTGGCCATCCTGCGTCAGCTCGCCGCGCTGCTCACCGTGGAGCCGACGCACGCCGGGTGAGCCGGACCGTGACCGGGTGCCCTCGAACACACTCGCGGCCAGAGCGGTGACGACGTGGGCGGCGTCGCGGCCGACGCCGCGCAGGGTGTTCGACGAGAAAAGGCCAGCCCAGGGTGGGTGGTCGAGATCCCGCCCGCCTGCCGGGGCATCCCGCGTCCAGGGCCCCGGGTGGGGCAATGTACGCCAGGTGCGGGCGGTAGCCGGTGGCGAAGAAGACCGCATCGACCGGCTCGCGGCTGCCGTCGGCCCAGACGACGCCGTCGGGGTGAACGCGGTGAACATCTCCCGGCGGTCGAGGAGCCCGGTGGCGATGGCGTCGCGGTAGACGCCGATGTCGAGCACGGCGGCGTGGCGGATCAGACGGGTGAGCACTGACCGCGGCAAGAGGTCCGCCCCGGTGACGCGAAGCCAGTGATGCCGACCCTCTTGCTGGCGTACGGTTCAGGCCGCCGGTAGTGCGCCACGTGCCGCAACTCGCCGCCGTAGTCGTCCTGACCGGGTAGCACCGGCAGGTGCAGGCTTCCGAAGGAGCCGCTGGCGGCAACGACGCCCACGCCCGCGAACTCCTCACCGCTGCTCGCGCGGACGAGGTAAGCGCCATCCGGGCGCCGGTTCGCCCCGGTGACACGGACGCCGGCGCGGGTGTCCGCGTCGATGTTGGAGGCATACCGGCGCAGATAAGCGACGACCTCGTCGCGGGCCGGGTAACGGGTCGGGATCCGCACCGCCGAACGGGATGCCGGGCAGTGCGCGGTATCGGGCCGGGAAGAACAGGCTGAGGCTGTCGTAGTAGTACGGCCAGGAGCCGATCGGCTCGGCACCCGCCTCGAGGACGATGGGGCGCAGGCCCGCGTGGAGGGCGGCGCGGGCGGCGGCGAGACCGGATTGACCGCCGCCGACGATGATCACAAGCTCTGGAGGAAAGGTCACCACGGCGAGGTCGCCGAGCGGACGGGGATCAGCCAGGCGACGGCGTCGCAGCAGTTGACCCTGCTGCGACGGGGCAGGGTGTGACGTCGCGGCGCGACGGGAAGACGGTGTACTACCGGGCTGACCGCGACGGGGCACTCGCGGCCCTGACCGAGTTGCAGTCGTATTTGATGACGTGCTGCTGACGGATTCCTCTTCTCTGAGCGGTCCGGCATAGCCCTCACTGCCGAAGGTCAGTCCGATCAGAGGTGACACGTGATCCGGACGGCTGCGACGAGGCACTGCGGGCAGGCGCCCGCCACTCACGATCCACACCCGCGGCAGTCGCGACATAGTGCCGGGTTGACGAACCTGCATGTATCAGCAACCATTGAGTCAATGGAAGCTGAGTTTTGTTGCAGTGTGCGGGGTGGGGCATTCAGCCATCCGCACTTGTGGTCGGCTGCGGTCGCTAAGGGCGTGGGTCGTGCTTGGGCCTGAGTTCGACGACATGGCGGTGCGGGATCTGGACCACGTCCTCGGGCAGATCGCGTCGCGGCTGGCGAGCCGGTTCGTCGGAACCTTCAGCCCGCAGACCGTGGAGCGCTACGTGTTCGAGTCGTACGTGCAACTGCGCCGCGGCGCACGCATCAGCGCGCACCTGCCGTCGTTGACCGAGAATTTCGCCACCGAGCGGCTGACGGCGTTGGCGAAGGTGGAGGGCGGCATCGCCGGGCCGGTGCCGGAGGTGCTGTTCCTGTGTGCCTACAATGCCGGCCGGTCGCAGATGGCGGCGGCCTTGGCCGACCAATATGCCCAGGGCCGCGTGCAGGTGCACTGCGCCGGCTCCCATCCGGCGGACTGGCTGGACGAGAGCGTGTTGGAGGCACTAGGCGAGTGGGGCATCGAGGTGCCGCACGCCTACCCCAAGCCGCTGACCGACGACGTTCTTCTCGCCAGCGATGTCATCGTGACGATGGGATGCGGCGACGCTTGCCCCGTCCTGACCGGTAAGCGGTATCTCGACTGGGCGATTCCTGATCCCGCCGGCCGGGACATGCCGGCGGTACGGGCGATCCGCGACGACATCGATGCCCGCGTCCGGGCCCTGATCAACGACCTGACCCTGACCTCGACCTGACCAGGCTCCGAGCGGCCGCCTCCCCCGAGGCACACGGTAGGTGGAGGGGACGACGACATTCTTATCATCGACGGCAGCGGCGCCGGGATCGATGCGGGCCTGCGGGCGATCGAGCGCGGCGCCCACGTGACGCTGCTGGTAGCCCATCGCCACCGTTGGGCAGGCCGTTCGCGCCGGCAGCGTGACGCCGTGGCTCAGAGCCAGGGGCAGGTCCTCGGCCGGACGACCGGCCGGTGGCCTTCCCCCCT
This sequence comes from Micromonospora solifontis, assembly GCF_003725545.1. Classification (GTDB taxonomy): domain Bacteria; phylum Actinomycetota; class Actinomycetes; order Mycobacteriales; family Micromonosporaceae; genus Micromonospora; species Micromonospora solifontis. Next base: position 15,564 of record NZ_RJLN01000087.1, on the reverse strand, counting down.
GAGCCAAGATCGATTCAACTGGCGTTCACCCACCCTTTATCTCGCCGGTAAATGCGCCCGTAGGCTGGACAGATGATGTCTGCCGCCACCGAAGGCGATCGCACCGCCGCCGGCGGCGCCGACCCGACCGAGACCACCAGCGCCATGGGAGCGGATAGGCCGCAGGGCGACAGGGTGCCGGTGCTGACCGCGGCGGCCCTGCAACGGGCGGAGGCGGAGGTGCTGGCGGCACGGCTGCGGGTGGTCGCCGAGCCGACCCGGTTGATGCTGCTGAGCATGATCCACGCTGCGCCGGGCGGGGAGGCCAGTGTCGGTGACCTGGCCGCGCCGATCGGGCTGACGCAGCCCACGGTCAGCTACCACCTGCGGGCACTGACCGAGGCGGGCCTGGTCGCCAGGGACCGCCGCGGCACCTGGGTGTTTTACTCCCTGGTACCCGGTGCCCTGCAGCAGGTCCGCGACCTCCTCGGCTAACACCGGGACACGGACTGCTCCGGTCGCTGACGACACCGCTACCCGGCCGGTGGCGACGGCTTCCCGACGGCCGTGCTCACGGCGGTGCCCCCGGGCCAGCCAGCGCAAGGATGGCCTCCACAAGGCATGTGACGACGGCGTGCGGTGCCGCGAGCGACGGCTGCCGATCTTGTCGCAATGACCATCGCCACCACGGCGGCGGTGACAGCGTTCTCATCGCCGTGGCATCCGGCGTGAGGACGACAACTCCGCACCGAGGAACCTGCGTGACGCGGGCGGGTCGATGGTGCGACTTCCATCATCGCGGCCGCGGCCGCGCCTCAGGTCCGATGCGCCTGCTTCAGCCACTGCCCCCCACGGCGCAATGCGGGCACCTGCAGGGATCAGTCGGTGAGGTCGAAGATGTATCCGATTCCGCGGACCGTCCGGATGCGCTGAGGACTGCGGGGTGTGGGCTCGATCTTGGCGCGCAGCCGGCGGACGTGCACCTCAAGGGTCTTGTTGGTGTCCGGGTGCCCCGGCGCCCACAGGGTGTCGAGCAGTTCCCGACGGGTGATGACCTTTCCGGCGTTCTCCATGAGCATGCGCAGCAGTTCGAACTCGCGCATCGGCATGCGGACCGCGTGGCCATCGACGAAGACCTGCACACCGTCGAGGTCGAGTTGTACTCCGGAGGCGGCGAGGATCCGCAGCCTGCCGACGGTGTCGGGGTGCAGGGTCTCGTAGGCGCGGCGGGCCGGACGGCCGGTCGGGGTCGCGGTCACGGTGTTCACCCGACCTTCCCGGTGATGTAGTCCTCGGTCGCCTTCTGCGTCGGGCTGCTGAACAGCCGGCTGGTCGGGCCGACCTCCACGAGCCGGCCGGGCTCGCCGACTGCGGGAACGGTCAGGAAGGCGGTGACGTCGGAGACGCGGGCGGCCTGCTGCATGTTGTGGGTGACGATCACGATGGTGTACTGCTCGCGCAGCGTGAAGATGAGGTCCTCGATGGCCAGGGTGGAGATCGGGTCGAGGGCGGAGCAGGGCTCGTCCATGAGCAGCACCTCGGGCTGCACGGCCAGGGCGCGGGCGATGCACAGGCGTTGCTGCTGCCCGCCGGACAGTCCGGCGCCGGGGGCCTTGAGTCGGTCGCGTACCTCGTGCCACAGGTTGGCCTGCCGCAGTGCGCGTTCCACGATCGCGTCCAGGTCGGGGGTGCGCCGGCCCCGGTGGCCAAGGCGCAGCCCTGCGGCGACGTTGTCGTAGATCGACATGGTGGGGAATGGGTTGGGTCGCTGGAAGACCATGCCGATCCGGCGGCGCAACCGGACCGGGTCGACCTGGTCGGACAGGACGTTGACGCCGTCGAGATCGATGGCGCCCTCGGCGCGGGCGCCCGGAATGGTCTGGTGCATGCCGTTGACGCAGCGCAGCACGGTGGACTTCCCGCAGCCGGACGGGCCGATCATGGCGGTGACCTGTTTCGGCTCGACCACGAGGTTGACGTCCTGCACGGCCTTGCGGGCGCCGTAGTAGGCGCTCAGGTTTGCGATATCCAATCGCGCGCCTCCCGCGTTGACGGTGGCGGCGGGGGCAGGCCGGTGTGCGGGTTGGCGCATCGCCGGCAGAGAGGCCATGGCGCGCGGGCGGCTGGTGCCCGGTTCGGTGGGGGTGGGCATCAGCGGCCTCCAACACGGCTGGTACGCCCGATCAGGCGGGCGGCGATGGTGAACAGCAGGACGATGGCGATCAGGGTGAGCGCGCCGGCCCAGGCGCGGGCCTGCGCGGCCTTGAAGCCGGTGATCGCATTGCCGAAGATCTGCAGCGACAGGGTCGACATGCGGTGGGTGGGGTCGGCTTCGATGAACAGGTCGTTGCCCAGCGCGGTCAGCAGCAGTGGGGCGGTTTCGCCCATCGCTCGGGCCACGGCGAGCATGACGCCGGTGATGATGCCCGAACGGGCCGTGGGCAGCACAACCGAGACGATGGTGCGGGCGCGGGTGACGCCGAGGGCGAGGCTGGCCTCCCGCAGCTCGTGGGGCACGAGGCGCAGCATCTCCGCGGCGGCGCGGATGACCAGAGGCAGCATCACCAGCGCCAGGGCGATCGCGCCGGCGATACCCGAGAAGCCGAAGCGGATGACCCACACGGCGTAGACGAACGCCCCGGTGACGATCGTGGGCAGCCCGACCAGGACATCGGTGAGGAAGCTGACGGTGCTGGCGATCCTGCCGCCGTACTCGACGATGAACACCGCTGCGGCGATGCCCGGGGGTACGGACAATGCGGTAGCGATGCCGACCACTTCCAGGCTGCCGATGATGCCGTTGAGGAAGCCTCCGCCCAGGTCGGCCGGGTTGCCGGGTGGGGTGTTGGTCAGGAACTCCGGACCGAGGTACTTAAGGCCTTCGGCGGCGACGTAGCCGAGCACCCACAGCAGTACGCCGACGGTGAGCGCGGCGGCGAGGCTGAGAACGATGGTCATCGCCAGGTTTGTGCCCTTGCGCCGCTGCAGGTGCCGCACCGGTGCGGAGACCTCGGGGGCGGGCGCGGGGGTGAGGGTGTCGGTGGTCATCAGGCGATGTCCTTTCCGACCCGGCGCACCACGACTTTGCCGACTGTGTTGACGATCAACGCCAGGATCAGCAGCCACAGCGCCACGACGAACAGCGACTGCAGGTGGAAGGGCTGGTTGGCCTCGGTGAACTCGTTGGCGATGACTGACGGCATCGTGGCGCCCTGACCGAGGATGCTCTTGGATATGGCGAGGACGTTGTTGCCGATCACCATCGTCACGGCGATGGTTTCCCCGATCGCGCGTCCGAGGCCGAGGAGCGACGCGCCGATGATGCCGGCGCGGGAGCGGGGCAGCACCGCCATCCGTAGCATCTCCCAGCGGGTGGCGCCGAGAGCGAACGCGGCTTCCTTCTCCTGAATCGGTGCCACGGCGAACACCTCACGGCAGATGGCCGTGATGATGGGCAGCACCATGATCGCCAGGATGACACCAGCGGTGAAATAGGAGACGCCGAAGAACGGGCCGGCGAACAGCGGGCCGATGACGGGGGCGGTCCCGAGGGTGTCGGCGAGGAACTGCCCGACCGGGCGGATCGCAGGGATCAGCGCGAAGATACCCCAAAAGCCGTATACGACGCTGGGTATCGCGGCCAGCAGGTCGACCAGATACGACAAAGGCCGGCGCAGCCACATCGGTGCCATGTCGGTGATGTACAGCGCCACCATCACCGACACCGGCACGGCGATCAGCATGGCGATCATTGACGTGAGCAAACTGCCGTACACAAACTGCGCGATGCCGTACGGGTTGGGGTCGGTCTGCGTGCTGGTGGCCTCCGACGGCGCCCAACGGGTCGAGGTCAGGAAGCTCAATGGTCCGAAATGCCGCAACGACGACCACGACTCACCAATCAGGAACACCGCCGTCCCGACCAGGATGGCGATGATCAACCAGCCGACCGCGCTCACCCCCACCTGGAACGCGGCGTCGCCGCTGCGCCACCGGGACCGTCGCAGCAGCGACGACTCCCCACGGGAGGCGGATCTGTGCTCAGTCATCCACTTGCTCCACACTCTGGCAGGGCCGCCGGCCGGCCGGGCCGGCCGGCGGTTCCGCGACACTCAGGAGACCGCAGCCCCGTTGACGGTGATCTTCTTAAGCTGCCCGAACGCCAGCTGCTGCAGGTCCTTGCCCAGCGGGGCGTAGTCGACCTGCGACGCCGCGTCCTGGCCGGTGGTCAGTGCCCACGCCAGAAAGTTCACCAGCGCCGCACCCTTGGCCGCGTCGGCCTGCTTGGCGTAGACCAGCGCGTAGGTGGTTCCCGTGATCGGGTACGCGTCGGCGTCCGGGCCGTCGGTCAGGCTCGTGCGCAGGTCCGCCGGGTACTGCACGCCGTCGGTGCCCTTGGAGATGGTTGCCACGCAGGGCTGGACGAACTTGCCGGCCTTGTTCTTGACCTGGCCGTACTTCATGTTCTGGGCCAGCGCGTAGGCCAACTCGACGTAGCCGATGGACCCCTCGGTCTGGTTGACCACGCCGGAGACACCCTCGTTGCCCTTGCCGCCGATGCCCACCGGCCATGCGACCTCCTTGCCGGCGCTCTTGCCCTCGCCCAGAGTGGACTTCCAGGTCGGCGACTCCTTGGTCAGGTAGTCCGTCCACACGGCCGTGGTGCCCGAGCCGTCGGAGCGGTGGGCGACCGCGATCGGTTCGTCGGGCAGGTCAACGCCGGAGTTCAGCTCCTTGATCGCCGGGTCGTTCCACTTGGTGATCTTCCCGGCGAAGATCTTGCCCAGGGTCTCCCCGTCGAACTTCAGCCCTGACGACAGACCCTTGACGTTGTAGGCCGGCACGACCGCGCCGAGGGTCAGCGGGATGTGCAGAATCTCCCCGCCCTTGGCCTTCGCCAGTTCCTCGTCCTTCATCGGGGTGTCCGAGGCGCCGAAGTCGACCGTGCCCTCGGAGATCTGCTTGACCCCACCGCCCGAACCGATGGACTGGTAGGCGACCTCGACCTTGCCCGTGCTCGCGTAGTCCTTGGTCCACACAGACATGATCGGCGCCACGAACGTCGACCCGGCTCCGGACAGCTTGTCCGCCGCCCCGGGCAGCGCCTTGATGGTGTTCTGGTAGCCCGGCTTGTCCGAGCCACCCTTGCCGCAGATCTGGTCACCGAACGCGACCTGCGCCGAGGCGCCGGAACCGCTATCGCTCACATCGCTCGTACTGCCACACCCGGTCACGGCGAGCGTCAACGCCACTCCCGCGCCCATGAGGGCCAGCGCCTTGCGAGACATCCAAGTCCTCCACATTTGGGCACCACCTCTCGTGTGCCTTCGCGACGAAGCTAGGAACCGCGAGTAGAGGGCCACAGGCCAGAAGATGAACGGCCGATGAATGTAGACCGTACTCTACTTAGAGTCGTCTCTATAAGGTGCGTAACGCCCAACTACGGCCGCCAGTGTCAGCTCGCCTCGATAGGGATGCATCGCCTCGCCGGGCCCAATACCCGAGCCCAGGGCATTTGACCCGTCACCAAGTCGCTCAGTCACCATTGAGTCAATGAGCGTTGATGATGGCTTGCCGGCGAAGGCGCGCTCCAGACGGCGGGACCTCGACGGCTACGCCGGCATGGCGATACTGTCGCGGCCAGAAGCCTGTGCGACGCGGACAGCGCCGTCGCGGTGCGGCCCGGCGCGCATCAGGAGTGGCAGACGCCGCACCGGTCACCACACCGGAGCCTGATCTGCCAGTACGTCGACTTGAAGGTGGATCTCTGGCGCTCACACCCCAACACACAGAACGCAAACCGTGGGGCGGCCCTATGCTCGCCGACTCATCGATGTGGGTTACCGCAGGCCGTCGGGGCCGTACCGCAACGCCCACTGGTGGGAGGCGGCCTGGACGGCGTCGTACGGGCTGCCCAGCGGCGGGGTGTAGGACAAGTCGAGGTCGCTGATCTGGTCGACGGTCATCCTGTGGTGCAGGGCGGTGGCGCAGACATCGACGCGTTTGGCTACGGCGGTGTCCCGGTGCCCGATCAGTTGCGCGCCGAGCAGTCGACCCCCTGTCGTCGCGTCGTCGGTGACGGTAACGGTGACCGTGACCGTGACCGTGACGGGGCGGGCGCCGGGATAGTTGGCTTGTAGTCGTCGGCGACGACACGGTGGCTCACCGGTGTGAAGCCGGCCTGTGTCGCCTCCGCGTCGCGTAGACCGGTGCGGGCGGCGACGAGGTCGAAGACCTTGACGACCTGGGTGCCGACGGATCTGGCGAAGCGGCGTTGGCCCGCCGAGGGTGTTCTCCCCCGCCACGGCACCCGGCCTGTGTGCGGTCGAGCCGAGCGGGAGGTACGCGCCGGTGTCCAGGACCCGGTGGTAGGTGTGGACGCAGTCACTGGCGGCCCAGATCCCCTCGACGGAGGTGCGCATCTGCTGGTCCACGGCGATCACGCCTCGTACGCTGACGTCGACGCGGGCGGCCTGGGTGAGGCTGGTGTCCGGGCGGACGCCGCCGTCGAGCACCAGGTCGACCGTGGTGGTCAAGCGAGGGCCGTCCGGGTCGGCGGTTGGTCGGCCGGTGACGAGGGGTTGACGCTCGACGGTGCGGTCGATGGTGGTGACGGTGACGCCGGTTTGGACCTCGACGTTGTGGCGATCCAGCTCGTCGGCGACCAAGCGGGCCAGATCCTCGTCAACCGTCGCCAGAATCTGCTGCTGTTGCTCGACGACGGCGACCCGCAGACCGCAGGCCTGGAATGCTTCGGCCATCGCAGGCCGACGTAACCGACTCCGACGATCAGTGCGCTGCGTGGTGCTCGGTTCAGGGCGGTGATCAGGGCGCGGGTGTCGCCGATGGCGTGCATAACGTGGACCCCGTCGGCGGGGCGGAGCCGGTCGAGGCCGGCGGTGGGTGGGCGGATCGGCTCGGCGCCGGTACCGATGATCAGACTGTCAGCAGCGGGGTGACTCCGGGATCCAGCTCGCGGGCCCGTAGGCCCGCGGAGATCCCGGCGTCACTGCCGCCGATGATCAGCAGTCGGGTCACACTCCGTCCGCGCCAGGAGCGAGGTCGTGGACCAGCTGCTGCACCCGGTCGCGGATGTCGTCGCGGATCGGGCGGACCGCCTCGACGCCCTTGCCTGCCGGGTCTTCGAGCTTCCAGTCCTCGTAGCGCTTACCCGGGAACACGGGGCAAGCGTCACCGCAGCCCATGGTGATGATGACGTCGGAGGACTCGGCGGTCGCGTACTCCAGGAGTTTCGGGGTCTGATCGGTGATGTCGATGCCCACCTCCCGCATCGCCTCGACGGCGGCGGGATTGATCTGATCGGCGGGCTCGCTGCCGGCAGAGCGAACCTCGACGGCGTCGCCGGCGAAGTGGCGCAGCCAGCCGGCGGCCATCTGGGAGCGGCCCGCGTTGTGCACGCAGACGAACAGGACGCTGGGCTTGTAGCTCATTCGAGGACTCCTTCTCAGGTCAGCGGGTGGTGGCCAGGTGGGCGGCGTTGCAGACGGTGCACCGCAGCCTGCGGGCTGCCGGCTGCACCGGCACCTGCCGGTTGATGGGCATGGTGCGGGTGAGGTGCACCTCGGCGACGACGACGTGGTCTCGGCACACCGCCGCACCGCAGTCGACGCAGACTCCTACGACGGCGGGAGCGCCGCAGTCCAGGCAGTTCATCGCACGGCCGACGGCGCAGTCACGGCGGAAAACAGCCGACGCCGCAGGCCGAGGCTGACGTAGACCAGCGCGACCAGCACCGGCACCTCGATGAGCGGGCCGACCACACCGGCGAGGGCCTGCCCGCTGGTTACCCCGAACGTGCCGATGGCCACGGCGATGGCGAGCTCGAAGTTGTTACCGGCGGCGGTGAACGCGAGGGTGGTGGTGCGCTCGTAGTTCAGTCCGATGACTCGACCCAGGGCGTACGAACCAGCCCACATGATGGCGAAGTAGGCCAGCAGCGGCACCGCGATCAGCGCCACGTCCCAGGGCCGGGAGGTGATGGCGTCACCCTGCAGCGCGAACAGGATGACGATGGTGAACAGCAGCCCGTACAGCGCGATTGGGCCGATCTTCGGCAGGAATCTCGCCTCGTACCACTGGCGGCCCTTCGACCGCTCGCCGAGCCGGCGGGTCAGGTAGCCGGCGAACAACGGGATGCCGAGGAAGATCAGGACGTTGACGGCGATGTCCCAGCCGGAGACGGTCAGCTCGGCCCCGGGCAGGTCGAGCCACTGCGGCAGCAGGGTCAGGTAGAACCAGCCGAGCAGACCGAACGCCAGGACCTGGAAGACCGAGTTGAGGGCGACCAGCACGGCGGCGGCCTCCCGGTCACCGCAGGCCAGGTCGTTCCAGATGATGACCATGGCGATGCAGCGGGCCAGGCCGACGATGATCAGGCCGGTGCGATACTCCGGCTGGTCGGCCAGGAAGGTCCACGCCAGGGCGAACATCAGCGCCGGGCCGACGATCCAGTTGAGCATCAGCGAGGAGAACAGCAGCCGGCGGTCACCGGTGACGGTGTCGAGGCGGTCGTAGCGCACCTTGGCCAGCACCGGGTACATCATGATCAGCAGGCCGAGTGCGATGGGCAGGGAGATCCCCCCGATCTTGACCGCCTCCAGGGCGCTGTTGAGGCCGGGGATGAGGCGGCCGAAGAGCAGGCCGGCCACCATTGCCAGGCCGATCCAGATCGGGAGGAACTGGTCGAGGCGGGACAGCCGGGCCACCACGGCGGATGTCTCGGCCCCGCGCTGGTCGGTGTTGGTCATGGGCACTCCCTGCGAGCCTCGGATCGGGCGCGAGCCTGGCTCGCCATGTCGGTCAGGTGCCGGGCGGCAGCTTCGAGCGCCTCGGGCACCAAGCGGTAGTAGGTGAATCGGCCGTGCGGTTCGGCGACCACCAGGCCGGCCTCGCGCAGCATCCGAAGATGGTTGGAGATGTTCGGCTGCTTCGCCCCGGTGTCCTCCACAAGGTGGCAGGTGCAGGCGGGACCCGTGGCGAGCAGCGCGACGATCTGCGCCCGCAACGGGTCCGCCAGCAACCTGATCACATCAGGCGATGGTGATATCAGCACAGCATGATGCAACCACAGCGACGTGGGCGCCGTCCAACCAACCGGCCCGTGTCACAATCCGCGATCCTCCCGGCTCGCACATCACGAGACCGGACATCTCGCCACGTCGCGTTGGTTCCCTGCGCTCGCATCCGAGAGCGTACTTGACAGCAGACGTTGAGTCGAAGGAGATTGAGTCAATGGGAAGCGAGCGAGACCGGTTGGATGTGCGGGCTCGGATGCACGCCGCCATGGGCGATCCGGCGCGGCTGGCCATCGTCGACACGCTGCTCGTCGGTGATGCCTCGCCCGGGGAACTGGCACGGTCGCTGGACATGCCGACCAACCTGACCGCCCACCACCTCAAGGTGCTGCAGGACAGCGGCCTGGTTGTTCGCAGCCGGTCCCAGGGCGACCGGCGACGCACCTACGTACGGCTGGTGCCGGAGATGCTCGATGAACTGCTCCCCGCGCCGACCCGGACCGCACCGCGTGTGGTGTTCGTCTGCACCCACAACTCCGCCCGCTCACAGCTCGCCGCCGCGCTGTGGGCCCGCCGCAGCAGCATCCCGGCCGCGTCGGCCGGCACCGACCCTGCCCCCCGGGTGCACCCGCGGGCGCTGCGCACGGCGGACCGGCACGGCCTGGTCATCGCCCACCCCCGCCCGGTGCACCTCACCGACGTGGTCCGATCCGACGACCTCGTCGTGGCGGTGTGCGACAACGCCCACGAAGACCTCGCCGACCGCGCCGACCACCTGCACTGGTCGGTGGCCGACCCCACCCCCGTTGACACCGATGAGGCGTTCGAGGCGGCCTACCGCGAGCTTGCCGACCGCATCGACCGGCTCGCCCCGGCCGTCAAGGCCAGCACCGACGCCTGACCCGTTGACACGCGCGACCGAAGAAGGCCGCGATAGTTCCGCATTGCTCGTCGTCCAGTGCTGGCCACTGGTCCAAGGTCCACCTCGGCGGTTACCGCGACCTGAGACGCTGGTCGCGCAGAGCCGCTGCCTACGGGTCGTCGGAGTCTCGTGGCTCGCCTAGGACGGCGAGAGGGGCGCGCAGGAGAGCGCACACCTGCGGCCGCGCCTTCCGGCGGCGCGGAAACGTATCCACTACGCCCGACAACCCCTGTCAAGTCGACCCAAACCTAGGATCGGCAACTGAGTCCTACCGCGAGTCCGGCGAGGTGTACTCGGCTGCGGCCGGGGATCACACCTCGATGGTGGCGACGACGTCGCCCGCTGCCGAAGAGCATGACGCCTGGTAATGATCAGCAGACAACGGAATTCCGCCACGTTGCCGTCGTTGCTGATCCCCTGCCCCTTCTGGGCCGTCTGGGCGGCCGGTCGAAGCCTCGTCACTCTGTTGGATAAGGTCTACCGCACCGGTGATCCCTTTCACGGGGAGTGACGTCGGGGTCGTGCTGGGCACTGGCGCGTACGCGCGGGAAGCGCCGTTTCTCACCTCTTCATGATCGCTGCCGTTGCTCACGGGCCGATTAAACTTGGTGTGGTGAGCAGCTACCCAGGTCGCGTCGTTTCCGTGGGGGACGGGCTGAGGGCTGCGCAGGTTTGGGAGCCGACCGAGCCGGCGGGTGTATTGCGGCATCCCGGTACGAACGGCTGGCTGTCGTCGTGGGGTACCAACGCTCATGGAGAGATCGCCGGCTGTCCACCCGGCGCCGGGTCGCGTGCGTAAGCGCGCTTGACCGTCGTGCCCCCGCGTCAAGGCGGGGCCTCCTCTTCACCGGCGTTGCCGTACACCGTCGCCCATATTCCTCCGGGCCGCGGACACGGATGCCGATCCCCTCCTGCCGGAAGGTTTCCGATGACGTATCGCCTGGCACCGCTTGCCGCGCGGCTGTTTCCCGTCACGCCGCTGGTGATCCCGTGAGCGTCGACAGCCCAGCGGTGGGCGCGCATCACCCGGACAAGAGCCCGCTGGGGCGCGCGGTGCGGGAGCTGCGCCGGGACGCGGTGGGCGGCGGGCTGCTGGTGGTCTTCGCGGTGATCGCGCTGGTGTGCGCAAACTCGCCCTGGGCCGACGCCTACGAGTCACTGCGTTCGGCGACGTTCGGTCCGGCCAGCCTGCATCTGGACCTGCCGGTGCACGCGTGGGCGGCCGACGGGCTGTTGGCGGTCTTCTTCTTCGTGGTGGGTAACGAACTCAAGCAGGAGTTCGTCAACGGCGAGTTGCGTAATCCGCGCCGTGCGGTGCTGCCGATCGTGGCCGCGGTGGGCGGGGTGGTCGTGCCTGCCCTGATATTCGCCGCGATCACCGCTGGTCGGGGTGACGCGTCGGCTGGCTGGGGTATTCCGATGGCCACCGACATCGCGTTCGCGGTCGCCGTGCTCGCCGTGGTCGGGCGTGGTCTGCCGCCGGCGCTGCGCACGTTCCTGCTGACCCTGGCGATCGTCGACGACCTCGTGGCGATCATCGTGATCGCCGTGTTCTATTCCGCCGGCCTGGCCTGGGTGCCGCTGCTGGGTGCCGTGGGCCTGCTCGCGGTGTTCGGGTGGTTGCAGTCCGGGCATGGACCGGCGCGCCCGCTGTGGGGCGGCCGGGTTCCGGCGTGGGTGTTCCTCGTGCCGCTGGCCGTGGTGATCTGGGCTGTCCTGCACGCCAGCGGTGTGCATGCCACGATCGCCGGCGCCGCGATGGGCCTGATGATGCGCACCCGGGCGTTGCCCGGGGAAGCGGTCGACCCGAGTCACCGCGCCGAGTACGTGCTGCGGCCGTGGACGGCGGGGCTGGTCCTGCCGGTGTTCGCGTTCTTCGCCGCCGGTGTCGCCTTCACCGGCGCCGCGAGTATGGCCACCGAACCGGTCGCGGTCGCGGTGTTCGCCGGCCTGGTCCTCGGCAAGGCCGTCGGCATCACTGGTGGCGCCTGGCTGGCCACCAGGGTCAGCCGGGCCGAGCTGAACCCGCAGCTGGGCTGGCTCGACATCGTCGGCATGGCCATGCTCGCCGGGATCGGTTTCACTGTCTCCCTGCTGATCGCCGAGCTGTCCTACTCCGGCGACGAGCGGATGCTTGATCACGCGAAGGGCGCGATCCTGATCGCCTCGGTCACCGCGGCGTTCCTCGCTTCGGTCGTGCTGCTGCTGCGGGGGAGGCATCACCGCCGCCGGCCAGCCGTCGACTGATCAGCGGTGGCGATGACGGGTTCCCCCCCGAGGCCGGCGGTGTGACGGTCGCGGGACACGGGCTGGCGGGTGGTTAGTGTGGCCGTTCGACCGCCGGGTGGGCGATGAGGTGCACGGCGGTGGCCTTGATGGCGGCGGTGACCTGGCGTCCGGTTTGCAGGTCGAGGTGTTCGCCGGTGGGACGGGTGACGTAGGCGGTCAGCGTGATGCCGGCGTCGAGGCTGACGCGTAGGACGGGGCCGTCGGGGTGTACGGCGGTGACGACGGCGGGCAGCTGGTTGCGGGGGCTGGCGGGGCGAGGTGGGCCGGGTAGTTCGAGGGCGATGTCGTCGGCGCGGATGCAGACCAGGGTGCGGTCGCCGGGGTTCAGGTCTCGGTGGGGAGTGGCGTGCAGGACATGGCCGGCGACGTCGATGTGGGTGAGGTCGTCGTGGTGGCCGGTGACGTGGCCGGTGAGGATGGTGTCGACGCCGACGACGGCGGCGACGGCGGCGGTGGCGGGCCGGTTGAAGACGGTGTCGACGGGTCCGTGTTGGTGGAGGCGTCCGTCGATGACGACGGCGATGTGGTCGCCGAGGGTGAGGGCTTCGGTGCGGTCGTGGGTGACCACGATGGTGGGTACGCCGGTGGCGAGCAGGAGCCGGCGCAGGTCGCCGCGCAGCCGGGTGCGGGTGGGGGTGTCCAGGGCGGACAGCGGTTCGTCGAGCAGCAGCAGTTGTGGTCGGGGGGCCAGGGCGCGGGCCAGGGCGACCCGTTGGGCTTCACCGCCGGACAGGCCGCGGGTGGGCCTGTCGTGCAGGTGCGCGGCGTCGGCGGCGGCGAGGGCCTGGCGGATGCGTTCGGGGCGTTGCCGGCGGGGCATCCGGTGCAGGCCGTAGCCGACGTTGCCGGCGACGGGCAGGTGCGGGAACAGGGCGTGGTCCTGGAACAGGTAGCCGACGCGTCGGCGGCGGGTGGGCACGTGGACGCGGGGGGCGTCCCAGAGGTGGTCGCCGAACTGGATGTGGCTGCCGGGCTCGGGGCGGTCGAGGCCGGCCAGGCAGCGCAGCAGGGTGGTCTTGCCGGCGCCGGACGGGCCGAACAGCACGGTGACCGGGGCCCGGGCGGTGTCGATGCTCAGGTGCAGGTCGCACACGTGCCGGCGGACGCGGGCGGTCAGGGTCGCGGCCATCGGGTCCGCCGTCCGCGGCGCAGGCTGTAGAGGGTGGTCAGGACGAGCAGGGAGAAGACCAGCATCGCCGCGCTCGTGCGTGCCGCGGTGGCGTAGTCGAACGCCTGGACGCTGTCGTAGATGGCGATGGATACGGTGCGGGTGGCGCCGGGGATGTTCCCACCGACCATGAGCACGACGCCGAACTCGCCGACGGTGTGGGCGAAGGTGAGCACGGCGGCGGTGGCCAGCCCGGCCTTGGACAGCGGCAGCGCGACGCGCAGCAGGGTGCCGGCGCGGGTGCGGCCGAGCACGGCGGAGGCTTCCAGCAGCCGCCGGTCCAGCCCGGCGAACGCGGCGACCAGGGGTTGCACGGCGAACGGCAGGCTGGACAGCACGGAGGCGACGAGCAGGCCGCTGAACGTGAACGCCAACGTCGCGCCGGTGGTCTGCTGCCACCACCGGCCCAACGGCGACGCCGTACCGAGGGCGGTGAGCACGTAGAAGCCGAGCACGGTCGGGGGCAGCACCAGCGGCAGCGCGACCACTGCCTCCAGCAGGACCGCGATCCGGCGGCGGGACAGCGCCAGCCACGCCGCGACTGGCACCGCCAGCGGCAGCAGGATCAGCGTGGTCAACCCGGCCAGCCGTACGCTGACCCCGATCGCCTGCCAGTCCACGGATCAGGCCCCGGGCAGGTAGAAGCCGTAGCGCTTCAGGATCGCGGTGCCCTGCTCGCCGGTGAGGAACTCGCGTAGCCGTACCGCCGCGGCCCGGTCGGCCGTCCCCGCTAGGACCACCCCGCCCTGGTCGAGGCGCGGAAACGACGGCAGTGGCACCTCCTCGTGCCGACCGCGGTCGGCCAGTTGCGGCGCCAGCGCCAGCGACAGCGCGATCACCGAGGCACCGGCGTTGCCGGAGGCGGCGAACTCGGCGGCCTGCGCCACGTTCTCCCCCAGCACCAGCCGTGACTCGACCCGGTCGTAGACGCCGGCGCTGCGCATCGCGGCGACGGCCGCCCTGCCGTACGGGGCGTGCTCGGGGTTGGCGATCGCGACCTTGCCCACCGCCGGGTCGGCCAGTGCCGTCAGCCCCTTCGACACGTCGACCGGGGAGCCGTTGGGCACCCACACCACCAGTCGGCCCACCGCGTAGGCGAACACGTCGTCGGGCGCGGCCCGGCCCGCCTCGGCCAGCCGGGTCGGGTAGGACAGGTCCGCCGACAGGAAAACGTCGAACGGGGCGCCGTTGCTGATCTGCTGGAAGAACGTGCCCGACGACCCGTAGGTGGTCTGCAACCGCACCGGCGGGTCGGCCTTGGCCAGCACCGCCGCGACCTCCTCCAACGCGAACTTCAGATCGGCCGCGGCCGCCACCCGCACCACCTGCGCCCCAGCCGGGGCCGCCGGCGCCCCACCGCCGCAGCCCGCCAGCACCGCCACCGTCGCGATCAGGACGGCGGTGGCCGCCCGCAGCCGGCTCATCCGTGCTCCTGTCCCGTGGTGATGACCACCGTGGTGGCCTTGACGACCGCGGTGGCCAGCACCCCGGGTCGCAGGCCCAGCTCCTCGGCGGCCTCGCGAGTCATCAGCGACACCAGCCGGAACCGGCCCGCTGCCACGTCCACCCGCGCCATCAACCCGTCCACCGCCACGTCCGTGACGATCCCGGCGAGCCGGTTGCGGGCCGACACCCCGCCGGTGGCCTCCGCGGCGGTCTGGTCCCGGGCGAACTCGGCGAGGGCTTCGCCGTCGACGACCTGCCGGCCGGCGCTGTCGCGGGTGGCGGGCAGCCGATCGGAGGTCACCCAGCGGCGCACCGTGTCATCGCTGACCCCCAGCAGCTCCGCCACCTCACTGATCCGATACTGCGGCACGAAGAAGATCTTACTGCCGCACCTGCGGGCTGCAACAACCTCGTTGGCCGCAAATCGCCCGGCAGCTCGCGTTGGGCAGCGAGTCCTGTGACACGAGGCGGGCGCCGGTATGCTGCCGGCCGTGCCAAGGCCCTGCCGTACGCGGTGGTGTTGTCGACGGTTCTGGTTGCGGCGGGAATGCCCGGCATCATCCCGAGCGACCAGTCAGCGCCTGCGGAATGGCCGCCTGGTGCCGCCGGGCCGGTCACGCCGTTACCGCACGGGTCCACGGGATCTTCCGGCAGGACCGTCGGTGTCGGTGGCACACGTACCTGACGTCTCAGAAGCCGAGGAGGAACAGGACGCCGGCGGCGAC
>NZ_RJLN01000086.1 GCF_003725545.1 Micromonospora solifontis | reverse complement strand
GCCTCCCCCGCGGGTACGCCGATCGCGCTGCCCCAGCCCGTCCCGCTGCTCGGCCGGGACCGGGACGTCACCGAGGTGGCCGCCCTGCTGGGCGCCGACCGTCCGGTGGTGAGCCTGGTCGGCCTGGCCGGGGTGGGCAAGACCGCCCTCGCGCTCGCCGTCGCGTACGCGGTCGCCGCCGACCATCCGGCCGGCGTCACCGGGGTCCTGGTCGGCGAGGGCTCCGATGCCAACGACGTGCTCGCCGCCTCGGTCGCGGTCCTCGGCGGGAGCCGGCTGGACGACCTCGCCTGCCACCTCGCCGACCGGCCGGCCCTGCTCCTGGTCGACGCGGTGGAACGGGCGCCCGAGCCGGTGGCCGAGGCGCTCGGTGCGCTGCTCGCCGCCGCGCCGACCCTGCGCGTGCTGGTCACCGGTCGCCGACCGGTCGGCCTCCCCGGTGAGCTGGTCCGTCCGGTCGCGCCGCTCGACGTACCGCCGATCGGGGTGACCCCCGGGGAGCCGGCGGAGCTGGCGCGGTGGCCCGCCACCGCGCTGTTCGCCGCCCGGCTCGCCCAGGTGCGGCCGGAGCCGCCCACCCCGGCCGAGCTGCCGGCGCTGGTGGCTCTGGTCCGCCGCCTCGGCGGGCTGCCCCTGGCCATCGAGCTGATGGCGGCCCGGGGCCGGATCCTCGACGTCACCGAACTGCTCGACCGGTACGGCGACCGGGTCCTCGACCTGGCCACGGGCGGCGGCCCCGGCTGGCGACCGGCCGACCGGCCCGCCGCATCGGTGACCCTGCGGGAGGCGGTGGCGACCAGCTACCGGCTGCTGGCTGGGGAGGAACGGGTCGCGCTGCGCCGGCTCGCCGCGTTTCGTAACCGGTGGTCGGTGGAGCTGGCCGAGGAACTGCTCGCCGATGGCGGCGACCGGGAGGACGCGGTCCCGTTGCTGGACCGGCTGCGGGAACTCGGCCTGCTCAGCGTCCGCGGCACCGGCCCGTTCCGGTTCCGCCTGCTCGACGCGGTCCGCGACTTCGCCGTGGAGCAGGCCGCCGGTGAGGGCGAACTGGCCCGGATCCGGCGCCGGCACGCCGTCGTCGTGGCCGGGCTGGTGCGTCGGACGGCCCCGGGCCTGGTCGGTGCGGACGTGGCAGCCGCGGTACGGGTGCTGGACGAGGCGACCAGCGACATCATCGCCGCGCTTGGGTACGCCGCCGAGCACGACCCGGTGACCGCACTGCGGCTGGCGGCGGCGCTGCCACGCTGGTGGCGGCTGCGCGGTCGGGACGTCTCCGGGCGGCGGTGGCTGCGGCGGCTGCTGGCCGATCCGCGCACCGCCGACGCCGACCCGGTGCTGCGGGCCTGGGCGATGCTCGGGGCGGCCCGGCTGGCCGTCGAGCACGACGCGGGCCCGGAGGAGCTGTCCGGCGCGCGGGCCGCGCTGGCCGCCTTCAGCGCGGCCGGGGAGGTGACCGGTGAGCTGTCGGCCCGTTCGGTGCTCTGTGCGTTGCTGCCCGCCGTCGCGGCCCACGACGAGGCCCGGGAGCAGGCGCAGGCGCTGCTGGAGACGGCCACCCGGCACGGCCGGGCGCGCGAGATGGCGGTCGCGCAGACCCACCTGACCTGGCACGACGTACGGGTGGGCGACCTGGCCGGGGCGCGCCGCCGACTGGCCACCGTGGACCGGCTGGCCGTGGAGTGCGGGGAGCAGCGGCTCCGCCTGCAGGCCCGGGCCAACCTCGCCGAGGTCGCCCGCCTCGAGGGCCGGTACGTCGACGCCGTCGCGCAGGGGCGGCGGGTGGCGGTGGCCCTGGCCGAGCAGGGTGACCCGGGGCAGCGCCGCCGGGTGCTCGGCACGGTCGGCCTGGCCCTGGCCGAGGAGGGACGGACGGCGGAGGCGCTGGAGGTGGTGGCCGAGCTGCGGCGTGCCCTCCCGGTGCCGGGGCAACGGTCGCCGGTCGGGGTGGGCCAGGCCGGGCCGGACCGGGCCCGCCGGCCGGCGCACACGGTCTGTGCGCTGATCGAGGGGCAGCTCGCGCTGCGCCGCGGGGACCGGGAACTGGCGGCCGAGTGGTTCGAGGCGGCCGCCGCCACCGCGGTTGAGGGCCGCGACCGCCGGGATCTGATCGAGGCGCTGGTGTGGCTCGCCGCGAGCACCGCCGACGTGGCGGTGCTGGACCGGTTGGACCGGGCCCGCCGATCGAGCGGCGTCAGCCTGCTGCCCCGCGAGGAGGAGTTGCTCTACGCGTTGGTGGCCGGGCGCGGGCGCCGCTGACCGGTCCGCTCCCGGCTGCCGGCCCGCGGGAGCGGGGGTGGCGCGAGCGAAGAAGCCCCCTGGTGTTGCCCCTCGCTCATCGCTCGCGCCGGCACCCCCCGGTGCACCCCCGCTCAGGGAAGAGCCTATCCAGGCCGGGCGAGCGAATTGGACGATTCCGCAGCCATTTGGGGGGATGCTAAGCGCGTTCTGCCGGTCTTTCTGCCGGTGACCGACCGGTCTCGGGCCCCCGGATCGGGTGCCGGTTCAGCAGCCGGCGGCGCTCGGCACGTGCGCCGGGGCCGGATCCGTGCTCCCGGCGGTCGCGCCCGGGTGGACCGCGTCACGGACCCGGCGCAGGCCGTCGAGGAGGGAGTCCAGGGCGGCCGGATCGAGCTGGCCGGTGAACCACTGCTCGATGATCTGCAGGTGCCCCGGCAGGGTCTCGTCCAGCCGGGCCAGGCCGGCGGCGGTGACCACCGCGTACGAGCTGCGCCGGTCCGAGGGGCAGGCCCGGCGGCGCAGCAGGCCGTCGCGTTCCATCCGGTCGACCACCCGGGTCACCCCGCTGGTGGAGAGGGAGGTCTGGGCCGCGAGGTCGGTCATCCGCAGCTGGTGCCCGGGTGAGCGGGTGAGCCGCATCAGCACCTCGAACTCGACCGGGGAGAGGCCGTGCTCCTCGAACTGGGCGGCGAACCGGGCCGACAGCCCGGCGCTCGCCTCGAAGAGCAGGCCGATGGCGGTGATCCGGGGGTCGTCGAACACGTTGTGGTCCACGCCTACATCCTAGCAGTCCTTGACACAGGGAATATTGCTGCGGCTATAGTTGCTCAGTCAGTCGTTGGGCTACTAAACAATCTCCCCTGGAGGACAGCACCATGACCAGCAGCACCGAAGCGGTTACCCGCGACTGGGAGGGCCTCACCATCCCGACCGCCGGCACCTACCTGCTGGACGCCGCGCACAAGCGCGTCGGGTTCGTCGCCCGGCACATGATGGTCAGCAAGGTACGCGGTGAGTTCGCCGAGGCGGCCGCCACGATCACCGTCGGCGACGACCCCATGCAGTCGTCGGTGACGGCCACCATCCAGGCCGCCAGCATCAACACCGCGCAGGCCGACCGCGACGCGCACCTGCGCAGCCCGGAATTCCTCGACGTCGAGCAGTTCCCGACCCTGGAGTTCCGCAGCACCGCCGTGAAGTCCCGCGACGGCAACGAGTTCGTCCTCTCCGGCGAACTGACCATCAAGGGTGTCACCCGCCCGGTCGACCTCGAGGTCGAGTTCGAGGGTGTCGGCCGCAGCCCGTTCGGCCAGGACATCTTCGGCTTCTCCGCGAGCACCGAGATCGACCGTGAGGACTTCGGCCTCACCTGGAACGTCGCGCTGGAGACCGGCGGCGTCCTGGTCGGCCGGAAGGTCAAGATCGAGATCGAGGGCGAGGCCGTCCGCCAGGCCTGATCTCCCGTACGCCGCCAGGGCCCGTGCCGTCAGCCGACGGCACGGGCCCTGGCGGCGCCCTGCCCCCGGCCTCCGCCCGCCCTTCCGCCCGCCCTCCGCCTGAGGTGAAGGGCGCGAGATGCCGCATCTCGCGGCTTCCGCTCGGCCCGACGGCCCGGGATGCCGCATGTCGCCGTCCCGTCCCCGTCCCGACCCCCGTGACCGGGTGCGAATTGTCACGCCTTGTTCACAGGTTGGGGGCGGTGCCGCGCCCTCTGACTGGGTAGGAGTGCAGACCTGCGCCCGGCCCCCTGGTTCCGGTGGGCCGGGCGCACTTAACGTGAATGCTTCACAATGCGTTCCGGAACGGTACGGTTCCGTTGCGCTTCGCGCCGGGAGGACAGATGGGCAGAGACGTCGAGCAGGGCGCCTTCTCCCGGGAGGACCGGGTCCGCTACCGGCAGAAGGTCCGGCGGTGCCTGGACGTCTTCGCGCTGATGCTGGACGACTTCGGCTTCGACGCCGACCGCCCGATGACCGGGCTGGAGATCGAGCTGAACCTGGTCGACTCGGCAGCCGAGCCGGCCATGCGCAACGACCAGATCCTCGCGGACATCGCCGACCCGCTGTTCCAGACCGAGCTCGGGCAGTTCAACCTGGAGTTGAACGCCTCGCCCCGGCTCATCGAGGGCACCGGCTTCGCCGACTACGAGCAGGACCTGCGTGGCAGCCTCGCCCGCGCCGACCAGCGGGCCGCCAGCTCGGACGCCAAGATCGTGATGGTGGGTATCCTGCCCACCCTCACCGAGCGCCACCTGGTCGCCGACAACCTCTCCACCAACGAGCGCTACCGGGTGCTCAACGACCAGATCGTCGGAGCGCGGGGCGAGGACATCGAGCTGGACATCCGGGGCGTCGAACGGCTCCAGACGCACACCGACTCGATCGCCCCCGAGTCGGCCTGTACCAGCCTCCAGTTCCATCTTCAGGTGGCGCCCGACAGCTTCGCGGACTACTGGAACGCTTCGCAGGCCATCGCCGGGGTACAGGTGGCGATCGGGGCCAACTCGCCGTTCCTCTACGGCCGCCAGCTCTGGGCCGAGACCCGGATCGCCCTGTTCGAGCAGGCCACTGACACCCGGCCGGACGAGCTGAAGGCCCAGGGCGTACGCCCCCGGGTGTGGTTCGGGGAGCGCTGGATCACCTCGATCTTCGACCTCTTCGAGGAGAACGTCCGCTACTTCCCGCCCCTGCTCCCCATCGTCGAGGACGAGGACCCGGTGGAGGTGCTGCACGCCGGCGGGGTCCCCGAGCTGGCCGAGCTGCGACTGCACAACGGCACCGTGTACCGCTGGAACCGGCCGGTCTACGACATCATGAACGGCCGCCCCCACCTCCGGGTGGAGAACCGGGTGCTGCCGGCCGGGCCGACCGTGGTGGACATGCTGGCCAACGCCGCCTTCTACTTCGGACTCGCCCGCGCGCTCGCCGAGGCGGACCGGCCCATCTGGAGCCAGCTCACCTTCAGCTCGGCCGAGGAGAACTTCCACGCCGCCGCCCGGCGCGGCATCAACGCGGTGCTGCACTGGCCCCGGCTCGGCGAGGTGCCGGTGACCAAGCTCGTGCTCGACGTCCTGCTGCCGAAGGCCGCGCAGGGCCTCGACCGGTTCGGCGTCGCCCCGGCCGAGCGGGACCGCCTGCTCGGCGTCATCGAGCAGCGCTGCCGTACCGGCCGCAACGGGGCGGTCTGGCAGACCGAGACGGTCTGGGCCGCGGAGCGGCACCGGGGCATGGACCGCACGGCCGCCCTGCACCACATGGTCCAGCGTTACGCCGAGCTCCAGCGCAGCAACGAGCCCGTACACACCTGGCCCGTCGACTGACCACCCCCACCGCCGGCAAGATCGCGCTCGTACCGGGAAGTAGTGGCCTCCCCCACGGGCGAGACCACTACTTCCCGGTACGAGCGTGACTTCCGGGCCGTGCCCGGGGAGCCGGTGCGGCGACGAGCCGTCCGGTCAGCGGCTGGGCCGGCGCGCCTTCGCCCCGGTGGTCGCGTCGCTCTCCGAGGCGTGTTCGGGCGCACCCGCGCCGGGCGTACCCTCGTCGCCGGCGCGGACCGGCGGGTCCGACGGCGTCCGCTGGGGCGGGATCGCCCGACCGCGACCGCCGGCGGTCCGGGACCGCTTCGAGGTGGCCTCGACCGTGCTCGTGCCCGGCGTGGCCGGGCCCGAGCCCGGCTCGGCCGCTTCGGAGCGCTGCCTGGTCGGCCCCGCTCCGGGACTGGTCGCCGTCGTGCCCCGCTGCTTGGCCGCCCCCGCCCCCGAACCGGTCGGCTCCGCCCCCGAACCGGTCGACTTCGGGTCCGATCCGGACGGCTCGACGCCGGGCATGCTCGAGGCCGGGCCCGAGTCGGCCGACCGGTCGGCCGTCGCGGGTTCGGTGGCCGGCTGTGACGGCCCGGTCCCGGCGGACCGGCGGCCGAGCCGCCACCGGCGGGAGCTCGCCCGGTCGTCCGCGGCCGCTGCCTCGACCGGCGCCCCGGCCACCGGCCGGTCCGGTTCCAGGGTGGGCCGGTCGGCCGGCTCGTCGGTGCGCTGGTGGGGCAGCGTCGCCCCGGCCCGCGCGGCGGCCCGGAGTTCGGCCCGTTGGGCCAGCGCGGCCACCAGGACCGAGCCGCCGACCCCGGCGACCACCGCGTACGGGGCGATCAGGTGGGCGGACAACTGCTCGGGAGCGATCCCCGCGAGCCTCGGCACGGCCAGCAGGTAGGCCAGCGCCACGAGGACCGGCCCGGCTGCTCCCGAGGCCGCCGCCCCCACCCGCCGCTCCGGCACCCGGGCGGTACGCCGCGCGGCCAGCACGCCGATCACCAGCGCGGAACCCAGCGCGAGCAGGGCCCCCGGCCAGTAGAAGTAGTCGCGGATCCAGAAGCGGTCGCTGTCCGCGCTGATCTGCCAGATGCCGAGCTGTGCGGTGGTCAGGCCCCGGCCGGCGAGCACCCCGTCGACCACCGACACCACGGCGAGCAGCCAGAGCCAGCCGGTGGTGGCGACGAGGTTGCCGGCGGCCGCCCGGGAGTGCAGCGCCCAGATCGCCAGCAGCACCCCCGCGACCAGCCCGGCGACGGCGTAGCCGGCGGCCACCGTCTGCGGGGAGAAGGTGTACGGCACCCGGGCGGCGCGGGCCGGTACGGCGGCCAGCAGCACGGTGATCAGCGCACCCACCCCGGCGGCGACGGCCAGGACGAGGTTCCGCAGCGTACGACCGGGCTCCTCGTCCTCGCCCCGCAGCCAGCGGGCGCCGACCGCGCCGGCCACCACGGAGGTGGCGGAGATCCAGGTGGCCCAGGCGAGGCTCGCCACCCAGGCCGCCTCGACCCGGGTGCCGCCCGCCGACGACCAGTTGATGATGCCCAGGCCGTAGCCGAAGCCCAGCTGTGCCGCCCCCGTCCCGGCGGCGACCCCGAGCGCGGTGGCGACCGATCCTCCCCAGCCCCGTCTGGCCATGCCGGGCAGCGTAGCGTCCCAGCGTCGGCGCGGCGAGTCGTGACGGGATGCCGCTTGCGTCGCCGACTTGTGGGTTGGTGGCGGCCGATACGGTCGCCGGTGACTGAGGCGGTGGGCGGGATGACGGACGACGGGCACCCGGAACGGCGACCGGGGGTACGCGACGACCAGGGGCCGGACCGGAGGCGGCTGCTCCTCGGGGGTGGCCTGGCCGCGGTGCTGCTCGCGGTGATCGGGGCGAGCGGGGGCTGGATGCTCGCCGGCCAGCCGGACCGTCCCGTTTCGACCGCCGGCAGCCCGCTGGCGTCGAGCGGGCAGACCCCGTCCGAGGCGCCGCCGACCACGCCGTCGCAGCGTCCGACCGCGACCCGGACCAGCGCCACGCCGGCCGGCCTGACCGTTCCGGAGCTGGTGGGCACCGACTTCGCGGAGGCGCGCCGGCAGCTGCGCGACCGGAAGCTCGGCTGGCGGCTGATCTTCGGCACCGGTGCCGACCGATCCGTCCTGCGCACCTCCCCCGAGCCGGGTACGCCCGTCCGGCGCGGGATCACCGTCACCCTCTGGGTCGCCGGGTCCGCACCGGCCGTCGCCGTACCGGACCTGACCGGATCGGACTGCGGTGCCGCCGCGGACGACCTGGTCGAGGCGGGCCTCTATCCGCGCTACCGGGCCGGCCGCCGGGGCGAGGTCACGGCCCAGGACCCGGTCGCCGGCACCCCGGCGTACTGGAACGACCGGGTCACCCTCAGCTGCGGCGCGGTGGCGTCGACGGCACCGGTGGTCACCCCGTCGCCGACCCCGTGACCGCCGGCTCGCCGCGCTGATCCGACCCGATGGTTGCCCCGGCCGATACCGTGGACGACCGAGGGCCAGGGTGCCCTGACCCTGCGGGGAAAGGACGTGCCGTGAGCGACGACCGCCAGGAGCCACCCGCGGGGGATCCCGACGCGACCCGTGCCCTGCCGCCCGACCGTCCTGCCGGGGACGCCGGCCGGGGCGCCCCGGCGGACGCGGACGCCACTCAGGCGTTGCCTCCGGAGCGCGGGGGCGTGGCCGACGCCGACGCCACCCGGGCGATGCCGGCGACCGGTGGTGCCGCCGGGCCCCGCCCACCGGACGCGACGCGCCCGATGCCCGGCGGAGCCGCCCGTCCGGACCGGGCCGGCGCCACCGCGCCCCTGCCGCCGGCCTGGTCCGGACGGGCCGGGGTGCCGACGCGACCGGCCGCCTACCACGAGCCCGGCGCCGAGTGGTACGCCGAGGAGCAGGCGGGGCGGCGCTGGTGGATGCCGATTCTGCTGGGGATTCTCGCCCTGCTGCTGGTCGCCCTGATCGGCCTCGGGGTGTGGCTGGGGCTCCGTGCGACGGAGCGGAACCCGGCACCCACCCCGTCGCCGACGGCCGTGCCGACCAGCGCGCCGCGGACCAGCGCCGCGCCGACCACCACCGCGCCGAGCAGTTCGCCACCGACCACGCCCCCCAGCCCGAGCAGTGCCGAGGTGCCGATGCCGCCGCTGGTGGGGCTGCCGGAGTCCGCCGCCCGGGCGATCCTCGACCGGCTGGGCGTGGACTACCGGGTGGAGACCCGGGAGTCCGACCGGCCGGCCGGCACGGTGCTCGCGACCGACCCGGCGGCGGGTGAGCCGATCGCGGACGGGGACCGGGTCACCCTCGTGGTGGCCGAGCGTGCGACGCCGACCACGGCCGCCGGCACGACGACGGCCGGCCCGACGGCCACGGCGACTCCCTGACCGTCACCACTGCCGGCGTCTCGTGCCGACCAGGCCCAGCCCGGCCAGCGAGATGGCGAGGCCGAGCAGGCCGGAGTAGAACAGCGAGCGGCTGACGTCCTCGGTGTCCCGTACGCCCTGCGGGTCGGCCAGCGTGCCCTGGCCGGCGCCGGCTCCCGCCGGGTCCGGGGTGGTCGGCACACCGCCGCCCGCCACCTCGTCCTCCGGTGCGCCGGCCCAGCCCTGCTCGTCCTCCGCCGTGCCGGGGGGCGCGGTGCCCTCGACCACGGTGATCTCCGGAGCGGGCACGGGTTCGGTCGACTGTTCGGTGGCGGAGAAGGCGGGGTGCCGGACCACGAGTGCGAGTGCGGTCGCGGTGCCGAGGAGCGCCAGGAGCCCGAGGGCGTAGTTGATACGGGACCGGTGGTGCCGCCGTGCTGCGGGCAGATTGACCATGACCATCCCAGGTTCAGGGTCAGGGACGCACGGGGTGGAAACTTGCCGGGGTGGGCGTACCGATTCTATGGCGGCGGCACGCCTCCCGGCCCGGTATTGGTGGGGTCAGCCGACCCGGACCGGGGTCCGGACGAGCGGACGGCGGCCGGCTCGGACGGTGTGCTGCCGTGGTGCCGCCGCGGCCTGGTGCTGCCGCAGCCCGTCCTGCTGTACGAAGATCGACCGCCGGTTGACCGCGTCCCCCGCCGCGTTCAACTCGTAGCCGTCGAGCCAGAGCCAACCGTCGTAGGTCGGCCAGTCGAGCACCCGGATCACCCGGAACATGATGGGCCGGAGGAACTGGACACTCGCCGCGCGTGTCACGTGCAGTACGTCACCGGAGCGGGGAAGCACATGGGCTCCTGGGAGGGTTCGGCCGGACGAGCCGGCGAAAGCTGATCGGGGGGACAGGGGTCCGGCGACGGGGTCGTGCCGCGTGGACCGGCTGATCAGGTGTTTCGGTGGTGGTCGAGTGGTTTCCGCGGTGGCGGACGCCCACTCGACCATCACCCGGCTGCTCCCGGCTACCGCTCCCGCCGCCGCAGTCAAACTGGCGTACAGCGGCGGGGTCTTCACCCCGGGGCAGGTCTCACGGCGCGGGACGGCTCCCCTCCTGCCGTCCCACGGCCCGTGGGATCACCACGCCCGGAGATCATGCGGAGACGGTGAGTAACCCGTGCCATAACGACAGAGTGCATCAGGGACGTGCTTCATGCAAGTTGCACGTCGACTTTTGCCGATACGCGAGCAGGACACGTGAACGGGACGCTTGAAGCGGCCGCCTTCGAAACGGCACACTGGACGCCGGTTTCGCCCGACGCGGCCGGTCGACGACCGGGCACCACCCCCTGCCGCTAACGAATCGCCCGCCGTCAACACGGTCGCGCCCCCGGCGGGCGTCGAACCGGCGCGATCGACCGGAGGTGGGCCCCGGTGAGCGAGCGGAGCGAGCGAGCCAGCAAGCTCAGCAGCGCGCGAGGCGAGCGGAGTCGGCGTTCCGAGCCGGCGACCGGCGGGGGAGCGGCACCGTGGTGAGTGAACGGCGCAGCCCGACCATCCGGCGTCGTCGCCTCGGGGCGGAACTCCGCCGCCAGCGGGAGGCCGCGGGCATCACCATCGAGGTGGTCGCCGAGCAGCTCGAGTGCTCGGCCTCCAAGATCTCCCGCATCGAGACCGGCCACACCACCGCCACGCCCCGGGACGTACGGGACATGCTCCGCATCTACGGGGTGGTCGGCGCGGAGAGCGACGAGCTGGTGCAGATCGCCCGTGAGGCCCGGCAGAAAGGCTGGTGGCATCCGTACAGCACGGTGCTGGTCGGGGCGTACGTGGGGTTGGAGGCGGCGGCCAGCTCGATCCGGGCGTACGAGCAGCAGGTCGTCCCCGGCCTGCTGGAGACCGAGGAGTACGCGGGGGCGATGATCCGGGCCGCTCGGCCCGACTTCAGCGCCGAACAGGTGGAACAACGGGTGCGTGTCCGTCTGGGCCGTCAGTCGTTGTTGACGCAGGATGATCCGGTCGATCTGTGGGTGGTGCTCGACGAGGCGGTGCTGAGCCGGCCGGTCGGCGGCGACGCGGTGATGCGTGGCCAGCTCGAACGGCTGGTGGAGGTGGCCCAACTGCCGAACGTGACGTTGCAGGTCCTGCCCTTCGAGGTGGGAGCGCACGCCGGCATGGACGGCACCTTCACCATTCTCAGCTTCCCCGAACCGAGTGATCCCGATGTCGTGTACGCGGAGAACGCCACGGGTGGGCTCTTCCTCGAGAAGAGCGACGAACTGCAGAAGTACAGCTTCATCTTCGATCACATACGAGCAGCGGCCATACGACCGGAGGAGTCGATCGCACACATCGCAAAACTGGCAGAGGAGCCGTTGTGGAAATGGCGACCAAGGAATTCCCCGTGGACCTGACGCAGGCGACGTGGTTCAAGAGCTCGAAGAGCGGGCCGAACTGCGACAACTGCGTAGAGGTCGCGTATGTGACCGGGGCGGTCGGCGTCCGGGACTCGAAGGACAAGACAGGCCCGGCGTTGGTCTTCGGCCCGGGTGACTGGCGTGCCTTCGTGGCCGGCGCCCGGGGCGGTGTGTTCGGCCGGATCTGATCCGGCGCGACCCTCCCCCCCCCGCCCCCCCGCCACCGAGAACGTGGTCCCGCCCGGCAGCGTCGCCGGGCGGGACCATTTCGTCACCCCGTCGCCAGTTCCGTCCCGCCTCGTTGAACCGCACAGATCGGCAACCGAGCGAGGCAGGCGAGACGGATGACGACGATCGGTTCAGAGAATGTCACCAACGGCCCCGGCAAACCGGAGCGGTTCGGCGGCAAGTATCGCGGGGCGCGCCGGGACACCGTCCTCACCGAGGTGGTCTCCGCCGACACCGAGCTCGGCGGCCGGGACACGGACGCCCCGGAGCAGGCCTCCCCGCCGCTCACCCTGCCCTCGCTGGACCCGAACCCGCTCACCGAGCCGTCGTTCCCGCCGAGCGGCTGGCCGGTCGAGCAGCCCGAGTCCCTGGTGGACCATCCGTTGCTGCGCGGCCTGCTGATGGAGTTGCCGCCAAAGGGCAGCGTTCCGCCGCCCGGCTGGCTGGACCGCTGGTTCGAGGCGACCCGGGCGATCCTGGAACTGCTATACGTGCAGGGGACTGGCCGCTCGCGGTGACACCGTGGTCGGTGGCGGCAGGGTCCGCTCGGCGAGCCGGTTGTGCCGCAGGGCGTGGCGTACCCCGATCACGATCACACCGAGCGCACCGACGGTGATGGCCGGGCCGGCCACCGCCGGCGTGGCGAGCAGCTCGACCCCCGCCGCCGAGACCACGGCCGGCAGCACCGCGAGCGCGGTCACCTGGAGCGGCAGCCCGACCAGTGGGTGGGCCGCCGCGGCGCGCAACCCGTGCGGGGCCGGCGTGTCGGGGGCGGCGGCGAGGGCGCCCGCGCCGGCCCGTAGCCGCCGGATCCGTGGGGCCGAGCAGGCCGCGACGACCAGCGCGGGGGCCGCCGCGAGGAGAAGGCCGGAGGCCGCCCGGTCGATCGGCGTCGTACCGGCGCTCTGCAGGCCCAGCACCAGGACGGCCGCGGTGAGCGCCAGGCCGGTGAGGGTCAGGGCGGACAGCCATCCGGTACGCCGGCGTAGGGAGCGGGCGTGGTCCAGCCGGGGCAGTCCGTCCGCCACCACGCCGGCGGCCGTCCAGACGGCGGCGACGGGGAGCAGAACGAGGAGATGGCTGTCCATGTCCACAGCCTTGCCCAGTTCGACGTCGAGCGAATCGGGGGCGTGACCCCGGTTCGTCCCGTACGTGCTCCCGTAGGGGGGCATCCCGTCGGAGTTATGGCACATCCGGCATGTTCACAGTGTTCGCACACGGGACCTAGCCTCGCTGTGACCGGTCAGCGTCGATCCGCCGGAGCCGCACCGGGCGGGCGGGCCCGGGCCGGTCGGGAGCCAACCTCTTCCCACCGGCGTCCGGCGGTCCCCCTCGGGGTGGCCGCCGGACGTCGTCGCGGGCGTCAGACGTCGAAGCTGGCCGGACGCTCGGTGGCCGGCGCCGGCGGGGTGGCCTTCCACAGGCCGGTCTTCTGTGCGGCCAGGCGAGCCAGGTAGGCCGGGTTGAGGATGACGTAGCGCCGCCACAGCCGCTTCGGCTCCAGGCCGAGCCGCCAGAACCACTCCAGCCCGGCCCGTTGCATCCACGGCGGCGGGTTGCGCAGCAGGCCGGCGTGGTAGTCGAAGGCCGCGCCGACCGCCATCAGAGGCATGTCCAGCAGCGGCCGCATGGCGTACGCGAAGACCTCCTGGCGGGGGCAGCCCAGCCCGACCAGGACGAGTCGGGCGCCGCTGGCCTTGATCCGGTCGGCGATCTCGACGTCCTCGCCCGGCTGGACGGCCCGGAACTTGGACGGCTCGACCCCGGCGATCTTCAGCGCCGGGAACTTCCGCTCCAGGGCCGGGACCAGCCGGGACAGGGTCTCCTCGGTGGAGCCGTAGAGGTAGACCGGCAGCCCCTCCTCGGCGAAGCGGGCGAGCACCCGCAGCGTCAGCTCCGGCCCGTAGACCCGGTCGGTGAGGCCGGCGCCGTGCAGCAGGTTGAGCGCCCAGCGGACCGGCTGGCCGTCCGGAGTGACCACGTCGAACGAGTTGAGCCGGGCGTTGTGCGCCCGGTCGAGCACCCCGGTCATCACGCCGTGCACGGCCAGCGCGGTCAGGGCCAGCGAACGCCGCTCGTGGGCCGCCGTGACGACCGCCTCGGTCGCCCGGGCGTAGTCGGTCGCGTCGACGAGGACACCGAGGACGTTCCGCTTGGTGGTCATGCCTTCGGCACCCACTTGTCGACGTTGGCCTCGTAGATCTCGCGGAGGATCATCGGCACGTCGTAGGTGATCTTCCAGCTCGGGTAGTGCTCCTCGAACCGGGCCATGCTGCTGACGTACCACTGGTGGTCGCCGGTGCGGGCCTGCTCGACGTAGTTGATCTGCGCCTCGCGGCCGGTGATCTCCTCGGCGATCCGGAACGCCTCGATGTGCGAGGTGTTCGAGTGCCGGCCGCCGCCCAGGTTGTAGACCTGCGCCGAGCGCGGCTCGCGGAAGAACGCCTCGAACGCGGTGAGCACGTCCCGCGAGTGGATCGCGTCCCGGACCATCTTGCCCTTGTACCCGAAGAGGTTGTACGTCCGGCCCTCCATGACGCAGCGCATCAGGTACGCCAGGAAGCCGTGCAGCTCGGCGGCGGAGTGCGCCGGGCCGGTCAGCGTGCCGCCCCGGAAGCAGGCGGTCCGCATGTCGAAGTAGCGGCCGTACTCCTGCACCATCACGTCGGCGGCGACCTTCGAGGCGCCGAAGATCGAGTGCAGCGACTCGTCGATCGACATGTCCTCGGTGATGCCCTGGTACCAGGGATGGTCCTCGGGCAGCTCGTACCGGGTCTCCAGCTCGACCAGCGGCAGGCTGTTCGGGCGGTCGCCGTACACCTTGTTGGTGGAGCAGTGGATGAACGGCGCCTCGATCGCGTGCCGCCGGGTGTTCTCCAGCACGTTGAGCGTGCCGCCCGCGTTCACGTCGAAGTCCGTGTACGGCTCCTTGGCGGCCCAGTCGTGGCTCGGCTGCGCCGCGCTGTGGATCACCACGGCGATGTCCGAGCCGTACTTCCGGAAGACCTTCTCCAGGCCGTCCCGGTCCCGGATGTCCACCGGGTAGTGGGTGTAGGCGGTGCCCAGGTCGGCGGCGAGCCGGTCCAGGCTCCAGGCCGTCGAGCCGTCCTCGCCGAAGAAGTACCGGCGCATGTCGTTGTCGATGCCGACCACGTGGAGACCGAGGCCGGCGAAGTGCCGGGCCGCCTCGGAACCGATCAGACCGCCCGAGCCGGTCACCAACGCGACACTCACACGCCACTCCTGATCCATGGGAGGCAGGGAACGAATCGGAGCATAGCGTGACCTGCGCCGCGCCCCGATATGCGGCGAGGGCCCCGCGGTCCGCGGAGCCCTCGTGATGGTGGGGAAGGGGGGAGTTGAACCCCCACGCCCTTTCGGGCACACGGACCTGAACCGTGCGCGTCTGCCATTCCGCCACTTCCCCGTGGCTTGACCTGCAACACCGTAGCTCATCCCGCTCCCACCGTCTGCGGCGGGTGCCCGGACATATTACGCTGTGACCGGTCATCGCCACGAGCGATCACCGTTCGTGGCGGACGAAACTGTAGCACGACCATCGGGCCGTCCACGAACGGGCCGCCGGCAGCCGGCCGAGCGGCATGTGAGCTGCGGAGGCGGTGTCCGGATACCATCATGGCCTCGGGACCCGAGGAGGAGCCGGTGAGCGTGCTGCAACGCTTCGAAAAGCGTCTGGAAGGCCTGGTCGAGGGGGCCTTCGCCAAGGTCTTCAAAGGGGTGGTCCACCCCGTGGAGATCCTCAACGCCATGCAGCGGGAGGCCGAGGCGCACAAGGCGATCCTGGCCGGCGGGCGCACGTTGGTGCCCAACCGCTACGTGATCGATCTCTCGCCGTACGACCACAGTCGGCTGGCGCCCTACGCCGCCGCGCTGGCCCAGGAGCTGGCCCAGTCGCAGGCGGAGTTCATCGGCGAGCAGGCCTGGACGGTCTACGGCGACGTGATCGTCGAGATCGAGCGCGGCGAGGGGCTGGACACCGGCATGTTCCGGGTCACCGCCGAGGTCTACACCGGCGGCGACGTCGCCCCGGTCTCCGCGCCCGGCGGCTACGACGCCGGCCCGGCCTACCCGGCGTACGACCAGGGTGGCGGCTACGGCCCGCCGCCGGGGCACGGCGGTGGCCGCAACGTCCGGCTGGTCTCCGGTGACGGCCGCACCTACCCCCTCCAGATGGGCTCGACCGTGATCGGTCGTGGCGACCAGGCCAACCTGCGCCTGCCCGACGTCGGGATCTCCCGCCGGCACGCCCGGCTGGACTTCGACGGCGGCCAGGTCGTGCTGACCGACCTGGGCTCGACCAACGGCACGATGGTCAACGGCCAGCGCGTCTCGGCCGTCGCCCTCAACCCGGGCGACATGATCCAGCTCGGCACGACCACCCTGACCTTCCGCGTGGACGGCTGACCAGCGTTGCCGGAACTCGTCATCACCGTCGCCCGGTTCGGGTTCCTCATCCTGCTGTGGATCTTCGTGTTCACGGTGGTCGGTGTGATCCGCCGGGACCTCTTCGCGGGGGCCCGGTCGGGCCGGCTGGTGGCCGCGCCGCGCGGGGTCGGCGCGCCCGCCGGACCGCCGGCGAAGCCGGCCAAGGTGAAGCGAGGCAGGGCCGCCCACCAACTGGTGGTCACCGCCGGTCAACTGGCCGGCACCCGGATCACGCTGGGCGAGGCGCAGATCACCATCGGTCGCGCCGAGGATTCGACGCTGGTGATCACCGACGACTACGCCTCGGCGCGACACGCCCGGCTCGTGCCGCGTGACGGGCAGTGGTACGTCGAGGACCTCGGCTCGACTAACGGCACCTACCTGGATCGCGCTAAGGTCACCGGACCAACCCCCGTCCCCCTCGGCGTGCCGATCCGGATCGGCCGCACTTCCCTCGAATTACGGCCATGACTCTGACCCTGCGCTACGCGGCCCACAGCGACCGCGGTCTGATCCGAGACGGTAACCAGGATTCCGTCTACGCCGGGCCGCGGCTGCTCGCCGTTGCCGACGGCATGGGCGGCATGGCCGCCGGTGACGTCGCCAGCAACATCGTCATCGGTGCCATGGCGCCCCTCGACGAGGACGTCCCCGGGGACGCCCTCGTCGACGCGTTGCGTTCGGCCGTGGGCACCGCCAACCAGCAGCTCCGCGACACCGTGGACGCCAATCCCCAACTGGAGGGGATGGGCACCACGCTCACCGCGACCCTCTTCTCCGGCAGCAAGCTCGGGATGGTCCACATCGGTGACTCGCGGGCCTACCTCCTGCGGAACAACGAGTTCGCGCAGATCACCAAGGACGACACGTACGTCCAGATGCTCGTCGACGAGGGCCGGATCAGCGCGGAGGAGGCGAGCAGCCACCCCCAGCGCTCGCTGCTCACCCGGGCGCTCGACGGCCGCGACATCGACCCCGAGTACAGCGTCCGCCAGGTGCTCCCCGGCGACCGCTACCTGATCTGCTCCGACGGCCTGTCGGGCGTGGTCAGCGCGGACACCATCGCCGACACCCTGCGCGAGTACGCCGACCCGCAGCAGTGCGTCGAGCGGCTGGTGCAGCTCGCCCTGCGCGGCGGCGGACCGGACAACATCACGGTGATCATCGCGGACGCGACGGACGAGGACATCGTCGAGGCGTCCCCGATCGTCGGCGGCGCCGCCGCCCGGGACCGGGGCATGGCCACGTCGGCCGACGTCTCCACCCCGGCGGCCCGCGCCTCCGCGCTCTCCGCCCCCCGGCCGGCCGCGCCGGAGGAGCCCGCGGACAGCCGCGACGACGAGCCGGAGCCGCGCCGGCACCACCCGCTGCGGACCGCCGCCATGCTGCTGGCGCTGCTGGTCATCCTCGGTGGCGGCCTGTTCGGCGGGTGGAGCTACACCCAGCGCCAGTACTACGTCGGCGCCACCCAGGACGGGCAGCTGGCCGTGTTCCGGGGCGTGCCGGGCCAGATCGCCGGCCTCGACCTGTCCAGCGTGCACGCCACCAGCGAGGCCAAGCTCGACGACCTCACCCTGGCCGCGCAGGAGCAGGTCAAGCAGGGCATCCAGGCCAAGAGCGAGCCGGACGCCGAGCGACGGCTGGCCGAGTTGACCAGCGACGACCCGGCCAACCCGAACCTGAAGCCGCTCTGCCCGCCCAGCCCGAGCCCGACGGCCGCGGCGCTCAGCCCGACGCCGACCGCCACCGTGGTGGCCAGCACCACCCCGGTGGCCCCGTCCGGCAGCGCCACCGCCGTCCCTTCGGCGACCCCCACGCCCGTGCCCACCGCGCCGACCACCACGCCCGACGCCGTCCCCTCCGACACGGTCCCGCCGGTCGACCCGGCCGGCTGCCGGTTGCCGGAGTGAGCGTCGGTTCGACCCGGAGGACGCATCCGTGACCGCAGCCGCCGTACCGGCAGCCTCGCCCGCCTCGACGGGCGAGCAGCCCGGCGTACGCCTGGCCCGGTCCCGGCGCAACGCCGAGCTGTCGCTGCTCCTGCTCGCCATGGTGCTGGTGGCGGCGTACGCGGCCACGGTCGAGGCGAACGTGCTCGACACCGTCACCACGGACTTCTGGGTCCCGGCCGCCACGCTGGGCCTGGTCTTCCTCGGCCTCCACCTGGTGATCCGTTGGCTGGCACCCTTCGCCGACCCGGCGCTGCTGCCGGCGGTCGCCCTGCTCAACGGCATCGGCGTGGGCTTCCTGCGCCGCTACGACCTGGCCCAGGCGGCCCCGGAGGAGCGGGAGCACCTGGCCATCTTCGCCGGCACGGGCGGGCGGCAGCTCGCCTGGACGCTCGGCGCGGTGGTGCTCGCCGCCGGGTTGCTGGCGATCATGCGGGACCACCGGTCGCTCTCCCGGTACGCGTACACGCTGGGGCTGGCCGGCATCGTGCTGGTGATGATCCCGGCGGTGCTGCCGGCCCGGTTCTCCGAGATCAACAACGCCAAGCTGTGGATCCGGATCGGCGGGTTCTCCATCCAGCCGGGTGAGTTCGCGAAGCTCGCCCTGCTCGCCTTCTTCGCGTACTACCTGGTCCGCAAGCGGGAGGTGCTGTCGCTGGCCAGCCGCCGGCTGCTCGGCGTCGACTTCCCGCGCGGGCGCGACCTCGGCCCGGTCCTGGTGGTCTGGCTGATCAGCCTCCTGGTCCTGGTCTTCGAGAAGGACCTGGGAACGTCGCTGCTCTACTTCGGCATGTTCGTGGTGACGCTCTACATCGCCACCGAACGGGTGAGCTGGCTGCTGATCGGCCTGGTCCTCTTCTTCGGCGGCGCCTACCTGGCGTACGTGCTGGGCAGCACGGTCGGCGGCCCGTTCGCGAACTTCTACCTGCGCGCCGAGATCTGGCTGGACCCGTTCGGTGACCCGTACGACAAGGGCTACCAGCTCGTCCAGGGCCTGCTCACGCTCGGCAGCGGCGGCCTCTTCGGGGCCGGGCCCGGTGGCGGCCAGCCGACCCTCCTGCCCGAGGTGCAGACCGACTTCATCTTCGCCGGCATCGGCGAGGAGATCGGCCTCTTCGGCCTCTCCGCGCTGCTCGTGGTCTACCTGCTGATCGTCGAGCGGGGGCTGCGGGCGGCCCTCGCCGTCCGGGACTCGTTCGGCAAGCTGCTCGCCGGCGGTCTGGCCTTCACGCTGGGCCTGCAGGTCTTCGTGATCGTCGGCGGCATCAGCAAGCTCATTCCGCTGACCGGTCAGACCACTCCGTTCCTCTCCGCCGGTGGCTCGTCGCTGATGGCGAACTGGCTGCTCATCGCGGTCCTGCTGCGGGTCTCCGACGGGGCCCGCCGGCCGGTGGCCGCGGGCGGGCCGGCGGCCCGCCCGGCGGGTGGACCGCCGGAACAGCTGCACGGTGCCCCCACGGAGGTGATCCGGCCGTGAACGCACCGCTGCGCCGCGTCGGTGTGGTCGTGATGATCCTGTTCGGGCTGCTCTTCGCGAACCTGAACTGGATCCAGGCCTACAAGGCGGACGAATACCGCAACAGCGACTACAACGGCCGGGTCCAGGTCGCCGAGTACGACCGCAAGCGCGGCAACATCGAGGTCGGCGGCACCGCGTACGCGATCAGCAAGGACACCGGTGGGAAGCTGCGCTTCCTGCGCACCTACCCGGGCGGCGCGGAGTACGCCCACGTCCTCGGCTACCAGCCGGTCAACGGAACCTCGACCGGCATCGAGCGGACCGAGAACCAGTTCCTCGCCGGCACCAGCGACCAGCTCATCGGCGACCGGGTGAAGGATATGTTCACCGGGAACAAGACCGGTGGCGGCAACGTGCTGCTGACCCTCTCCAAGCGGGCCCAGGACACGGCCTTCAAGCAGCTCCGGGACAACCAGGTCGGGGCGACCCGCGGTGCGGCGATCGCGATCGACCCGCGTACCGGGGCGGTGCAGGCGCTGGTCTCCATGCCGAGCTTCGACCCGAACCCGCTGGTCAGCCACGACACCACGGCGGCGTCGAAGGCGTACAACAAGCTCGAGCAGGACAAGGACCGGCCGCTGGCCAACCGGGCGCTCTCCGAGGTGCTGCCGCCCGGCTCCACCTTCAAGGTGGTCATGTCCGCGGCGGCGCTGGAGAGCGGCTACACCAAGCAGACCAGGATTCCCGCCGGAGCGAGCTGGACGCCGCCGACGTCCGGCACGCCGATCAAGAACGCGGCCGACTCGATCTGTCCGCAGG
This sequence comes from Micromonospora solifontis, assembly GCF_003725545.1. Classification (GTDB taxonomy): domain Bacteria; phylum Actinomycetota; class Actinomycetes; order Mycobacteriales; family Micromonosporaceae; genus Micromonospora; species Micromonospora solifontis. The sequence continues at coordinate 1,591 of NZ_RJLN01000086.1, read as the reverse complement.
ACGAGGTGACCCTGATCCAGGCGCTCACCGAGTCCTGCAATACCGGCTACGCGCAGCTCGGGGTGAAGCTCGGCGCGGACAAGGTCAAGGAGAAGGCCCGCCAGTTCGGCTTCGAGCAGGACGACCTCACGGTCGGCCAGCTGGGCGAGGGCGGCCTGCCGGTGGCGGCCAGCCGGACCGGGGAGATGACCGCGCCGGACGGCGCGACCGACCCCGCAGCGCTGGCCCAGTCCTCGATCGGTCAGCGCGACGTCCGGATGACCCCGTTGCAGGGCGCGCTGATCGCCGCCTCGGTCGCCAACGGCGGTAGCCAGATGCGGCCGTACCTGGTCAAGCAGCTGCTCGCCCCGGACCGCACCACCAGCTACTACACCGCCAAGCCGCGCGAGCTGCGCCAGCCGGTGAGTGGGCAGGTCGCGGCTGACCTGCGGGACATGATGGTCAGCGTGGTCGAGAACGGCACCGGCAAGTCGGCCCGCATCCAGGGCTACACAGTCGGCGGCAAGACCGGCACCGCCCAGTCCGGCCCGGGCACCCCCGACCACGGCTGGTTCATCGGCTTTGCCCTGGACCGGAACGGCACCCCGATCTCGGCGGTCTGCGTCGAACTGGAGCAGGCCGGCTCCGGCGGCAGCCACGAGGCGGCCCGGATCGCCGGCAAGATCATGGCGGCGGCCATCGCCGACTCCGGGGGTCGCTGACATGCTCAGCCCGGGGGTGCAGCTCGGCAACCGCTACCGCCTCGACGAGCGGATCGCCAGCGGTGGCATGGGTGACGTCTGGCGTGGCACCGACCAGGTGCTGGGCCGGACCGTCGCGGTGAAGAGCCTGCTCCCCGCCCTGCTCGACGAGCCGGGCTTCGCGGAGCGGTTCCGCGGCGAGGCCCGGACCATGGCCACCATCAACCACCCCGGCGTGGTCGACGTCTACGACTTCGGCAGCGACCAGCAGATCGCCTTCCTGGTCATGGAGTACGTCGAGGGCGACGCCCTCTCCTCGACCCTGAGCCGGGTCGGGCGGCTCACCCCGGCCCGGACGATGGCCCTGCTCGCGCAGGCCGCCGACGCGCTGCACGCCGCGCACGAGAAGGGGATCGTGCACCGCGACGTGAAGCCGGGCAACCTGCTGGTCCGGCCGAACGGCACGCTCGTGCTCACCGACTTCGGCATCGCCCGCTCCGACCTGGTGGGCCAGCTCACCGCCGCCGGCTCGGTGCTCGGCACCGCCTCGTACATCTCGCCCGAGCAGGCCACCGGGGCCGTCGCCACCCCCGCGTCCGACGTGTACGCGCTCGGCGTGGTCGCGTACCAGTGCCTCGCCGGGCGACGGCCGTTCGAGGGGGACAACCCGCTCGAGATCGCCATGAAGCACGTACGGGAGGCTCCCCGGCCACTCCCCGCCGACATCCCGCCGCAGGTCCGCGCCATCGTCGAGCGGGCCATGGCCAAGGACCCGGCGGCCCGCTGGCCGAGCGCCGCCGCCCTGGCCAGCGTCGCGCGGCAGGTCAAGCTCGCCCTGTCGCAGCAGGCCCGCGGCGGCACGGGGCACGCGGGGCCGATCTCCGGCGTACCCTCGTCGCCCGCCGCGCCGG
>NZ_RJLN01000085.1 GCF_003725545.1 Micromonospora solifontis | reverse complement strand
AGGGCTGCCGGCTGGGCCAGGGCTGTCGGCTGGGCCACGGCCGGGGCGGCGGGGACCGGGCGGTGCCGCCACAGCCAGGCCACGTCGTGGCCGAACGACTCGATCAGCAGGAGCAGCGCGCCCGCCACCAGCGCCGTGGTGGCCACCGGCGGCAGCAGCCCGCTGGCCGCGACGGTCAGCAGCACGCCCTGCGCGGCGGCGACCACCTTGCGCCAGTACCGCGGCGGCAGCGGGTGCCGCATCCAGGGCAGCACCCAGTTCGCGGCGACGAAGGCGTACCGCATCCCGCCGATGGCGAGGACCCAGCCGCCGACGGTCGGCGCCAGGTGCACGCTCAGCACGAGGATCAGGAACGCGTCGACCTCCATGTCGAAACGCGCGCCCAGCGGGCTGGCGGTGCCGGTGCGCCGGGCCACCCGGCCGTCGACCGCGTCCAGCGCGAGCGCCACCGCGGTGAGCGGGACCAGCACCACCGCCGGCGCCGGTCCGGCGGCGCCGGCCACGACCAGGGCCAGCACCCCGCCGACCAGCAGCGCCCGGGCCAGGGTCACCCGGTCCGCCGGGCCGAGCCGGTCGGCGCCGGCCCGGCGCAGGCCGCGCCGCAGCAGGCCGCAGAGCACCACCGCGTACGCCAGGCCGGCGAGCCAGCCCGCCGCGCCGAGTCCCACCGCGCCGGCGAGCCCGGTGAGCAGGACGATCTGGACGGCCAGCCCGACCAATGGGCCATTTCGAACCGTGGACACCCTGCCTCCGTGTCTATGATCGACAACCCTGCCACCAACTACGGGGAAAGTGCCCGTTCGGTTCGGCCCGAAGCGCCAGCGAAGGAGAATTCGTGACCCGCGCCGCCCGCGCCTTCTGGCTCCGCGCCCCCGGCGAGGGCGAGCTGCGCCCGGTCGACCTGCGCCCGCCCGGCCCCGGCGAGGTGCTGGTCCGGACCCGGTTCTCCGGGGTCAGCCGGGGCACCGAGACCCTCGTCTTCACCGGCCGGGTCCCCGCCGACCAGCACGCCGCCATGCGCGCCCCGTTCCAGGAGGGCGACTTCCCCGCCCCGGTGAAGTACGGCTATCTCAGCGTCGGCACGGTCGAGGCCGGACCGGACGCGTTGCGCGGCCGTACCGTCTTCTGCCTGCATCCGCACCAGACCGCGTACGTCGTCCCCGCCGACGCGGTGGTGGTCGTACCCGATCAGGTGCCGGCGGCCCGGGCGGTGCTCGCGGGCACGGTGGAGACGGCGGTGAACGCCCTCTGGGACGCCGCGCCGCTTCTCGGCGACCGGGTGACGGTGATCGGCGGCGGCATGGTCGGCTGCTCGGTCGCCGCCCTGCTGGCCGGCTTCCCCGGCGTCCGCGTGGAACTGGTCGACGCGGACCCGGCGCGGGCCGGGGTGGCCGCCGCGCTCGGGGTCGACTTCGCCCTCCCGGCCGACGCGGCCGGCGGGCGGGACCTGGTGGTGCACGCCAGCGCCACCGCCGACGGCCTGCAGCGCGGGCTGGACCTGCTCCGCCCGGAGGGCACCGTGCTGGAGCTGAGCTGGTACGGCGACCGGCCGGTCACCCTCGCCCTGGGTGGCGCGTTCCACAGCCGGCGGCTCGGCATCCGCAGCAGCCAGGTCGGCACCGTCTCGCCCCGGCGGGCCGACCGCAGCTACGCCGACCGGCTGGCGCTGGCCCTGGACCTGCTCGCCGACCCGAGATTCGACGCGCTGCTCACCGGCCGGTCCCGGTTCGACGAACTGCCCGACGTGCTGGACCGGCTCGCCTCGGGCCGGCTCCCCGCGCTCTGCCACCTCATCACCTACGCCGAGGAGTGATCGTGTTCAGCGTGACCGTCCGGGACCACATGATGGTCGCCCACAGCTTCCGCGGCGAGGTGTTCGGCCCCGCCCAGCGGCTGCACGGCGCCACCTTCGTCGTCGACGCCACCTTCCGCCGGCCCGACCTCGACGCCGACGGGATCGTGGTCGACATCGGCCTGGCCACCGAGCAGCTCAAGGCCGTCCTGGGCGGGCTGACCTACCGCAACCTGGACGACGAGCCGGCCTTCGCCGGGGTGAACACCACCACCGAGGTGCTGGCCCGTACGGTGGCCGACCGGCTCGCCGAAGCGATCCACGCCGGACGCCTCGGCGAGGGGGCGCGCGGCCTCGCCGGGATCACCGTCACCCTGCACGAGTCGCACGTCGCCTGGGCCAGCTACGAGCGTGCCCTCTGACCGGCGATGACCGTGGTCCACGTGGTGCTGCCGGGTGACATCGACGACCCGGCCAGCCCCAGCGGCGGCAACGGCTACGACCGGCGGGTCTGCCGGGGGCTGGCCGCGCTCGGCTGGACCGTGCGCGAGCACCCGGTGGCCGGCGGCTGGCCCCGCCCGGCGGCGGGGGAGCGGGCCGCCCTCGCCGGGGTCCTCGCCGCGCTGCCCGACGGCGCCCTCGTCCTGCTGGACGGCCTGGTCGCGTCGACCGTGCCGGAGGTGCTCACCCCGCACGCCCGGCGGCTGCGCCTGGTGGTGCTGGTGCACCTGCCGCTGGACGACGAGGTCGAGGCGCGGGCCCTGGCGGTGGCGGCGGGCGTGGTGTGCACCAGCGGGTGGACCCGGCGGTGGCTGCTCGACCGGTACCCGCTGCCGCCCGACCGGGTGTCGGTCGCCGCGCCCGGTGTGGAGCCCGCGCCGCTCGCCCCCGGCGCGACGACCGGCCGGCTGCTCTGCGTCGCCGCGGTCACCCCGCTCAAGGGCCACGACGTGCTCGCCGCCGCCCTGGCCGCGGTCGCCGACCTCGATTGGACCTGCGACTGCGTCGGCGCGCTCACCCGGGACCCGGCCTTCGTCGAGCGGCTGCGCGGGCAGCTCACCGACGCCGGCCTGGCCGGCCGGGTACGCCTGTCCGGCCCCCTGGTCGGGGCCGCGCTGGACGCCGCGTACGCCGCCGCCGACCTGGTCGTCATGCCGTCCCGGCAGGAGACGTACGGGATGGTGGTGACCGAGGCCCTGGCGCGGGGCCTGCCCGTGCTGGCCAGCGACACCGGCGGCCTGCCCGACACGCTCGGGTACGCCCCGGACGGTGCCCGGCCCGGGCTGCTGGCCCGTCCCGGCGACCCGGACGCGCTGGCCGCCGCGCTGCGCCGCTGGCTGACCCGGCCACGGCTGCGGGCCCGGCTGCGGCACGCCGCGCGGCAGCGGCGGGACACCCTCACCGACTGGACGGTCACCGCGGACCGGCTGGCCACCGCCCTCAAGGAGGCGACAGCGGCATGACCACCCAGCTACCCCCTGACTTCGCGGACTGGCTGCGGCTGCGCGAGCCGGTCGACGCGGCGGCCCGCTCGGCCGAGCTGGTCGACGCGGTCCGTGGCCGGCTTCCCGGCGGCCGGCCCCTGGTGGTGCACGACCTGGGCAGCGGCACCGGCGCCATGGCCCGCTGGCTCGCCCCGCGGCTGCCCGGCCCGCAGCGTTGGGTGCTGCACGAGCGGGACGTCGACCTGCGCCGGCTCGCCGTGGCCGAGCCGGTGTGCGCCGCCGACGGCAGCCCAGTCAGCGTCGAGACCCGTGGCTCGGACATCACCCGGTTGACCGCCGCCGACCTCGCCGACGCGCACCTGGTCACCGCGTCGGCACTGCTGGACATGCTCACCGCCGAGGAGGTCGAGCGGATGGTCGCGGCCTGCGCCGGCCATCCGACGCTCTTCGCGATCTCGGTGCTCGGCCGGGCCGAGTTCACCCCGGCCGACCCGCTCGACGCCGAATTCGAGGCCGCGTTCAACGCCCACCAGCGCCGCACCGTCGAGGGGCGGACGCTGCTCGGCCCGGACGCCGTGACCGCCACCCTGGCGGCCTTCCGCCGCCGGGGGGTGCCGGTCGAGGTCCGGCCCAGCCCGTGGCGGCTCGGTCCGGAGCAGGCGATGCTGACCGCCGACTGGCTGGCCGGCTGGCTCGACGCGGCCGTTGACGAGCGGCCGGAGCTGGCCGGGTCGACCGGGGCGTACCGGCGGCGACGGCTGGCGGAGGCGGCGGCCGGCCGGCTGCGGGTGGTGCTGCACCACGCCGATCTGCTGGCCGGATGAACCATGCGGCGCCGCGGTACGTGACATCCGGTGGACCCCGGGAGGACCACGTGTCACACGCCACCGTCGCGGCGGCCGCCGCCGGCCCGCTCCTCGTCGCCCCGGCCCGGCTCGTCGCGCCCGCCGCGCCGGTCGGGCCCGTCGCGCGGCTCGCGCCCGTCGTGCCAGCAGCGCCGGTCGCGCCGCTCGCGCCCGTCGCGCTGCTCGTGCCGTCAGCGCCCGTCGTGCCGGCAGCGCCGGTCGTGCCGGCAGCGCCGGTCGTGCCGGCAGTGCCCACCGCGCCCGTCGTGCCGGCGGCGCCGCCGGCCAACAGCGCGCCGGGCCGGTCGCCCTGGGCGTGGGTACGTACCCTCGGCGGGCTGGGCCTCCTCGCCGTCCTGGTCTGGTGGGTGGGCACCGGCCCGTTCCTCGCCGGGCTGCGGCTGATCGACGCGCCGGCCCTCGTCGCCGCGCTCGCCATCGGCGCGCTCACCACCGTCTGCTGCGCCTGGCGCTGGTCCCTGGTCTCCGGCGGGCTCGGCGTACGGCTGCCGCTGGCGGAGGCCGTCGCGCACTGCTACCGGGCGGTGTTCCTCAACTCCACGCTGCCCGGCGGGGTGCTCGGCGATGTGCACCGGGCGGTCCGGCACGGCCGGGAAGCCGGGGACGTCGCGCGGGGCGTGCGGGCGGTGGTCTGGGAGCGGACCGCCGGCCAGCTGGTCCAGCTGGTGATCGCGGTGGTGGTGCTGGCGGCGCTGCCGTCGCCGGTGCGGCCGTACCTGCCGGCGCTGGTCACCGTGCTGGCCGCCGGCGCGGCCGGGTTGGCGCTGGCCGCCCGGGCGGTGCCCCGCTCCGGGGCCTCCCGGTGGGCCCGGGCGGCCCGCACCGCGGTGGCGGACGTCCGCGCCGGGCTGCTCGCCCGCCGCACCTGGCTGGGCGTGCTGACCGCCTCCGCCGTGGTCGTCGCCGGCCACCTGGCCACCTTCGTGATCGCGGCGCGCACCGCAGGCGCGGACGCGCCGCTGTCCCGGTTGGTGCCGCTGACCCTGCTCGCCCTGCTCGCCATGGGACTGCCGGCGAACGTGGCCGGCTTCGGCCCGCGCGAGGGGGTCGCCGCCTGGGCTTTCGCCGCCGCCGGCCTGACCGCCGCCCAGGGCATCGCCGCCGCCACCGTGTACGGGGCGTTGGCGCTGGTCGCCAGCCTGCCCGGGGCGGTGGTGCTGGGGTGGCGCCGGCCGGCTTCCCGGCTGCCCGGCGACTGTCGGTGATCCGGCCTACGGTGAGGGTGCGAGGTGTGCGTTGCCGGCCCGTCCGGCAGCCCCGGACGGAGGAGAACGATGGACGACAGGCTGCCCACCGCTACGGTCCGGACCCAGGTCACGGTCCCGCTGCGCTTCCCCGACGGATACGTCACCACCGCCCGGGTCTACTCCTTCCACGGCCTGGTGGACGACCGGGAGCACCTCGCCTTCGGGCTCGGTGACCGGGCCGCCGGTGACCGGCCGGACGCCGACCTGCCCCCGCCGCTGGTTCGCCCGCACAGCGAGTGCCTCACCGGGGACGTCTTCGGCAGCCAGCGCTGCGACTGCGGGCCACAGCTGCGGGAGGCGGTCGAGCGGATCGCCGAGGCCGGGGGATACCTGCTCTACCTGCGCCAGGAGGGCCGGGGCATCGGCCTGTACGCCAAGCTCGACGCGTACGCGCTGCAGGACGGGGGGCTGGACACCTACGAGGCGAACGTGGCGCTCGGCCGGGGCGCCGACGAGCGGGACTACACGGTCGCCGCGCAGATGCTCGCCGCGCTGGGGGTGAGCCGGGTGACGCTGCTCAGCAACAACCCCGACAAGGCCGACCAGCTCGACCGCCTCGGCGTGGCGGTGGTCGACCGGATGCTCACCGGGGTGCACCTGTCTCCGACCAACGCGGCCTATCTCGCGGCCAAGGTCACCCGCGCCGACCATGCCCTCGACCTGCCCTTCGTGCCGTGAGCGCCCGGCCGTACGTGCTGCTCAGCTGCGCGATGTCGATCGACGGCTACATCGACGACGCGTCGACCGAGCGGCTGGTGCTCTCCAACGACCACGACCTCGACCGGGTCGACGAGGTGCGGGCCGCCTGCGACGCGATCCTGGTCGGGGCGGCCACCGTCCGGCGGGACGACCCGCGGCTGCTGGTGCGCTCCGAGCGGCGGCAGGCCGACCGGCTGGCGCGGGGCCTGCCCCCGTCGCCGGTGAAGGTCACCGTCACCGGCAGCGGCGATCTGGATCCGACGGCCCGGTTCTTCACCTTCGGCGACGGGGCGAAGCTGGTCTACTGCCCGAGCGGCGCGGTGGAGAAGACCCGGGAGCAGGTGGGCGACGTGGCGACCGTGGTCGACGGCGGTGAGCCGGTCACGCCGCAGGCGGTGGTCGACGACCTGGCCGTCCGGGGCGTACGCCGGCTGATGGTGGAGGGCGGCGGCAGCTTGCACTGCCAGTTCCTGACCGCCGGCCTGGCCGACGAGCTGCACCTGGTGGTCGCGCCGTTCTTCGTGGGGGACTGCCGGGCGCCGCGTTTCGTCCGGGACGGCCGCTTCCCCTGGCACCCGGGGCGCCGCGCCCGGGTGGTCGAGGTGCGCCAGATCGACGACGTCGTCCTGACCCGCTACGCGCTCTCCGACCGCTGCGACGCCTAGCGGTTCTGCCCGCCCCGGCGGGAGGCCGGCGTGCTCCGCTCCAGCGCCCGGCGCGGTTCAGGACGCGGGACTCGGCAGGCCCAGCGCCTCGTCGACCCGGTTCAGCACCGCCACGTCGTCCTTGCCGACCCCGCGCAGCAGGTCGATCGCGGTGGCCCGGATCTGGCCGACGATCATGACGACGGGCAGCGGCGGGTCGGCGTCGAGCAGTTCGGCACCGATCCGCACGGCCGCGAGGGCGGCGTCGTCGGCCTGGCCGGCGTGCCGGCCCGCGTCCTGACCGGTCAGGTCGGTGGCCAGGGCCGCACCGGCGGCGCGGACCGCCGCGGCGAGGGAGCGGATCGCCGTGCCCAGCTCGTGCGGGGTGGCGGTGTGCAGCCGGGTCAGGGCGACCGCGTTGCGGGCCAGCACCCGGATGTTGCGGACCGCGTAGTCGAGGTGCCGGGCGGTGGCCTCGACCTGTTCGAGCTGGCCGAGGTGCCGGCGGCGGCGGACCCGCAGCCGCAGCGACTCGGCGCAGGCCCGCACCGCCGACCGGAGCCGCTCCACGCAGCCGTCCACCTCCCGGGCCCGGTCCAGCGCCGCCTGTGCCAGGTCGGCGTCGCAGCGCTCCAGCGCCTCGTCGACCCGGTCGAGCAGGTCGGCCAGGTCGGCGTACGTCCGTCGGGCCTCGGTGACCAGCGGGGCGAGCGGGTCCCGGGCGACCACCAGCTGACTGGCCGCCAGGGCGACCGCTCCGCCGATCAGCGCGTCGACGAACCGGAACGGCCGGAAGTCGCCCTTGGGCGCGGCCACCACCACCAGGTAGAGGGCGGAGATGGTGGTCTGCAGGATCAGCGTGCTGCTCGCCCCGGCGGCGACCGTGACGCCCAGGGTGAGCAGCAGGACCAGCAGCATGGTCAGGGTGCCCGGCCCGAGCGCGTGGATCATCAGGTCGGCGGTGAGCACGCCGCCGGCGACCCCGAGAACCAGCTCGACGGTCTGCCGTACCCGCTGCCCCCGGGTCTCGCCGAGCACCATCAGCGTCGCGCTGGGCGCGAAGAACGGATCGGGGTGCCCGATCAGCCGGGCGGCGATCAGCCAGGCCACGGTCGCGGCCAACGCCGCCTCGACCACCGGAACCCAGGCCTGCCGTAACCGCCCCAGGGCGGCCCTCCACCACTTGCGCACGAACCTGGTCCTCTCCTCGGGACCGGCGCACCCACGGACCCTCCGTTCCGGCCGCAGCGGCTTCTACCCGCGAAGTTGATCGTCGTAACCGGACCGTTGGCGCAGATGGCGGGATCGGCCCCGCGGCCCGTGCCGGGCGGCACCGCCGGCGGGCGCCCTCGCGCCCTCCACCCGCGGGCCGGCGACATCGGGACCGGCTCTTGTGCGCGCCCCGCGATCCCCATTAGTTTGTTTACGATCCATACGAACCACGTCCACCCCCATCCTGCGTGCACCTCCACACATCCCTTTCTCGAAGGGGGACCGATGACTTTGCAGAGCCCCGACCCGGGATCTTCGCGTCGCCACTTCCTCAGCCTGGTGGGCCTCGGCGTGGCGGCGACGGCCGCTGGTCCGCTGCTCGCCGGCTGCTCGGAGAAGCCCGCCGGCTCCGGCGCCGCGCAGCAGCTCGACGCCGTCTCCGGCGTGCTGCCCAGCCACCAGGACCTGGCCAACAGCATCAAGCCCGACATCATCGGCACCCGTCCGGTGCCCGACGGATACACCACCTATCCCGGCACGCTCGTCGACGCGATCGCCGGCAAGCCGGGGACGAGCGGCAAGCAGGTCACCGCGATGACCCCCGCCTGGGGCCCGGCTCCGCCCGGCATCGCGCAGAGCGCCTACCTGCAGGCGGTCAACGCCGAGCTGGGCACCCCGGTCAACTTCACCATCCAGGACGGCAACACCTACGCCGACAAGCTCAACGCGATGCTCGGCGCCCGGGACGTACCGGAGCTGCTCTGCGTGCCGAGCTGGGAGGTGGAGAAGATTCCGCGTTTCGCCGAGGCGATCAAGGTCCTCTTCGAGGACCTCACCGACCACCTCAAGGGCGACGCGGTCAACACGTACCCGATGCTGGGCACCTTCCCGACCGGCGCCTGGCGCAACGCGGTCTGGAACGAGCGGCTCGCGGCGGTGCCCAACCCCACCGACGGGCCGTTCCCCTGGGCCCTGTTCACCCGCAAGGACCTGCTCGACGCGCGCGGCCTGGCCGTCCCGAAGAGCCTCGACGAACTGCTCACCATGGCCAAGCAGGTCACCGACCCGGTGCGCAAGGTGTGGGCGTTCGACGACGTCTTCGCCATGATCCAGATGTTCCACAAGGTGCCCGGCTCCAAGGGCGGGTGGCGGCTGAAGTCCGACGGGACGCCGGAGTTCAAGTACGAGACCCCGGAGTACCGCCAGGCCCTCGAGGTGATGGCCAAGATCTACAAGGACGGCCTGGTCCACCCGGACATCGTGGCCAGCAAGGGCGCGGACGCCAACCAACTGTTCGCCAAGAACGGCGCCATCGTCTTCAAGCAGGCCGGCGTCGGGTTCTGGCAGGGCGCCCAGGCCGAGCACCAGAAGACCAACCCCAAGTTGAACATCCAGCCGGTGCCGATCTTCTCCGCCACCGGCGGTGACCCCCTGGTCTGGGGTGACGACGAGCCGATCTCCTACACCTTCATCAAGAAGGGCCTCGGCAAGGACCGGGTCGAGGAGCTGCTCCGCATCATCAACTGGTGCTCCGCCCCGCTGGGCAGCCAGGAGGCTCAGCTGCGCGACTTCGGCGTCGAGGGCAAGCACCACACGAAGACGCCGAACGGGCCGGTGAAGACCGACCTGGCCTTCAAGGAGATCGCCAACCAGTACTTCTTCATCAGCGGCCGCAACCCCACGGTCGGCCCGTACCCCGACACCCCGCACTACGTGCCGGACGTGCTGAACTACTCCAACGAGATGGTCAAGTTCCTGGAGAAGGACCCCTGGGACGGGGTGAAGCTGGAGATGCCGGCCGCCTACAAGGCCAACCAGGTGCCGACGGAGGACAAGTTCACCGACGTGCTGCGGGGCCGGCGCCCGCTCAGCGACGTCGACGCCATCGTCGCCGAGTGGAAGGCCAACGGGGGAGAGGAAGCCAGGCAACTGCTCGCCAAGTCGCTGCCCAAGGCAGGGCGGTGAGCGAGTCGACCGTCGTGGTCGGGCCCGACCGGGCCCGACCCGGCGGGTCGACCGCACCGGCGCGACCCACCCGCCGCCGCCGCGCACCGCTGCTGGCCCGGCTGCGCCGGGACTGGCAGCTGCTGGCCATGGTCGCGCCGGGCTTTGTCATCCTGTTGGTCTTCAGCTACGTGCCTATCCTCGGCAACGTCATCGCCTTCCAGGACTACAACCCCTACCTGGGCGACAACCCGTGGCAGGCGTTCGTCCACAGCAACTGGATCGGCTTCGGCCAGTTCCAGCTCCTTTTCGAGGACCCGGCGTTCTGGGACGCGTTCCGCAACACCCTGGCCATCACGGCGTTCCAGCTCGTCTTCTTCTTCCCGCTGCCGATCCTCCTGGCGATCATGCTGCACAACCTGCTCTCCAGCCGGCTGCGCGGCTTCATCCAGACGGTCGTCTACCTGCCGCACTTCTTCAGCTGGGTGCTGGTGATCACCTTCTTCGTCGCCATGCTCGGCGGCGCGGGCCTGCTCGCCCAGACCATGCGCGACGCCGGGCTCCAGCCGTGGAACGTGATGACGAACCCGCACACCTTCATCGTCCTGGTCACCGTCGAAGCGGTGTGGAAGGACGTGGGCTGGGGCACCATCGTCTTCCTCGCCGCGCTGTCCACCATCGACCAGAGCCTCTACGAGGCGGCCGCCGCGGACGGCGCCGGACGATGGCGACGGCTGTGGCACATCACCCTGCCCGGCCTGCGTCCGGTGATCGTCCTGCTGCTCATCCTGCGCCTCGGCGACGCGCTCTCGGTCGGCTTCGAGCAGTTCCTGCTGCAACGGGACGCCGTCGGCCGGCAGGCCGCCGAGGTCCTCGACACCTTCGTCTACCACTTCTCCATCGCCACCGGTAACTACGGCTACGGCGCGGCGGCCGGCCTGTTCAAGGCCGCCATCGGGCTCGGCCTGATCCTGGCCGCGAACCGGGTGGCGCACCTGCTCGGCGAACGAGGGATCTACTCGAAGTCATGACCACCATCATCCGCAGGCACCCCGGGGCACGGCCCCGCCGCCCGGTGTGGGACGAGAAACCGACCGCGGTCGGCCAGGGTCTGAAGGCCATCCTGCTCGCCCTGCTGGTGCTCGGGGTGCTCTTCCCACTCTGGGTGATCCTGGTGACCAGCCTCTCCTCCCGGCAGGCCATCGCCGACGCCGGCGGCCTGGTGGTCGTCCCCCGGGGCATCGACACGTCGGCCTACGAGACCATCTTCGCCGGTGGGGCCGTCACCCGGGCGCTGTGGATCAGCACCATCGTCACGGTGGTCGGCACCGCGATCGCGCTGACCGTCACCGTGCTCGCCGCCTACGGGCTGTCCCGGCCGGGCACGCTGGGCCACCGCTGGCTGCTCGCCTACTTCCTGATCCCGTTCCTGGTCTACCCGCCCCTGGTGCCCCGCTACCTGGTGGTCACCGGGCTGGGCCTGAAGGACACCATCTGGGCGCTGGTCCTGCCGCCGGCGATCAGCGTGTTCAACCTCGTCGTCGTGCGCGGCTTCTTCCAGGGCATCCCCCAGGAGTTGCTCGACAGCGCCCGGATCGACGGCGCCAGCGACTTCCGCACCCTGGGCCGCATCGTGCTGCCGCTGTCCCGCGCGGTCATCGCCGTCGTCGGCCTGTTCTACGCGGTGGGCTACTGGAACGTCTGGTTCGACGCGCTGCTGTTCATCGACCGCAACGACATGTACCCGATCCAGCGCGTGCTGCAGAGCTACCTGCTGGCCGGGCAGGCGCCGCACACCTCCGGCGGGACCAGCGGGGTGACCATGCCACCCACCGAGTCGATCAAGATGGCGGTGGTGGTGCTGACCGTCGCGCCGATCGTCGCCGTCTACCCGTTCATCCAGCGGCACTTCATCAAGGGCGTGCTCATCGGCGCGGTCAAGGGTTGACCGCGCGTCACAGCACCTGGGACAGGAAGCGGCGCAGCCGCGGATGCTCCGGCGCCTCGAACACGGCGGCCGGTTCGCCGGCCTCCAGGACGACGCCGTGGTCCATGAAGGCCACCGTGTCGGCGACCTCGCGGGCGAAGCCCATCTCGTGGGTCACCACCACCATGGTCATGCCGGCCGAGGCGAGGTCGGCCATCACCCCGAGCACCCCCTTGACCAGTTCCGGGTCGAGCGCCGAGGTGGCCTCGTCGAAGAGCATCACCTGGGGGCGCAGGGCCAGCGCCCGGGCGATCGCCACCCGCTGCTGCTGGCCGCCGGAGAGCTGGGCCGGCCGGGCGTCGGCCTTGGCGGCGAGCCCGACCAGGTCGAGCTGCTCCCGGGCGATCCGCACCGCCTCGTCCTCGGGGAGCTTCTTCAGCCGGCGCAGGGCGAGGGTGATGTTGCGCAGGACGGTCATGTGCGGGAAGAGGTTGAACTGCTGGAACACCATGCCGACCCGCTGGCGCAGCGCGTCCGGGTCGTCGCCCAGCACGCTGCGACCGTCCAGCAGCACGTCGCCGCGGTCCGGTTCGATCAGCCGGTTGACGGTGCGCAGCAGCGTGGACTTGCCGGAGCCGGACGGGCCGATGACGCAGGCGGTGGCGCCCCGGGCCACCGTCAGGTCGGCGCCGCGCAGCACCCGGTGCGCGCCGAAGGCGAGGTGCACGTCCCGGACGGCGAGGCTGACCGGGGTGGCGGTGGTGGTGCTCATCGCGGGTCCTTCCCGATCGCGGGTACGAGATCGGCGTCGAGGTCGGCGCCGGCGACCGCCGGGCCCTGGCGCAGCCGGCGGTCGATCCAGTTGACCGCGTGGGTCAGCGGCACGGTCAGCACCAGGTAGAAAAGGCCGGCCAGCAGCAGCGCGGACTCGTTGCCGGTGGTGGCCGCGTAGTCCTGGCCGATCCGGAACAGCTCCCGCTGGCTGGCCACCAGGCCGAGGAAGTAGACCAGGCTGGAGTCCTTGATCAGGGCGATCAGCTGGTTCACCCAGGCGGGCAGCACCCGGCGTACCCCCTGCGGGACGATGACCAGGCGCATCGCCTCGCCCCAGGAGAAGCCCAGCGCCCGGGCCCCCTCCAGCTGGGCGGCCTCGACGCTCTGGATGCCGGAGCGGAAGATCTCCCCGATGTAGGCGGCGGCGATCAGCGACAGCGCCAGCACGCCGAGCGGGTAGGGGTTGGGGCCCCACACCCGCATGCCGAGGGGTGCCAGGCCGATGCCGATGAGCAGGATGGTCGCCGCGGCCGGCAGGCCGCGGAACACGTCGGTGTAGACCCGGGCCGGCCAGCGCAACCATCGGGTACGCGAAATGCCGGCGATCGCCAGCAGCATGCCCAGCACCGAGCCGAGCAGGGCGGCGGAGACCGCCAGGATCAGCGTGTTGGGCAGCCCGACGGTGAGCATCTCGGGCAGCGCCTCGCGCATGGCGTGCCAGTCGAAGAAGGTCTCCCAGAGGGTGCTCAGTGGATCCATGGCTCCGTCCGCCCTGCTCGTCTCCGTGGTTCAAGTCAGGAAGCCGCCGACGGCGACGGCGCGGTGACCGTGCCGCTGCCCGGCTTGAAGTCGGCCGGGATCGGCCGGCCCGGGTAGTACTGCGCCTGCAGCCTGCTCCAGGTGCCGTCGGCGATCACCTCGTCGAGGCCCTTGTTCAGCGCCTCGCGCAGCTTGTCGTTCCCCTTGGCCACCGCGTACGCGGTCGGGGCCGGGCTGAGCTGCTTGGCGGCCACCTCGACCTTGCCGTTGCTGTCGGCGGCGGACTTGTCGCCGATCTCGGCAGGGGCGATCCAGGCGTCGGCGGTGCCCGCCTTGAGCTGGTTGATCGCGCCGTTGTAGTCGGGCACCCGCACCGGGTTCAGGTTCTGCTTCGTGGCGTAGTCGTCCTGCACGGTGCCCTGCACGACCACCACCCGCTTGCCGGCGAGCTGGTCGAAGCCGGTGATCGACGAGCCGGCCGGCACGTCGAGCCCGAAGTAGCCGAAGTCGTAGCCGTTGCCGAAGTCGACGGTCTTCCTCCGCGCCTCGGTGATGGTGATCGACGAGCTGCCCACGTCGAACTTGTGGTTGTTGACCTGGGACAGCAGGGCCGAGAAGTCGGTGCCGACGAACTCCACCTTCAGGCCCACCTTGGCGGCGACCGCGGTGAGCAGGTCGTTGTCGAAGCCGGTGAACTTCCCGTCCTTCAGGTAGACGTTCGGCGGGGCGTCGGTGAGCGTACCGGCCCGGAGCACGCCGGGCTGGAGCAGGCCGTACGGGTTGGCGGCCTCGTCGGTGGAGCCGCCGTCACCGCAGGCGGTCAGCGCGGTGGCGGCGAGCACGGCGGCGGCGCCGAGGGTGGCGACGCGGGTCAGGGCGGAACGGATGCGCACTTGTCTCTCCAGAGTGGATGGACGCGCGGCGGCGCGCCGGGACGGGCGCCGCCGGAGCCGGCGGAGCCTCGAGGTGGATCAGAAAGGGGAGGGGTGGCGCGTCAGCGCGCGCCGGCGCGGCGACAGGCGTCGCTGCACACCCGCATCAGGTCGACGTGCCGGCGCTTGACCAGCGCGAAGCGGGCCGGGTACGCGACGGCGTCGACGGGCGGGGTGCGGAACTGAGCAGACATGGTTCTCCCTGGTCGTTGCTGACCTGGGTACCAGGCCACGCTTGCACCGGGCGGCTGCCGGTGCCTGGTCCTCACCCGGGGCACCCCACCGCGGAGGAGGGTTGCCGGCCAGCGAGCCGGGGCTTGACGCTGGCGCTCATGACCTGCCGAGAAGGCTAGCAGCAGTCCCGCCCCGGACGTCCAGCCGTTATGACCACCCTCACGTACCGTGCCTTACGCCCGCTCGGTCCGGACGGCGGTGTCCGCCGCCACCGGTGCGGCGGCATCCCGCGCGGCCTGCCCCGTGGTGGCCGGCCGGTTGTCGACCGGTCCGCGCAGCCGGTCCTCCAACCCGGGGACGAAGAAACAAAGTTCAAGCGTCCTGCGCTCGGCCCAGAACCGCAGCACCACGCTGCGCCAGGCGGCGCCGGCGGCGGTGGCGGCCAGGGCGAGCGCGGCGGTCACCATGGCGGCGCCGCCGTGCCCGCGGGCCACCTCGACGCCGGCCAGCGCCGCGCCGACCAGCAACGGTACGGTGACGTTGCGCAGCATCAGGCCGATCGCGCGCATCCGGGTCACCTCGGCGGTCACCTCGCGGTTGTGCAACTCGGCGGCGGCCAGCAGCACCCCGTTGGGTGCGTCGAGCATGGGGCTGCCGGCGGCGGCCGGCAGGCGCGCCTCGAACACCCGCCGGGCGTCGAACCGCGCCCACCGCCAGAACGGCAGGGCCAGGTCCACGATCCGGCCGAGGCCGTAGGTGGCGCCGCCCAGCACGTAGCTGAACAGCGCGAAGCCGGCCACCAGCAGTACGCCCGGCAGCCGCTGCACCCGGCCGAGCTGCACCACGTCGAGCCGTACGGCGAGACGGCCGGCCAGGGTCAGGTACAGCGAGCCGGGAGTCAGATAGGTGAACAGGTCGAAGATGCCGACGCTGAACGTCATCGGACCTCGCAGGGGGACACCTTGCACGGGTGGACGCCGTACCGGCATCCACCCTAGGTGGCACGGGCAAACCCGGCGATCGTCGCCCGGGTCAGGACCGATGCGCGGGGGCGGTTTCGTGGGTCCGGGCGGGCATGATCGGGGCGTCCCGGCCGGTGCCGTGCCGGGACGGGTGCCTGCTCTCGTGGTAGTCCTGCTCGACGTTGACCGTCCAGACGTCGTGGTCGGCGCCGTGCGCGATGTTCTCGGCGGCCAGCATGGCGGTGAGCATGGAGTGGTCCTGGTTGTTGTAGCGGTGCATCCCGTTGCGGCCGACCGGGTGCACGTTCGGCACCTCCCGGGCCAGCCAGTCCCGGATCACGTCGACGTTGCGCTGGTAGCGCTCGTCGTACACGGGATAGGCCTTCGGCATGCGGACCACGTAGCCGGTCTCCACGCAGCCGGGCCGGACCAGCCCGAGCCGCTCCAGCTCGGCGGTGGCGAAGGCGACCAGGTCCGCGTCCGGGGTGCGCCACATCTCGTCGTTCTCGAAGACGAAGTACTCCAGCCCCAGGCAGGTCCGCCCGCCCTTCACCAGATAGGGCGACCAGGAGCCGAAGTTCTGGATCCGGCCGACCTTCGCCGCCGGGTCGTGCACGTAGATCCAGTTGTCCGGGAAGGAGAACTCCTCCGGCACCACCAGCGCGACGGTCAGGAAGTCCCGGTAGCGCAGGTCGTCGGCGGCGGCCCGGACCTCCGCCGGCGCCGGCGGTCGCAGGGCGCGCACCAGCGCGGAGATCGGCATCGAGGAGATCACGTGGTCGGCCGGCTCGGTCCGCTCCCCGGCCTCGTCGAGCACGGTCACGCCGGTGGCGCGCCGGGCGGCCGGGTCCCGGTGCACCGCGCTCACGCGGGTGCCCGTCCGGACCGTCCCGCCCCGCTTCTCCACTTCCTCGGCGCACCGCTCCCACATCATCCCGGGGCCGTGCCTGGGGTACTGGAACTCCTCGATCAGGCTGGTCACGTCCTTGCGGTTGCGCCGGGGCAGCAGCGCGCCCAGCACCGCGGTGGACAGCGAGAGGTTCTTGATCCGCTGGGCCGCCCAGTCCGCCTGCAACTGGTCGGCCGGCATGCCCCAGACCTTCTCGGTGTACGTCTTGAAGAAGATCGAGTAGAGCCGCCAGCCGAACCGGGCGGAGACCCAGCCCTCGAAGTGGGACTGGTCCTTCGGTGGGCGCAGCCGGGCCCGGCCGTACGAGCCGACGCAGCGCAGCGCCTCCAGCAGGCCGAGGTTGCGCAGCGCGTTGCCGGCGTTGAGCGGGTAGTCGTAAAGGGCGCCCCGGTAGTAGATCCGGCTCATCCGCGGCCGGAGCAGGAAGTCCTCGTCCGGCAGGATCTCGTGCCAGAAGTCCTCGACCCGGGAGACCTTGGTGAAGAACCGGTGCCCGCCGATGTCGAACCGCCAGCCGTCCCGCTGCACGGTCCGGCTGATCCCGCCCACCACGTCGTCGGCCTCGTAGACCCGGACCGCTTCCCCGTGCCGCAGCAACTCGTAGGCGGCGGTCAGGCCCGCCGGTCCCGCCCCGATGACCACGGTGCCGTTGTCCCCGTCCATGCCGTCCGTGCCCCCCGCCGCCAGCGTGCCGATCGCGGCAGCGCCCTTACCCGTCCCGCGCGCCGACTCACCTGCCCGGCCCCGACCCGTACGGATGAACCAACGGTCACCCGATCGGGGAGCATGAACCATGACGAAACGGGAAAACGGGCCGATGCTCGGCGGGCGGGTCGGTGGAGGTGGGATGGCGGACGAGCCGGCGGTCGGCGCCGCCGGGACCCGTCGGCCGGGCCGGCTGCGGGACCTGGCGGCGCGTGTTCCCGCGCCGTGGGGGTTCGTGCTGGCCGTCTTCGTCGCCACGAAGGTCGTGCTGAACCTGATCGGCGTGCTGGTGCTGGCCGCCTGGGACGGGGTGCCGGGGGCGCCGCCGGCCGCCGAGGTGGGCATGCGGGCCCAGCAGGAGGATGTCTCGCCGCACCGCTGGTTCTCGCTCTGGTTCGCCTGGGACTCGTTCCTCTACGACCACCTGGCCCGGCTGCCACTGGACCGGCCCTGGCCGGACTTCGGCTTCCCGCTGCTCTACCCGTTCCTGGCCCGGGCCGTCGCGCCGCTGCTCGGCGGGCACACCGCCGGGGCGCTGCTGCTGGTCAGCAACGTCGCGTTGGTGTTCCAGCTCTACTACGCGTACCGGCTCGGTGGCCGGCTGCTCGGCGCGGAGCGCGACGACCCGGTCGGTGGCCGGCGGTTCACCCGGTACCTGCTGCTGCTGCCGACCGCCTTTCTGTTCCAGGCGGCACTGACCGAATCCCTGTTCGTCTGCCTCGCCCTGGCCGCCTTCTGGTACGCCGAGCAGCGCCGCTGGCTGGTGGTCGGGGTCGTCGGCTACTTCCTGGCGCTGAGCCGGTCGGTCGGCTTCCTGGTCGTCATCCCGCTCGCCCTGGTGCTGCTGCGCCAGCACGACTGGCGGCTGACCGGCCGCAGCCTGCCGCGGTACCTGCGGCTGGGCTGGCCGCTGCTGCTCGTTCCCGCCGGCTGGCTGACCTTCATGGCGTTCTGCCGGTGGCAGAGCGGCGACTGGTTCGCCTACCAGCACGCCCAGGAGAAGGGCTGGGGGATCAAGGTGCAGGACCCGCTGTGGGTGGCCTGGCACGCGCTGACCGACGGCAACTCCGCCGACGCGCTCCGGGTCTGGATGGCGGTCGGGATGCTGGTCGTGGCGGCCGTCGGGCTGCGGCGGCGGGCCGACTGGCCGTACCTGGTCTACACCCTCATCGTGGTGCTGGTGCCGCTCTCCATGGGGCCGGCGGTGTACAAGAGCCTGCTGCGCTACCTGCTGGCCGCCTTCCCGGTCGCCCTGGTGCTGGCCCGGTGGGCCCGGGCCGGCGGCGTCGATCCGTGGCTGACCGCCGGGCTGGCGGTGCTCCAGGGCGCCCTGTTCGCGGTCTGGCTGGCCTACTGGACGCACCTCATCATCTGACCGGCCGTCGCCCGAACGGCCGCCGTGATGATCGAAAACCCGTATCCGGGCCGGGCGCCGCGCACTAGGTTGCGAGGATGTTCGCTCTTCCGCTGACCGACGACGCCGAGCTGCGCCCGCTGGAGCCGTGGCACGCCGACGAGTTCCTCGCCAACCTCGACCGGTGCCGGGAGCACATCTCCCCCTGGGTGGGCGCCTCCTTCGTGGCCACCGACGCCGGGTCCGCCCGTAAAGTGCTGCAGAACTACGCCGACCGGTGGGCCCGCGACGACGGCGGCATCTGGGGCATCTGGCAGCGCGGCACCCTGGTTGGCGGGGTGCTGTTCGTCTCCCTCAACACCACCACCGGCGTCTGCGAGGCCGGCTGCTGGTTGGAGCCGGCAGCCGAGGGGCGGGGCCTGGTCACCCGCGCCGCCCGCGTGATCATCGACTGGGCCATCCGGGCACGCGGCATCCACCGGGTGGAGTGGGTGACCAAGGCCGGCAACGAGCGCAGCATCGCCGTGGCGCGGCGGCTGGGCATGCGCCGCGACGGCGTGCTCCGGGCCGCCGTCCCGACCCCGACCGGCCGGGCCGACATGGAGGTGTGGTCGGTGCTGGCCCCGGAGTGGCAGCCGGAAGGGTAGGCCCGCGGCGGGGTTTTGTCGTACCCGGACGTGAACATCTGTCCATGGCTGCCCCCGCACTGGCCGACCGGTCCCCCCAGCCGCGCGCCCTGCCGCTGCGCGAGGTCCGCACCCGGCTCACCCAACTCGTCACCCTCGCCGAGCTGACCGACACCGTCACCGTCGTCACCCGCGACGGCGACCCCCGCCCGATCGCCGCGATCGTGCCCGCGCCCGCCGCACGCACCGCGGCCCAGGCCCGGGCCGACGCCGAGCGGGTCGCCGCGATCAGCGCCGGCTGGTCCCGCCGGCTGGAGGAGTCGCACCGGCAGAGCAGCCGGCGGCACGCGGCGGAGCGGCGGGCGCTGGCCGACGCGCTCGCCGAGGTCTGGGCCGAGCTCGACCGGCGGGTCCCGGCCGGTGACCCGGCGCTGGCCCGGCTCCGCGCCGCCCACGCCGACCTGCTCCGCGACTGACCCCCGCCGCGTGCCGTGCGGCTCAGTCCCGGCCGCGTTGGGCCCGGTACCGGCGGATCAGCACCGCCGTCGACGAGTCGACGTCCGCCAGGTCCGGCGCGTCCCCGGTCAGCTTCGGCGCGAGCTGGTTGGCCATCACCTTGCCCAGCTCCACGCCCCACTGGTCGAACGCGTTGATGTCCCAGACCGCGGCCTCGGTGAAGGTGATGTGCTCGTAGAGGGCGATCAGCTGGCCCAGCGTGGCCGGGGTGAGCTTCGGCGCGATGATCGACGTGCTCGGGTGGTTGCCCGGCATCACCCGGTGCGGCACCACCTCCGGCTTGGTGCCCTCGGCCTCGACCTGCTCCTTCGTCCGGCCGAAGGCCAGCGCGGCGGTCTGCGCGAAGAAGTTGGACATGAACAGGTCGTGCATGTCGCCGAGGTCGTGGTTGGGCTGGCTGAACGCGATGAAGTCCGCCGGGATCAGCCGGGTGCCCTGGTGGATCAGCTGGTAGAAGGCGTGCTGGCCGTTGGTGCCGGGCTCGCCCCAGAAGATCTCCCCGGTCGGGTACGTCACGGGGGTGCCGTCCACCCGCACCGACTTGCCGTTGCTTTCCATGGTCAACTGCTGCAGGTACGCCGGGAACCGGTGCAGGTACTGCGCGTACGGCAGCACGGCGTGCGTCTCCGCGTCGAGGAAGTCCGTGTACCAGACGTTGAGCAGGCCCAGCAGCGCCGGCACGTTCCGCTCGATCGGCGTGCCGCGGAAGTGCTCGTCGACCGCGTGGTAGCCGGCCAGCATCTCCCGGAACCGCTCCGGACCGATCGCCAGCATCACCGACAGGCCGACCGCGGAGGGCAGCGAGTACCGGCCGCCCACCCAGTCCCAGAAGCCGAACATGTTCTCCGGGTCGATGCCGAAGTCGCGGACCCGCTGCTCGTTGGTGCTCACCGCGACGAAGTGCCGGGCCACCGCCGACTCGTCGGCGTCCAGGCCGGCGAGCAGCCACCGGCGCGCCTGGTTGGCGTTGGCCAGCGTCTCCTGGGTGGAGAAGGTCTTGGACACGACGATGAACAGGGTGCTGGCCGGATCCAGGTCGGCGACCTTGTCGTGGATGTCGGTCGGGTCGATGTTGGACACGAACCGGCAGCTGATCCCCGCGTCCCGGTACGCCTTGAGCGCCTCGTACGCCATCACCGGCCCCAGGTCGGACCCGCCGATGCCGATGTTGACCACGGTGGTGATGCGCTCGCCGGTGGCCCCCCGCCACGCGCCCGAGCGCACCCGCTCGGCGAAGGCCGACATCCGGTCCAGCACGGCGTGCACGTCGGCGATCACGTCCTGCCCGTCGACCACCAGCGAGGCGTCGCGCGGCAGCCGCAGCGCGGTGTGCAGGACCGCCCGGTCCTCGGTGGAGTTGATGTGCTGCCCGGCGAACATCGCGGCGATCCGGTCGCTGAGCCGGACCCGCTCGGCGAGCACCGTGAGCAGTGCCATCGTCTCGTCGGTGACCAGGTTCTTGCTGTAGTCCACGTGCAGGTCGGCGACCTCGCCGGTGAGCCGCTCACCCCGCTGCCCGTCGGCGTCGAACAGCTCCCGCAGGTGCGTGCCGCGCATCGCCTCGGCGTGCTTGCGCAACGCCTGCCATTCGTCCGTGGTGGTGACGTCCACAGCCATCGGCTCGATCTTCTCCTTCACGACGGGGTCTGCCAGCGGGCCGTCGCGCCGCTGCCGGCCACCCCACCAGCCTGCCACCCGGGCCCGGTGCGCGCGACGCGACCCGCGATCGCCCACCCCTCGGGAGCGGCGTTGGGACAGCTGTTCGACCCGCGCCTGGCTTGACCTCGAGTGCACTCGAATTCCTAGCGTGGCGGGACCGGCCGCCGCCCGGTCAGCGCGGCGTAACCCAGGGAGCATTCGCATGCGCTACCGCGTCCTCGGCGGCACCGGCATCGAGGTGAGCGTCCACTGTCTCGGCACGATGATGTTCGGCGCCGTCGGCAACCCCGACCACGACGACTGCGTACGGATCGTCCACGCCGCCCTCGACCGGGGCGTGAACGTCGTGGACACCGCCGACATGTACTCCGCCGGCGAGTCGGAGGTCATCGTCGGCAAGGCGCTGAAGGGCCGCCGGGACGACGTGGTCCTGGCCACGAAGGTGCACTTCCCGATGGGGGAGGGGCGCAACCGGGGCGGCAACTCGCGGCGCTGGATCGTCCGGGAGGTCGAGGAGAGCCTGCGCCGCCTCGGCACCGACTGGATCGACCTCTACCAGGTGCACCGACCCGACCACACCACCGATGTCGAGGAGACGCTGGGCGCGCTGACCGACCTGGTCCGGGCCGGCAAGATCCGCGCCTTCGGCTGCTCGACCTTCCCGGCCGAGGAGATCGTGGCGGCGCACCACGTCGCCGAGCGGCGGGCGCTCGGCCGGTTCCGGACCGAGCAGCCGCCGTACTCGATCCTGGCCCGCGGGGTGGAGTCCGGGGTGCTGCCGGTCTGCCAGCGGTACGGCATGGGCGTTCTGGTGTGGAGCCCGCTGGCCTCCGGCTTCCTGTCCGGCCGGTACCGGCAGGGCCGTCCGGTCGACCTCGGCACCGGGCGGCCCGCCCTCACCCCGGCCCGGTTCGATCCGGCGCTGCCCGGCAACGCCGCCAAGTACGCCGCCGTGGAGGCCCTGGCCGCGCTCGCCGACGAGGTCGGCTGCACGCTGCCCGAGCTGGCGGTCGCGTTCACCGTGGCGCACCCCGCGGTCACCTCGGCGATCATCGGCCCGCGCACCATGGCGCAGCTGGACGGCCTGCTCGGCGGCGCGTCGCTCACCCTGGACGACGCGGTGCTCGACCGGATCGACGAGATCGTGCCGCCCGGGGTCAACCGCTACCAGCCCGACGGTGTCTGGGCGCCGCCCGCGCTCACCGACCCGGCCCGCCGCCGTCGGCCGCTCGCCGAGCGGGCGGCCGCCTGAGCCGGCCGTCCCACGGCGACCGTCCGCCCTCGGCGTCCAGCGGGACCGCCGGGGGTGGACCTGGCGCCCGCCGCCTGTCGAGCTGATGTCGTGGACGACTCACTACGCCCGGCGGCGGCCGCCACGTCCGTGCCCGCGGGCGACGGCGAGTCGCCGGTGACGTCAGCTCCGGAGCGACCGGGGCACGGGCCAGCCGGGCGCGGCAACGCGGTCGCGCCGGGACGAACCAGGCTGGACGCCGGCCGCCGGGCTCCGGCAGGATGCCCGGGATGGCTACCCCGACCGCCCGCCGCGCCGCCGC
>NZ_RJLN01000084.1 GCF_003725545.1 Micromonospora solifontis | reverse complement strand
CGGCCCGGGTGGCCACGGGCGGGCGGGGCCGGACCCGGGTGCCGTGCCGGCCGGCGGTGACGACCAGGCCGCGCTGCCGCAGCTCCTGGTACGCCTTCGCCACGGTGGCCGGGCTGACGGCCAGCTCGGCGGCGAGGGCGCGGACGGCGGGCAGGGGGTCGCCGGGAGCCAGCGCGCCGGCGCGGATGCCGCTCTCCACGCTCGCTGAAATCGCGGCCGACGACGAGCCAGCGATCTGATAATGTGCTGCCACAGTTCGGAGATTGTACTAGAACAAAGGTGGGATGTCCCATGTACCCCCCGACCGAACGGACCACCGCCACCCGTTACCGCGACCGGATGCACTACGACCGGGCCACGGCCCACGCCCTGCTCGACGAGGGGTACCACTGCGCGCTGGCGTTCACCGTGGACGGTGAGCCGCGCGTCCTGCCCACCCTGCACGTCCGGATCGACGACACCCTCTACGTGCACGGCTCCACCGGCAGCCGGCCGCTGCTCGCCGCCCGGGGTGCCGACGGGCTGCCGGTCTGCGTCGCGGTCACCCACCTCGACGGGCTGGTCCTCGGCCGGTCCCAGTTCCACCACAGCGCCAACTACCGCTCGGTGGTCGCGCACGGCACCGCCCGGCCGGTCACCGACGAGGCGGAGAAGGCCCGGGTCCTCACCGCTCTGGTGGAGAAGGTGGCCGCAGGGCGCAGCGCGGACAGCCGGCCGCCGACCCGCAAGGAACTCGCCGAGACCACCGTGCTGGCCCTGCCGTTGCGCGAGGTCTCGGTCCGGATCCGCGCCGCCGGGGTGCTCGACGAGCCCGCCGACTACGGCCTGCCGTACTGGGCCGGGGTGCTGCCGCTGCGAATCACCCGGGGCGTGCCGGAGCCGGACGCCGGGGTCACCACGCCGGTGCCCGGGTACCTGCGACCGCCACGCTCGCCCTGGCTGGAGCCGGTGGTGCTGCGCGGCGAGCACGTGGTGCTGGAACCGCTCGACCTGTCCCACGCCGAGGAGCTGTACGCCGCCCTCGACGACGAGGAGGTCTGGCGGTACGTCGGCAGCCCGCGCCCGGGCAGCGCCGAGGAGATGGCGGGCTACGTGCGCGCGGCGCTGGACGCGAACCAGCGCGGCGTCCGGACGCCGTGGGTGCAGCGGTGCGCGGTGACCGGGGCGGTGGTCGGCACCACCTCCTACTACCAGCCCGACCCGGGGCTGCGCGCGGTGGAGATCGGCTTCACCCAGCTCGGCCGGCCGTGGTGGCGGACCGGGATCAACACCGAGGCGAAGCTGCTGCTGCTCACCCGGGCCTTCGCGGAGCTGGGGGCGATCCGGGTCACCTGGCAGACCAGCACCCTCAACGAGCGCTCGCAGCGGGCCATCGAGCGACTCGGCGCCACCCGGGAGGGGACGCTGCGGTCCAACCGGCGGCGGGCCGACGGCACCTGGCGGCAGTCCGCGCTCTACTCGATGCTCGCCGACGAGTGGCCGAACGCACAGGTCACGCTGCGGGAAAGGCTTCGCCCCGCGGTGCCGGCGGCGTCATGATGTCCGGCGTGCTGGGCATCACCGACATCTGGACGTACGTGCTGGGGACCGTGGCGATCGTGCTGCTGCCCGGGCCGAACTCGCTCTTCGTGCTCTCCACCGCGGCCAAGCGCGGCGTGCGGGCGGGCTACCGGGCCGCCGGCGGCGTGTTCGTCGGCGACTCGGTGCTGATGTTCCTCTCCGCCGCCGGGGTGGCGTCGCTGCTCAAGGCGTACCCGCCGCTCTTCCTGGTGATCAAGTACGCCGGTGCGGCGTACCTGGGTTATGTGGGGTTGACCATGCTGCGCGGCGCGTGGCGGCGCTGGCGGGACCGCAACGACCCGACCACGCCGCGCCTGATCGACGCGGCGGAGCCGGCGGCGCTACGCAGCCCGTTCCGGCGGGCCCTGGTGATCAGCCTGCTCAACCCGAAGGCGATCCTCTTCTTCATCTCGTTCTTCATCCAGTTCGTCGACCCGCAGTACGCCTGGCCGGCGCTGTCGTTCCTGCTGCTCGGGCTGATCGCCCAGGTGACCAGTGCGCTCTACCTGACCGCGCTGATCTTCGCGGGCACCTTCCTGGCCGCCCAGTTCCACCGCCGCCGCCGGCTGGCCGCGAGCGGCACCACCGCCGTGGCGATGCTCTTCCTCGGCTTCAGCCTGAAACTCGCCACCGCCTCGGGGTAAGGAGGGGCCCCTTCTTAACGCCTACGGTAGAGAAAGGGCCCCTCCTTAACGCGCACGCTGCCGTGGCGCGACCGACACGCAGGTCGCGCCGGAGGCGGCCTCAGGTGCCGTCGCCACCACCGCCACCACCGCCGACGCCGGCGCCGCCGGCGGTGCCGCCCAGGCCGTAGCCGGGGGCGACCGGTTCGTCAGGGGGGCGGCTGACGTGGGCGGACTCGCGGATCGACGCGGACCAGTCCGCGTTGGCGGCCGCGGCGGCGTGCCGGTTGATGGCGTGGCGCAGCCAGCCGTCCACCGTGCCGACCCAGTCCCGCCGGTTGGCCCCGGCGTGCCAGACCCGGAACCGGCTGATGCTCTGGTGGGTGACCCCGGCCAGGGAGAGCCGGCGGTCCGCCCAGAGCACCACCTCCAGCCAGGCCGCGTTCGTCACGAAGATCACCTCCAGCTCCGTGATCGGGCCGGCGTAGAGCGGAGCCACCCAGTAACCCAGCCGCTCGTGGAACGGCAGCGTCTGCTCCACCCCGGGCAGCCGGCCGTGCTGCAGCCCCGCCTGGCGCATGACGAAGCCGAGGGTGTCCAGCGCCGCCAGCACGTGCTGCTGGGTCGGCAGCGGGTGGACGAAGACCGGCACCAGCGCCCCCTGGTCCAGGTCGGGGTCGACCGACACCTCGGTCCGCAACCCGGTACGCAGGCTCATCAAGGGCACCCCGCCGAAGGTGGTCACCGGGGTCTCCCAGGGCAGCGGGAACGCGAAGTCCACCGCCCGCCGCCGCCCCGCCGGCACCACGAACCGGCCGGCGATCGGCACCTGGTGATACTGCACCAGCCGCCGGGGCGCGCCCGGATCCTCCGGCTCCACCTGGGCCACCAGCCCGAGCCGGATGTGCCGCACCGGGACGTCCTCGCCCCCGGCCGCGAGGGTCACCCGGCCGGGCAGGCGCAGCCCCGGGCGGGTGCTCGGGTTGGTCAGCGTGGTGCTCACCGAGAGTCCGGTCCACACCGACTCCGACGACACCCCGGTCAGCCGCATCCCCGCGCTCCCTCCCCGCTCCTTCCCTCCGGCCCGGCCGCATTCCCGGTCGCCGGCCCGCCACTCCTGCCCGGCCCACCATCGACGGCCGGGCGGTGTCCGGGCCGCCCGACACCGGCGACCTGGCGGCGTCCGGGCCGCCCGGACAACGCCGGTTCGGCGACCCGGAGTCGAGACGACAGTTTCGCCGTACCAGTGCCCTTGAGGTGCCCGGGACACGGCCAGGGATGCCGGTGCGCGAAGTGGGTAGCCGGTGGGCATGTCAGCCGTAGCGGGGGAACGGGAGCAGCTTGGCCGGTTGCAGGCCCGACTCGTCTCTGCTGCTCAGGACAGCTACCGCCATCTGCAGACACATCTCCTGGTGGCGGTACAGGCAGGGCTGGCGGCGGCCCTCGCGTGGGTGGTCGCCCGCGAGCTGCTGGGCAGCCAGCAGCCGACCTTCGCACCGCTGGCCGCCGTGGGCGTGATCGGCTCGGCCCTGGGCAACCGGGCCCGCCGCACGATCGAACTGATCATCGGCGTGCTGGTCGGCATCGCGGTCGGGGACCTGCTGGTGGCTGCGCTGGGCACCGGGCCCTGGCAGACCGGCGTGATCGTCTTCCTGGCGATCACCCCGGTCGTGGCGGCGCACGGCAGTGGCGCTCTCATCGTGCAGGCCGGTGGTACGGCTGTGTTGATCGGGACCCTCACGCCCACCTCACCCGATCTGGAACTGCCGCGAACGGCCAACGCCCTGATCGGCGGGGCGGTCGGGCTTCTGGTGGTGCTCGTGCTGGCGCCACTGAACCCGGTGCGCGCCGTGCGGCGGGTGGCCGATCCCGCGTTGAACCGTTTCGCGCACGAGATGACCACCTCGGCCACCGCACTCAACAGCCGGGATGCCAGCGGTATGGAGCGGGTTCTAGACCGGATGCGCGACGCTGACGCCCAGCTGAGCCAGATCGAGGAGGTGGTGGCCGCTGCCGACGAGGTGGCCCGGCTGTCCCCGATCAGGTGGAGACGCCGCCGGGTGCTGGGAGCCTTCCGGCAGGGCGTCGAGCACCTCGACCGGGCGTTCCGCAACAGCCGCAGCCTGGTACGGCGGCTGAGCGCGGCACTCCGGGACGATGAACCGGTACCGGCGGAACTGTCCGCCGCCGTGGAACAGGTCGGTGAGGCGATCCGGATGCTGCACCGGGAGTTCCTGGCCGCACGCGAGCCGGTGGGCACCCGGCAGTGCGTGCTGGCGGCGGTCGGCCACGCGGGTGCGGCCTGTCGCAAGGAAATGGGCTTCTCCGGCACGATCGCCGTCTCCCAGCTGCGGCTCGTGGCCAACGACATCCTGCGCGCCACCGGCCTACCCCGCGACCAGGCCCGGCGAATGGTGCGACATGCCGCCGCAGGCAACTGAGCCGTCCCGGACCGGGCCACCGGATCGTTCTGCACTGCGTCACTCGGGCCGGCCGCCGGGTCACCCCGCCGGCCGGACGGAGAAAGCGACGGAATGGTCGCACAGTCAGCGCAGCCGACGGCCCCGGGGCACCGGATCGGTCTCGTCGTCGAACTCGCCGATGACCTCCTCGAGGAGATCCTCCAGCGCGACGAAGCCGATCGGCCGGGTCGGGCCGCCGCCGTTGCGGACCAGCGCCAACTGGGCCTGCTGGCCGCGCATCGCCGCGACCGCCTCGGTGACGGTGGCCTCCCCGGGCAGGGTGAACGCGGGGCTCATCAGCTCACCGGCGGTCGCCGGCCGGCCGGTGGTGACCGCCCGGACCGCCTCGCGTACGTGGACCAGGCCGCAGACCTCGCCGCCGGCGTCCACCACGGCCAGGCGGGACCGGCCGCTGTCCCGCGAGACGTGCTCGATCCGGTCCGCGGTGTCCTCCCGCCGGACCGTGACGATCCGCTCGAACGGCTCCATCACCTGCGCCACCCGGGTGCCCTGCAGCTCCAGCATGCTGGTCAGCAGCTGGTGCTGCTCGGCACCGAGCAGCCCGTGCTCCCGGGACTGCTCCAGCAGGATGCGCAGCTCGTCCGGGCCGTGCACCTGGGCCAGCTGGTCCTGCTGGCGTACGCCGACCAGGCGCAGCACCGCGTTGGCCAGCGCGTTCAGCGCGGAGAGCACCGGGCGGGCGATCCGGGCGAAGGCCCGGAACGGCAGCGCCAGCAGCATCGCCGACCGCTCCGCGTCGGTGATCGCCCACGACTTCGGGGCCATCTCCCCGACCACCAGGTGCAGGAAGGTCACCAGGGCCAGGGCGAAGAGCAGCCCCACCAGGTGGCTGACCGTGGCCGGCAGCCCGACGGCGTGCAGCAGCGGGCTGAGCAGACGCTCGATGGCCGGCTCGGCGAGCGCACCGAGCCCCAGGGTGCACAGGGTGATGCCGAGCTGCGCGCCGGCCAGCATCAGGGTCAGCTCGCGGACGCCGTCCAGCGCCGCGCGGGCCGCCCGGCCGCCGCCGGACGCCAG
This sequence comes from Micromonospora solifontis, assembly GCF_003725545.1. GTDB lineage: Bacteria > Actinomycetota > Actinomycetes > Mycobacteriales > Micromonosporaceae > Micromonospora > Micromonospora solifontis. The sequence continues at coordinate 17,968 of NZ_RJLN01000084.1, read as the reverse complement.
CTGTTCCAGGCGGTACCGCTTGGATGCCACCAGGGCGAACTCGGCGGCCACGAAGAAGCCGTTGAGCGCCAGCAGCACCACGGAGAAGAAGAGCGCGAAGCCAGGGCTCATGCTGCCTCCTCCCCGCGGGAGACGGCGGTGGTGCGCAGCCGTACCGAGTCGGCCACGTGCCGGTCCACGGCCAGCACCTCGACCAGGGCCCGCGGCTCGGCGTCCGGCTCGTCGCCGTCGACGGCGAGGGCGATCTCCAGCCGGTCGCCCACCTCGGGCACCCGGCCCAGTTCCCGCATGACGAGCCCGGAGAGGGTGTCGTACTCGGGCGCCTCGGGCAGCGCGATGCCGGTGCTGTCGGCGACCTCGTCGATCCGCCAGCGGGCCGGCACCACCCAGGAGCCGTCCTCCTGCCGGGCGGGGGCCCGCTCCGGCGGGTCGTCCTCGTCGCGGATCGGCCCGACCAGCTCCTCGGCGATGTCCTCCAGGGTGATCACGCCGGCGAAGCCGCCGTACTCGTCCACCACGCAGGCGAGCTGCCGGTGGCCGACCCGGAGCCGGTCCAGCACCGTCGGCAGCGGCAGCGTCTCGGGCACCAGCAGCGGAGGTACGGCCACCGCGCCGACCCGGGTGGTGGCGCGCTTCGCCGGGGGCACGCCGAGCACGTCGGCGATGCCGATGACGCCCACCAGGTCGTCGACCCCCTCGGCGCCCCGCACGGGGAACCGGGAGTGGCCGGTGTCGAGCAGCTCGACGACCCGGCTGACCGGCTCGTCGGCCCGTACGGTGTGCACGTCGACCCGCGGCACCATGGCCTCCCCGGCGGTCAGCTCGCGGAAGTCGAGGCCCCGGTCGAGCAGGTCCGACATGGCGGCGTCGAGGTGCCCCTCCTCGCGGGACTCGGCGATGATCTGTTCCAGGTCCTCCGGGGTGGCGCCGCTGGGCAGCTCCTCGATGGGCTCGATGCCGACCCGGCGCAGCAGCCGCACGGCTGCCCGGTCGAAGAGCGTGATCACCGGCCCGGCGATCTTCAGGTACATCAGGGTGGACCGGGCCAGGGCCCGCGCGAGGGGCTCGGCGCGGGCGATCGCGAGGTTCTTCGGGGCCAGCTCGCCGAGGACCATCTGCACCACGGTGGCGATGATCAGGGCGAGGGCCACCGACAGCGGCAGCGCGACCCCGGTGGAGAGGCCGGTCAGCCCGAGCAGGTCGGCCAGCCCGGCGCCCAGGTACGGCTCGGCGGCGTAACCGACCAGCAGAGCGGTCACGGTGATGCCGAGCTGGGCGCCGGAGAGCATGAACGAGAGGCGCCCGGTCACTTCCAGCGCCCGGGCCGCGGCCTGGTCGCCGCCGTCGGCGAGCTGCTTGAGCTTGCCCCGGTCCACGGCGACGTAGCCGAACTCCTGCGCCACGAAGTAACCGGTGGCGGCGGTGAGCACGATGATGAGGGCGAGTCCGACGAGGATCAGCACGGGAGGTTCAGGGCTCCCGGGGCCGTCGGGGCGAGGGGTTGCCGGGCATGACCCGGCTGGCTACTGCTGCCCTCCTGGGCAGAGGAGTCGATCATGTGGCCATTTTATCGGCGGCGGCTGGACGTTCGCTGAGGGTGCCGGGAAGCGTCCCGGCCGTCCGGTTCGCCGCGCGGGGCGTGGCCTCCCGCGGAGCACCTCCATGGCCGCTGATCGGCCGAGCCGGCGCGCCGCCGGCTCATCGATCGGGAAGGCTGCCGAGCAGCAGGGCCCGGGAGGATCGGCGGGCGAGTTCCTCCGCCACGCTGCCCAGCAGCCGGTCCCTCACCCCGTGGCCGTGCCGGCCGACCACCAGGAGATCTACGTCGTGCGCCTCGGCCACGGCCAGCAACGCGTCCACCGGATGGCCGCGGACAATCTCGATGGTCGGGCGCGGCAAGCCCGCGGGGAGAGCATCGCTCCGCTGGTCGAGCATGCGCCGGGCTTCCCGCTGCTCGGTCGGCACGTCTTCACCCACCGAATCTGGGCTGGTCACGGTGACCAACACCAGTTCGCTGGCGGTACGACTGAGCGCCCGCGCGATCGCGCGCAGCGCCCGGTCGGACTCAGCCGACCCGTCCACACCGACCGCGACCCGCAGGCCTGTGCCCTTCCCGGTCGAAGGCCGGTGCACCATGTCTACCACGGCTGTCCCGGCGCGTCCCCGCTCCACGGCGATCGGGATGAACAGTGGTCCGAGCAGCCCACCGACGACGTACCACAGCAGGTGCGGATGGCCGGCCCGGATCACGAACCAGGCCGCCGTGAGCAGGCCGATGGCCAGCCAGAACACGGCCACCAGGAGCACCCACCACCACGGAGTCACCGCGGGCTCCGGGCGGCAGGCCGGGGCGACGGAACCATGCTGGTGACTACCCACGTCGACGGCGGATAGACCGCGACCGGATGGTGGGTGCGTCACATGAGGTGCCGCCGCAGCCGCTTGTCCACGGCCACCACGGCCGCGGTGACGACGCCGATCGCCAGGATGCGCCACCACGCCCCGGCGGACAGAGGTGCAGTGCCGAATATCCGGTGCATGACGGGCAGATAGGTGATGGCAAGCTGGCCGGCCGCCTGCGCCACCACACCCAGCACGATCCAGCGGTTGGACAAGAGGCCGGCCCGCCAGACCGGCTGGCTGAGCGATCGGCAGCTGAACAGGTAGAAGATCTCGACCACGACGAACAGGTTTAGCGCAGCCGTGCGGGCCTCGGCGATCGAGCGCCCACTTTGTTGCTCCCAGTGGAACAGCCACGACGAGCCGGCCACGAGGAGAGCCGCCACCAGCAGCACCCGCACCATCAGGGCCCGGGTGATCAGTGGACGCGCGGGATCACGAGGTGGCCGCCGCATTATCCCGCTCTCCTTGGGTTCGAAGGCAAGCATGAGGCCGAGGAACACCGCAGTGGTCATGTTGATCCACAGAATCTGTGTCGGCAGCAACGGCAGGGTGGTCCCGAGCACGATCGCCACGAGTACCACCAAGCCCTCGCCGAGGTTGGTGGGCAGCGTCCAGACCAGGAACTTGGTCAGGTTGTCAAACACGCCGCGGCCCTCCTCCACCGCGGCCTCGATGGTGGCGAAGTCATCGTCGGTGAGCACCATGTCGGCGGCTTCCTTGGCCACCTCCGTGCCAGCGCGGGCCATGGCGACACCGATGTCGGCCTGCCGTAGGGCGGGGGCGTCGTTGACCCCGTCGCCGGTCACCGCCACGACGTGCCCACGCCGCTGGAGCGCCTCGACCAGCCGCAGCTTCTGCTCCGGGGAGACCCGCGCAAACACCGCTGCCTCCTCCACCGCGTCCGGGAATTCACCTTCGGGCAGCCCACGCAATTCCGCGCCGGTAAGCACCCGGTTCGGCTGCCCCGCCTCGAGCACCTTCAGTTGGGTCGCGATGGCAGACGCCGTAGCCGCGTGATCGCCAGTGATCATCTTGACCCGGATGCCCGCGGAATGGCACGCCTCGACGGCGGGTGCGGCGGCGGCGCGTGGTGGGTCGAGCATGGCCTGCAGGCCAGTGAAGACCAGGGTGCCGGGCAACGAGTCCTCGTCGAACCCGCTCGCCTGCTCGGCAGGCCGCACGGCGGTGGCCAGGACCCGCAGTCCCCGACTGGCCAGGTCTTCGGCCGCCCGCAGGATCCGCTCCCCGTCGAGCGGGCCGCTCGACCCGTCCGCGCGCATCGCGGCACAGGACATCGAAACAATGCGCTCCACACTTCCCTTGACGAGCCCGACGTAGCGGTTCGTGTCAGGGTCGTGGTGCAAAGTGGCCATGTACTGCCGCTCGGAGCTGAAGGGAATCGTCGCGCAACGCGGATACCGGCTTGCGATGTCCTCCTGACGGAGGCCGCCCTTGGCCGCGACGACGAGCATCGCCGCCTCGGTGGGATCCCCGGTCAACACCCACTCGCCGTCCTCGCGGCCGAGCCGGGCGTCGTTGCAGCCGGCACCGGCGAGCAGGCAACGCTCCAGCGACTGGCTCGCCGTTGCGGTGGCGGCCCGGTTCTCATCGGTCAGTTCGCCCTCGGGCGCGTAGCCCGAGCCGGTGACCGAGTACTCGGCGTCGAGCGTCCAGATCGCGCGTACCGTCATCTGGTTCTCGGTCAGGGTGCCAGTCTTGTCCGAACAGACCACCGTGGTGCTGCCGAGCGTCTCGATGGCAGGCAGTCGACGGATCACCGCGCGGCGGCGCGCCATGCGGGTCACCCCGATGGCCAGCGTGATCGTGACCGCCGCGGGCAGTCCCTCGGGGATGGCACCCACGGCGAGCGCGACCGCCGCTGTGAACATCTCGACGGCGTCCTGCCCGCGCAGCAGCCCCACCCCGAAGGTGGCAGCGGCCAGCACGAGGATGGCGATGGTGAGCACCTTGCTGAACCAGGCGAGCTTGCGGGTCAGGGGCGTGGCCAGGCTCTCCGCCGAACCCACCAGCCGGTGAATCTGCCCGAGTTCGGTCCGGGCGCCGGTGGCGACCGCGATGCCCATGCCGCCGCCCGCCGTGACCAGCGTGCCGGAATAGGCCATGTTCCGGCGGTCGGACACCGGCGTCACCTCGGGCAGTTCCGCCTCGTCCTTGGCGACCGGGACAGACTCGCCGGTCAACGCCGACTCGTCCACGCGCAGTTCGTCGGAGCGGACGATCCGCAGGTCCGCGGGAACCTTGGCGCCCGGCTCCAGTTCGATGAGGTCGCCCGGCACTAGGTCCTCAGAGGGGACGGACCGCGCCTGGCCGTCGCGGAGCACCCGCGCTTCGGTACGCACCATCGACCGGAGGCTGTCCAGCGCCGCCTCGGCCCGGGACTCCTGGACGAACCCGACCACCGCGTTGATCAGCACCACCGCGAAGATCACGGCCGAATCGACGTACTCCCGCAACACGGCGGTTACCGCAGTCGCGGCCAGCAGCACATAGATCAAGGGGTGGTGGAACTGGCGCAGGATCCGACGCAGCACTCCCGGCCCGCCCGCGGTCGGCAGCACGTTGGGGCCGTAGCGTTGGCGGCGCCGGTCGGCCTCGTCGCCACTGAGCCCGCGCCGCGGATCCGTCTCGAGAAGGAGCACCACCTCGTGGGCCGACATCTCGTGGTGCGCCTCGTCGCGCGGCTCGGCCGCGCCCTTCGAGCCCACCCCTCACCCCCGAACGACGCCCGATGCGGGCACCCCTTGGCGTGGACAACAACCGCCGTCGCCTCGCACGGGCCTACCGCCAGCGGTCAGTTCGCCCGACGAATCGACGCGGCCACAGCCCCGAACATCGCCCGGTAGACACGAGCCGGACGCCGGAAGTATAGGCAGCTCAGCTGGGCTTCCATGGACGATTTCCGGCAGTCCGGCCGCGCCCGGGAAAACGGTTTGCCGGTCCGTTCACCGGGTACGCGGCCCTCCCGCCCCCTGTGGCGAACGGATTCGGGATGAAGATTTCACTGAACACGAAGGTCATGGTGCGCAGCGGCGTCCGCGGCGTCATCGCCGCGATGGCGATGTCCGGCCTCCGCCAGGCCACCACGTCGTTGAACCTGGTGGAGAGTTCACCACCAAAGTCGGTGCTGCAGAAGACGGTTCCAGGGTTGCTCGAACAACTGCCCGGCGAGCAACACCCGGCCCTGCTCGCGGTGGCCCACTGGGGCTACGGGCTGGGCGCCGGGTTGGCCTTCGGGGCACTTCCCGAGCGGCTACGGCACAAGACCTGGGTGGGTCCGGTCTACGGCATGGCGCTGCTGGCCGCCTTCCACTTCGGCATCGCCCCGGCCCTGCGCATCGAGCAACGGCTCACCGATGTCCACGAACAGTTGGCACTGACCGCGGACCACCTGTTGTACGGCATCGTCGTGGCGGGCTTTCCGATGCCGCACCGGGACTGACGTCGTGAGGTCCGGGCCAGAACGACGCAGGAGTGGACAGGATGTCAGCTGACGCGCGAGCACCGGTCGTGGTCGGCGTGGACGGCTCACCGGAAGCGACGCGGGCACTGCGCCAAGCTGTTCGGGCAGCCGTCTGGCGCCGGCTGCCGCTGCGGGTGGTGCATGCCTTCATCTGGCCCCTGTTCAACGTGCCACTCGATCAGCCGAAATTCGGCCCACCCGAGAGCGGGTTGCGCAACCAGGCCGAACGGCTCGCGCGGGACGCTGCCGAGCAGGCCAGGGCGGAGGCGCCCGGGATCGAGGTCACGGCGGTGGTGGTCGACGGGGCTCCGGCTCCGGTCCTCGCCGGGGAGGCCGAGACGGCGACGATGGTGGTGATCGGCAACCGCGGCCTCGGTGGGTTCAGCGGACTGCTGCTGGGGTCCGTGGCACTGCAGGTCACTCCGCACGCCGCCAGCCCCGTGCTCGTGGTGCGTGGAGAACCTGACCAAGGTGGCCCGGTGGTGGTCGGCATGGACGGCTCCCCGCACAGCGCCATCGCCGTTGGCCTGGCCTTCGAGGAGGCGCACCTACGGCGCACGACGCTGCGGGCGATCCATGCCGGAGGCGAACTCGGCCGATCCGCGGCCAGGCTGCTCACCGACTCCCTGACCCAGTGGGCCGACCGATACCCCGAGGTGCCCGTCGAACAGCTGCAGAGCACGGACCAACCCGCCGCCGCGCTGGTGCACGCCGCCCGGGATGCTCAACTGGTCGTGGTCGGGGCCCGCGGCCGGGGTGGCTTCACCGGACTGCTGCTCGGCTCGGTCAGCCAGGCCGTGCTGTACCACGCACCCTGCCCCGTGGCGATCGTCCGTGATGCGGTCGGCAGCCCGCCGGACCGCTGACCGGCCAGGGATCGGGAGGATGCGGTGACGCGGGAGGTGTGCGCCATCTGTTGCCTCCGTCCTGATGAATGGCTGCTCGCGTACGCGGATCCGGAGCCGGCACGGGAGCGGGCAAGGGAGGCGATGCTGGCCCTGGGCAACGGCTATCAGATGACGCGGGGAGCGGCGCCGGAAACCGTCGCGGGCGCGGTCCATTACCCCGCCACCTACGTGGCCGGGGTGTACAACCGCCTCGTCTCGCATTTCGCCGGCCGGAGTCAGGTCGACGAGAGTCTGGTCCGGATGCCCAACTGGCTGCCGATCACCTTCCGGCACCCGGACGGGCCCTGGTTTCCCGACGAGTCGTTCCAGATCAGGCACCAGCACGTCGCCCTCGACCTACGACGCGGGCTCCACCGCCGCGACGTCAGCGTCCGCGACACCAGGGGCCGCCGCACCCGGGTCCGCCAGGAACGCTTCGTCTCGATGGCCCACCCCCACCTGTCCTGCCTGCATACGGTGATCACAGCGCTGAACTGGTCGGGGCCGCTGCAGATCCGCAGCCTGGTGGACGGGCGGGTCAGCAACAGCAACGTCGCGGAGTACGCGGCGCTGGCCCGACATCACCTGACCGGAATCGAGACCGGGCAGGGCGAAAGTCACTGCTGGCTGACCGCGAACACCACGCAGTCGCAGGTCCGGATCGCGCTGGCCAGCCGTACGTCGCTCGCCGGCGATGCCGAGCCCGCCAGCGGGCGACGCCCCGTGACCGGGACGGACCACGTGGGACACGAGTTGGACCTGGCAATGGTGTGCGGCACGCCGGTGGCACTGGACAAGACCGTGTCCCTTTACACGTCCCGGGACCCCGCCATCTCGGCACCGTTGGACGCCGCGCTCGTCGAGATCGCTGACGCCCCCGCCTACCCGGAGCTGCGGGCTGCCCACACCCTGGCCTGGAAGCATCTCTGGCGCCGGTTTCACCTGCGCCTCGGTGGGCCTGGCCTGGTGGAGCAGCAGCGGGCACTGAACGTGCACCTGTTCCATGTGGCGCAGACCCTCTCGGGCTACACGGCCGACGCGGACGCCGGCGTTCCCGCACGCGGACTGCACGGCGAGGGCTACCGCGGCCATGTCTTCTGGGACGAGTTGTTCGTCTTCCCGCTGCTCAACCTGCGTACCCCCGACCTGACCCGAGCCCTGCTGCTCTACCGGCACCGGCGACTGCCGCAGGCTCGTCGCCGAGCCCGTGCCCTCGGGATGGCCGGTGCCCTGTTCCCCTGGCAGAGCGGTAGCGACGGGCGCGAGGAGACCCCGAACTGGTTGCACAACCCGCTGTCGCGGCGGTGGATGCCGGACAACTCTCGCCGCCAGTACCACGTGAACCTCGCGATCGCCTACAACGTCTGGCAGTACTACCAGGTGACCGGGGACGTGGACTTCCTGGCCGCGTACGGCGCTGAGCTGCTCGTCGACATCGCTCGGTTCTGGGCCGCCCTCGCCGAGTACGACACGGCGACCGACCGCTACCACATCCGTGGCGTGATGGGGCCGGACGAGTTCCACGACGGATATCCCGAGCGCCCCGGCTGCGGCGTCGACAACAACGCGTACGTCAACGTCATGACCGCGTGGATGCTCGCCCGCACGGCCGACGTGTACCGCGCCCTGGGTGGACACCACACCGACGACCTGTGGCAGCGGCTGGCCGTCACCGACGTGGAGCTCGCCCGCTGGGAGCACATGAGCCGGCGACTATACGTGCCGTTCCTGCCCAACGGCCTGCTCAGCCAGTTCGACGGCTACGCCGGTCTCGACACACTGGATGTGGGTGCCTACCGCGACCGGTACGGCGATGTCGGCCGGCTCGATCTCATCCTCGAAGCCGAGGGCAGCCACCCCAACCGTTACCAGACGTCGAAGCAGGCGGACGTCCTGATGCTCCTCTACCTGCTCAGCGCGGAGGAGCTGACCGCGCTTCTCGGACATCTCGGCTACCAGTTCGACCCCGGGACCATCCCGGCCACTGTCCACTACTACCTCGCCCGCACCACCCACGGCTCGACCTTGAGCCGGGTCGTCCACTCGTGGGTGCTCGCCCGCACCAGGCGCTCGGCGTCCTGGCAGCTGCTCTGCGACGCGCTCGCCGCAGATCTGTCCGACACCGCGTCCGGCACCACCGGCAATGGCGTCCACCTCGGCGCGATGGCCGGGACCGCCGACATCTTGCAGCGCTGTTACACGGGGCTGGAGGCCCGCGATGACGCCCTGCGGCTTCACCCGCAGCTGCCACCGGCGCTCGGCCACCTCGATTTCAACGTCGGCTACCGCGGGCACTGGCTGCGCTGTCACTGCAGTCACGACGTGGTCTCGGTGGAGGTCCTGCCCAGCGCCGCCGCACCGGTCACGGTCATTTTGGAGGAGGCGGCCCATGTCGTGTCCGGCGGCGACCGGATCTCGGTACGGACCGGTGGGCGGTAGGCAGCCCGTCCGACCACTGGCCGCCGACCAGGTGCACCGACTCGGCTGGAGCGGCTGGGCGACCGGTCGAGCGTCACGCGTCCGGCGCTCCACCGGTGGCCGATGCCGGTGGTGCCCCACGTGCCGCGAGTTCGTCCTGCCAGGTGGCCGGCGAGAGCGGCGTGCCCGCCCGGTAGGCGGCCCGGGCCAGGGCGTACCCGCCGAGGGGCGCGGTGAACAACTGCAGCCCGGTGGCGAGTAGCAGCACTACGGCGTTCCGCGGGCTGGGTAGGAGCAGCAGCACCCCCAGCAACACGCCGACCGCGCCGAGACTGGCCGCCTTGGCCAGCGCGTTCATGCGGTTGTAGGCGTCGGGCAGCCGGACCAGCCCGACGGCGCTAACTACCACCAGCCCAGTGCCGACGACTAGCAGGACCGATGCCAGTGGCACCCGGATCACGACCGGGGCCGGTCGAGGAGCCGGGCCAGGGAGACCGTTGCCAGGAACCCGACCAAGGTGCCGACCAGGACCAAGTCGAGCACGGCGGGGAGCTCCAGCCGGGCCGCGAGGACCGCGACCGCCGCGATGACGTGGACGAAAGCGAGGTCGAGCGCCGCCGCCCGGTCCGCGTCGGTCGGGCCGGCGACGAGCCGCACGATGACCATGATCATCGAAAGTGCGAGAGCGCCGAGCACGATGTCGAGGAGGAGCACCTTCACCCCCGATCGGTGTCTGCGGTCGGGCCGGCTGGACCCACCGGTTCCCGCGTGGTAGCCGCCGGGCGCATGGCCGACAGCAACCTGCCCTCCAGTGCGGCGAGGCGACGGCTGAAGTCCGCCAGGTCGCGGGCGTGCATGCCATGCACGTACAGCGCCGGCGCGGACCGGTCGATCGCCAGCGGCAGAGTGCCCGGCGTCAGACCGACGCAGAGGACCATCCACACGATCTCATGATCTGTTCTGGCCTGCAGCGGAATCCGGACGATCGCCGGGCAGAGGCCCGAACCGGGCGTAAGGATCTCCCGGACGACAACCAGATTGGCCTGCACCAACTGGACCGCGAAATATCCGATGAACCGTAGGATCCGGGCGGCGCGTCGGACGATTCGCAGCGAAAGCCGCATCGGTTGACTCATCGGAGAACCGCCGCCAAATACTCGGTCGGGTTCGTCAGGCCGGTCGCGGCCGCCTCCGAAAGGATCAACAGTTGCTGCCCCGCGAGTCCGAGCAGCAAAGTGGCCACGGCCAGCGTCAACGCGGGCAACGTAGCCCAGGCCTGGGGCCGCCACCCTGTCGCGGCCGGTCGCGCCGCTCCTGGCAGTCCCCAGAACACCGAACCCCAGACCTTCAGCATCGAGGTGAGGGTGAGCAGACTAACTCCCAGGGCCACGGCCACCGCCACCCAGGCCCCGCCGGCCGCGGCCGCCTTGATGAGGAGAAACTTAGCCAGGAAACCGGAGAACGGCGGCAGGCCGGCAAGCGACAAGGCGGCGCCCGCGAAAGCCGCCGCCAGCACCGGACGCGTCATCGCCAGGCCACCCAGCGCAACCAACCGGTCCGTGCCACGGTCGGCGTGCACCGCCGCGGTGCACAGAAACAAGGCCGTCTTGACCAGTATGTACTGCACCAGATAGAAGATCGCGGCGGCAAGGCTCTCGTGCGTGAACAAGGCGAGACCGAGCAGCACGTAACCGATCTGGCTGACCATGTGAAACGACAGCACTCGACGCATGCTGTGCTCGCCGACCGCCCCCAGGACGCCCACCAACATGGAGGCCAGCGCCGCCGCACCGATCACCCACTGATGGTCGGCGGAACCACCGTAGAGGACTGCGAAGACGCGGATGAGGGCGTAGAGACCGACCTTGGTGAGCAGCCCGGAAAAGAGGGCGACCACCACCGGCGGCGCCTCCGAGTAGCTTCGCGGCAGCCACGCGTGCACCGGCACGACCGCACTCTTGACCGCCAGCGCCACCAGCACGACGCCGCCCGCGGCGGCTACCCGGGACGACTCCCGCGCGGCGCCGACGAGTTCGTTGAGCTGCACCGACCCGTGCACGCCGTAGAGCAGGCCGACACCGGCCAGCAGCAGGGTGGAGGCAAGCAGGTTGGTCGCGACGTACACCCGACCCGCCCGCACGTCCCGGGCCTGACCGCGCAGGGCGAGGAGCACGTACGACGGAACCAGCATGACCTCGATGAGCACGAAGAGGTTGAACAGGTCGACGGTGAGCAGCGCACCGTTTGCGCCGGCCGCGAGCACCAGGGCCAACGGCACGAAGAAGGGATGGCGGTCCTGACCGGTCCCGGCGGCCGAGGCGAGGCAGCCCAGCACCACCAGGGCGACGGCGCAGAGCATGAGTCCCGTGAACACGTCGACCGCGAACCGGATGGCCACCACCGCTGCCCACCCCCCGATCCGCACCGTGAGCACCGTGCCGCTCCTGACCACGGCCAACAGGCATATCGCCGTGACGAACACGAGACCCGACACCGCCAGGCCGGTGACGCGGCGTAGCAATGGACGAGCCGGCCAGGCCAGCAGCGCCGCAGCGGCGAGTAGCGGCCCCACTACGGGCAGCACGACCAGGATTCCCGTCATGTCTCGTCCCGATCGCGGACCTCGGTCGGCCGGTTCGTCGGGCCGTCGTCATCCGCCGGGTCCGGCTCGATGACGGACGCCTCTGCTCCGCCGGTGCGCAGCAGACCGAGCAGGTAGATGGTGATGCCGAAGCTGATCACGATGGCGGTGAGGGTGAACGCCTGCGGCAGCGGGTCGGCCCGGTCCAGCCCACCGTCGGCGAACGCGGGAACTCGCCACCGCAGTACGCCGGCGGACAGCAGCAGCACGTTCACCGCGTGGCCGAGCAGGATGAACCCGATGATCAGGCGGAGTTGCGAGCCGCGCAGCACCAGAAACACGCCGGCGGCGGTGAGCAGGCCGACGAGAAGCGCGGCGGCGGTCACGAGGGCGCCTCGGTGCGCCGGCCGCCGGGGCTGCCGAGCCGGCGTACCGCGGACACGACGAGCGCCAGGACCATCAGGTAGACCCCGAGGTCGAAGAGAACTCCCGAGGAGAGCGACAGCGGTCCCGGCAAGGGCAGCTTCCCGGGTGCCAGAAACGGCCGACCGACCACGACGGGCGCCAAGCCGACGGTCAGACTCAGCAGCAGACCCGAGACGAGCAGCGGACGGCCGCGCAGCCAGCCGAGGGGCGGCACCGACGACCCGGCGTGGGCGAGATGCCCAAGACCGACGGCGGTGCCAGCTACCAGAGCCCCGATGAAGCCGCCGCCCACCTCCTCGTGCCCACGCGCGAAGAGGTACGCCGAGATCAACAGCATCACCGGGGCCAGCACCCGGTAGGCGAAGCCGAAGACGAGATCCGCGTCGGGCGGACCAGCCCTCGCCCGACCGGTCGCTCCGGCGGTGTCCAGGACCGCGGCCAGGCCGAGTGCGACGACGCTGAGCACGACCGCCTCGCCGAGGGTGTCCAGGGCGCGAAAGTCCACCAGAATCACGTTGACGATGTTGTGGCCACCGGTGACGGGCTCCGCTCGCTCCAGGTAGTAGCGGGCGGGCAGGGACAGCTCCCGTCGCCCGGTCAGCGCGGCCGTGCCGGCGGCGGCGATGACACCCACCCCGGCTGCGAGCACCGCCGCCGCGCCCGACGGACGTGCGCGCTCGCGACGGACCGGCTCGCCGGGCCGTTGTCGCAGCACGAGCATCATGACGATGGTGGTCAGCACCTCCACCAGCAGCAGGGTCACCGCCACATCCGGCGCGCCGACGGTCACGAACCAGACCGACAGGATCAGCCCGACCAGCCCGGTGAGGCTGATCGTCGCTAGCAGGGAGCGCGCGACGACCAGCCCACCGATCACCATCACGAGGAGCGCCAGCACCACCAGGTCGCCCGGACGGGTGAGGCTGCCCGGCGGACGCGACACGGGTCCGACGAGCGCTGTGGCGGCCGCCCCGAGCAGGAGCACGGCGAGCAGCGGCATGATCAGGAAGGGTGCCGGGCCCTCGGCCCGGGCCATCGCGGCGACCCGATCGCCGAAGCCCAGCAACCACCCGTACCCGCGGTCGAAGTAGGACACGAACGGCCGTGCGGTGGGGGCTTCGAGGAACATGCGATCGGTACGCGTCCGGAACGTGAAGAGCAGCATGCCGAACACGACGGTGAGCGCGGAGAGCAGCAACGCGACGGTGAACCCGTGCCAGAACGCCAGCTCGGCTGGTTCCCCCTGCGGCCGAGCGTTGTTTGCGGCGCGTACCACGAGCGGGCCGAGCAGGCCGACCAGGGGCCCAGCCACGGTCGCTGCCACCGCGGCCACGGCCGCCGGTGCCAGGAACGACCAGGAGGGCTCGTACAGCCCGCGTTGGCGAGGCGGACCGGCGAAGACCCCATACACCAGACGAGCCGCGTAGGCGAAGGTGAGCACGGACGCCAGCACTGCCAGTGCCGTACCGGTCCAGCTCAGCCAGACCCCGCCGGGCGCCTCGCTCAGCGCCTCGAAGATCGCCTCCTTGCCGACGAACCCGATCGTCGGCGGCAGCCCGGCGAGTGACATGGCCGCCAGCGCGGTCATCGTGCTCGTGACCGGCATCTCCCGGCGCAGGCCGGAGAGTTCGCGCAGGTCACGGCTCCCCGCTTCGTGATCGATGATCCCGACGAGCATGAACAGCGTCGCCTTGAACAACGCATGGGCGACGGTGTAGAGGATGGCCGCCGCATCGGACTCGGGAGTGCCCACCCCGATCACGCCGATCAGAAGGCCGAGCTGGCTCACCGTGGAGTAGGCCAGCAGCGCCTTCAGGTCATGCTGGCGCAGGGCGAGGAACGCCCCGAGGACCGCGGTCGCGAGGCCGACCCCGATGAGCGCGATGCTCCAGGGCCGACGGTCCCCGAACAACGCCGAGAAGCGCATCGCCAGGTAGATCCCCGCCTTCACCATGGTCGCCGCATGCAGGTACGCGCTGACCGGCGTGATCGCGATCATCGCCCCCGGGAGCCAGAAGTGGAACGGCACCTGCGCCGACTTCGTGAACACCGCCAGCAGGATCAGGGCGCTGGCCGCGGCTGCCGGCCCCGATGCCAGACGTTCGGGTTGGGCGAGGATCCGGCTGATGTCGCTGGTGCCCAGGCTGACCATGAGGATCACGAAGCCGGCCAGCAGAGCCAGACCGCCACCGGACGTTACCAACAGCGCGTGTACCGCGGGACGGGTCGCCGCCGGCTGGTTCTGCCCGATGAGGACGAACGACAGGATCGAGGTCAGTTCCCAGAAGACGAAGAGCAGCAATAGGTCGTTCGCGAAGACCAGACCGAGCATCGCGCCGGCGAACAGGGTCAACGAGACGTACAGGGTGATGTGCTGACCGGAACCGCTCAGGTAGCGCGGGGTATAGGCCATGATCAGACCACCGACGCCGAGCACCACCAGCGCGAAGATCAGGGAAAGGGCGTCCATTCGGAGGGCGGCGGACACGTCGAGCGACGGCAGCCACCGCCACGAGATCTGCACGACATCGTCGTCCAGGATCGCCGGCAGTCGGGTGAGCAACAGGGCGGCGGCGACGGCGTAGCCGGCGGCGAGGGGATAGCCGACGTTCCGCCCCAGTCTCCGGCTGAGCGCGGGCACCGTCGCGGCGAGCCCGACCTGCCAGGCGAGGACGAACGCCAGGATCATCCCGCCACGCCCACGAAGGGCGACCGCGATGTGGGGGTCGGCAGGTTCGACGTGCCCCGGCGGACGGTCGAGGGCGGGCTCGGCCCGACGCGGTCAAGGGACATGATTCCTTGATACCGGACAAACCATGAAATCGCCGGTGTAATCGCCTCAGGCGCTACAAGCGTCCTTTAGGGGACAACTTGCCGTGTCCCAGCTTCTCGAATGAACGCGGCGGACTAGAAAGGACATGTCCCACGCCCGCCTCCGGCACGCCCGGCTCGGCGCCGGGACCGTTCCACAGGTACGGAGACCTGCATGCCAGAGCACCGAACTCCGAACAGCGGGGCCGCCAGCGCGTGGGAAGCACTCCCCTGGTCGCTCCGCGTCGCCACCGTCTGCGGCCTCTGCGTTCTGGTGCTCGCCACGACCGCCTATCTGGTGGGTCGGCTCCTGCTCACGGTTGCTCCGTTGTGCCTGGCCGTGGCCGTCTCCCTGCTGCTCACCGCACTGCTCAGTCCCGTGAGCAGGCTGTTGCGAAGGCTGCGGGTGCCGAACACGCTGGCCGCGCTCGGTGCCGTACTGACGCTGCTCGGGCTGGTGGCGCTCGCCGTCACCGTCGTGACCAGTCAGGTCGCCACCGAGTTCGACGATCTGGGCGCGACGCTGTCGGCCGGGCTGGCGGAGATCCGGCAGGCGGTCGTCGACGGCCCTCTCCCGATAGACGAGGCACAACTCGACGCCATCGTCGCGGTAGTCCGGGAGCGGGTCACACAACGCTCCGCGGAGCTCGATCCGGCCGAGGCCGCCAGCGTCACCCTGGAGGCCGTCGGGGCTGCTCTCCTTGCCGTGATCCTGCTCTTCTTTCTGCTCAAGGACGGCTCCCGAATGTGGGCCTGGCTGCTGCGACCGGTTCCGCAGCGGCTGCGCACGACGCTCGACGAGGCAGGTCGAGCCGGTTGGTGGGCGCTCAGCCGCTACATCGGGGGACAGGTGGTCGTGGCGGCGGTCGACGCCATCGGCATCGGGGTCGCCCTGCTGATCATCGGCGTGCCGCTGGCCCTCCCCCTCGCGTTGCTGACCTTCCTCGGTGGGTTCGTCCCGATCGTCGGGGCCACCGTCGCCGGCGTCGCCGCAGCACTGGTCGCCCTCGTTGCCAACGGCCCCACGGATGCGCTGCTCGTCATCGCCGCCGTCATCGTTGTCCAGCAACTCGAAGGCAATTTGCTGGAACCGCTGATCGTCGGGCGGGCGCTGCGACTGCACCCCGTCCCCGTCCTGCTGGCGGTCACCGCGGGAACGCTGTTGGGCGGCATCGCGGGGGCGGTTGTCGCTGTGCCGATCCTAGCCGTGCTGCACCGGACCGGAGCCGTCCTGGTGAAGCGAGGTACGCGGCAGCAGTCCACCGGCACGGAATGACGGCGAGGCGCCACCAGCCAGCGCCGGGAGCGCCTGGTCAGGGACGGCGCGGGTGGATCTCCACCAGCAGGTCGGGGCGGCCGAGCTGGCGGACCACCTTGTTGACCACCCGCTGCGCGGCGGCGAGCGAGCGCACCGGGAGCAGCTTGCCCCGACTCTCCCGGCGCAGCACGAAGTAGTGCACCGCGGCGCGGACCAGCCCGCGGTCGGCGGCGCTGGAGTGGGCGGTGGCGACCACCAGCTCGCGCAGGCACCGGGCCAGCTCCTCGGCCAGTTCCAGCTCCGGGCCGTGCAGGCCGGTGCGGAGCACGGCGAGGTGGCCGTCGACCTTCCGGATGAGTACGTCGGTCCCGGGCCCGGAGCCGCGCTCCTCGACGATCATCCAAGCCCTCCACCCCGACGCTGCGTTGGGAGTGAAGTTACTTTATGTTGCGCGGCACAAGCAAGCAGTTAAGTAAGACTTAACGCTAGTAACGCCCCCAACTATCGCTTAAGTCATCGACCCGGACAGAACAGCGTCCGGCGACGAGTGAATGTCACATCGGCGAGGCAGGATGGGGGCGTGGCGAACGAGGTGACCGGCGGGGACGCGGCCGTGCTGGCGGATTTCGGCCCGGCGACCCGGGAGTGGTTCCAGGCCGCCTTCGCCGCCCCCACCGCCGCCCAGGCCGGCGCCTGGCGCTCCGTCGCCGCCGGGCGCAACGCCCTCGTCGTCGCCCCGACCGGCTCCGGCAAGACCCTGGCCGCGTTCCTCTGGTCGCTGGACCGGCTGGCCAAGGAGCCGGCCCCGGCCGAGGCCCGGCAGCGCTGCCGGGTGCTCTACGTCAGCCCGCTCAAGGCGCTCGCGGTCGACGTCGAACGCAACCTACGCGCGCCGCTCACCGGCATCCGGCAGGCCGCCGCCCGGCTCGGTCTCACCCCGCCCGACATCACCGTCGGCATGCGCACCGGCGACACCCCGGCCGACGAGCGGCGGGCCTTCGCGCGTACCCCGCCCGACATCCTCATCACCACGCCGGAGTCGCTGTTCCTGCTGCTCACCTCCGCCGCCCGGGATTCGCTGCGCGGGGTGCGTACGGTGATCGTCGACGAGGTGCACGCGGTCGCCGGCACCAAGCGCGGCGCCCACCTGGCGCTCTCCCTGGAACGCCTCGACGCGCTGCTGGAGACGCCGGCCCAGCGGATCGGCCTGTCGGCCACCGTCCGGCCGATCGACGTCTGCGCCCGGTTCCTCGGCGGCGCCCGGCCGGTCGACGTGGTGCAGCCCGCCAGCAGCAAGACCATCGAGGTCAGCGTGCAGGTGCCGGTGGAGGACATGACCCGCCTCGACGAGCAGGAGCCGCCGGAGGACGCCCTCGGCGGCGTCGGCCCGCGCCGGGCGTCCATCTGGCCGGCCGTCGAGGAGCGGGTCTTCGCGCTGATCCGGGCGCATCGGTCGACCATCGTCTTCACCAACTCGCGGCGCAGCGCCGAACGACTCTGCGCCCGGCTCAACGAGCTGGCCGCCGAGGAGCTGGCGGCGGCGACCGCCCCGGACGGCGGCCACCTGGCCCGGGGCGGCGACCCGGTGCGCGTATCCGACCTGGTGGCGGGGGACGACGGCGCGCCGGCCGGCGACGGCGGCCCGGCGGACGGCCCCGGCCCGGGAATCGACGGCGGCGCGCCGGGCGGATCCGGCCGGGGCC
>NZ_RJLN01000083.1 GCF_003725545.1 Micromonospora solifontis | reverse complement strand
AAGACCTACGCCACGTGCGGTTGTTGCTTGGGGCAACCAAGCCCTACGGTTGCCTGCGGCAACCCTTTCTCCCGACATGTCCGGAGGCACACCACGATGACCCAGGCGACAGCGCCCACCGGGGCGACCGCCGTCGGCATGACCCACCGGCAGATCCTGGAGGCGCTCTCCGGACTGCTGCTGGGCATGTTCGTCGCGATCCTCTCCTCCACGGTCGTCTCGAACGCGCTGCCGCGGATCATCACCGAGCTGCACGGCGGCCAGTCCGCGTACACCTGGGTGGTCACCTCGACGCTGCTGGCCACCACCGCGACCACCCCGATCTGGGGCAAGCTCGCCGACCTGACCAGCAAGAAGGTCCTGGTCCAGCTCGCCCTGGGCGTCTTCGTGCTGGGCTCGGTGCTGGCCGGGCTCTCCCAGTCCACCGGGCAGCTCATCGCCTGCCGGGTGGTCCAGGGCGTCGGCGCGGGCGGCCTCACCGCCCTGGCCCAGGTGATCATGGCGACGATGATCGCCCCGCGCGAGCGCGGCCGCTACAGCGGCTACCTCGGCGCGGTGATGGCGCTCGGCACCATCGGCGGGCCGCTGATCGGTGGCGTCATCGTCGACACCGACTGGCTCGGCTGGCGCTGGTGCTTCTACGTCGGGGTGCCATTCGCCGCACTCGCCCTGGTCGTGCTCCAGAAGACCCTGCACCTGCCGGTGGTCAAGCGCCAGGTGAAGATCGACTGGTGGGGGGCCACCCTGATCACCGCGGCCGTCTCGCTGCTGCTGATCTGGATCACTCTGGCCGGCGACAAGTACGACTGGATCTCCTGGCAGAGCGGGGTCATGGTGGCCGGGGCGCTGCTGCTCGGCGCGACCGCGATCCGGGTGGAGCAGCGGGCCAGCGAGCCGATGATCCCGCCGCGACTGTTCCGCAGCCGCACCATCACCCTCGCCGTGATCGCCAGCATCGCGGTCGGCGTGGGCATGTTCGGCGCCTCCGTCTTCCTCGGCCAGTACTTCCAGATCAGCCGGGGCGAGAGCCCGACCATGTCCGGCCTGATGACGCTGCCGATGATCGGCGGCCTGCTGGTGGCCTCGACCGTGATCGGCCGGATCATCACCAACACCGGCCGCTGGAAGCGCTACCTGGTCGCCGGCTCGGTCCTGCTCACCGCCGGCTTCGCCACCATGGGCACGCTGCGCGCGGACACCCCGTACTGGCGGATCGCGATCTTCATGGCGCTGATCGGCCTCGGGCTCGGCATGACCATGCAGAACCTGGTCCTCGCCGTGCAGAACACCGTCGGCACCCACGAGCTCGGCGCGGCCAGCTCGGTGGTCGCCTTCTTCCGCAGCCTCGGCGGCGCGATCGGGGTGAGCGCCCTCGGCGCGGTGCTCGGCCACAAGGTCAAGGACTACCTCGCCGAAGGGCTGGCCGGGCTGGGCATCAAGGCGTCCAGCTCCGGCAGCGGCGGTACCCTGCCGGACGTGCACACCCTGCCCGCGCCGATCCGGGCGGTCGTCGAGGCCGCGTACGGGCACGGTGCCGGGGACATCTTCCTGGCCGCCGCCCCGTTCGGGCTGGTCGCCCTGATCGCGGTGCTGTTCATCAAGGAGGTGCCGCTGCGCCGGCACACCGGCGACCCGGTCGCCGCCGAGGTCGAGCGGGAGTCCACCATCGCCGCGGGCGCCGGGGCCCCGGTGGTACGGACCGGAGTTCGGGACTGATCCGATGAGCGCCCCCGTCGAACGTGAGAGCTACGGCCCGCAGCACCGTTCGGTGCCCTTCGAACGCGGCACCGACGGGCCCCGGGTGGTGCTGGTCGGGGTGGACGGCAGCCGCACCTCGCTGCGGGCCGCCGCCTACGCCGCGGGACTGGCCCGCCGGCAGGGGTCCGGGCTGGTCGTGGTCTTCGTCAGCTCGCCGGCCCCGTACGCGGGGATGATGTCGGGCGTGGTGGCCGGGGCGGTCCAGCAGACCCACGACGAGCTGGCCGCCGAGCTGCGCGCCGAGTGCCGGCGTGGGGCCGAGGAGCTGGGCCTGCCGGTGACCTTCCTGTGCCGGCGCGGCGACGCGTACGCCGAGCTGTGCAAGGCGGCCGACGAGCACCGCGCCGACCTGGTCGTGGTGGGCTCCTCCGAGCAGGCCGGGCACAAGCTGGTCGGCTCGGTCGCCACCCGGCTGGTCCGCGCCGGCCGCTGGCCGGTCGTCGTGGTGCCTTAGGTGTAAGGAAGGGCCCCCTGTTAACGCCTCGCGTTGTACAGGGGGCCCCTCCTAACATCGTCGGGATGACCTGGAGAGCACCCGAGATCGACCGCCGACACGAGCCGTACGTCGCCGACGAGCGCACCATGCTCGAAGGCTGGCTCGACTTCCACCGCGACACCCTGCTGCACAAATGCACCGGGCTGACCGCCGAGCAGTTGAAGACCGCCAGCGTCGACCCATCCGGGCTGACCCTGCTCGGCCTGGTCCGGCACATGGCCGACGTGGAGCGCTGGTGGTTCCGGATCCGGTCCGCCGGCGAGGACCTCCCCGGCCTGTACGACGCCGACGAGGATCCCGACGCCGACCTGAACGCCATCGCGGACACCGACCCGGCGGAGGCCCTCGCCACCTACCGGGCCGAGGTCGAGGCGGCCGACCGGGCAGTCGCCGGCCTGCCGCTGGACCACACCTTCCGGCGCCGCCGCCGCGACGGGAGCACCGAGACCCGGACGATCAGCCTCCGCTGGGTGTACGTCCACATGATCGAGGAGTACGCCCGGCACAACGGCCACGCCGACCTGATCCGCGAGCGGATCGACGGGGTCACCGGGGCCTGACCGCCGCGGCTGATCGCCCCCGGTTGCGGCATGTCGCGGTCAGTCCCGGACGGGACACCGCAGCCTGCCGCAACCGGGCGAACCAGCCGCAAGCCTGGCTCAGGCCGCCGGAGTGAGCGCGGCGCGCAGGTAACGCAGGTCGCTCGGGCCGGTCCAGCGGTGCGCGGAGAGGCCGGCCACCCGGGCACCCGCGACCGCCCGGTCCTCGTCGTCGACGAAGAGCACCCGGGAGGCCGGGGTCTCCAGCGCCTCGCAGGCCGCCTGGAAGTACTCCTTCGCCGGCTTGTGCACCCCGATCACCGAGGAGTTGACGATCACGTCCAGCTCGTCGGTGAGGTCCAGCGCGGCCAGGTCGGCGTCGAGCAGGTCGGTGGCGTTGGTGCCCAGCCCGACCCGGACGCCGGCGGCCCGTACCTCGCGGATGAACGCCAGCACGTCCGGGTCGACCTCGCCCCGGTAGCGCTGCCACTCGTCCACGGCGGCGCGGGCCCGGGCCGGGTCGCCGACCGACGGGGTGAGCGCGTCGGCCACGCTGCTCATCCACTGGGCGTGGCTGACCTGTCCGGTGAGCACCGGCTGGAGCAGCCCCCAGGACATGGCGATCTCGCCGAGGACGCCCTCGGTCAGGCCGTACTCGCGCTCCACGCCGGCGGCCACCGCCGGGTCCCAGCGGCGCAGCACGCCGTCGAAGTCCACCAGGAGCGCCGTGGCGCGTTCCCGACTCACTCGTTCGTCTCCTGCTCGTCGTCGGCCCGGTTGAGCCGTTGGCTGATCACCTGGGTGACCCCGCTGCGCATGGTCACGCCGTACAGCGCGTCGGCGATCTCCATGGTCCGCTTCTGGTGGGTGATCACGATCAGCTGGCTCTTCTCCCGCAACTGCGCCAACAGCGTGATCAGGCGTCCCAGGTTGACGTCGTCGAGGGCCGCCTCCACCTCGTCCATGATGTAGAACGGGCTGGGCCGGGCGCGGAAGATCGCCACCAGCATGGCCACCGCGGTCAACGAGCGCTCGCCGCCGGAGAGCAGGGAGAGCCGCTTGATCTTCTTGCCCGGCGGCCGGGCCTCCACCTCGACGCCGGTGGTCAGCAGGTCCTCCGGGTCGGTCAGCACCAGGCGACCCTCGCCGCCGGGGAAGAGC
The DNA here is from genome assembly GCF_003725545.1 of Micromonospora solifontis. Classification (GTDB taxonomy): domain Bacteria; phylum Actinomycetota; class Actinomycetes; order Mycobacteriales; family Micromonosporaceae; genus Micromonospora; species Micromonospora solifontis. Next base: position 20,623 of record NZ_RJLN01000083.1, on the reverse strand, counting down.
ACGGTGAAGACCTGCTCGAACTCCCGGGCGGTGTCCTCGAACGCGCTGGCGAAGACCTCCAGGATGCGGTCGTCCACGTCCTTGACCACGGTGAGCAGGTCCCGCCGGGTGGCCTTGAGGTCCTCCAGCTGCTCGGAGAGGAACTTGTAACGCTCCTCCAGCGCGGCGAACTCCTCCAGGGCCAGGGGGTTGACCTTGCCGAGCAGGGCCAGTTCCCGCTCCGCCTTGGCGGCCCGCTTCTCCTGCACCGGCCGCTCGTAACGGACCGGCTCGGGCACCGGCAGCCCGTCCTTCTCGGCGGCCGCGACGTCCACCTGGGTGGGCGGGACCAGCTGGTCCGGGCCGTACTCGGCGACCAGCGTCTCGACGTCGAGGCCGAAGTCCTCGGCGGCCTTGGCCTCCAGCTGCTCGATCCGCAGCCGCTGCTCGGCCCGGGCCACCTCGTCCCGGTGCACCTGGCTGGTCAGCCGTTCCAGCTCGGCGCCGAGCCGCTTGGCCGCGCCGCGTACCTCGGACAGCTCGGCCTCGCGGGCGGCCCGCTCGCGGGCGACCTCGTCCCGGTGCTGCTCGGCCCGGGCGATGGACACGCCGAGCCGGGCCAGCGCCTCGCGGGCGCCGCCGACCACGGCCCGGGCGATCTCCGCGCCGCGGGTGCGGGCCGCGCGCCGGGCGGCGGCGCGCTCCCGCGCGGCCCGCTCGGCGTTCGCCTGCCGGGCGAGGGAGTCGGCCCGGCCGGCGATCGAGGAGACCCGCTCCTCGGCGGTACGCACGGCTAGCCGGACCTCCATCTCGTTCTGCCGGGCCTGCGGCACCATGGCGGCGAGCTGGTCGCGTTCCTCGGTGGACGGCTCGGCGTCGAGCGGCGTGGCCTCGGCCAGCCGCAGCCGCTCCGCCAACTCGGCGAGGGCCTGCAGGTCGCGCTCCCGGGCCGCCTCGGCGCGCGCCCGGGACTCGCCGAGGCGGTCGGTCTCCGCCTTGGCCGACCGGGCGGCCGCGCCCAGCTCGGCCAGCCGGCGGGCGGCGGCGTTGCGGTGGCTCTCCGCCTCCCGCTTGGCGGCGGCGGCGTGCTGCACGGCCTCCTTCGCGGCGGCCACCTCGGCGCGCGCCTCGACCAGTTGTTCGCGCAGTTCGGCGCTGGTCCGCTCGGCGGTGGCCCGGTTGGTCCGGGCCTCCTCGACGGCCGCCTGCACCTCAATGAAGCTGGGTGCCTTGGCCGAGCCGCCGGCCGCCGCGTACGCCCCGACCACGTCGCCGTCCGGGGTGACCGCGCGCAGCTCCGGGTTCCCGGCGACCAGTTCGGCCGCGGCGGAGAGGTCGTCGACCAGGACCACGTCGCGCAGCGCGCGGTGCACGGCCGGGCGGATCTCGGCGGAGCACTCCACCAGGTCGGGCGCCCAGCGGGCGCCGTCGGGCAGCTTCGGGCGCAACGCGTCGGCCGGGCCGGCCATGCCGGGTCCGGCGGGGCTGCCGACCAGCAGGCCGGCGCGGCCGGCGTCGGAGATCTTCAGCAGCCGCATCGCCTCGACGGCCTCGTCCACGCCGCTGACCGCGACCGCGTCGGCGAGCCCGCCGAGCGCGGCCGCGAGGGCCGCCTCGTGGCCGGGGGCGACGGTGAGCAGCCCGGAGAGGCTGCCGAGCAGGCCGGGCACCTGGTCGGCCTTCGCCAGCAGGGCCCCGGCGCCGTCCTTGCGGCGCAGGCCGAGGGCGAGCGCCTCCTCCCGGGCCTTCCAGGTGGCGGCGTCCTTCTCGGCGGCGCGTTCGGCGTCGGAGAGGCTCCGCACGGCCGCCTGCGCCTGCTCGTGGACGGCGACGGCCTCGGCGTGCCGGGCATCCAGGTCGGCGTTGTCCCGGTCCGCCTCGGTGGACTGCTCGGCGACCGCGTCGAGGTCCGCCTGGGCCTTCTCGGCGCGGGCGAGGGCGTCGGTGTGCGCGGCGGCGAGCCGTTCGATCTCCTCGCCGGCGCTGGTGGTCCGGGCCCGGGCCGAGTTGACCTGGCCGGTCAGCCGGGCCAGCCCCTCGCGCCGGTCGGCGATGGCCTTCGCGGCGGCGACCAGTTCCCGCTCCGCGGCGGCGAGCTGCCGTTCCAGCTCCTGCCGGTGCTCGACCGCCTCGGCCAGCCGGATCTGGTCCTCGGTGAGCGCGGCGCGCAGCTCCTCCTCCTGCTCGCGGACCCGCCGGGACTCGGCGTCGAGCTGGTCGGGGTCGCGGCCGGGCCGCTCGTCGTCCGGGGTGGCGCTGAGGTGACGCAGCCGTTCCCGGGCGAGCTGCTCGATGGAGCGGAACCGCTCCTGGAGCGCGGAGAGCTTGTACCAGGTGTCCTGCGCGGCGGCGAGCAGCGGGGCGTCCTCGGCGAGGGCGGCCTCCAGCTCGCCGAGGCGGGCCTGCACCTCGGTGTGTTCCGCCTCGATCTGCTCGCGGCGCTCGCGCACCGCGGTCTCGTCGGCGATCTCCCTGTCCAGCGTGGTCCGCAGGGTGTGCAGGTCGTCGGCGAGCAGCCGCAGCCGGGCGTCGCGCAGGTTGGCCTGGATGGCGGCGGCCCGCCGGGCCACCTCGGCCTGCCGGCCCAGCGGCTTGAGCTGGCGGCGCAGCTCGGCGGTGAGGTCGGTGAGCCGGTTGAGGTTGGTCTGCATCGCGTCGAGCTTCCGCAGCGCCTTCTCCTTGCGCTTGCGGTGCTTGAGGACGCCCGCCGCCTCCTCGATGAACGCCCGCCGGTCCTCCGGCTTGGCGTGCAGCATCCCGTCGAGCCGACCCTGCCCGACGATGATGTGCATCTCCCGGCCGATGCCGGAGTCCGACAGCAGCTCCTGGATGTCGAGCAGGCGGCAGGAGTCGCCGTTGATCTCGTACTCGCTCTCGCCGGAGCGGAACATCCGGCGGGTGATGGAGACCTCGGTGTACTCGATCGGCAGCGCGCCGTCGGTGTTGTCGATGGTGAGGGTGACCTCGGCCCGGCCGAGCGGCGCCCGCCCGGCGGTGCCGGCGAAGATGACGTCCTCCATCTTGCCGCCGCGCAGCGCCTTGGCGCCCTGCTCGCCGAGCACCCAGGCGATGGCGTCGACGACATTGGACTTGCCGGAGCCGTTCGGGCCGACCACGCAGGTGATCCCGGGCTCCAGCTTCAGCGTCGTCGCGGAGGCGAAGGACTTGAAGCCCTTCACCGTCAGGCTCTTGAGATGCACCTTCTCGATCCTCGTCCGGTGGCCGCCGAACCGTCGCCGGCTGCGCGGACCTGGTGAACCCGCAGACTAACCCGTGGTCGGGAACACCCTGGTACGCGACCCACCCCGCGCCGGGGTTGTCCGCTTTTCCGGGGACGCGGTGACCCGACCGGAAAGCACATGATCATAATTGCCGGCCGGCAATTCAGCGGCACCACCAAGATCCCAGGTGATCCGGTAAACAGAAAAGCCGGCGCACAAAGCGGCGCGCCGGCACTGCGGTGTCGGCGCGCTTTTTCGTGTGGTGCTATTCAGTTTTTCCCGAGGATCTTCAGATCAGGTCAGCGCGGGTTCGGCCAGCCGGAGGAGGTCGTCAGCCTCCGCCGCAGCCGCCGCCAGCCGATCATTGTCGGCGCGCAGACGCGTGATCTCGAACTCCAGTGCCTGGACCCTGGCACGCAGTCGGGTGACCTCGTCGAGCAGACGCCGGTCGGGCGCTGCACTTACGTGGCCGTAGAGGGCCTTCGCCATGCTGACTCCTTGATATGCGCTGCCGGAAAGGCCGGCCAACGCGCGCCCAACGGTTCGCGGCTGTCATCCCGCGAAATCCGGGCATGACTGGGCGCGACTGGCGACACCTATATATTGAGCCGCACACCCCCCTTTCGTCAAGTTCCCGCAGGCCGTAGATCATCTCTGCGTCGGCCTGTCCACTAGCCGGGGGGCTGCCGTGAGGCGCGGACACGCTCTGTCCGGACGACTTAACTGTACGCCCGGAAATGTGTGAACGCCTCACCCTCGGTGTCGGGTACCCCTTAACTCTCTCTTAGCCAGGTTGCCGCAGTTCACGGCGCGCCCGTAGCGTCAGCCCGGCCCGCAACCGACCCTGGAGGGGACAGGCGTGTACCGCTGGACCGACGGAAGCGAACCGGAGGGCGTCTCCCGACGCCCCGAGCCGCCGATCGACGACGGACCGACCTGGCTCACCGACCGGCCCGCACCGCGGTCGTCCTACCTGTTCGGCGACGAGCCGGAGCAGGCCGGCCCGGACTGGACCGACGCCCCGACCGGCGTCTGGCGCGCCGGTGCCGCCGACGCGCCGTGGCGGAACGCGCCGGCCGCCCCCGACCGAGCCGATCACCGCCGGCCGGACGACCGGGCCGGATACCCGCCGCTCGGCGACCGCACCGGCTACCTCACCCCGATGGACGACCGGACCGGGTACGCCCGGACCGTCGACCACACCGCCGCGTATCCGCCGTTCGACTCCGGCGAGCGGGGCACCGGGGAGCAGCCGGCCGCCGCCTGGTCGCCGGCCGGCGACGAGCCGGCCGGGGAGGCGGGCCGGCACCGGCAGCGGCGCCGCTTCCCGCGCCCCCTGATGATCGGCGGGGCCGCCGCCGCGGCGACCCTCGTGGTGAGTCTCGGAGTGGCCGCCCTGGCGCTGCCGAGCAGCGACGAGCAGACCGAGCCGACCTCGGCCGACGGTGCGATCGCCGCCGCCCCGGCGGCCCCGGGCACCGCCGACGCCCCCGGCGACGCCCTCGTCGCCCCCTCCCCCAGCACCTCGCCGAGCAGCCTCCGGCCGAGCCCGACCAGGACCGCCACCCCGAAGCCGAGCCGGACCACCGCGCCGTCCCGCCAGCTTCAGCGCAGCACCGCGCCGAGCAGCACCAACGCCCGGACCACCACGTCGAACGGGATCACGGCCGAACTCCAGCAGGTCGTCGACCTGGTCAACAAGGAGCGGGCCAAGGCCGGCTGCAAGGCGCTGACCATCGACGACAAGCTCATGCTGGCCGCCCAGCGGCACAGCCAGGACCAGGCCGACCACAAGACCATGTCGCACGACGGCAGCGACGGCAGCGACGTCGGCGACCGCCTCGACCGGGTCGGCTACGCCTGGCGGGCGTACGGCGAGAACGTCGCCTGGAACCAGCAGACGCCGGCCGCCGTCATGGACGCCTGGATGAACAGCCCGGGCCACCGGGCGAACATCCTGAACTGCTCGTTCACCGAGATCGGCGTGGGTGTGGCGCGGAGCAACGGGCCGTACTGGACCCAGGACTTCGGCACCCCGCGCTGACCCGGCGCGTCGTGACCGGGCCCGCGCTCGTTTGACCGGATGAGGTACGCCGGCGCGGGCCGGCCCGGCGTGACGGACCGCTCGGCGTACCGGAAGGGGTGGCGAAGGGCCGCCCGCGACCCGGGAGCTGTCGATGCGGATCCGGCCGGCGTGGGCCGTGCCGCTCCCCCGGCCGGCCCGCGTCCGCCGACGTGGGCCGGGCCGGGGCGTGGCGGCGCTGCTGACCGTGCTGCTGCTCGCCCCGGTGCCGGGTTGCCGGGAGCCGCTCGTCCCGCCCGGCGCGCCCACCCCCTGGCCGGCGGCGCTGGCCCGGCAGTGGCAGTGGCAGTGGCAGCTCACCGGCCCGCTGGACGTCGACGTCGACGCGGACGTCTTCCTGCTCGACCCGGTGCGCACCACCTCCACCGAGACCACCGCGCTGCGGGCGCGGGACCGCCGGCTGGTCTGCCAGGTCCGCGTCGGGTGGTACGCGGCCACCGACCCGGACGTCGACCGGTTCCCCACCGACGTGCGCGGCGCGCCGGTGAACGGCCGGCCGGACGGCCGCTGGCTCGACGTACGCCGGTGGGACGTGCTGGCGCCGGTGCTCGCCGACCGGTTCCGGCTCTGCCGGGGCAAGGGCTTCGGCGCGGTGGCGCTCGACGGCGCGGACGGCTACCTGCACCGCTCGGGCTTCCCGCTGGGCTTCGACGACCAACTGCTGTTCAACCGGCGGCTGGCCACGCTCGCCCGCTCCCTGGACCTCTCGCCCGGGCTGGTCGACGACGTGCCGCAGGTGGCCGCGCTGGCACCCGACTTCGACTTCGCGGTCAACCAGGAGTGCGTCCGCCGCCGGGAGTGCGCCAAGCTGCTGCCGTTCGCCGACGCGCACAAACCCGTCTTCCACGTCGAGTACACCGGCGACCCGACCGCGTTCTGTGTCACCACCGTCGGCTACGGCTTCGCCTCCATCCGCAAGGACCGCGCCCTGGACGCCTGGCGCGACCCCTGTCCCCTGCCCCTGAGCACGCGGCCCCGGGGTTGACAGCGGCCCCTCCCCCACGGAGACGTGGCGAAGGGGCCGCTGCTGCCGCGACGGGGTCAGCCGGCGGCGCCGCCGGTGAGCGGGGCCGGGGCGCCGGTGCCACCAGCGCGCTGGGACGGGACGCCGGCGTGCTCGGCGCTGAGCGGGGTGGCCAGGTCCTCCAGCGACTTCCCCTCGGCCTTGACGCCAAGGACCAGCTCCACCAGACCACCGATGATCATCACGGACGCGCCGATGACGAAGGCGAGCACGGTGTCGCCGACCTTGCCGGTGCCGACCAGCTTGGCGAAGAGCAGCGGGCCGGTGATACCGCCGGCGGCGGTGCCGATCGCGTAGAAGAACGCGATCGCCATGGCCCGGGTCTCCATCGGGAAGATCTCGCTGACCGTCAGGTAGGCCGCGCTGGCCCCGGCCGAGGCGAAGAAGAGCACCACGCACCAGCAGGCGGTCATGGTCGCCGCGTTCAGCACCCCGGTGTGGAACAGCCAGGCGGTGCCGAGCAGCAGCGCGCCGGAGCCGAGGTACGAGCCGGCGATCATCGGCACCCGGCCGACCGAGTCGAAGAGCCGGCCCAGCAGCAGCGGGCCGAGCAGGTTGCCGACCGCGATCACCGCGAAGTAGTAGCCGGTGTTGCCGGTCGGCACCTTGAAGAAGGTCTGCAGGATCTGCGCGAAGCCGAAGGTGATCGCGTTGTAGAGGAACGCCTGCCCGATGAAGAGCGAGAAGCCCAGGGTGGCCCGCTTCGGGTAGCGGCGGAAGAGGGTCTGCGCGATCTCCAGGAAGTTGGTGCTCCTGCGCTGCCTGATCTCGATGTGGTCGTCGGCCTCGGGGAGCTCCTTGCCGGTCTCCCGTTTCACCTCCGCCTCGACCGAGTCGACCAGGTGGTTCGCCTCGTCGGCCCGGCCGTGGATGAACAGCCATCGTGGGCTCTCCGGGACGTGCCGGCGGACCAGCAGGATCACCACCCCGAGCACCGCGCCCAGGCCGAACGCCACCCGCCAGCCGAGGTTGCTCGGCAGGCCGTTGAGCAGCGGCACGGTCAGCAGCGCGCCCATGGCGGCACCGAGCCAGAAGGTGCCGTTGATGATGATGTCGATCCGGCCGCGGTGCCGCGCCGGGATCAGTTCGTCGATCGCCGAGTTGATGGCCGCGTACTCGCCGCCGATGCCCATGCCGGTGAGGAACCGGAAGAGGAAGAACCACCAGGTGTCGAAGGAGAGCGCGGTCAGCGCGGTGGCCACCAGATAGAGCCCGAGGGTCAGCAGGAACAGCTTCTTGCGCCCGAACCGGTCGGTGAGCCAACCGAAGAAGAGCGCGCCGGTACAGGCGCCGGCCACGTAGAGCGCGGCGGCCAGGCCGGTGACCTGGCTCTGGGTGATGCTCAGGCCGCTGCCCGGCTCGGCGAGCTTGCCGGAGAGGTTGCCGACGATGGTCACCTCGAGGCCGTCGAGGATCCACACCGTGCCGAGGCCGATCACGATCATCCAGTGCCAGCGGGACCACGGCAGCCGGTCCAGGCGGGCCGGGACGTTGGTCCGTACGGTGCCGGTGCGCACGTCGGTGCTCATGACGCGCTCCCGGGGGCGGCGAGGGCCGGGGCGCGACGACCGGCCTGTGGCGTGAGCTGTTCGTCCATGGCCGCCCACATGCCCCGGCGCCGCCGCCGTCAATCCTCCCGCGAGTCCCGCCTCACACCGCCGAGCCGACCGGCTCCTCCTGCCGGAAGCCGCGGCGGGACGGGCGGAGCCGGGACGGGCGGAGCCGGGACGGGCGGAGGGCCGGGCCGCGGTGTGCGGCCCGGCCCTCCGGTGCGACGGATGGTTCAGTGGGCGCCGACCAGCTCCGGCGCCGGAGCCGGTGGCTCGGCCGGCGGAGTCGCCTCCCGTCGGCGCAGGAAGCGCGGGGCCCACCAGTTCGCGTCGCCCAGCAGGGTCATCAGCGAGGGCAGCACCACGGCCCGGATGATCGTGGCGTCCAGCAGGATCGCCGCCGCCAGCCCAATGCCGAGCTGCTTCATGTCGATGGTGCTCAGCGTCGCGAAGATCGAGAAGACGCCGACCATCACGAGCGCCGCGCTGCTCACCACGCCCGCGGACGAGGTGATCCCGTACGCCACGGCCTCCCGGTTGGACAGGCCGGAGCGGATGCCCTCCCGGATCCGGCTGACCACGAAGACGTGGTAGTCCATGGAGAGCCCGAAGAGCACCACGAACAGGAACAGCGGCAGCCAGGTGACGATCGCGCCGATCGAGGTGAAGCCGAGCGGTCCCGCCGCCCAGTCGCCCTGGAAGACCAGGACCAGCAGGCCGTACGCGGCCCCGGCGGAGAGCAGGTTGAGCACGATCGAGGTGAGCGCGACCACCACCGAACGGAAGGTCCACGCCATCACCAGGAAGGTCAGCGCCAGCACGAACGCCACCACGATCGGCAGCTTCTCCCGGATGTGCCGCGCGTAGTCCTCGCTGGCGGCGACGCCGCCGCCGACCGCGTACTCGACGCCGGGGACGCCCCGCAGCGCGGCCGGGACGTAGTCGTCGCGCAGCTCGTGCAGCGACCGGGCGGCCTCGTCGGTCCGGCTGGCGTACGGGGTGGCCACCTCCAGCACCGACACGCGGCGGTCGGCCGACACCTTGATCTTCGCGCCGTCCCCCTCGGCCGGCGCGAAGAGCGGGTCGGCGGCGGCCCGGCCGGCCAGGTCGGTCAGCGCGGCGTGCACCCGGTCGGCCTGCTCGGCCGGCGCCCGCACCGCCACCGTGTGGCTGGTGCCGTTGCTCGGGAAGGCGGCGGTGAGCCGGTCGTACGCCTGCATCGCCGGGGTGGTGCGCGGCACGTCCTCCATGCCGGGGAACTTCAGCTTCATGCCCAGCGCCGGGGCGGCCAGGGCGAGCAGCAGCCCGACCGAGACGACCAGGGTGGCCAGCGGGGCGCGCAGCGCGGGCTTGAGCACGGCCGGCCAGAAACGGGCCCGGGCCGGCTCCCCGTGCCGCCCGGTACGCGGCGCGGTGAGCCGCCACAGCACCGGCACGCGGGGCCGGTCGACCCAGCGGCCGAGCTTCGCCAGCAGCGCCGGCAGCACGGTCAGCGAGCCGGTCACCGCGACGGCCACCACCAGGATCGAGCCGACGGCGAGGGACGAGAAAATGGCGTCCTGAGCGAGCAGCAGCCCGGCCATCGAGATGATCACGGCGGTGCCGGAGACCACCACGGCGTGCCCGGAGGTCTCCGCCGCGATCTCCACCGCGTCCAGGCCCGACCGCCCCTTGGCCCGCTCCTCGCGTTCCCGGCGGACGTAGAAGAGCGAGTAGTCGACGCCGACCGCCATGCCGATCAGCAGGATCACGCTGGCCGTGGTGTCGGTGGCGGGCACCAGGTGCGAGGCGAGGGTGGAAAGCCCCATCGCCGCGGCCACCGAGGAGAGCGCGAGCAGCACCGGCACGCCGGCCGCGATCAGCGCGCCGAACGCGATGACCAGGATGGCCAGGGTGACCGGCAGGCTGAGCAGCTCGGCCCGCTTGAAGTCGGCCCCGAGGGTGTCGTTCAGCGCCTTGCCGATCGACGGGCCACCGACCTCCTCGACCCGGAGGGCCGGGTGCGCCTCCTGCACCTTCGCGGTGGCGTCGCGCAGCGGCTGCACCCGGTCCTCGGCCGTCTCCGGGTCGCCGGACATGGTGATCGGCAGCAGCAGCGCCTCGCCGTCCCGGGACGGCAGCGGCGTACCCACCGAGGCCACCCCCTCGACCTGGCGCAGCCGCGCGGCGGCGTCGTTGGCGGCGGCCTTCGCCGCGGCCGGGTCGAGCGCCCCGGAACGGGGCGTGATCAGTACGTTCTCCATGGCCGGCTCGTGGAAGCCGCCACTGTCGACGATCAGCTCGGCCCGGCCGAACTCGCCGATCGCCTGGTCGGCGTCGGTCGCCTCGTTGAGGCCCGCGGCGTTGCCGCCGACGAAGCACACCGCCACGAACACGACCCACAGCGCGATGGCCCGCCACGGGTGCTCCGCACTCCACCGTGCCAACCGCACGGTCACCGGTCGCCTGCCCATACCTGGGTTCCCCCTCCACACGTCGACCCCCTGCCGACTGTGCTGACGCTAGGCAGCGGGCGACGCCCGGACATCGGGGAACGGCCCCGGCTCGTCCCCGATCCGCCCGAACCCGGCCGGGCGGCCCGCGCCGGCTCCACCAAGCGGACACAACGGGGTTTTCCGGGTACGACGGGGGAACGCGCCGGGAACCGCCCGGCGAGGCACACCGGTGCAACCCCGAACCGACTCGGGGTTATCCCCGCAGCGTCCCTCGGGGGCGGGGCTGGCAGCGCGGGCAGCTGTACGAGGACCGGTTCATGAACGCCTCACGCCGGATCGGGGCGCCGCAGCGCGGGCAGGGCTCCCCCTCCCGGCCGTACGCGTTCAGCGACCGGTCGAAGTAGCCGCTCTCGCCGTTGACGTCGACGTACAGCTCGTCGAAGCTGGTGCCGCCCTGCTTGATGGCCTCGCCGAGCACGTCCCGCACGTGCCCGAGCAACCGGCTGGCCGCCGGTCCGGTCAGCGCGTCGGTCGGGCGGGCGCCGTGCAGCTTCGCCCGCCACAGCGCCTCGTCGGCGTAGATGTTGCCGACCCCGGAGATCAGGGTCTGGTCGAGCAGCGCCCGCTTGATCTCCGTCCGCTTCCGGCGCAGCGCGGCCACGAAGTCGGCGTCGGAGAACCGCGGGTCCATCGGATCCCGGGCGATGTGGGCGATCTCGGCCGGCAGCTCCGCCCCGCCCTCGGACACCGACAGCCCGCCGAACGTCCGCTGGTCGACGAAGCGCAGCTCCGGACCGTCGTCGGCGAACCGGAACCGGACCCGCAGGTGCAGTTCGTCGGCCGCCCCGACCGGCTGGAGCAGCAGCTGGCCGGACATGCCGAGGTGCCCGATCAGGGCGTCCCCGCTGTCCAGCGGCAGCCAGAGGTACTTGCCCCGGCGCCGGACGTCGGTGATCGTCCGGCCGGTCAACACGTCGGCGAAGTGCGCGGCGCCGGGCTCGTGCCGCCGGATCGCCCGGGGGTGGCGCACCTCCACCGAGCTGATGGTCCGCCCGGTGACCCACTGGGCCAGGCCCTGCCGGACCGTCTCGACCTCAGGCAGCTCAGGCACGACCGGCGCCCGCTCCAGCCGCGTCGGGGCTGCCGGTGTCCGCCCCGTCGGCCGGCGTCTCGACGCTGTCGGCCGCCGCCTTCGCGGTCGCCGCCTCGGCCTCGGCCTGCTCGGTCAGCGTCCGCCAGGCCGACTCGGCGGCCCGCTGCTCGGCCTCCTTCTTGCTGCGCCCGTCCGCGCCGCCGTACCGGTTGCCGGCCACCACCACCCAGGCGGTGAAGGTCTTCAGGTGATCCGGGCCGGCACCCTCGATCCGGTACTCCGGGACACCCAGCCCGAGGGCCGCGGTCAGCTCCTGGAGGCTGGTCTTCCAGTCCAGCGCGGCGCCCCGACCGGCCGACTCGGCCATCAGCGGGTCGAAGAGCCGGTGGATCACGATGGCGGCGGTGTCCAGGCCGTACTGAAGGTAGATCGCGCCGAGCAGCGCCTCCAGGGTGTCGGCCAGGATGCTCGCCTTGTCCCGGCCGCCGGTGGTCTCCTCGCCCTTGCCCAGCAGCAGGTACGCGCCCAGCCCGTCGGGGCCGAGGCCGCGCGCCACGTCGGCCAGCGCGCGCATGTTCACCACGCTGGCGCGCAACTTGGCGAGCTGCCCTTCGGGCAGGTCGGGGTGGTTGTGGAAGAGCGCGGTAGTGATCACCACGCCGAGGACCGAGTCGCCCAGGAACTCCAGCCGCTCGTTGGTGGGCAGACCGCCGTTCTCGTACGCGTAGGACCGGTGGGTCAGCGCGCGCTCCAGCAGCTCCGGGTCGAGCGACACCCCGAAGGCCGCCTCCAGGTGGCCGACGGGAGCACGCCGCCGCTTGTCGTTGGTCATGGTGCTACCTCGGTGTCGTTTCGGTCAGGTGCGGAATCGTGCGGAAAGTTGGCCAGCAGGGCCGACACGGTGGCGGTGGCACCGCGGCGCCACAGGTGGGCGGCGAGGGCGATGCCGGAGGCGACGTCGTCGGGCTGGGCCGCGCCGTGGCAGACGACCACCGTGCCGGCCACGCCGAGCAGGGCCGCCGCGCGGGGCGCGCCGCCGCTCGCGGGCGGCCCGCCGGCCATCGCGTACGCGCCCTCGATGGCCTTGAGCAGCACGTTGCCGGTGAAGCCGTCGGTGACCACGACGTCGGCGCGGGTGCCCAGGGAGACGTCGTACCCCTCGACGAGCCCGACGTAGCGGGCGTCGCAGGGCAGCGGAACGGCGGCCAGGGCCGGGTCGGCGGAGCGGCGGAGCCGGTCGCCTTTGCCCGCCTCGGTGCCGACGGAGAGCAGCCCCACCCGGGGCGTGGCGACGGCGTGGGCCACCGCGGCGTACGCGGCGCCGAGCACGGCGTGCCGGGCGAGGGTGGCCGGGCCGGGTTCCAGGGTGCCGCCGACGTCCAGCAGCACGACCGGGCCGGCGACGGCGGGCAGGGTGGCCACCAGGGCCGGGCGGCGTACCCCGGTCCAGCGACCGAGGCCGAGCGCGGCGGCGGTGACGGTGGCGCCGGTCGCACCGGCGGAGACGAGCGCGTCGGCGATCCCGTCACGGACGGCGCTGACCGCCGCGCGGACGGTACTCTCCGCGCGCGCGGCGGTGGGGTGGTCGGCCATGCCGACGGCGGTCCGCACCGGGCGGACCGCGACCCGGGCTCGCTGCTCCGGGTCGAGCGCACCGATCAGCCCGTCGGCGACCTCGGTCGGTCCGACGAGCAGCAGGCGCAGGTCAGGGTCGGTGCGCACCGCTCGCAGAGCGCCGTCAACCACGACGGCGGGAGCATCGTCCCCGCCGAGGAGGTCAACGGCGATCCGCGCGGTGCCCGGCTCCCGCGGGACGCCGGCCGAAGGCCGGCCGGCGGCGGAGGGAACCGGGGCACCGGGCGGGAGCCATGGTGCGCGCGCCACCCGACCGGTGGTCGGGGACGTCACTCGGCGTCCGGGTCAGACCTCGAGGACCTGGCGGCCGTTGTAGGTGCCGCAGACGGAGCAGGCGGCGTGCGGCAGCTTGGCCGACTTGCACTGCGGGCAGGCCACGGTCGCCACCGCCGAGGCCTTCCAGTTCGCCCGGCGGGCGCGGGTGTTGCTGCGCGACATCTTGCGCTTGGGGACGGCCACGGTTCTTACTCCTCTGTACGGGTCAGTTGCGACAGGCCCGCCCAACGCGGGTCGATCTGCTGGTGACTGTGGTCGGCCGGCAGATCGTCCCAGTGCACCCCACACTCGGGGCACAAGCCTGGGCAGTCCTCCCGGCAGAGCGGGTTGGTCGGCAGTGTGAGCACCACCGCGTCCCGCAGCGCCGGCTCCAGGTCGATCAGATCGTCCTGCATCCGGCCCACCTCGTCCTCGTCGGTCGTGGTGTCCGTGGTGCTGTTCTGGTACGCGTACAGCTCCTGGATGTTCACGACCACCGAGTCGTCGATCTCGCGCAGGCAGCGGCCGCACTCGCCCTTGACGGGACCGCTGACGGTCCCGGAGACGAGCACGCCCTCGGACACCGACTCCAACCTCAGGTCGAGGTCGAGGTCCGCGCCCTCCGGCACGCCGATCAACTCCACGCCGAGGTCCGCCGGTGCCGGCACGACCCGCTTGACCGTACGCAACGCGCCAGGCCGACGCGGCAGGTCCCTCGTGTCGAGGACCAGCGGCGACCTGGGGTCGAGTTGGCTTGGCGAGTGTTTGGGCATAGTTAGACTCCGGCCGGTGAGAGGCCGACAAAAAAGGTTACCTGGGTGACCGGCGGACCGTCGAACCGGGGGCGTCGCCCCTGGCCCGGCGGCTGCCGGCTGTCGGCTGCCGGCCCGCGCCGCAGGCGCCTAGAAGGGTAGCGGGCGATCCGCCTCGTCCCCAGCGAAGGTGCCGATCTCCCGCAGGGCGTGCATCTTGTCCCGGCCGCGCTCTATCGACGCGAGGGCCCGGGTCAGGAACTGCTCGAAGTTGGCCAGGGCGGTGTCGACGTAGTCGTCCACCTCGTCGCGGAGGCGCTGCGCCTCGGCGCGGGCCTCGGCGATGATCCGGGCGCCCTCGTGCTCGGCGGAGACGGTGATCTCGTTCACCGACACCAGGCGGGCGTGCTCCGCCTCACCCTCGCTGATGATCCGGTCGGCCTCGCGCTTGCCGGCCTCCATGATCTTGTCGCGCTCCTCGAGCAGCGCGGCGGCCCGGCGCAGGTCGGCCGGAAGCTCCGCGCGCAGCTCGTCGAGGGCCGCGATCATCTCGCCCCGGTCGACCATGCAGTTGTTGCGCGACATCGGGACGGAGCGGGCCTGCTCCACCATGGCGATCAGTTCGTCGATGCGATCGAGCGGGTCCACCGGTACCTCACTCCTGTCTCCGTCGGCCGACCTCCATGATGCGGCCTACGCCCGGTCTCGGCGCTGCACACATCATGTCGCGCCCCCTCCACCCGCACCGCTCCACCCCTACCCGGCGCGTCGTCGCCGCCCGGCTCGCCGATCTTGCACTTTGCGCCCCGGCGTTCCGCCCGTGGCCGGACGAATCCCCGACCAAAAGTGCAAGATCGCCGCACGGGGCCGGGGGTCAGGGGTGGAGGCGGGTCACCAGTTGCTCGCGGACGACGTCGGGGACGTGGGCGGAGATGTCGCCGCCCCACTTGGCGACGTCCTTGATCAGGCTGGAGGAGAGGAAGGAGTAGAGCGGGTTGGTCGGCATGAAGAGCGTCTCGACGCCGGCCAGGCCGATGTTCATCTGGGCCATCTGCAGCTCGTAGTCGAAGTCGCTGACCGCCCGCAGGCCCTTGATCAGGACGCTCGCCTGCTGGGCCCGGCAGAAGTCCACCAGCAGCCCGCGGAACGACTCGACCCGCACGTTGTCGTACGAGGCGGTCACCTCGCGGAGCATCTTGATCCGCTCCTCGACGGTGAACAGCCCCTGCTTCGACTGGTTGACCAGCACGCCGACGATCACCTCGTCGAACAGGCGGCTGGCCCGGCCGATGATGTCGAGGTGTCCGTTGGTGACCGGGTCGAAGGAGCCCGGACAGACCGCACGTCTCATGATCGGCGACCGTACCAAAGGGTGGTCTCGCCGTAACGGCGACTGCGCTCGGGCGTGACGCCTTCCACCCAGGTGACCGGTCCGGTCCGGCTGGACCGCTCGATGACCACCAGGGCCGCCGGGGCCAGCCAGCCGCCGTCCACCAGCGCGGCGAGCAGGGCGGTGATCTCCGCGTCGGGCACCGCGTACGGCGGGTCGGCGAAGACCACGTCGTACGGGCCGGCGTCCGGGCCGGCCGCCAGCACGCCGGCCACCTTGCCGGTGACCAGCCGGGCGGCCGGGGCGGCGCGCAGCGCGGCGATGTTCTCCCGGATCACCCGGGCCGCCCGGGCGTCGGACTCGACCAGCAGCACGTGCGCCGCGCCCCGGGAGAGCGCCTCCAGCCCGACCGCCCCGGAGCCGGCGTAGAGGTCAGCGAAGCGCGCCCCGGCCAGGTCCAGCTCGGCCTGCACCGCGCTGAACAACGCCTCCCGCACCCGGTCGGAGGTGGGGCGGGTGCCGGCGCCGGGGGGCGCGGCGATCCGCCGCCCGCCGTACGCCCCGGCCACGATCCGCGTCACCGTCTGCTCCTGCGCATGCCCTGACGCTACGCGATCACGGTCGCCGCCCCGGCGACACGGTGCGTACGCCGATCCCGCTCAGATGATCACCGACCGTGCATCAATGATCTCGAATTAATAACATAGCTGCTTTCCGGCACCGATCCGAGTAACGCATTCGGGGTCGACCTCGCTAAGGTCTGCCCGGTTGTGTGCGGGCGTGAGGCTTCGGTCCGTCCGCCGCACTCTCCCGATCTTCCCCTCATCAGGAGTAGACGTGAACCGTCTCCACCTCCGGCGTGCCGCGGCCCTCACCGCCGGCGCGCTGATCGGCCTCGCCGGCGTGGCCACCGTCGCCAGCCCGGCCATGGCCCACCACCCCATCCCGTCGGGCACGTACTGCGCGGCCCAGGACGGCAAGGTCACCGTCAACTGGTCGGTCCTCAACAGCGAGACCGACATCACCGGCACCATCACGAAGCTCGAGTCCACCGTGCCCGGTGACATCACCGGCGGGCTGGCGCTGAACGCGACCCTGCCGAAGCAGGGCGACGGTCCGCTGACCGGCACCCAGGCCCACACCTTCGAGGGGGCCCTGCCGGAGCTGAAGCTCACGATCGAGGCGCGCTGGGAGCGCGGCGACCGGATCATCACCGAAGAGCGCAGCGTCGTCGCACAGCCCACCCAGGACTGTGGCCCGGGCGAGTCCCCGTCGCCGTCGCCCACCTCGCCGTCGCCGAGCGCCACCCCGGAGCCGAGCAAGTCGCCGGAGACCAGCCCGTCGCCGTCCGCCCCGGCCTCCAGCCCGGCCAGCCCGTCCGCGACGCCGTCGGTCCCCGCCGAGCCGGAGGAGCCGGTGTTCCGGCTCGAGCAGACCTGCGACAAGATGACCTTCATCGTGGAGAACCCGGCGAAGGGCATCCCCTTCACCGCCACGATGACCACTGAGAAGGGCGTCACCAAGAAGCTCGTCTCCCAGCCGGGCAAGACCGCCTCGGTGAGCTTCGACGCGTACAAGGGCCTGAAGGTCACGGTCAAGTACGACGTGGTCGAGGGCTCCGAGACCATCCCGTACACCCAGCCCAAGGACTGCGCGGGCCAGGGTGGCGGCCTGCCGGTCACCGGCCCGGCCGCCGGTGCCATCGCGGGTGGCGCGGCCGTGCTGCTCGCCGCCGGTGCGGTGCTCTTCGTGGTGGCCCGCCGTCGTCGGGTCCGCTTCACCGCCTGATCCTCTTCGGATCGCCCGAGGGCGCGTCGACCATCCGGTCGGCGCGCCCTCGGCGCATCCCGCACTGACCGCCCCGGAGCCCCGCGCTGATCGACTCGGGTTGCGGCAGGTCGCGGTCTGGACGCGGCGGAAAAGCCTGAGCTGCGGCGAACCGCCCGGCGGAGACCAGCGGGACCGGCGGAGACCGGCCGGGCCGGCGGGGACGAGCCGGGGAGGGCGTCAGCCCTTTTCCAGGTACTCGGCGCGTTCCTCGTCGACTAGGGCGGCGACCGAGGCGGCCAGGGCCGGGTGCCGGGCCAGCTCCGGATCCTCCTCGACCAGCGTGATCGCCTCGGCCCGGGCGTCCCGGATCAGGTCGGTGTCGCGCAGCAGCGACAGCAGCCGCAGGTGGGACCGGCGCCCGGACTGCGTCGCGCCCAGCACGTCACCCTCCCGGCGCTGCTCCAGGTCGAGCTCGGCGAGCTTGAAGCCGTCCGTGGTGGACGCCACCGCGTCGAGGCGTTCCCGGGCGGACGAGCCCTCCACCGCCTCGGTGACCAGCAGGCAGAGGCCGGCGGCCGAGCCCCGGCCCACCCGGCCGCGCAGCTGGTGCAGCTGGGAGACGCCGAACCGGTCGGCGTCCAGCACGATCATCACGGTGGCGTTGGGCACGTTCACGCCCACCTCGACCACGGTGGTGGCCACCAGCACGTCCAGGTCACCGGCGGCGAAGGAGCGCATCACCGCGTCCTTCTCGTCGGCCGGCAGCCGCCCGTGCAGCACCCCGATCCGCAGCCCGTGCAGCGGCCCCTCGGCGAGCAGCGGCGCCACCTCGGTCACCGCGAGCGGCGGCCGCCGCCCGTTGTCGTCCTCGCGCGGGGCCTCCTCGTCGCTCTGCGGGCCTTCTCCGATCCGCGGGCACACCACGTACGCCTGGTGGCCGTTGGCGACCTCCTCGCGCAGCCGGCGCCAGGCCCGGTCGAGGAAGGCCGGCTTCTCGGCCGCCGGCACCACGTGCGAGGCGATCGGCGACCGGCCCTGCGGCAGCTGGGACAGGGTGGAGGTCTCCAGGTCGCCGTAGACGGTCATGGCGACCGTGCGCGGGATCGGGGTGGCGGTCATCACCAGCACGTGCGGCGGCTGGTCGGCCTTGGCCCGGAGCGCGTCCCGCTGCTCCACGCCGAAGCGATGCTGCTCGTCGACGACCACCAGACCCAGGTCGCGGAAGTCGACCCCCTCGTAGAGCAGGGCGTGGGTGCCGAGCACGATGCCGGCCCGCCCCTCGGCCACCTCGGCGAGGGCCCGCCGCCGGGCCGCCGCGCCGAGCGAGCCGGTGACCAGCTCCACCCGGGTGGCGTCGTCGGCCGCGCCCAGTTCGCCGGCCCGGGCGAGCGGGCCGAGCAGGTCGAGGATGCCCCGGTGGTGCTGGGCGGCGAGCACCTCGGTGGGGGCGAGCAGAGCCGCCTGCCCGCCGGCGTCGACCACCTGGAGCATGGCCCGCAGCGCCACCACCGTCTTGCCCGAGCCCACCTCGCCCTGCAGCAGCCGGTGCATCGGGTGGGCGGTGGCCAGGTCGGCGGCGATCTCCCGGCCCACGACCTGCTGGCCGGGAGTCAGCTCGTACGGCAGCCGGGCGTCGAACGCGTCCAGCAGCCCGCCGGGCTTCGCGGGCCGTGCCTTCGCCGGCCAGGCGGCCGCCCGGTGCTTGCGTTGCACCAGGGTGAGCTGCACGGCGAACGCCTCGTCCCACTTGAGCCGGCGCCGGGCCCGGTAGAGCGCCTCCTTGCTGGTCGGCCGGTGGATCTCGCGCAGCGCGGTGCCGATGTCGGCCAGGTTGCGGCCGGCCCGGACGGTGGCCGGCAGCGGGTCCTCCGGTGGGGTGAAGGTGTCCAGCACCACCCGGACGCAGCGGGCGATCACCCAGGTCGGCACGGCCGCCGCGGCCGGGTAGACGGGGATCAGCGCCCCGGCGAACTCCTCGACCTCCTCGTTGGCCGCTGCCTCGCCGTCGCCGCCCTCGCCGAGCAGCACGTACTCCGGGCCGTTGAGCTGCCGCTTGCCCCGGAACTCGGTGACCTTGCCGGCGAACAGCCCCCACCGGCCGGGGCGCAGGTCCCGCTCCCGCCAGGCCTGGTTGCCGAAGAAGGTGAGGGTGAGCACGCCGCCCGAGCCGTCGCCGACGGTCACCTCCAGCAGGTTGCCGCGCCGCTGGCGCATCGGCCGGACCGCGGTGCGCTGCACCTGGGCCAGCACGGTGACCTGCTCCCCCACGTCCAGCGAGCGGATGTCGGTGTGCTCGCCGCGCTCGTCGTAGCGGCGCGGGAAGTGATAGATCAGGTCGCCGGCGGTGTGCAGGTCGAGGTGGCTCGCCAGGGCCTTGGCGGTGCGCTCCCCGACCAGCTTCTTCAGCGGCGTGTCCACCGTGGTCGGCTCGCTCGTCATTCGACCCCCAGCAGGAGCGGATAGTGCGGCTGGCCGCCCTCGTACGCCTGCACCTCGACGAACGGCCAGGAGCGTTCGACGTGCTCACGCACCCGGTCGGCCAGCCCCTCCGGGGCGTCCGCCCCGCAGAGCAGGGTGACCAGCTCACCGCCGCCGCCGAGCATCCGGTCGACGACGGCGGTGCAGGTGTCGAGCAGGTCGGCGCCGATCAGGTGCACCTCCCCCTCGACCAGGGCCAGCACGTCGCCCGGCCGGCACGGCCCGGCCACGGTCAGCGCCTCCTTGCTGGCGTGGCAGACCTCGGCGTACCGGCAGGCGCCGGCCGCCTCGGCCATCGCGATGACGTCGTCCTCGAAGCGCCGCTTCGGGTCGCGGACGGCCAGGGCGGCGAGGGCCTGCACGGGCGACCGGGTGGGCACCACGCTGACCTTGACGCCGAGCCCGTGCGCCTCCCGGGCGGCCGCGCTGGCCACCGACCGGGTGTTGGGGTCGTTGGGCAGCACCACCACCCGGGCCGCCCCGGTGGCGCGGATCGCGTCGAGCAGCTCGCCGGTGGACGGGTTGGCCGGCACCACGGTGGCGCCCTCGGCGGCGAAGAGCTCCGCGATGCCGGCGCCGGTGGCCACCACCACGGCGGCCCGGCCGTCCGGCTGCGCGGCGGGCGGGGGCGGCGGCACCTGGTCGGCGAAGCGGGTCACCGTGATCCGGTGCGGGCGGCCGGCCACCACGCCGGCCTCGATCGCCGCGCCGACGTCGTTGACGTGCACGTGCACGTTCCAGGTGTCGCCGTCGCCGACGATCACCAGCGAGTCGCCGAGAGCGTCCAGCTCGCCGCGCAGCCGGGCCACCGCCTCGTCGGTGGCGTGGAGCAGGTACTGCACCTCGTAGGCGTACGCCTCGGAGCCGGTCTCCCGGACGGCGGTGGCGGGGGGCCGGGCGGCGGGCACGGGCTCGATCGCCGGCCGGAGGCTCTCCCCGGTGACCACCTCGACCAGCGCGTCCAGCAGCAGGCAGAGGCCGCGCCCGCCGGCGTCGACCACGCCGGCGCGGGCCAGCG
>NZ_RJLN01000082.1 GCF_003725545.1 Micromonospora solifontis | reverse complement strand
CGGGTAGGCGGCGGAGCAGCCCGGCCAGGCGGTCGGGTAGGCGGCGGAGCAGGCCGGCGGCACGGTCGGGTAGGCGGCGGAGCAGGCCGGCGGGGCGGTGGCCGGCGCTCCGGTTCCGCCGGGCGGCGGTCGGCGCGGCGGGCTGGTCAGGCGGCGCGGCGGGCTGGTCGGGCGGGGGCGGAGTGGCGTCGCGTGCCGGGCGGTGCCGGCGTCCGGGGGAGGTCTCCACGAGTGGAGAACGCCGGGGCCGGCATCCGGTGACGAGCAGGGGCGCTCGCGGCGGCCGGTCTGCGCCTCCAGCGCGACCACCCGGGGTGCGCACGCCGGTCGTCCCGGGTGCTGCGACCCCCGGTGCCGAGGGCGGCCCGGCCCCCAGGGGGGCGGCCGCCGGCCCGGTCGGCCGCCGCGAGCGGCCTACGGTACGAGGGTAGCGGGGTGAGATGTGGCCCACAATGGGAATATCGAAGCCGATCACGGACCCTCCGTGGTCGACCCGGAACTGTCGGACGGTCGGCGTACCGTTGGGGTCATGGCGCTTGACATTCCCCGGCTCGACGGCCGCTTCCAGGTCGTCAGCGAGTTCCAGCCGGCCGGCGACCAGCCTGCGGCCATCGACGAGCTGGAGCGGCGCGTGCGGCACGGCGACCGCAACACGGTGCTGCTCGGCGCGACCGGCACCGGCAAGAGCGCCACCACGGCGTGGCTGGTCGAGCGGCTGCAACGCCCCACCCTCGTGCTCGCGCCGAACAAGACCCTCGCCGCGCAGCTGGCCAAGGAGTTCAGTGAGCTGCTCCCGCACAACGCGGTGGAGTACTTCGTCTCCTACTACGACTACTACCAGCCCGAGGCGTACATCCCGCAGACCGACACCTACATCGAGAAGGACTCCTCGATCAACGAGGAGGTCGAGCGGCTGCGGCACTCGGCGACCATGTCCCTGCTCACCCGGCGGGACGTGATCGTGGTGGCGACCGTGTCGGCGATCTACGGCCTGGGCACCCCGGAGGAATACCTGGACCGTGCGGTGCGGGTCGCGGTCGGGCAGGAGTTGGACCGCGACCAGCTGCTGCGGCGGCTGGTCGACATCCAGTACACCCGCAACGACATGGCGTTCCAGCGGGGCACCTTCCGGGTCCGCGGCGACACCCTGGAGATCATCCCGGCGTACGAGGAGCTGGCGGTCCGGATCGAGCTGTTCGGTGACGAGATCGAGAAGCTCTACTACCTCAACCCGCTGACCGGGGACGTGGTCCGCGAGGTCGACCAGCTGATGATCTTCCCGGCCACGCACTACGCGGCCGGCCCGGAGCGGATGGAGCGGGCGATCCGCGACATCGAGACCGAGCTGGGGGAGCGGCTGGCCGAGCTGGAGCGGCAGGGCAAGCTGCTGGAGGCGCAGCGGCTGCGGATGCGCACCACGTACGACATCGAGATGATGCGCCAGGTCGGGTTCTGCTCCGGCATCGAGAACTACTCGATGCACATCGACGGCCGGCTGCCCGGCAGCCCGCCGCACTGCCTGCTCGACTACTTCCCCGACGACTTCCTCACCGTCGTCGACGAGTCGCACGTGACCATCCCGCAGATCGGCGGCATGTACGAGGGCGACGCGTCCCGCAAGCGGATGCTGATCGACCACGGCTTCCGGCTGCCCAGCGCGGCCGACAACCGGCCGCTGCGCTTCGACGAGTTCCTGGAGCGGGTCGGCCAGATGGTCTTCCTCTCCGCCACCCCGGGCCCGTGGGAGCTGGAGCAGGCCCAGGGCGAGTTCGTCGAGCAGGTGATCCGCCCGACCGGTCTGGTCGACCCGGAGGTCATCGTGAAGCCCACCAAGGGCCAGATCGACGACCTGATGCACGAGATCAAGCTGCGCACCGAGCGGGACGAGCGGGTGCTGGTCACCACGCTGACCAAGAAGATGGCCGAGGACCTCTCCGACTACCTGCTGGAGAACGGCATCCGGGTGCGCTACCTGCACTCCGAGGTCGACACGCTGCGCCGGGTGGAGTTGCTGCGCGAGCTGCGCAAGGGCGACTACGACGTGCTGGTCGGCATCAACCTGCTCCGCGAGGGCCTCGACCTGCCCGAGGTCTCCCTGGTGGCGATCCTGGACGCCGACAAGGAGGGCTTCCTACGCAGCGGTCGGTCGCTGATCCAGACCATCGGCCGGGCGGCCCGTAACGTCTCCGGCCAGGTCCACATGTACGCCGACAAGATCACCCCGTCGATGGCGGACGCGATCGACGAGACCAACCGGCGGCGGGCCAAGCAGATCGCGCACAACGAGGCGCACGGGATCAGCCCCGAGCCGCTGCGCAAGAAGATCCACGACATCCTCGACGACATCTACCGCGAGGCCGAGGACACCGAGAACAACACCCGGGTCGGCGGGGCCGTGCGGCAGCTCTCCCGGGGCAAGGCGCCGGTCAAGGAGACCCGCAGCCGTTCCCGGGGCGGCGCCGCCCCGTCCCGCGAGGGGATGGCCCGGGCCGACCTGGCCAACCTCATCCAGGAGCTCAACGACCAGATGCTCGCCGCCGCGCGGGAGTTGCAGTTCGAGCTGGCGGCGCGGATCCGGGACGAGGTCGCCGACCTCAAGAAGGAGCTGCGCGGGATGGACGCCGCCGGCGTGAAGTGACGCGACGGGCGAGCGGGAGGCGGCATGATGATCGAGGCGGTCGTCGCCCGGCCCGCTCCCCTGCTGCGCCCGTACGTGGACCGTTATCTCGGCTACCGCGAGCACGCCGCCCGCCCCCTGATCCGGCACGAGGTGGCCGGTGCCTTCGTGGTGCTGATCCTCGGCTGGGGCGCCCCGCTGGACGTGACCGACCCGCGGGCCACCACCCGGGGCGCGTCCGGGGTGAACGCGTTCGTGGCCGGCCCGTTCGACGCGTACTGCACGACCCGGACGGTGGGCGAGGGCGTCGGCGTGCAGTTGCTGCTGACCCCGCCGGCCGCCCGCCTGCTGCTCGGGCTGCCGCTGGGTGAACTCGCCAACCGGGCCGTACCGGTCGACCACCTCGACCGCTGGCTGGCCCGGCTCCGCGACGACCTGGCCGCGGTGCCCGACTGGCCGGGCCGGTTCGCCCGCCTGGACGTCGCCCTCGCCGATCGGCTGGCCGTCGCCGGGCCGGTGGACCGGCGGCTGCTGCGGGCGTGGCGGCTGCTCTCCGGCAGCGGCGGGGCCGTCGAAGTCGGCGCCGTGGCCGACGAGGTGGGCTGGAGCCGGCGGCACCTGGCGACGGTGTTCCGGCGGGAGTTCGGCCTGCCACCGAAGACCGTCGGCCGGCTGGTGCGCTTCCAGCGCGCGTACGCCACGCTCGGCCAGGGGGTGGCCGGCGCGCCCCCGGCGGACCGGCCCGGCGCGCTGGGCTGGGCGGAGTTGGCCGTCCACTGCGGCTACTACGACCAGTCCCACCTGATCCGCGAGTTCCGGGAGTTCGCCGGCCGGACCCCGGGGATGGTGGGCCGCCCGGGGTCACATCCGTCCAATCCCGGCTGACCGGCCGCCCCCAGACTGGGGGCATGCGAAGCATCTACCCGGTCCTGCGGTACCCCGACGCGCGTGCCGCCATCGACTTCCTCCGGTCGGCGTTCGATCTCACCCTGCATGAGCTGCACGAGGGTCCGGACGGCACGGTGCGGCACGCCCAGCTCGGCTACGGCGACGACCTCGTCATGCTGGGCACCGGACCAGCTCCGGCGGTGCGGCCGGCCGACGACGACTACCGCGTCTACGTGGCGGTCGACGACATCGACACGCACCACGCGCGCGCTCGGGCGGCCGGCGCCGAGATCGTCCGGCCGCCCTTCGACACCGACTACGGCTCCCGCGACTACGTGGCCCGCGACCCGGCCGGCCTGGTCTGGTCGTTCGGCACGTACCGGCCGTGAGCCGCCGGCTCCGCCCTGTCCCGCCTCCGGCCGGCCGTGTCGCGCGCCGGCGTGCCGCGGACACCCGTGGCACTCGCTGAACCCGGTATGTCTGAGCGACATGTTCATGTCTCTCAGACATGCCGGTCCTCGGTGTGGTGCCGTCTCGCGGCGGCGCGGGACACCCCGGCGGGGGCCGGACCGCCGCGGCCCCCTGATCGCAGTGAGCAATCAAGGTATTGCCCAGCGTGACTGTCGTGCGTACTCTCCCTGCGGGAGGCTCGCATGCCGTTGTCAGCAAGTCCTGTCGTCCGGCGGGTGCGGCTCGGCGCGGAGCTGCGTCGGCTGCGTCACCGGGAGTCGCTCACCCTCGAGCAGGTCTGTGCCCGGCTCGGCTGGGCGTCCACGTCCAAGCTGTCCCGCATCGAGCTGGGCCAGAGTCGCCCCGACCTGGCCGACGTGCTCGACCTGCTCGACGTCTACGAGGTGCCGCCCGAGCAGCGGACCGAGCTGATCGTCATCGCCCGGGACGCGGCCACCGGTCGGGGCTGGTCCAAGGCGCTGGGTGAGATGGGTGAGCGGCAGCGGGCGTACGCGGAGCTGGAGGCGGGTGCCGCGCGCATCGTGGAGTACCAGCCCGTCGTCGTGCCCGGGCTGCTCCAGACCCCGGCGTACGCGCGGCTGCGGGTGACCGCCGGGGCGCTGCTCTGTGACGACGTGGACGTGGAGACCGATGTCCGCGCCCGCGCCCTGCGCCAGGAGGTGCTGCACCGGCCCGACCCGCCGCAGTACACCGCGCTGCTCGACGAGCGGGTCTGCGATCCCGGGGGCACCCCGGCCGACGTCTGGCGGGACCAGGTGCGACATCTGCTCGCCCTGGCCGAGCGCCCGCACGTCACGCTCCGGCTGCTGTCCCGTGACGCCGCGCCGCACGGCGGGGTGCACCCCCTGGCCGCCTTCGCCTATTACGCCCACCCGGATCCGGCGGATCCGCGCACGGTGCTGGTGGAGACCCTCACCGCCGACCTGCGCCTGGTCGCCGAGGCCGACATCGCCCGCTACGAGCGGCTGATCGACTGGCTGTCGGCGGCGGCGCTGTCGGCGGAGGAGACCGTCGAGTTGCTCGGCCGGCGGCTCGGCCCGGCGCTGGTGCCCCGGCCTCGCACGCCCCGCGACGCCGAGGTCCCGGAGCCGAGCTGAGTCGGCGCGCGGCCGCCGGGCCCGGCGCCCCCGATGTCCGTCGGGACCGGCGGCCGGCGCGTCGGGGTCACGTTAGGCCAGGGGTACGACAGCTCACGCCGGCACGTCGACGAAGTGCTCGACCACCGGCGGGCCGGCGAAGAACGGGCCGATCAGCGCCCGCCACCGCGGGAAGCGGTCGCTCTGCCGGAAGTTGACGTCGTGCGCCTCCACCGAGTCCCACTCCACCAGCAGCACGAACCGGGACGGCGACTCCACGCCCCGGGTCATCCGCACCGACCGGCAGCCCTCCGTCCCGGCGAGGATCGGGCGGGCCTGCGCGTACGCGGCGGCGAAGTCGTCCTCGTGCCCGGGAGTCACATCGATCAGCGCAACCTCAAGAACCATGCCCGAAGCCTCGCACGCCTCCCGCCGGCCCCGGCGACCCGGGGCTGCTCCATCCCACGCTCGACCAGCAGTTCACCTAGCCTCCTAGGATGCGCTAGGCGTTGGGGGTCCGGCACGTCGGAACGTGATTCCCTCAGCAAACTGGACCCCCGGAGATGCGGTGACCGGGCCCGATGGTGAACAATGGCGGCCGAGGAGGGGAGTATTCCCCCGCGACGGAGTCGTCAGCACGGAAGAGCCCCGGCCCCCCGGGTGGCACGACCCGGCTCCGTCGGTCAGTGGTCCGGATTCTCGGGCCGGTGGCGGAAGAGACCTCCGACAGTCACCAGAGTCAGCGTCGACGCACCCCGGCCCCTCACCCGGCGTACGGTGTGCCCGACGCTGTGTGTCTGCCGGAGGATGGATTTGAACGTGTCCGGATACGTGTGGGCCGGGACTCTCGTCGCGCTGACGGCGATCCTGCTCGCCGACCTTTTCATCATCGGTCGCCGCCCGCACGAACCCAGTGTCCGCGAGTCGAGCCTCTGGGTCGGCTTCTACGTCGGGCTGGCGCTGCTCTTCGGCGTGGGGCTCTGGCTCACCGCCGGGCCCAGCGTGGCCGGCCAGTTCTACACCGGGTGGCTCACCGAGTACAGCCTCTCGGTGGACAACCTGTTCGTCTTCGTGATCATCATGGCCCGGTTCGCGGTGCCCCGGAAGTACCAGCAGAAGGTCCTGCTCATCGGCATCCTGCTGGCGCTGGTCATGCGGGGTGGCTTCATCGCCGCCGGCGCCGCGTTGATCTCCCAGTTCTCCTGGGTGTTCTACATCTTCGGCGCGTTCCTGATCTACACGGCGGTCAACCTGGCCCGGCAGGGCGAGCCGGACGAGGACGAGTTCAGCGAGAACGTGCTGATCCGGTGGAGCCGCAAGGCGCTGCCGCTGTCCCGCGACTTCGACGGGGCGCGGATGACGACGCACGAGAACGGGCGGCGGCTCTTCACCCCGATGCTCATCGTGATGATCGCGATCGGCACCACCGATCTGATCTTCGCCCTCGACTCGATCCCGGCGATCTTCGGCATCACCCAGGAGCCGTACCTGGTCTTCACCGCGAACGTCTTCGCGCTGATGGGCCTCCGCCAGCTCTACTTCCTGCTCGGCGGGCTGCTGGACCGGCTGATCTATCTGAGCTACGGCCTGGCCGTGGTGCTCGGCTTCATCGGGGTCAAGCTGGTCCTCGAAGCCCTCGCCGACAACAACCTGCCGTTCGTCAACGGCGGCGAGCACGTGGCCTGGGCCCCGCACATCCCCATCTGGCTCTCGCTGCTCATCATCCTCGGCACCCTGGCGGTGGCCACCGCGGCCAGCCTGGTCAAGTCCTCCCGGGACCGGCGCCGGGAGTTGGCCGGCGCCCGGCGCTGACCGCACGACGGGCGAAGGGGGCCCGCCCGGCCACGGGAGCGCCCCCTTCGCGCGTACGGGTCAGCCGACGCGGTGCGCGCCGACGAGGGTGGCCAGCCGGTCCTCGGGGAGTTGCTCCTCCACCACCCGGCGCTGCCGGTAGCAGGCGTGCAGCATCCGCCTCCGGTCGCCGTGCGGCTCGGCGCTGACGATGCCGACATGGTGGATCCGCCGCCCGGGGCGGGCGAAGAAGTAGAGGTCGCCGGGGCGTTCGGCGTCCAGCGCCAGCGGCGTGGTCGCCTCGGCCTGGTCGTCGGCGTCCCGGGGCAGGGTCACCCCGTACCGCCGCCAGCCCAGCTGCACCAGGCCGGAGCAGTCGATGCCGTGCGTGGAGAGGCCGCCCCAGACGTAGATCAGGTCGCGCAGCCGCTCCGCGACCGCGAGCACCTCCTTGGCCTCCGGCCGTTCGGTGGGCAGCGGGACCAGATCGCCCTCGGGGGCCCAGAGCGGCTCGCCCCAGCCGGGTACGTGGACCGGCCGCCAGCCTTCCGTCGGCCGTCCGGCCGAGGCGAAACGGGTGCCGAGCACGGCCCCGCGCAGCGCCACCGGGCCGTCCGGAGCGGTCCGCAGCGTGGTGTGCAGGGCGTCGACGACCAGCGGGGCGGCCGACGACCCGGGTTCCGGTGCGGCGGTGAGCTGGACGGCGGGCAGCCAGCCGGGGTAGCCCCGGGCGTCGAGCTTGGCGGCGGGCTGTTCGAGGGCGACGACGTGCGCCCACCCGTCCGCGCGCAGCTCGGTGACGAGCACCCGTTCACCGAGCAGCAGCTGGCTGAGCACGCAGTCGCCGACCTGCTGGTCGCGGTCCAGGCCGCCGATCCAGGCGGCGACGTCGGCGGTGTCGGTCAGGGCGGGGTGGTCGACCGGGCGGACCGCCTCGGGAGCGGTCCAGAGGGTCGCCACCGGGACCCGGACGACGGCCTCGCGGCCGGGTTGCAGTTCCACGTCCACCCCCATCTCGGGCACTCTCCGCCGACCCTATGAAAAATTCCAACCATGCTCAACCGGCAGGCTGAATGTTTGCTTCACTCACGTCCGTGATGCCGAGGCCGGGGGCGTCGGCGAGCACGACGGTCGCGCCGTCGTACCGGATGCCACCGGTGACCGGCGACCGGGCCAGCCACCAGGCGGCGTCGAGGTCGGGGACGGCGGTGGTGCCGTACGCGGCGACCAGGCTGGCGGCGGCACCCACGCCGACCGGGCCCTCCATCATGGAGCCGACGATGGTGCCCATGCCGTGCGCGGCGGCCAGGTCGAGCAGCGCCCGGGCGGGCCGCAGGCCGCCGCACTTGGCCAGCTTGACGTTGACCATGTCGGCGGCCCGGCGGCGGATCACCTCGACCAGGTCGCGCAGGTCGAAGACCGCCTCGTCGGCGAGGACCGGCAGGTCCACCCGGTCGCTGACCCAGGCCAGCCCGTCCAGGTCCCGGCGGTGGACCGGCTGCTCGACCAGTTCGACGTCGAGCCCGGCGTCCTCGATGCCGCGGATCACCCGGACCGCCTCGCGCGGCGTCCAGCCCTGGTTGGCGTCCAGCCGGATGCGCACGTCCGGGCCGACCGCGGCGCGGACCGCGCGGACCCGGTCTAGGTCGCCCCGGGCGTCGGTGCCGACCTTGAGCTTCAGCACGGTAAAGCCCTCCGCCCGGCGCTGCCGCGCCGCCGCGGCCAGGTCCACCGCGTCGCCGGCCGCGAGGGTGACGTCCGTCGGGACGCGCAGCGCGGTGCCGCCGAGCAGCCGCACCAGGGGTACGCCGAGCCGCCGCGCGGCCAGGTCGTGCAGGGCGACGTCGACCGCCCCCTTGGCCGACTCGTTGCCGGCCACCGCCCGGCTCACCTCGGCGCAGCGGGCGTTCAGGTCGTCGGCGTCGCGGCCCACCAGCCGGGCCGCGAGCAGCTCCCGGACGCACGCCTCGGCGCCGGCGGTCGACGCCCCGGTCACCTGCCAGACCTGCGGCGCCTCGCCGAATCCGGACCGCCCGTCGCTGTCGACCACCTCGACGACCAGGGTGTCCACCGTGGTGGTGCGGCGCAGCGCGGTGACGAACGGGGTGTGTAAGGGGGCGGAGAGCCGGTGGGTGCGTACCGCGGCGATCGTCATGTCCGGCACCCTATATCCAGGTTGCCGGCGACAGGGGAGGGCCGATGGTGGGACGGGACTGGGAGCTGGTGGGTGCGCCGAACGCCCGCGACCTGGGCGGGCTGCCCGCCGCGCACGGGCGGCGGGTCCGCGCCGGGCGGCTGATCCGCACCGCCGCGCTGGGCCGGCTGACCGACGACGACCTGCCGGTGCTGGGCAAGCTCGCCCCGGCCTGCGTGGTGGATCTGCGGCACTCCACCGAGCAGGAGGTGGCCCCGCCGGACCGGCTGCCCGGCGAGCCGCGGGTGGTGCACCTGCCGGTGTACGACCCGGCCCACCCGGTGTTCACGTACGTCTCGGCGGTGCTGCTCGGCCACGACCTGGGCGCGTACGCGGAGTTGGCCCGGGAGGGCATGCCGGCGGCGATGTGCGCGATCTACCGGTGGTTCGTCACCGGGGACTCGGCGCGGGCCGGGTTCGGGGCGGCGGTCCGGCTGGCCGCCGAGGCGGGGAACCTTCCGCTGCTGTTCCACTGCTCGGCCGGGAAGGACCGCACCGGCTGGCTGTCGGTGGTGCTGCTGACCGCGCTGGGCGTGGACGAGGCGTCGATCCGGGCGGACTACCTGCGGCACAACGAGTTGACCGAGAGCCTGCGGGAGGTGCTGCTCGCCGCGATGACCCGCCGGCGGCCGGACCTGGACCCGGCGGCCGCGCGGCCGTTGCTGGAGGTGCGGCCGGAATACCTGGACGCCGCGTACGACGAGGTGCGGCGGGTGCACGGGTCGTTCGGGGCGTACCTGCGGGACGGGCTGGGGGTGACCGACGCGACGGTCGCCGCGCTGCGGACGAACCTGCTGGACTGATGCGCCGCCGGCCGGCGGCGAGGGTCAGCCGGCCAGGTCGTGCCGGGCCGCCCAGACCCGGGCCGAGATGTCGGCGATGAGCCGGCAGGCGTCGTCGTCCTCCTCGCCGCTCGGGCCGCCGTCGGCCAGGTCGGTGGTGGTGCAGGCGACGATGACGTACGGCGGGGCGTCGGTGGGGAAGACCACCCCGGCGCCGTGCCGGACCCCGTGCACCCAGCCGTTCTTGTGCGCGATCCGGGTGCCCTCGGGCAGGCCGGCGGCGAGGTCCTCCCGGTGTTCCTGGGCGAACAGCACGTCCAACATGGCCGCGCAGGCGGCCGGGGAGGCGAGCGGGCCGGGCCGCTGCGCGCCCAGCGCCAGCCCGCCGAGCAGGGCGGCCAGGTCGGCCGCGGTGACCAGGTTGGTGATGCCCGCCTCGCGGGCGGCGAAGTCCTCGATGCCCCGGCCGGTGACGCTGTGCCGGGCGCCCGCCAGGGCCCACACCTCGGCCACCGCCGGCAGCCCGACCTGCCCGATGCAGATGTTGGTGGCCAGGTTGCTGGACCGGACGATCATCCGCTCCGCGAGCCACCGCGGCGACGCGCTGCCGCCGACCCGCTCCCACACCGCGTCGTCGTTGTCGTAGTCCCTGGCGCAGGCGAACGTGGGCGCACCGGGCAGCGCGGAGTCGAACGCGTTGCGTACCGGGATCGGCGCGTCCAGGTCCAGCCGGCCGGCCTCGGCGGCGCGGTGCAGGGCCACCAGCACGCCGACCTTCATGGTGCTCGCGGCGTAGTGGGTGGCGTCGGGCAGCCGGGTCCACGTCGGCCCCGCGCCGGGCCGCCCCACGTACGCGGAGACGGTGCCGGACACCGTGTCGAGGTGCGCGTCGAGATCCTCCCAGGTCATGCCGGTGACCGTAGCGGATGCCGGGCGGGGCTGCGGTCCGGCGGGTGGCCGGTCTAGCGTGCGCAGATGACGACCGCCGCGTACGACGCCATCGCCGACTGGTACGAGGATTACGTCACGACCAGGGCCGCCGGTTACAACGACCGCGTGCGGGCGCTGCTGGGGCGGTTGCTGGGCGGCGGCCCGGGTCGGTGCCTCGACCTGTGCTGCGGCACCGGGGCGCACGCCGCCGAGCTGCGCCGGCTCGGCTGGGACCCGGTCGGGGCGGACCTCTCCGCCGGCCAGTTGCGCCACGCGCGGAGCCGGCTGCCGGTGATGCGCGCCGACGCGGGCGCGCTGCCGCTGCGGGACGCCGCGGTGCCGGCCGTGGTCTGCGTACTCGCCCACACCGACATGCCGGACTACCCGGCGGCGGTCGCCGAGGCGGCCCGGGTGCTCGCCCCGGGCGGCCGGCTGGTCCACCTGGGGGTGCACCCCTGCTACGTCGGCGCGTTCGCGGACCGCTCCGACCCGGGCCGGATCGTGGTCGACGGTGGGTACGCCGAGCGGGAGCGCAGCTTCCGCTTCTGGAACTCCACCGGGGTCCGCGCCCGGGTGGGCGCCTGGCACGTGCCCCTGGCCGACCTGCTGAACGCGGTCACCGCCGCCGGCCTGACCCTGACCCAGGTGGTGGAGTCCGGCCCCGGCCCCCTCCCCGACATCCTCGCCCTCACCGCCACCAAGCCCCCCGCCCCCGGCCCTCGCGTCGATCATGGAGTTGGCGGTGAAGTCGATCTCCTCAACAACCGCTAACTCCATGATCGACGCTGCGGGCCGGTGAGTGGGGGAGGGGGGAAGGGGGGTGGGGGTGGGTCAGCCGGCGTGCTTGCGGCGGGCGGCCATCCGGCCCCGCTGGGTCTGGTCGAGGACCACCTTGCGGATGCGGACCGCGGCCGGGGTCACCTCGACGCACTCGTCCTCGCGGCAGAACTCGAGGGCCTGCTCCAGCGACAGCTTGCGCGGCGGGATCAGCTTCTCGGTCTCGTCCGCGGTCGACGAACGCATGTTGGTGAGCTTCTTCTCCTTGGTGATGTTGACGTCCATGTCGTCGGAGCGGGAGTTCTCCCCGACGATCATGCCCTCGTACACCTCGGTGCCCGGCTCCACGAAGAGCTGGCCGCGCTCCTGGAGGTTGGTCATCGCGAACGCGGTGACGCTGCCCGCCCGGTCGGCGACCAGCGAGCCGTTGTTGCGGGTACGCAGCTCGCCGAACCACGGCTCGTACGACTCGAAGACGTGGTGCAGGATGCCGGTGCCCCGGGTCTCGGTGAGGAACTCGGTGCGGAAGCCGATCAGGCCGCGCGCCGGCACCAGCCACTCCATCCGGATCCAGCCGGTGCCGTGGTTGACCAGCTGCTCCATCCGGCCCTTGCGGGTGGCGAGGAGCTGGGTGATCGCGCCCAGGTACTCCTCCGGGGCGTCGATGGTCAGCCGCTCGACCGGCTCGCAGGTCTTGCCGTCGATCTCCTTGGTGACGACCTGCGGCTTGCCGACGGTCAGCTCGTAGGACTCGCGGCGCATCTGCTCGACCAGGATGGCCAGCGCCAGCTCACCGCGGCCCTGCACCTCCCAGGCGTCCGGGCGCTCGGTCGGCAGCACCCGCAGCGAGACGTTGCCGATCAGCTCCTTGTCGAGCCGGTCCTTGACCATGCGGGCGGTGACCTTGGCGCCCTTGACCCGGCCGACCAACGGCGAGGTGTTGGTGCCGATGGTCATCGAGATGGCCGGCTCGTCGACGGTGATCAGCGGCAGCGGGACCGGGTTCTCCGCGTCGGCGAGAGTCTCGCCGATCATGATCTCCGGGATGCCGGCGACGGCGATGATGTCGCCGGGGCCGGCGCTGTCGGCGGGCTTGCGCTCCAGGCCCTCGGTCATCAGCAGCTCGGAGATGCGGACCCGCTGGGTGCTGCCGTCGGTGCGGCACCAGGCCACGGTCTGGCCCTTGCTGATGGTGCCCTGCCGGACCCGGCACAGCGCCAGCCGGCCGAGGAACGGCGAGGCGTCGAGGTTGGTGACGTGCGCCTGCAGCGGCGCCTCCTCCTCGTACGCCGGGGCCGGGATGGTGTCCAGCAGGGTGCGGAACAGCGGCTCCAGGTTGTGGCTGTCGTCGGGCACCGCGCCGTCGGCCGGCTGGGTCAGCGAGGCGATGCCGTCGCGGGCGCAGGCGTAGACGATCGGGAAGTCGATCTGCTCCTCGTCGGCGTCCAGGTCGAGGAAGAGCTCATAGGTGTCGTCCACGACCTCCTTGATCCGGGCGTCCGGGCGGTCCACCTTGTTGATCACCAGGATGATCGGCAGCCGGGCGCGCAGCGCCTTGCGGAGCACGAACCGGGTCTGCGGCAGCGGGCCCTCGCTGGCGTCGACCAGCAGCACCACGCCGTCGACCATGGTCAGGCCGCGCTCGACCTCGCCGCCGAAGTCGGCGTGGCCGGGGGTGTCGATGATGTTGATGGTGACCGGGTCGGACCCGTCCGCCGGCAGGTACCGCACGCCGGTGTTCTTGGCCAGGATGGTGATGCCCTTTTCCCGCTCGAGGTCCATCGAGTCCATGACCCGCTCGGTGTCCTCACCACGGGCGCCGTAGGCGCCGGCCTGCCGCAACATGGCGTCGACCAGGGTCGTCTTGCCGTGGTCGACGTGGGCGATGATGGCGACGTTGCGGAGGTCGGTGCGTAGCTGCATACCCTCCATACTCCTGTCTGCGGTTGCCGGGACACGGGCCGGGGTCACCCCCGGGCGCACCCGGATCTCTGCCGTAACTGCGGTGCCGACCGGTCCGGCGGCTGGCACGCCGGCCCCCGAGGCGGGGAAGCGGATGCCGACCGGCCGGGGCTGGCGCGGGGCCGGCCGTCCCGCCGGCGTGACCTGGTCGCCGCGACGGTCGCCCCGGTGGGACGGCGGTGATCTCCGGTCGGCCGGTGCCGGGAGGGACGACCCCTGCTGCTGGTCGGCTTCCTAGCGTACGCGGGGGCGCCCGCCCGGCCCCGACCCGAGCGGCGAAGTCGGCCGGCCGCGTGACAGGGGACACACCGCAGCCCCGGCGGTGGGCCGCCGGGGCCGCGGATGTCCGGTTCAGTCCCCGGCGCCGACCGGCTCGGCCGGGACCGCCGCGGCGCCCGGGTCCTCCGGTACGCGCCGGACCCGGCTGGGCCACCAGAACCGGTCCCCGAGCAGGAAGGCCAGCGCGGGCACGAGCACCGTCCGGACCAGCAGGGTGTCCAGCAGCACCCCGACGCAGACGATGATCCCGATCTGGGTGAGCGTGATCAGCGGGAGCACGCCGAGCACCGCGAAGACCGCCGCGAGCAGCACCCCGGCGCTGGTGATCACCCCGCCGGTGACCCGCAGCGCGGAGAGCATGCCGTCCCGGGTGCCCGTGCGGCGGGCGTCCTCCCGGGCCCGGGTGACCAGGAAGATGTTGTAGTCCACGCCCAGGGCCACCAGGAACACGAAGGCGAGTAGCAGCACCCCGCTGTCCAGCGCCGGGAAGCCCAGCACGTGGTCGAAGAGCAGCCACGCCGCGCCCAGGCTGGCGAAGAACGACGCGATGACGGTGAGCACCAGCAGGACCGGGGCGACCAGGCCGCGCAGCAGCAGCACCAGCACGGCCCCGACGAGCA
This sequence comes from Micromonospora solifontis, assembly GCF_003725545.1. Lineage (GTDB taxonomy): Bacteria > Actinomycetota > Actinomycetes > Mycobacteriales > Micromonosporaceae > Micromonospora > Micromonospora solifontis. The sequence continues at coordinate 10,245 of NZ_RJLN01000082.1, read as the reverse complement.
GCAGGATGACGGGCAGGATCAGCCGCAGGTCCCGGGTGTTCGCCCGTTCGGCGTCGTACGCGGCGGCGACCGTGCCGCCGACCACCGCGCCCCGTGGTGCCTCGGCCCCGGCGACCGCGGGCGGCGCGGAGCCGGGAACCCTGACGACGGCGTCCCGCAGCGCGGCGACGGCCCGGTCGGAGGCGGCGGTGCCCGGCTCGGCCTCGAGCACCACGTCGACCTGGGCGATCCGGTCGCCGGCCGGGCCGGGCCGGGCGCTGGCCACCCCGTCGACCGCGCCGGCGGCGGCGAGCACGGCCGGGGCGGCGCGGGGGTTGGTGAGCACCGCCACCGGCTGGGTGGTCCCGGCCGGGAAGGCGCGGGCCAGGGTCTCCGCGCCGGCCACCGCCTCCGGCTTGGCCCGGAACTGCTCGGTCTCGGAGAGACCGGTGCGGATCCCGAGACCACCCAGGGCGAGGCCGGCCAGCAGCAGCGTGGCCAGCGCCGCGACCGGCGCCGGGCGGCGGATCACCGCGGCGCCCAGCCGGCCCCAGAGCCGGCCCTCGCGCGCCGGGCTGCCGAGCCGGGGTACGAACGGCCAGAACAGCCCTCGGCCGAAGAGCACCAGGGCGGCGGGGAGCACGAAGAGCGCGGAGAGCATGGCGAACAGCACGCCGGTGGCGCAGGCCACCGCGAGTGCCCGGTTGGTCTCCTGCTCGGACAGCAGCAGGGTGAGCACGCCGAGCACCACGGTGGACCCGCTGGCCAGGATCGGTTCGGCGGTCCGGCGCAGGGCCGCCCGCATCGCGGTGAACCGGTTCTCCTCGCGGCGCAGTTCCTCGCGGTAGCGGGCGATCAGCAGCAGGGCGTAGTCGGTGGCCGCGCCGAAGACGAGGACGCTGGCGATGCCGGTGACCTGGCCGTCCTGCAGGTGGATGCCGAGCGCCGGGACGACGGTGTCCACGGCGCGCAGGGTGATCTGCTCGGTCGCGGCGACCACCAGCAGTGGCACGAGCCACAGGAACGGGCTGCGGTAGGTGACCAGGAGCAGCAGCGCCACCACCGCGGCGGTGACCGCGAGCAGGGTGACGTCGGCGCCCTCGAAGACCTTGGTGAGGTCGGCGGTGAAGGCGGGCGCGCCGGTCACCTGCACGGTCAGCGCGTCGGGCAGGTCGCCCAGCGCGGCTCGGAGGCCGGCGACCTCGTCGACCACGGCCTGCTGGCCGCCGGCGGTGGACAGCGGTACGGCGACCAGGGCGACCGTGCCGTCGGGGGAGAACTGGGCCGGGGCGACCCGGCCGCCGGCCGCGAGCCGGCTCAGCGGGCCGGAGGCGTCGGCCAGGGCGGTCCGGTCGGCCTCGCTCAGCGGCGTCTTGTCGGCACGGCTGACCACGACCACGGCGGGCTGGACGCCGCTGGACGGCAGCTGGTTCTGGAGGCGCTCGACCTGGGTGGACTGCCACTCCACGGAGAGGCCGGTGGCGGAGACGGGGTCGGGGTTGGCGGGCCGGGGCAGCCCGAAGACGACCGCGCCGACGACGAGTGCGGCGGCCACGGTGAGCCAGGCGGCCAGCCGGCCCCGGGCGACGCGGGTGAACAGTGACATGGGAAGGCCCATCATTCTCGCTAGCCGAGTATCTTGATAAGCGAGATTATCGGCGGAGGCTCTATGCTGCAACCGGACAGCTCGGACAGGGGGCATCGGCGAGACGTGGCAGCGCACGGCATGTACCGGCGGCGGGACGACCGGCGCGGGCGGATGATCGCGGACATCACCAACGATCTGCGGCGCTACTCGGTGGATGCGCAGCACATCGGGCACGCGTTCGCCGGCCTGCACGGGCTCAACGCCACCGACCTGCACGCGCTGATCGCCGTGATGGACGCCGAGTTGGTCGGTGACCCGATCACCCCCGGCCGGCTGGGGGAGCGCCTCAACCTCTCCTCCGGCTCGGTGACGGCGCTGATCGACCGGCTGGAACGCGCCGGCCACATCCGCCGCGACCGGGACACCGCCGACCGGCGCAAGGTCTTCCTGCACTACGCCGACCGGGGTGCCGAGCTGGCCCGCAGCTTCTTCGCCCCGCTCGGCCGGCGCACCGACGACGTGATGGCCCGGTACACCGACGACGAACTCGAGGTCGTGCACCGGTTCATGACCGACATGGTGGCCTCGATGCGCGAGCACCGGGACGCCGTCCGGGCGGCCCGCGGCGAGCCCGCCAGACGCCCGGCGGCGGACCCGGGCAGCCCTGCCGCGGGCTGAACCGGTGGACCGGCTCGTCACCCGGCTCGCCGGCGCGGCGCTGCGGCTGCCCGCCGCCCGTACCCGGCGGGTCGCGGTGACCCGGGACATCGCGGTCCGGGCCCGCGACGGCATCTGCTGCGTACCGACCACTACGCCCCGGACCTGCCGGGCGCGCCGGCCGTGCTGGTCCGCACCCCGTACGGGCGGGGCGGGCCGATGCGGCTGCTCGGGCGGCTGCTCGCCGAGCGTGGTTTCCACCTGGTGATCCAGTCCTGCCGCGGCACGTACGGCTCCGGCGGCGAGTTCGCCCCGCTCGTGCACGAGCGCGACGACGGCCTGGACACCCTGGACTGGCTGCGCCGGCAACCCTGGTGGACCGGCGCGTTCGGGATGTTCGGCGCGAGCTACCAGGGGTTCGTGCAGTGGGCGGTGGCCGCCGAGGCGGCCGACGAGCTGCGCGCCATGGTCGCGGTGGTGACCGCCTCGGCCACCCGCGACTCGACGTACGCGGGGGAGTCGTTCGCCCTCGACACCGTGCTCACCTGGGCCGAGCTGCTCCAGGCCCAGACCGTCCCGTGGCTGGCCCGGCAGTGGGAGCTCAAGCGCGGGCAGCCGAGGCTGACCCGGGCGCTGGCGCACCTGCCGCTCGCCGAGGCCGACCGGATCGCCACCGGGGTGACCGTGCCGTTCTTCCAGGAGTGGCTGCGGCACCACACACCGGACGCCGACTACTGGCGGCTACGGTGCTTCGACGACCGGATCACCGAGGTCCGCGCCCCGGTGGCGATGGTCAGCGGATGGCAGGACATCTTCCTCCCCGCCCAGCTCGAGGACTACGCCCGGCTCCGCGCGGCCGGCGCCCGGCCCCGGCTCACGGTCGGCCCCTGGACCCACGGCAGCCCCGGACTGCTCGTGGCCGCCCTGCGCGAGGGTCTCGACTGGCTCGACGAGCACCTCGCCGGCCGTCCGGCGCCCCGCCGCGGCCCGGTCCGGGTGCACGTCGGTGGGGCGGGTGGTGGGTGGCGGGACCTGCCCGACTGGCCGCCGCCGGCCGTGCCGACCCGGTGGCACCTGCACGCCGGCCGCGGCCTCGACCCCGCCCAGCCGGCCGGCTCCCGGCCCGACCGGATCTGGTACGACCCGGCCGATCCGACGCCGTCGCTGGGCGGTCCGCTCCTGGTCGCGCAGCGGGCCGGGGCGGTGGACAACCGGCCGGTGGAGGCGCGGCCGGACGTGCTGACCTACACCAGCGCCCCGCTGGACGCGCCGTTGGAGGTGCTCGGTCCGGTGCACGCCGAGATCCACCTCCGCAGTGAACTGTCCTACCTGGATGTCTTCGTGCGACTCTGCGAGGTGGACCGCCGCGGCCGGTCGTGGAACGTCTGCGACGGCCTGGTCCGGGTGGCGCCCGGCCGGTTCAGCGCGGATCCGTCCGGGGTGGTCCGGGTACCGGTGACCCTCTGGCCCACGGCGCACCGCTTCGCGCCCGGTCACCGGCTGCGCGTCCAGGTCTCCGGTGGCGCCCACCCGCGCTACGCGCGCAACCCGGGCACCGGCGAACCGCTCGGCGCGGCGGTCACTCTGCGTGCGGGATGGCGCGAGGTTCTCCATGAGCCCGCGCATCCTTCGGCCATCGTGCTCCCGGTGGCACCGCCACCGTCCACAGCCACCCCATAGTTCCAGATAGTGTCTTTGACCTGGGCAAACCTTCGAGATCGTGGATATCCTCGGGGCAAGTGCCCGGCGCTGTGCATGACTCGGCCGAGCGCGTCCCCGCCTCGCATTCCCTCACGCGCGGTGACGGTCATGTCGGCCGTGGACCAGTCGAAGGGGGAACGCATGACGACCGCCCCGCAGAACCTGTTGGCCGTCCGGAACCTGTTGCTCACCTACCTCAACGTCGACAAGAACGCCGTCCGGCCCGCGGACCTCGAGCCGGCCGAGGTCGGCATCGTCGGTGACGCCAGCCACCGCGGTGGATACCACTGCGGCTCCGACCGGGTGGTGGCGAACGACTATTCCGTCGTCGAGTCCGCCCGGGACTCCGCGGGACTGACGCTCGACGCGTCCGCGCTGGACGTCGGCGAGTTCACGGTCACCGCCGGCGGCAAGAGCCACAACCTGCGCACCTTCTCGACGTGGTGCGTCGCGCAGTGCGTCGCCGGCGCCGCCGACACCCGGGACATCAGGGAGATCATCTACTCGCCGGACGGCACGACCGTGCGGCGCTGGGACCGGCTGGGCCGGCGCACCACCGGCGACTCCAGCCATCTCTTCCACACCCACTTCAGCTACTTCCGCGACTCGACCAAGGCGGGCCGGGACCAGACCCCGCTGTTCCGCCGCTACCTGACCGCCATCGGCCTGATCGAAGGAGACGACATGAGCGCCCAGTCGGAGAGCGAGATCCACCAGGTCTACGCCGGCATGTTCTACGGCGGATCGAGCATGGGCCGCCGCGTCGACCCGGACGGCACCGGCCCGCAGCCCAGCGCGAACAGCCTGGTCGCCAAGCTCGACTACCTCATGCTGCGGGTGGATCAGCTCAGCGCGCAGGTCACCACGCTGGCGGGCAGGGACTTCACCGACGAGCAGGCGATCGTCACCGGTGTGCTGGCCGGGCTGCCGCCGGAGAAGATCGCCCAGGCGATCCCCCCGCAGTTGGCCAAGGACGTCGCCGACGAACTCGCCCGGCGGATGGTCGCCTGAGCGGGATCGGGCCGGGACGGCGACCCGCTGACGCGCCGGCCGATCGGAGAGTTCCGCAATAGTTCTTGCGCAACTTCTCTTGCGGATGTCAGGCTGTCGGCATGACAGACCCCGAGGTCCGCCAAGTCACCGACTCCCGCGTCCTCGCGGCGCTCGCCCACCCACTGCGTCGCCGCCTGATGGACGTGCTCAAGGTCTACGGCCCGACCAGCGTCGGCCTGCTCGCCGAACGGACCGGCCAGGCCCCGGCCAACGTCAGCCATCACCTCAAGATGCTCGCCGCGGCCGACCTCGTGGTGGAGGCGCCCGAGCTGGCCCGGGACCGCCGGGAGCGGTGGTGGCGGCTGCGCGACCGGGGAGTGCGCTGGTCCAACACGGACTTCGACGCCGACCCGGCCGCCCGTGCGGTGGCCGACGCCGCCGGCTCGCTCAACCTGGACCGGCACACGGCCCTGGTCCGGGCCTGGCACGCCGCCGGCGACGACGCCCACGCGGCCTGGGGCGACGGGCCGTTCAGCACCGACAAGTGGCTGCACCTCACGCCGGACGAGCTGGCACACCTCGGGCGCGAGGTGATCGAGTTGTTCGACCGCTGGGCCGACCGCCCCGACGACGGGCAACGGCGCGAGCCCGTCTTCCTGCTCGCCCACGGCATCCCGGCCCAGCCGTGACCACCCTGGCCGGCGTCCCCGCGCCCGCCCGGTCGGGCGGGCTGCACCGGCACCGCGACTTCCGCCTGCTCTGGGCCGGACAGGCGGTCAGCGCGGTCGGCAGCAACGTGACCGCCGTGGCGCTGCCGCTGGTCGCGGTCGCCGTGCTCGACGCGAGCACCTTCCAGGTCGCCGTGCTCACCGCCGCCGCCTGGCTGCCCTGGCTGCTGGTCGGGCTGCCCGCCGGGGCCTGGGTGGACCGGGTCCGCCGCCGGCCGGTGATGATCGTCTGTGACCTGGTCTCGGCGGCGCTGTTCCTCAGCGTTCCGGCCGCCGCTCTGCTCGACCTGCTCACCGTCGGCCACCTGCTGGTGGTGGCGCTCGGCGCCGGCCTGGCCCGCGTCTTCTTCGAGACCGCCGACCAGGTCTACCTGCCGGTCCTGCTGCGGCCGGAGGAGGTGCCCGAGGGCAACGCGAAGCTGCACGCCACGCAGACCGCCAGCTATCTGGTCGGCCCCGGACTGGCCGGCCTGATCGCCCAGCTCGCCGGCGCGGTGACCGCAGTGCTGCTGGACGCCCTGAGCTTCCTCGTCTCCGCCCTGTGCCTCGGGCGCATCCGGGCCGTCGAGCCCCGACCCGGCCGATCCGACGACCCCACCTCGCTGCGCCGCGAGGTCCTCGACGGGCTGCGGTTCGTGGTCCGCGACCCGTACCTGCGGGTGCTGACCGTGTTCGGGGCGGCCAGCAACATCGGGCTCACCGGCTACCAGGCCGTCCTGGTGGTCTTCCTGGTCCGCTCGGCCGAGCTGCCGGCGGGCCTGGTCGGCGTGCTGATCGGACTGGCGAGTGTGGGCGGACTCGTCGGCGCCGCCCTGGCCACCCGACTCGCCCGGCGACTCGGCTCCGCCCGTGCGCTGCTGCTCGCCGCCCTGCTCACCGGGCCGCCCGCCCTGCTCATCCCGCTCGCCGGCCCCGGCCCGCGGGTGCTCTGGCTGGTGCTCGGCGGAGCCCTGGTCAGCCTCGGGGTCGCGGTGGGCAACGTGGTCAAGGGCAGCTTCCGGCAGACGTACACGCCGCACCGGCTGCTCGGCCGGGTGACGGTCAGCATGCAGTTGCTCAACTACGGCACCATCCCGCTGGCCGCGGTGGCGGCCGGGGCGCTCGGCGCCGCCTGGGGGCCAGCCGGGGCGATCCGGCTGATGACCGCCGGGCTGGCGCTGACGCCGCTGATCCTGCTGATCGGGCCGCTGCGGCGGCGGCGCGACCTGCCGGCGACGCCGGCATGACGATGCGCTGCGACGGCGGTCGGAGATCCGACCGCCGTCGCCGGCACGGAGCTACATCGGACGGACGTTGTCCGCCTGCGGGCCCTTCTGCCCCTGGGTCACCTCGAACTCGACCTTCTGGCCCTCGTTCAACTCGCGGTAGCCGCTGGACTGGATGGCCGAGTAGTGGACGAAAACGTCCGGACCTCCGCCGTCCTGCTCGATGAAGCCGAAGCCCTTTTCCGAGTTGAACCACTTGACCGTGCCGGTTGCCATGCGTCTCTCCCTGTTCAAAGCGGGTGAGCACCGGCCGCGGCCGGTGTTCGCCCTGTACTTTCCCGACAGTAACCGGCCGAACGGGGATCCGCTGCCGGAAGTGCCGGCGCGCCCCCGGAATACTCGCCGGGCGGGACGGCCGAGCGGGAAAACGCCGCGGCTCGGGTCCGCGCACGGCATGCTTGCCCCGATGAGCGAACAGACGGCGCTGGCCGACCTGGAACGGGAGATCGCCACGCCCGGCGGGGGCATGGACGGGCTCCGGCTGGTCGCCGCGCCGTTCGTGCCGGAGGTCCGGCTGCACCTGGCCGAGGACGCCATCCTCTGGTGGGCCCGGATGGAGGCGGCGGCCGGCCGGTCCCTGCCGCCGCCGTACTGGGCCTCGGTCTGGGCCGGTGGGCAGGCGCTCGCCCGCCACCTGCTGGACCACCCCGAACTGGCCGCCGGCCGGCGGGTGCTCGACCTGGCCAGCGGCTCCGGACTGGTGGCCATCGCCGCCGCGCTGGCCGGGGCCGAGCGGGTGACCGCCAACGACGTCGACCCGTACGCGGTCGCCGCCGTCACCGCCAACGCCCGGGCCAACCGGGTGGAGCTGGCCGTCACCGGCGGCGACCTGCTGGACGGCCCGGTCCACGCCGACCTGCTGCTGGCCGGGGACGTGCTCTACGACGCCGGCCTGGCCGCGCGGGTGCTGCCGTTCCTGCAACGGGCCGCCGACCGGGGCGTCGAGGTGCTGGTCGGCGACCCGGACCGGGGACACCTGCCGGCGGACCGGCTGGACCGGGTGGCGAGCTACCCCGTGCCCACCACCGAGCCCTCCGTCGACTCCCCGGTACGCCGGGTCCACGTGCTGCGCCCCCGCTGAGCGACCACCGCCGGCGCGGCGAGCCTGCCGCGGCCCGGCCTGGAGCGGCCCGCCGATCCGGGGTCACCCCTAGCCGTCATCAGGGTCGGATAGGGGATCGAGCCCGATGCGTCCTGCCGTCCGGCGGCCGTAGCGTACGGACCATGACGGATCTGCTGGCGCACGTCGGCGAGCTGCCCACCGCCTGCCTCATGGCGGCACTCGGCGTGGTCATGCTCGCCGACGCCGTACCCCTGCTCGGGGTGCTGGTGCCCGGCGACGCCGCGGTCCTCGCGGCGGTCGCCACCGGCCGGCCGGCGACCGGGGTCGCCGCCGTCGCGGCGGTGGTGGCCGGCTGCCTGGCCGGCTGGTCGCTGAGCTTCCTGGCCGGCCGGCGCTGGGGCACCGCGCTGCGGCAGAGCCGGCTGGGCGGCTGGATCGGCGAATCCCGGTGGGCCGCGGCCGAGGCGGTGCTGCGCCGCGGCGGCGGTCGGATGGTGTTCCTCGCGCCGTTCCTGCCGGTGCTCAACGCGCTGCTGCCGCTGGCCGCCGGCGGGCTGCGGATGTCGTACCGGAGGTTCGTCGCCGCGGCGGCGCTCGGGGCGACCCTCTGGGCCGGCCTCTACGTGCTCCTCGGCACCGCGGCCCGCGCGGTGACCGCCCTGCTGCCCGGGGCGCCCAGCCCGGCACTGGTCACCATGGCGGCCGGGCTGCTGCTGGCCGCCCCCGTGCTGGTCGGTGTGCGCCGCCGGCTGCGGGCGCTGGTCGCGCCGGCGCCCCCGGGCTGAGCTCCGGCCCGCCGGGCGCGCGCCCGGCGAGCCGGCAGGTCACCAGCCCCGGGCGCGCCACTGCGGCAACGCGGGACGCTCGGCCCCCAGGGTGCTGTCCTTGCCGTGCCCCGGATAGAACCAGGTCTCGTCGGGCAGCCGGTCGAAGAGCTTCCCCGCTACGTCGTCGATGAGCTGCGCGAACCGCTCCGGATCCTGGTGGGTGTTGCCCACTCCACCGGGGAAAAGCGAGTCGCCGGTGAACAGGTGCGGAATACCGGACGGGTCGCGGTAGAGCAGCGCGATCGAGCCCGGGGTGTGCCCCCTCAGGTGGATCACCTCCAGGGCGCAGTCGCCGACCCGGACGGTGTCGCCCTCGCGCAACGGCTCGGCCTCGATCGGCAGCCCCTCCGCGTCGTCGGCGTGCACCAGCGGGCGGGCGCCGGTCTTGGCGACCACCTCCTCCAGCGCCACCCAGTGGTCCATGTGCCGGTGGGTGGTGACCACCGCGGCCAGCCCGTCCTCGCCGATCAGGTCGAGCAGCCGGGGCGCCTCGTTCGCGGCATCGATCAGCACCTGCTCGCCGGTCTCCCGGCAACGCAGCAGGTAGGCGTTGTTGTCCATCGGTCCCACCGACACCTTGGTGATGGTGAGCCGGTCGAGCTCGCGGACGTCCGGCGCACCGCCGGGCGTGACGTCTCCGGTGTAGGTCATGGCGACTTCTATATCCATTCCGGTGGGGTCGGCAGGGGACCGTCGGGAGTGACCGTGAGCACCTCACCGGCACTGCGGCCGATCAGCCACGCGGCGAGTTCCGGCGCGGGGCCGGTGACCGTGGGCGCCCCCTCGGGGTCACCCACGACGAGTTCGTGCCGGACGCCGTCGAACCGCAGCACCATGGCCGGCGCGTCCGGGTTGTCGGCCAGCCTGGTGGCCACCTCGTGCAGCAGCCGCTGGGCGAACGCCTCAGGCCAGTCGGCCGGCCGGTAGCCCGCGTCGAGGTCCACGTGGTGCACCTCGATCTCCCGCAGCCGCCCCCAGACCAGCGTCGCCGCCGGCCACGGGCCACGGCGGGTCTGCACGGTGGCCGCCCAGGCCGCCACGGGCATCGCCTCGACCGCCGCCGCGAACCGCGCCGAGGTGCGGCGCAGGTCGTCGAGGAGGTCGGCGGGGGCCCGGTCGGCACCGGACTCGATGTCGGCGGCGCGGGCCTCCGGGCTGGCGTACATCGGGATCGGCTCGCCGGTGCGGGCGGCGGTGAGCAGGTTGACGAAGGCGTCGGCGTTACGGGCCAGGTGGGTCAGCACGTGCCCGCGGGTCCAGCGCGGCAGCAGCGACGGGCCGGCCACGTCCGTGGCGCCGAGGCCGGCCACGGTACGCAGGAGTCGGGCCGTGGCGTCCTCGACCTCGCCGGTCAGCAACAGCGGATCGCTGGTCACGGTGTCACCTCTGTTCGCGACTGCGGGGCTCGCAAACCCGGCTCACTCCTCGCGCTCACGGCACCGAC
>NZ_RJLN01000081.1 GCF_003725545.1 Micromonospora solifontis | reverse complement strand
CTGGCCGCGGTGGTCGCCACCGGACTGGACTGGGCCGCGTCCCTGGCCTGGCTGCGCGGCGACGCCGACCCGGCCGACCCGGGCGACGGTACGCGGGTCCCGGCCGACGAGGCCGGACCGGCCGGCGAGGGGCGGTTCGCCGCGGAGAGCGCCTTCCTGCGCAACGAGGCGGAGTGGACGGCCTGGCACCGGCGCGCCCGCGCGGAGGCCGAGGCCGCCGGCACCGGGCTGGGGGAGTGGCGGCGGCACCTCGCCGAGACCCTCGCCGAGCTGCGCGGGCTGGAACAGGCCGGCCACCTCGACGCCCCCGCCGCGGCGGTGTTCCGCCGGCTGGTCGGCGCGCACCAGCAGCGGATCGGCCTGACCGCCGCCGAACGTGCCCAGGCCGCCTGGCTGGTGTCCCTCGCGGTGCTCCGGGCCGCGCCGCGCGGCCCGTTCTTCGCCGACGGCCCCGACGCGCTCGACCGCCGGCTGCACGAGGAGGCCAAGTACGCGCCGGCCACCATCCTCGACCAGATGCCGGACCTGGTCGGCGCCGGGTTCGAGGGCCGCCAGCCGCTGCCCGTGCGGGGCACGCCGCTGCCGCTCGGCGGGCGGGACGCCGACCTGCCCGGGCTGGCCGAGGTGCTGCTCGCCCGGCGCAGCGCGTACGGCACGTACGCCGGCCCGCTCACCGCGGACGACCTGGGCCGGCTGCTCTACCACACCGCCGCCGTCACCGGCGAGAAGACCATGGACGGTGCGGACGCGCCGCTGCGGGTGCGGCCCCATCCCAGCGGCGGCAACCGTTACCCGGTCCGGCTGCTGGCCTACTGCCACGACGTCGCGGGCGTGCCGCGCGGGCTCCACCTGTACGACCCCGACGCGCACGCGCTGCTCCCGCTGGATGCCCGCGACCTGACCGGCGAGCTCATCCCGGCGGTGCCGGCGACCGACCCCCGGCTACCCGCCACCAAGGCCGGCGGCAAGATCGACGCGGCCGGCTGTCCACTCTGGCTCTTCCTGGTCGCCGACCTGACCTACCAGCGGCTGCACTACGGGCTGCGGTCGTACCGCCTGGTGCTGCTGGAGGGCGGGCACGTGGCGCAGAACCTCTCCCTGGTCTCTACCGGGCTGGGGCTGTCCAGCGTGGGGCTGTGCGGCTTCTACGACGACGCGCTGCACGCCGCGCTCGGCCTGGACGGGGTGAACTCCGCGGTCCTCTACACCTACCTGGTCGGCCGGGTGTCGACTCCGGCCTGACCCGGTCCGCGCCCCGCCACGAAACCGACTGTTCGTCACCGCGTCGGTACCCGGTGAGATGATGGGCCGCATGCAGGTTGGCATCCTCGGGCCGCTCACGGTGGCCGCCGACGGGCGGCAGGTGGAGATCGGTGGCGCCCGGCTGCGCCGGTTGTTGATCCTGCTCGCCCTCGAGGTCGGCCGCACGGTGACCGTCGAGGCGCTCACCGACGCCCTCTGGGCCGACACCGCCCCGACCGACCCGACGAACGCCGTCCAGTCGCTGGTGTCCCGGCTGCGCCGGGCCCTGCCGGCCACGTCCGCCCTGCATTCCGCGCACGGCGGCTACCGGCTGGAGCTGCCCCGGGAGGCGGTCGACGCGTACCGGTTCGAACGGCTGGCCCGGGAGGGGCAGCGGGCGCTGCGCGCCGGTGACCCGGCCACCGCGACCAGCTGCCTCGCCGAGGCGTTGTCGCTGTGGCGCGGGCCCGCGCTGGCCGACGCCAGCGACACCCGGTACGCGGCCGCGGCCGCGGCCCGGCTGGAGGAGCTGCGGCTCTCCGCCCTGGAGGACCGTGCCGAGGCCGACCTGGTCTCCGGCCGGGCCGACCAGCTCGTCGCCGAGATGGAGGAGCTGGCCGCCCGGCACCCGCTGCGGGAGCGCACCCGGGCGCTGCTGATGAACGCCCTCTACGCCACCGGCCGGCAGGCCGAGGCACTGCGCTCCTACGAGGACTTCCGCGCCCGGCTCGCCGAGGAACTCGGCGTCGACCCGTCGCCGCGGGTCCGCGACCTGCACGTGGCCATGCTCCGGCGCGATCCGGCACTGACCCCGGCCGCCGTCCCGCTCACCCGGGCCGCGCCGGCCGGAGCGCCGGCGGCCACCTCGGCCGACCGACCCGGCCCGCCGCAGGCGCCCGGTCCGGCCACCCGGCCCGGCAACCTGCGGGCCCCGCTGACCACCTTCGTCGGCCGCGACGCCGAGCTGCGCCGCCTCGCCGGGCAGCTCCGGGACGGCCGGCTGGTGACCCTGGTCGGGCCCGGCGGCGCCGGCAAGACCCGGCTGGCCACCACGCTCGCGGGCACGCTGGCCGACGCCCACCCCGGCGGTGCCTGGCTGGTCGAGCTGGCCGCCGTCACCGACCCGGACGACGTGCCGCAGGTGGTGGTCCGGGCGCTCGGCCTGCGCGAGGCCGGCCTGCTCGAGGGCCCCGGCCCCCGCGACCTGCTCGACCAGCTGGTCGAGGCGTTCTCGGTGGCGCCCGCGCTGCTGGTGCTGGACAACTGCGAGCACCTGGTGGACGCCGCCGCCCGGCTGGTCGACGAGCTGCTCGGCCGCTGCCCCGAGCTGCGGATCGTGGCGACCAGCCGGGAGCCGCTGGGCATCGCCGGCGAGGCACTCTGCCCGGTGCCGCCGCTCGCCCTGCCCGCCCCGGCGGCCACCGTCGCCGAGGCCGTCGAGTCCCCGGCGGTGCAACTGTTCGTCAACCGGGCGGTGGCGGTTCGGCCCGGCTTCGCGGTCACCGACGCCAACGTCGCCGCCGTGTGCGAGGTCTGCCGGCGGCTGGACGGCCTGCCGCTCGCCGTCGAGCTGGCCGCCGCGCGCACCCGGACGCTCCCGGTGGAGGAGCTGGCGGCCCGGCTCTCCGACCGGTTCCGGCTGCTCACCGGGGGCAGCCGCACGGCCATGCCACGGCACCGCACGCTACGCGCCGTGGTCGCCTGGAGCTGGGACCTGCTGGAGCCCGACGAGCGCCGGCTGGCGCAGCGGCTGGCCGTCTTCCCCGGCGCGGTCACCCCGGAGAGCGCCGCCCGGCTCTGCGACCTGCCCCCGGCGATCGCGCCGGCCGCGCTGGACCTGCTCGCCGCGCTGGTGGACAAGTCACTGCTGCAACGGCTGGACGGGCCACACCCGCGGTACCGGATGCTGGAGACCATCCGGGAGTACGGCCTGGAGCGGCTGGCCGAGCAGGACGAGGTGGGCGCCGCCCGGCGGGCGCACGCCGAATACTTCCTCGAGCTGTCCGAGCGGGCTGAGCTGCGGCTGCGCGGTCCGGAGCAGCTCGTCTGGCTGCCCCGGCTGGCCGCGGAGCGGGAGAACCTGCTCGCCGCGTTCCACTTCGCCTGCGACACCGGCGACGCCGCGGTGGCGGTCCGGCTGGCCGCCGCGGTCAGCCCGCTCTGGACCGTGCAGGGCAACCACGCCGAGGCCGCCGCCTGGCTGCGCGCGGTGCTCGAACTGCCGGGCGAGGCGCCGCCGGCGGCCCGTCGGGCGGCGACCGCCGCCTACCTGTTCAACACGGTGCTCACCGGCGGCCGGGCCGGCGGGGACCTGCCCATCGAGGCGCTGCTGGCCCGGCTGCCGGACCGCGCGGAGCCGGACGACCACCCGGTCGCCGCCCTGCTCGACCCGGCGCTGGCCTTCCTCCGCGCGGACGCCGCCGCCGGCCTGGCGGCCATCGCCCGGCTGCGCGACCACCCGGACGCGTGGGCGCGGGGCACGCTGATGCTGATGGCGGCGCTGCTGCACGGCCAGGACGGCGACACCGACGCGATGCGGGCCGACCTGGCGGAGGCGGCCGCCGCGTTCCGGGCCACCGGGGACCGCTGGGGCCTGGCCATGGCCCTCACCTTCGAGGCGCACGTGCACCTGGTGCTCGGTGACTTCCCGGTGGCCATGGCGGCCGCCGAGGAGGCCGGCACCCTGCTGCACACGCTCGACGCGACGGCCGACGCCGCGCTGCAGCGCATCCTGCTCGCCGTCGCGCTGATCTGGCACGGCGACCTGACCCGGGCCCGGGACGAGCTGCGCGCGCTGGTCGCCCCGGCGGCCCGGCCGGTCACCGCCCGCTACCTGGTGCTGGCCCACCTGTGGCTGGGCCACCTGGCCCGCTACGACGGCGCCTTCGACGAGGCGGCCCGGGCGTACGACCGGGCCCGCGCGGACCTCGAGCGGATCACCTTCGACGCGGCGTTGTACCGGGCCATGCACCGGTGCGCCGCCGCCCAGCTGGCGGTGGCCCAGGGGGACCAGCGGAGCGCCTGGGAGCACCTCGCCGCCGCCTTCGCCCTGGCCGCCGAACCGGGCTACGTGCCGGTGCTGGCGGAGATCGGGGTGGCCGCGGCGGCGGCGCGCCTGGCCTGCGGCGAGGCGGAGCTGGCCGCCGAGCTGCTCGGGGCGGCCAGCTCCCTGCACCGTGGCCCGGACTCGTTCCACCCCGACGCGACCGAGCTGGGCCGCCGGCTCGCCGACGTGCTGGGCGGGGAGGTCCACGCTACCGCCGTCGGGCGAGGGCGGGCCCGTGACCGGGCCGACGCCCTCGCCCTCATCGACGCTCAGGTACGCCGGCGGTAGGCGCGTACCGCGAGGGGCATGAAGAACGCCAGCAGTCCGACCGACCAGAGCAGGGTACGCATCACCGGCCCGGCCACCGGCCCGCCGAGCAGCAGGCCCCGGCACGCCTCCATGGCGTGGCTGGCCGGGTTGACCTTCACCCAGGCCTGCAGCCAGCCCGGCAGGGTGTCGGTGGGCGCCACCATGTTGGTGCCGAAGGCGAGGGGGAACATGGTCAGCGTGACGATGCCCTGCACCCCGGCCGCGTCCCGGGACACCACGCCGGCCAGCACGTAACCCCAGCTGAGGCAGAAGCCGAAGAAGACGGTCAGCGCGCCGGCCGCGAGGGCCTGGAGGAAGCCGGTCTCCACCCGGAAGCCGAGCAGGTAGCCGAAGGCGAACACGGTGACCAGCGAGATCACGTACCGGATCAGGTCACCGACGACCGAGCCGATCAGCGGCGCCGACCGGCCGATGGGCAGGCTGCGGAACCGTTCGAAGACCCCGGTGCGGATGTCCGCGTTCAAGCTCACCCCGGTGATCATGATGCCGGAGATGATCACCGTCATCACCAGCGCCGCCGGGAAGATGAACTGGAGGTACTGCTTGGTGTTGCCGGAGACCGCGCCGCCGAACAGGTAGACGAACATCACCAGGAAGATCACCGGGATGAGCACCGCGTGGGCCAGCCCCTCCGGCGTGCGGCGCACCTTGATCAGGCTCCGCCCGGCCAGCGCGAGGCTGTGCCGGAGCAGCCCGTACGGGCGCTTGACCGACTCGGGCACCGTGCCGGTGGACTGGCTGGGAACACTGGTCGCGGTCACGCTGCCACCTCCTGTTCGCGCTCGGGCTCGGCGGTGTGCCGGCCGGTGAGGGTGAAGAACACCTCGTCCAGGCTGGGCAGCCGCAGGGACAGCTCGGTCACCGCGATGTTCGCCGCGGCGAGCTGGCGGACCACCTCGGTGAACGCGGCGTCGCCGACCACCGGCACGGTGAGCACCCCGGGACCGACCTGGTCGGGCGCGTGCCCGGCGACGCCGGCCAGGATGGCCGCCGCCTCGCTCGCCTGCGCCTGGTCGGCCACGCGCAGCTGGATGGCCTGCCCGCCGACGATCTGCTTCAGCTCGTCCGGGCTGCCGTTGGCGATGACCTTGCCCTGGCCGAGGACGACGATGTCGTCGGAGAGGGTGTCCGCCTCCTCGAGGTACTGCGTGGTGAGCAGGACGGTGGTGCCGTCGCCGGCCATCGTCCGGATCATCCGCCAGACCTCCTCCCGCTTGGCCGGGTCGAGCCCGGTCGTCGGCTCGTCGAGGAAGATCACCGAGGGCCGGCCGATCATGCTGGCGGCCAGGTCGAGCCGGCGCCGCATGCCGCCGGAGTAGGTGGCCACCCGCCGGCCCGCCGCCTCGGTCAGCTCGAACCGTTCGAGGAGTTCGGTGGCCCGGGCGGTCGCCTCGGCCTTGCGCAGGTCGAGCAGCCGGCCGATGAGCACCAGGTTCTCGGCGCCGGTCAGGTCCTCGTCGACCGAGGTGTCCTGCCCGGCGATGCCGATCAGCCGGCGTACCCGGGCCGGCTGGCGCACCACGTCCACCCCGCCCACCATGGCCGTGCCCGAGTCCGGGCGCAGCAGGGTGGCGAGGATCCGTACCGCCGTGGTCTTGCCCGCGCCGTTGGGCCCCAGCACGCTCAGGACCGTGCCCGGGCGGGCCGCGAAGTCGACTCCGCTGAGCGCTGTGTTCGTGCCGAAACGCTTGACGAGGGCCTCGGCCTGGAATCCGTACCGCATACCGTCGATGCTGGCAACGCCCGCTGGCAGAGCCCGCACAGATCGCTGTCACCCTCCGTCGCCGCGGGTGCGGGGCACGAACGTGGCACGGGGCCGTGGCCGACCCGCGAGTCGGCCACGGCCCCGATCGGGGGGTGGGTGGAGATCAGGCGGTGTCCAGGTCGCGCCGGCGGAAGGTGGCCAGGCCGGCCGCCCCCAGCAGCAGCACCAGCGCACCCAGCCAGACCAGCGGCATCGCGGTCACGTCACCGCCCGGCAGCCGGGGCAGGTGGGTGAACGGGGAGACGTCCATGACCCACTGGTTCAGCTCGAGCACCGGGCCGAGCTGCGCGATCAGCAGGATCGCCCCGACGAACAGCCAGGCCACCAGCGTGGCGCCGGGCAGCAGCCCGAACAGGGCCGCGGCCAGCGCGGCCGGCAGCAGCGCCGCCGGCAGCTGCACCAGCGCCGCGCCCAGCATCCGGGGCAGCTCGCCGCCCACGTCCCCGGAGCGGGCCCCGTGCACCAGCCCGACCACCAGTCCGGCGGTGAGCAGCAGCACCACCACGCCGGCCACCGCCACCAGCACGTGGCTGAGGGCGTACCGGGTGCGGGTCACCGCGGCGGCCAGCACCGGCTCCGCCCGCAGCCCGGACTCCTCCGAGCGCAGCCGCAGCACCGCCGAGACCGCGTACGCGGCGGCGGCCAGGCCGAGGATCCGCAGCACCCAGACCAGGTAGCTGTCGACCAGCACGTCGGCGCCGCCGAGCTGGCGGATCGCCTTCGCCGCGGTGGCGTTGTCGCCGACCATGTCGGTGATGTCGTGGGCCAGCGAGCCGAGCACCGCCCCGCCGACGGCCACGCCGGCCGCCCAGGCGATCAGGCCACCGCGCTGCAGCCGCCAGGCCAGGGCGAGCGGCGTGGCCAGCCCGGGCTTGGCGTCCGGCGGGCCGAGCCGCGCCGCCAGCAGGCCCGCGCCGATGTCCCGCCGCCGGCTCAGCGCCACCGCCACGCCGGTGAGCGCCGCCCCGACCACCACGGCCAGCCCGAGCACCCACCAGCGTTCCCCGGCGTACGGTCGGAGCTGGTAGAACCAGCCGGTGGGGGAGAGCCAGGCGAGTTGCCGGGTGCCCCCGGTGCCGTCGTTGGCCACCGAGGCGGAGTCGGCGATGCCGCGCAGCAGGAAGGTGGCGCCGAAGACCGCCAGGGCGATCCCGTTGGCGGTGCGGGCGGCCTCCACCAGTTGCGCGGTGACCGCCGCGACGGCGGCGAACACCCAGCCCACCATGGTCACGCCCAGCCCGTACGCCAGCGAGCCGGCCCCGGACAGCCCGGCGCCCATCAGCCCGGCGGCGGCGCCCAGCCCGATCAGCAGGTCGGCGACGCCGACCACGAGCAGGGCGGCGGCCAGCCGGGCGTGCCGGCCGACGGCGGCGGCGGTGACCAGCTCCGCCCGGCCGCTCTCCTCCTCGCTGCGGGTGTAGCGGGTGACCAGCATGATGCTGGTGATCGCCACCAGCAGCAGCACCCAGACGGCGCTCTCCTTGACCACGATGCCGCCCAGGTGATCGACGCCGATGCTCGGCCCGCTGAACACCGCGGCCGCCGGGTTGCTGCCCACCCCCTCGGCGTACTCGCGCTGCTTCTCCGCTGTGGCGTACGCGTCCGCGAGCGACCCGGCCGGACCGGCGGCGAGGCTGATCGC
This sequence comes from Micromonospora solifontis, assembly GCF_003725545.1. Lineage (GTDB taxonomy): Bacteria > Actinomycetota > Actinomycetes > Mycobacteriales > Micromonosporaceae > Micromonospora > Micromonospora solifontis. Next base: position 17,575 of record NZ_RJLN01000081.1, on the reverse strand, counting down.
GAGCAGGACCCACACCGGCAGGCCGATCCGGTCCCGGCGCAGGGCGAGCCGGGCCAGGCGCCACGTGCCGACCAGCTCACTCATCGGGCACCGACCTTCTCCCCGCTGCGGTGCGGGCCGACGTCGTAGTGCCGCAGGAACAGCTCCTCCAGCGTGGGCGGCTGGCTGACCAGCTCGCGCGCGTCGTGTTCGCCGAGGCGGCGCAGCACCTCCGGCAGCGCGTCCGGGTCGACCTGGAGGCTGATCCGGTCGCCGTCCACGGTGACGTTGTGGGTGCCGGGCAGCTCGCCCAGCCCGGCGGCCGGGCGGCCCAGCCGGGCCTGGATGGTGGTGCGGGTCAGGTGCCGCAGCTCGCTCAGCGAGCCCGTCTCCACGATCCGCCCGGACCGGATGATGCTGACCCGGTCGCAGAGCTTCTCCACCTCGCCGAGGATGTGGCTGGCCAGCAGCACCGTGCGGCCCTCCCGGCGGACCTCGCTGACGCACTGGTTGAACACCTCGGACATCAGCGGGTCGAGGCCGGAGGTGGGCTCGTCCAGGATGAACAGCTCCACGTCCGAGGCGAACGCCGCGACCAGGGCCACCTTCTGCCGGTTGCCCTTCGAGTAGGCCCGGCCCTTCTTGCGCGGGTCGAGCTGGAAGCGGTCGAGCAGCTCGGCCTTGCGGGCCGGGTCCAGCCCGCCGCGCAGCCGGCCGAGCAGGTCGATGGTCTCCCCGCCGGAGAGCCGCGGCCACAGGCTCACGTCGCCCGGCACGTACGCCAGCCGCTTGTGCAGCCGGGTGATGTCCCGCCAGGGGTCGCCGTCCAGCAGCCGCACCGTGCCCGCGTCGGCCCGCAGCAGGCCGAGCAGGATCCGGATCGTGGTGGTCTTGCCCGCCCCGTTGGGGCCCAGGAAGCCGTGCACCTCGCCGGTGCGCACGGACAGGTCGATGCCGTCCAGCGCCACCGTCTTGCCGAATCGTTTGACCAGGCCCTGGGCCTGGAAGGCGTCACTCATGCGGCGAGGTTCGCAACCGGTGCTGGCAGAGCCCGCACAGATCGCTGTCACCCGGTCACCGCATCTCCGACATCCACCCGGCCGCCCGCTCGCCCAACATCACGCAGGTCAGGTTGGGGGTGGCCCGCGGCACGGTGGGCAGCACCGAGGCGTCCACCACGCGCAGCCCGTCGACCCCGTGCACCCGCAGGAACTGGTCGACCACCGCGCCCGGATCCCCGGCCGGGCCCATCCGGGCCGTGCCGGCCGGGTGCCAGGAGGGCGCGACGAAGGTCCGGACCGCCCGGCGCAGCAGCGGCTCCTCGGCCACCATCCGGTCGGTCCAGAGCAGCACCCGCTCCAGCAGCCCGGCCATCGCCGGCGCCCGCAGCAGCGACCAGACCAGCCGGGTGCCGGTCATCAGCCGCTGCTCGTCGCGGGGTTCCCGGGCCAGGTTGAGGCGGATCTCCGGCGGGCTGTCCGGGGCCGCGTCCCGCAGCGCGACGCTGCCGCGCGAGTCGGTGCTCATCAGCATCACCGCCACCGACACGCCGGGCCGCCCGCGCAGCATCGGCCCGAGGGTGGGCACGTCCTCCGGCGCCACGTTGCAGTTGAGGAAGACCATCAGGTCCGGATCGACGCCGTCGCTGGCCGCCCGGGCCACCACCGAGTGCCACGGGTCGCCGGCCCGGCACAACCCGGCCCGGGGCACCGTCCAGATGCCCAGCAGCGGGTGGTCGCTGAGGTTCGCGCCGACGCCCGGCAGGTCCACCCAGGGGCGTACGCCGAGCTTCGCGAGCCGGTCCGCCGGCCCGATGCCGGAGCGCTGCAGCAGCAGCGGGGTGTTCACCCCGCCCGCGCTGACCGTCACCCGGTCGGCGTCGACCCGGACGGTCCGCCCGCCGCGCCGGACCTCGACCCCGGTGACCCGCGACCCGTCGCCGAGCAGCCGCAGCGCGGTGGATTCCGGCCAGATCGTGAGGTTCGGCCGGCCCCGCGCGGCGGCCAGGTACGTCTCGGCCGTGCCCATCCGGCGGCCCTGCCACGAGTTCGTCGGCAGCGCCCCGACCCCCGGCGTCGGCGCGGCGTTCAGGTCGGCCACCGGCGGCAGTCCCTGCTGGCGGCAGGCGTCGACGAACGCGTCGCCGAGCGGTGTGCCGGTGGCCAGCCGGCGGATCGGCACCGGCCCCCGGTCGCCGTGCTCCGGCCCGGTCACGTCGTGGTCGGTCTCCAGCCGCACGAAGTACGGCAGCACCTTCCACCAGGCCCACTCCGGGTTGCCGGCGGCGGCCCACTCGTCGAAGTCGGCCGGCAGCCCGCGCAGTGCGATGGCGCCGTTCACCGCCGACGAGCCGCCCACCACCCGGCCCACCCGGTACGGCACCGGCCGGTCCCCGTCGGCGGTCTCGTACTCCCAGTTCAGACCGGCCAGCGTCGGCCGGCCGAGCTGCTCCGGGCCGCCGTCGGCAGCGGAGCGGTCCGGACCGGCCTCGAGCAGCAGCACCCGCCGCCCGGCCTGCTCGGAGAGGCGGGCGGCCAGGGTGGCGCCGGCCGAGCCGGCGCCCACCACCACGTCGTCCCAGCCGGCGGTCACACGGGCTCCCGCAGCAGGCCCCGCACGGTGTCGGCGAGTTCGGCCACGGTCGGGCTGTCGAACAGCATCGGCAGGCCCTCGTCGGCGTCCGGCTCGATGCCGAACTCCTCGCGCAGTCGGCCCAGGATCCGGACCGCGTGCAGCGAGTCGGCGCCCAGCTCGAAGAAGTTGTCCGTCACGCCGAAGTCGTCGCGGCCCAGCGCCTCCTGCCAGATCGCCAGGATGGCCCGCTCCACCTCGTCGCCCGGCGCGGCGCGCGGCCCGGCCGGATCCGGCTCGGTCCACGGCGACGGCAGCGCGCCCCGGTCCACCTTGCCGTTCGCGCTCAACGGGATCCGGTCCAGCACCGGGTAGTGGTGCGGGACCATGTACTCGGGCAGCACCCGGGCCAGCCCGGCGCGCAGCGTCTCGGCGGGCACCGGCGCGGCCGGATCGGCCGGCACCACGTACCCGACGAGCTGGCGGCGGCCGGTGCCCGGGTTGGTGTCCACCACGGTCACCGCCTCGGCCACCCCCGGCTGCCGCGACAGCGCCGCGGTGATCTCGCCGAGCTCGATCCGGAAGCCGTTCAGCTTCACCTGGTCGTCGTCGCGGCCGAGGAACTCGATGGTCCCGTCGGGCAGCCACCGGCCGAGGTCGCCGGTGCGGTAGAGGCGCTCGCCGGTGACCGGGTGCCGGAGGAAGCGTTCCGCGGTGCGGGCCGGGTCGGCCCAGTAGCCCAGCGCCACGCCCGTCCCGCCGATCCACAGCTCACCGGGCGTCCACACCGGACACGGGGCGAGCCCGCCGTCGAGGACGTGCATGGTCTGGTTGGCCATCGGACGCCCGTACGGGATGCTGGTCCAGTCGGCGCCGACCACCTCGATCGGGTAGGTGATCGACCAGATCGACGCCTCGGTGGCGCCGCCCAGGCTGTGCACCGCCGCCCTCGGGTGGCGGGCGCGGATCGCGTCGGGCAGCCGTACCGGGATCCAGTCGCCGCTGAGCAGCACCACCCGCAGCGCCGAGTCCGCCGGGTCGGGATGCGCGGCCGGCGCGTCCACCCAGGCCTGCATCAGCGCGGGCACCGAGTTCCAGAGCGTGACCCGGTGCTCGCGGACCAGGTCGCCCCAGTGCTCCGGGTCGGCCGCCCGGCCCGGTGCGGGCAGCACCACCGCGGCCCCGGCCGCGAGGGCGCCGAACACGTCGTAGACGGACAGGTCGAAGCTGAGCGCGGACAGCCCCAGCACCCGGTCGGCCGGGGTGACGCCGAAGCGCGCGTTGACGTCCTGCACGGTGTTGGCCGCGCCCCGGTGGTCGATCATCACGCCCTTCGGGCGGCCGGTCGACCCTGAGGTGAAGATGACGTACGCCAGGTCGTCCGGGGTCGGCCCGGGCCCGGCCGCCGCCGGGTCGGCGGCGCGCACCTCGGGGTCGTCCAGGGTGACCAGGCGCAGCCCGGCCGGCCAGGCCAGCTCGTCGCGCAGCCGCGGGGTGGTCACCACGATCGACACCTGGCCCTGGTCCAGCAGGTCGGCCCGGCGGGCGTCGGGCCAGGCCGGCTCGATCGGCAGGTACGCGGCCCCGGCGCGGGTCACGCCCAGCACGGCGGGCACCTGCTCGGCGCAGCGGTCCAGCACCACCGCGACCAGCTGCCCGGTGCCCGCGCCCAGCTCGCGCAGCCGGACCGCCAGCCGCCGGGCCCGGTCGACCACCTCGCTGTGGGTCAGCCCGCCGTCCGGCGTGATCACCGCGGGCGCGTCCGGCTGCGCGGCGGCCCGCTCCTCGACCAGGTCGCAGAGGGTACGCGCGGGAATGTCGGCGGCCGTGGCATTGACCCGCCGCCGCTGCGCCAGCTGGTGCGCCGGCAGCGGCACCGAAGCGTCCACCTCGTCCCACGCGGCGGCGTCCTCGGCGAGCCGGCGCAGCAGGGCCTGGTAGCTGTCGAACATGTCGTCGAGCAGCCCGGCCGGGAAGAGCGCCTCCACCGCGTCCCAGTCCAGGCAGAGGTCGCCGCCCTCCTCGGTGACCTGGTGGTCCAGCCACACCTGCGGGGTCTGGCTGATGCCGTAGCCGAACTCGCCGAAGAACCGCGAGTCCGGGGTCCGCTGCTCCCGGTCGCCGAGGGCGAGGGCGCTGGTGAACACCACGGGCATCGCCGCGCCCGGCCCGCCGCCCAGCCGCCGCGACCGTTCCCGCAGCACCCGGACCCCGCTGAAGGCGGAGTGCTCCAGGTCCTGCACGAGCTGGCGGTTGAGCCGGCGGGCCCGGTCGGCGAACGACTCCCCGGCGACCGCCGTGGCGGCGAGCAGGGTGACCGAGGTGAAGTCGCCGATCAGCTCGCCGATCCGCGGGTGCAGCGGCCGCCGGTTGAACAGGCTGAGGTTGAGGGTGAAGTCGGCCTGCCGGGACCAGGTGCGCAGCACCTCCGCGTACGCGCTCATCACCGCGACCGAGGTGGTGACGCCGTACCGCTGTGCGGTGGCCTTCAGGGCGTCCCAGAGCGGGCGGGGCAGCCGGGCGCTGCGCCGGACGAACTCCACCGGCGCGCCGCCGGGGCCGCCGACGGCGCCGGCGCGCAGCGGCAGCGCCGGCGCGGGCGGCAGGCTGTCCAGCCGGTCCCGCCAGTACGCCTCGGCGGCTCGGTACTCGCGACCGTCCCGGGCCGCCTCCTCGGCCAGGACGTAGTCGCGGTAGGACAGCGGCAGCGGCTCGGGCGACCAGTCCGGGTCGCTGTAGAACCGCCGCCAGTCGCGGAACAGCAACTGGAGGCTGAACGCGTCCATGATCAGCACGTTGATGCTGATGTGCAGCCGGATCCGGCGCTCGTCGAGCAGCGAGGCGCGCAGGTCGAACAGCGGCCAGTGCTCCGGCGGCAGCAGCTGGTGACCCATCTCCGCCCGGGTCTTGGCCAGCGCGGCCCGGCGTTCGTCCTCGGGCGCCGCGCGCAGGTCGGCCACCGGCAGGTCGTACGGCGGCACCTCGGGCAGGATCCGCTGCCGCCCGTCCGGGTCGACCACCGCGCGCAGCATGTCGTGCCGGTCGATCACCCGGCGCAGGCTCTCCGCCAGCCGGACCGGGTCGAGGTCGAGCCCGTCCAGCTCGAAGTAGTAGTGGGTGGCCACGCCACCCAGTTGCAGCGCCGGGTTGCGCCCCACCCAGTAGGCGTGCTGGATGTCGGTCAGCGGGAACGGCTCGTACCGCTCCTGCGGCCGGGGCACGATCTCCTGCGGCGTGCCGCCGTCGGACAGCCGGCGCAGCAGCGCGACCAGGGCGTCCCGGTGCTCGCGCAGCTCGTCGCGCAGCTCGGGGGTGAGTGCCCCGGCGGCGGCCCGGACGTCCAGCCGGTCGTCGACCAGGCGCAGCCGCACACCGCGCCGGTGCAGTTCGGACAGTAGGTCAGGCGCCGTCATGATCTCTCCTGCCAGGTGTCGGGTCGTCGGGGCGGGGGCGGGGGCGGGGGACGGTGGTCATCCGGCCGGGGCGCCCGGGGCGCCGGCCGGGGTCCCCAGGGCGGCCGCCACCCCGTCGACGAACTCCGTCCAGCCGTACATCCCGGCGATGAAGCCGAAGAAGCGGTCCATCTGCTCCTGGTGGCCCTGGATCGCCCGGAGCACGTCCAGCAGCTCGTCGGCCGGGCGCAGCCGGGCCGCCTGGAGGTTGAAGTGGTAGGTGGGCAGGGACTCCCGGTCGCGCCGCACGGTGTAGTCGACAAGCGCCCGGTCCACCGGCCGCGCGCCGCCGAGGGCCGGCGACAGGTGCTCGACGAGCAGCGCGGCGTGCGCGATGGCGTCGCTGATGCCGTTGGCCCCGATCGAGTCCTTGTGGTAGCCGGCGTCGCCGACCAGCGCCCAGCCCGGCCCGCTGCCCCGGCGGAAGAAGTTGGGCAGCCGGCCGGTCCCGACGAACCGTTCCTCGCGCCGGCCGGACCGGACCCGCTCCAGCACGCTCGGCGCCGCGAGGGCCAGCGAGCGCAGGTACGACCCCTCGATGTCCTTGCGGACCTCGTCGAACTCCTCGCGCGGCGCCTGCACGACGACCATCACGAGGCCGTCGTTGGTGGGTACCGCGCCGACCAGCCGGCGGTGGTCGACGAACACCTCGTAGTCGGCCGTGAACCCGCTCCAGTAGGTGTAGTAGACGCAACAGAGCGACGGCACCGCCTCGTACTTCGGGGCCTGCACCTTCTTCGCCACCATCGAGTCCAGCCCGTCCGCCCCGATCACCACGCGGGCCCGCTCGGTGAACTCGCCGCGCGGCCCGCGGGCCCGGATCCCGACCACCCGGTCGCCGTCCCAGAGCAGGTCGGTGACGTTGCACTCCTCGCGCAGCTCGGCGCCGGCCGCCTCGGCCGCCCGGACAAGCAGGGTGTCCAGCACGAAGCGGCGCGGCCCGTAGCCGGCCCGGATGCCGTCGACGGGCGGCGCGCAGCCGGTCACCGGCACGCCGGCGAGGGTCCACCGGGACACCTCCAGGGGCGGGCAGCCGCTGGCGCGCAGCTGGTCCAGCAGGCCCCAGCCGGCCAGCCGGGCGATGGTCGGCGGGTGGACGTAGTGGGTGGACATCGTGTCGCTGGGGAAGCTCGCGCGGTCCAGCAGCAGCACCCGGTGCCCGGCCCGCGCCAGCAGCATGGCGGTGGTGGCACCGGCGCAGCGCGCACCGACGACGATCGCGTCGTACATGCGGGACTCCTCGAAAACCGCCGAGCAGATGCCACCATCGTGCGACGTACGGCGACGCCAAAGCCATACGGTAAACGTAAAGATATTTACGACACGGCAATTTGTCGGCGCTTTTCCGGGGTACCGCGACAAGGCCGTCACGCACCGCTGGAAGACCCCCCTACGGTACGCCCCAGGTCCCCTTATCGTGCCGGCTGAGCAGCTCGGTAACCCCCTAGTCGCGGCGGCTCGATTGACCGTCGAATTAGCCCGACCATACCGTCCACTCTCGACGTGTGCATTTCATTCCGGGGGGTCGGATAAATGGGGCAACGGGCTCAGGAACGGGCGATCGCCATTTCGCCGGAGGAGCGGAAGATTCTGCTCTCGCTGTCCGACGGGGACCGCCGCGGGGGTGAACCCCTGCGGGCCGCCATCGTGTTGACCGCCGCCGCCGGCCTGTCGCAGGCCGAGACGGCCCGTCGGCTGGCCACCACCCCGCCGACGGTGGCGACCTGGCTGCGCCGCTACGCCGAGGAGGGGGTGCCCGGCCTGCGGGACCGGGTACGTCCCGGCCGCCGCCCGCGGGTGCGGGACGCCGACGTGGTGCTGCGGACGCTGACCACCGTCCCGCCCGGCGGGGGTGTCTGGTCCAGCCGGGCGCTCGGCGTCGAGCTGGGCGTGTCCAATGGCACGGTGGCCCGGGTCTGGCGGCGCTGGGGCCTGCGCCCCGCCGAACCGGCCGGGTTCCGCCTGCCCGGACTGCCCGACCTGCCGCTGGCCGGCGCCGAACTGGTCGGGCTGCACTGCGACCCCCGCGACTGCCTGCTCGCCCTCGCCGCGCCGGCCACCAGCGGGTCCGTCGGGTCCGACGACCCGGCCACCGACCTGGGCCGGGTCGTCGCGGCCCTGACCAGTAGCGTCCCCGCCGGTCCCACGGCGGCCTCGCCGCCGTCGCTGGGCGACTTCCTGGCCGCGGTCGCCGAGGGCCGGTCCCACGGCCGGCTGCACCTGCTCGCTGCCGGGGACCGGACCGCCCGGCGGCCGGCGGTCCGCGCCTGGGCGGCCCGGTACGGCCACCAGGTCCGGGTCGCCCCGATCGAGCCCACCTGGACCGAGCTGGCCGCGGTGGCGGCCGGGCTCACCGCCCCGGTGAGCGGCCGGCCCGCCGCGGATCTCGGCGGCCGGCTGGTCGCCGCGCTGCAGGAGGGTTGGCGGACGGCCTGGTTCAGCGGGCAGCCCTGCCACTGGCTGGCCGCGCACCGGCCCGCCGGTGGTCCGCCCCGCCGGTGACCCGATTCCGCGGCGGCCCCACCCGCGACACAGCGTCACGTCTGCGGACGGCGAACCTCCTCGAAGCGACATGTCCCTGAGTCATGTTCATGTCGGAGAGACATGTCGCTCTCAAGGGGATGTCGGGTTGAGCGGCGGTGCCGGGCCGGCCGACCCGCCCGAGCGGCGGTGAGAGCCCGCCGGGGACCTTGGGCTACCCCTGTCCGTCAGCCGCGCGCTGCCGGTCGCGCCCCGGCCGCCGTCGCTGGACCGCTCGCCGTGGGATCGGCGCCCGCCGGCCGACCGGCCGGCGCCGGGACATGCGCCACGTCCCGGGCGTGCACCCGGCCGAGGGTGAGCGCCACCACCGCGGCGAGCAGCCCACCGGCGGCGATCACCTGGTAGGCGCGGTGGAACACGGCCAGCGGGGTGCCGCTGCCGTCGGCCAGCACGGTGATCAGGACGGCCACGCCGAGGACCGCGCCGACCTGCCGCAGGCACGAGGCGATGGCCACCCCGGTGGCGAAGCGGGCCCGGGGGAACTCGGCGAACGCGGCGTGCCCGAAGCCGGGGAAGCTGAACGCCGCGCCCGCGCCGATCAGCACCGCCGCCGGCAGGAAGGCAGCCAGGAAGTCCGGCTGGCCCGGGGCGCGGGCGAACAGCAGCGCCCCGGCGCAGAAGAACAACCCGCCCGGCAGCGCCACCGCCCGGGGCCCGAACCGGTCGCCGAGCCGGCCGACCAGCGGGGCCAGCGCCGCGGCGGTCACCGGGCCGGCGGTCAGCGCGCCGCCGGTGGCCAGGCTGTCGTAGCGCCACACCTGGGTCAGGAAGAGCACGTTGCACAGCAGCAGCGCGTTCATCGCCGCGGCGAAGACCAGCGACCCGAGGTTGGCGACGCTGAACGAGCGGATGCGGATCAGCGCCGGCTCGATGACCGGGGCCGGGTGCCGGCCGGACCGGACCGCCAGGGCGGCCAGCAGGGCCGCGCCGGCGGCGAGGGCGCCGCCGAACGCCGGTGACGTGGCCCCCCAGTCCGGCAGCCGGACCACGGCCAGGGCGAGGGTGCCGATCCCGCCGCCGAGCAGCAGCGCGCCGATCACGTCCGGGAACGGGCCGGGCGTGGTGTCCCGGGTCTCCCGAAGCACCCGGGCCGCGGCCAGCAGGCCGGGCAGCCCGATCACCAGGTTCACCAGGAACACCCACCGCCAGCCCTGCCAGGCCACCAGCGCCCCGCCGAGGGACGGGCCGGCGGCCCCGGCGACCGTGCCGGTGGCGGTCCAGAGGGCGATCGCGGTGGCCCGCCGGTGCACCGGGAACTCGGGCAGCAGCAGGCCGAGTGAGGTCGGCATGACGGCCGCCGCGCCGAGCGCCTGCACGCACCGCGCCGCGACCAGCACACCCACCGCGGGCGCCAGCCCGCACGCCGCCGAGCCGACCAGGAAGAGCACCACCCCGGCGAGAAACACCCGCCGTCGACCCCACCGGTCGGCCAGCCGCCCGGCCGGGATCAGCGCCGCCGCGAAGACCACGTTGTACGCGTTCAGCACCCAGGACAGGTCGTTGAGCGAGCTGTCCGGGAAGGCGGCCGACAGGGCCGGCACCGCCACGTTGACGATCGTCACATCCAACAGCGCCATCATCACGGCGACGGACGTGACCAGCAGGACCTTCCACTGGCGGGCCACCGGACCTCCTCTTCACGAACGGGTCGGCCACCGGTCGCGCGGTGGACGGGGGCGGCGGCCCGGTCGGACCGCCGGTGACGGACCGCGGTCAGTCGCGGGCCGCCGCGTTCAACGCCGCGGCGACCTGCTCCACGCCGACGGCGGTGAGCACGGTGTGGTGGGTGCCGGGGACCGGCAGGCTCGCCAGCCGCCCGCCGGTCAGCTCGGCCCAACCCCAGTCGGCCCGGTCGCCGTACGGGTGGTCGGCGAACTCGCTGACCCGGCCGTCGCGGGCGCGCAGCACGGTGACGTCGGTGTCGACCCGCCCGGCCCGGTGCCCGGCGCAGGCTCGCACCACCGCGTCGAAGACCGCGTACGTGGCGGCCAGCGTGCCGCCGCTCAGGTCGTCCACCGGCACACCCTGCTTGGCGGCCAGCCGCACCGCCCCGTCCAGCCGCTCCTCGGCGGGCAGGGCGGCCAGCTCACGGCGCTGCTCGGGAGTGACCAGCCCGGGGTCGAAGCCCCGGTCGAGGTCCTCCAGGAACCATAGCGGGATGTCGGTGTCGGCCACCCGCTGCGGCGCCAGCGGGGCGGGGGCGTCGACGACCACCAGGTGCCGTACCCGCTCGCCGGCCTCCTCCAGTTGCCGAGCGAGTTCCGCCGCGATGACCGCGCCGGAGGACCAGCCGCCGAGCAGGTACGGGCCGTGCGGCTGCTCCCGCCGCAGCGCGGCCAGGTAGAGCCGGGCCAGCTCGCCGAGGTCGGCCACCGGTTCCCGGCCGACCGCCGGGCCGGGAGCCTGCAGGGCGAGGCAGCCCCGGTCCAGCCGGGCGGCGAGGTCCCGGTAGCAGAGCACGTCGCCACCGGCCGGGTGCACCAGCACCCAGGGCGGGGCGCCGGTGTCGCCGGGTTCGCCGGTGAGCCGGACCAGCGGCGACCAGTCCGCCGGTGCGGCGTCCAGCCAGCGGGCCAGCCCGGCCACGGTACGCCGTTCCAGCAGCGCGCCCAGCGGCACGCGCCGCCCCAGCCGCTGGGCGATCCGGCCGACCACCCGCAACGCCGCGAAGGACTGTCCACCCAGGTCGAAGAAGTCGTCCTCGACCCCGAGCCGGTCGAGGAGGAGGATCTCCCGCCAGATCTCGGCGAGCGCCTCCTCGGTCGGCGTGCGCGGCGGCACGTGCCGGCGTTCGCCCGCGCCGTCGGCGAGGTCGACGGTCTCCAGCGCCCGCCGGTCCACCTTGCCGTTGCCGGTCAACGGCAGCGCGTCGCGGACCACCACGTGGGCGGGGACCAGGTACGCGGGGAGCCGGGCAGCGAGGAACTCCCGTACGGCCACCGGGTCGGGCCGGCTCCCGCCGTCCCGCCCGACCACGAACGCGGCCAGCTGCCGGCCGGCGCCCGAGGCCCGGGCGACCACCGCCGCGCCGCCCACGTCGGGGTGCTCCAGCAGGGCGTGCTCCACCTCGCCCGGCTCCACCCGGAAGCCCTGGATCTTCACCTGGAAGTCGGCCCGGCCGAGGAACTCGATGGTGCCGTCGGGCAGGTACCGGCCGCGGTCGCCGGTCCGGTACAGCCGCTCCCCGGTCACCGGGTGCGACACGAACGCGACGGCGGTGCGCTCCGGATCGTTGAGATAGCCCAGCGCCACCCCGATCCCGCCCACGTACAGGTGTCCCGGCACCCAGGTCGGCGCGTCCCGGCCCAGCTCGTCCAGGACATGCCAGGTCTGGTTGGTCAGCGGCCGCCCGTACGGGATGCTCACCCAGTCCGGGTCGACCCGCTCGATCGGGTGGGCGATGGACCAGATGGCCGCCTCGGTGGCCCCGCCGAGGCTGATCACGCGGGCGCGCGGCGCGACCGCCCGGATCCGGTCCGGCAGGGTGACCGGGATCCAGTCGCCGCTGAGCAGCACCAGCCGCAGGTCGGGCAGGTGGACCCCGGTCGTCTCGGCCTCCTCGACGAGGAGTTGCATGAGCGCCGGCACCGAGTTCCAGACGGTCACCCCGTGCTCCCGGGCCAGCGCCAGCCAGGACGCCGGGTCGTGCCGCGCCGGGTCGGGCAGGACCAGCGCGGCGCCGGCCGCCGCGGCCCCGAACACGTCGTAGACGGACAGGTCGAAGCAGAGCGAGGAAAGGCCGAGGAGCACGTCGCGCTCGGTGACGCCGTACCGGCTGTTGACGTCGGTCACGGTGTTCAGCGGCCCCCGGTGGTCCAGCATCGCTCCCTTCGGCCGGCCGGTGGACCCCGACGTGTAGATCACGTACGCCAGGTCGCCCGGCTCGCGCAGCGGCGCGTACCCGAGGGTCGGGCCGTCGCCGACGGCGTCCTCGACCACCAGCAGCGGCGCGGTCGCCGCGCCGGCGAGCGCCGCCCGGCTGTCCGCGTCGGTGAGCACGGCGGTGGCCCCGGTGTCGGCCAGCAGCCAGCCGATCCGCTCGGCGGGCCAGCCGGGGTCGATCGGCACGTACGCCCCGCCGGCCAGCAGCGCGGCGTGCACCGCGACGAGCTGCGGCCAGCCCTTGCGGGCGGCCACCGCCACCAGGTCACCGGGGCGTACGCCGGTCTCCCGCAGCCGCGCGGCGAGCCGGCCGGCCCGCTGGTAGAGCGTGGCGTAGTCCAGCGTGGTGTCCCCGGCGACCACCGCCGGCCGGGTGGGTCGCTCGGCCGCCTGCCGCGCGAGGGGGGCGTGCAGCAGCCCCGGCGGCGCGGGCGTGGTGGACCGGTTCAGCCGGGCGCGGCGCTCCCGGTCGGTGGCCGGCAGCAGGTCGAACGTCTCCCGGTCCCAGGCCGCGTCGCTGTCGGCGAGGGCGTCGAGCACCGCGCCGTAGCCGGCCAGCATGTCGTCCATCAACCCCGGCGGGAACATCGCCTCCAGTACGTCCCAGACCGTCCACATGCTGCCGTCCCGCTGCTCCCAGAACTCGCAGTCGAGCAGCACCTGCGGGGTCTCCAGCAGGCTGTACACCGGCCGGTCCGTCTGCCCGACGAAGAGCGCGCTGCCCACCGCGTACGGGCAGACCGCCCGGCCCGGCGTGCGGCGGAGCTGGTTGACCGCCTGGAGCACCTTCACCCCGCTCCAGTAGACGTGCTGCATGTCGGAGAGCACCTGGGCCTGCAACCGGCGGGCCCGCTCCTGGAACGGGCCGCCGGCCCGCCAGTCCACCTCCAGCGGATAGAGCGAGGAGAAGTTGCCGATCACCTCGCCGATCTGCGGGTGCAGCGGCAGCCGGTGGGTGTTCATGTTGTTGATCAGGAAGTGCCGGGATCCGCTCCACGCCCCGAGCACCTCCGCGTACACGGCGCACAGGGCGTTGGTCTGGGACAGGCCCCGGGCGGCGGCCCGCCGGGTGAACGCCGCCCACCGGGCCGGCGACAGCACGTGCTCCCGGCGCTCCAGCCGGGACCGGCGTCGGGTGTCCGAGCCGGACGCCAGGGGCAGCTCCGGGGCGGTCGGCCAGTCGGCCATCCGGTCCAGCCAGTACCGCTTCGACGCCTGCCCCAGCGGCGACTCCTCCAGCTCGGCGAGGGCCAGTACGCAGTCCCGGTAGCTCAGGGTCAGCTCCGGCAGCGGCTCGTCCGGGTGGTCGTAGCAGTGCAGCAGGTCCTTGAGGAACCGGCCGGTGCCGGGGGCGTCGCTGAAGAAGTTGTTGTTGTTCCAGTGCATCCGGACCCGCCCGCCGGACAGCAGGGCGAGCCGGACGTCCAGCCACGGCCAGCGGTCCAGCGGCAGCTCCCGGCGCTGCATGGCGGCCCGGGTCCGTTCGATGCCGGCCTGCTGCCCGGCCTCGTCGAGCCCGCGCAGGTCGACCACCTCGACCGGGATCGGCTCCGGGTCGCGGACCGTCTCCAGCATCATGTCCTCGCGGACCACGACGAGGCTGTGCCGGTGCCGCCGGGCCGCCGCGTTGAGCGCCCGGGTGAACCGGTCCGGGTCCAGCGCCGGGAACTCCACCTCCATGTACTGGTGCGGCCGGACGTGGTACTCCAGCCCCTCCCGGCTGCCCACCAGGAAGGACATCTGGATGTCCGACGGCGGGAACGGCTCGTACCGGGCGGCCGGATCGGGGGTGATCTCCGGCAGCGCCGCCGCCGGTTCGGCGGCCTGCCGGCCCCGGGACAGCCAGCCGATCAGTTCCGCCCGGTGCCGGGTGATCCGCTCGCGCAGCTCCGGCGAGAGACGCCCCTTCGGGGCGCTGACGCTGAGCTGGTCGTCGCCGGCCAGCCGTAACCGCACCTCGCTCCGGGCCAGGTCGGCCACCAGGGCGGCGACGCCGCCCGTACCCTCGTCGGCTCCGCTCACCGCAACACTCCTCGCGCTCACAGGACCAGCACCTCGGCGTCCTCGTCGTCGAAGTCGTCGTCATCGGCGGCGACGACACTGCGCAGGGTCAGCTGCTGGCAGATCAGCTCCGCCACCTCCGCCGCCGTGCCACCGCCGAACAGGTCCGCCGGCGGCACGTCGGCGGCGTAGTCGACCAGCAGCCGCTGGCGCAGCCGGACCGTGGTCAGCGAGTCCAGGCCCAGCTCGTTCAGCCGGGTGCCGGCGAAGGTGGGCCGGATCGCGTCCTGGTCGGCGGCGCTGAGCCCGAGCAGCAGCGCCACCCGCTCCAGCAGCCCGGCGAGCACCAGTTCCCGGGCCGCCACCGGGTCGGTCAGGGCCAGCAGGGCCAGGTCCGTTCCCGCCGCGTCGTCGTCCGCGCCACCGGCCAGGTCGGCCGGCGTCACCTCGGCCAGCAACCGGTACGGCCGGGCCCGGCCCGCCGCCGTCAGCGACCGGCGCCAGTCCACCCGGGCCAGCCCCACCACCGGCTCGGTCGGCTCCCCGGCGGGCGGGGTGAGCAGCGTGCCCAGCGCCGCCAGCGCCTCGGCGGTGGGCAGGGCATCCAGGCCGAGGGCAGCCAGCCGGCCCAGCACCTCCTGGTCGACGGCCATCCCGGCCTGCGCCCACGGCCCCCAGCAGACGCTGGTCGCCGGCAGGCCACGCGCCCGCCGGTGCCGGGCGAGGGCGTCCAGGAAGGCGTTCGCGGCCAGGTAGTTGGCCTGCCCCGCGGAGCCGACCAGGGCGCCGAACGCGGAGAACAGCACGAAGAAGTCGAGGTCCAGACCTTCCGTGGCCCGGTGCAGGTGCCAGCCGCCCCGCACCTTCGGGTCCAGCACCCGGCGGAACCGGTCCCAGTCCTGCTCGGCCAGGGCCGCGTCGTCGACCACGCCGGCCGCGTGCACCACGCCCGCCAGCGGCGGCAGCTCCCCGGCCAGCCCGGCCAGCACCGCCGCGAGGGCGTCGCCGTCCGTCACGTCCACCGCCAGGCAGCGCAGTCGGACGCCGCGCTCGCGCAGCGCCGCCAGCGGCGCCGGCTCGACGGCCGGCACCCGCCGGCCGAGCAGGACCAGGTGCGCCGCCCCCCGGTCGGCCAGCCAGCCGGCCACCGCCTGCCCCAGCCCGCCGAAGCCGCCGGTGACCAGGTACGTCGCGTCGGTGCGCAGCACCGGACCGGCGCCGGGGGCGGGCAGGTCGCGTTCCCGCAGCCGCGCCTCGTACCAGGCGCCGTCGCGCACCGCGAGGTGGGTGGCGCCGTCGGCCTCGGCGACCCGGTCGAGGACGGTGGAGAGCGCCGGCGTGGGGCCGGCCGGGTCCAGGTCCACCTGCACGCAGCGCAGATGGGGGTGCTCGGTCAGCACCGCCCGGGTCAACCCGCCCAGCACCGCCTGCGCCGGCGCCGGCACGCCGTCCCCGGTCGGCGCCTCCGCGCCCGAGGTGCAGAGCACCACGTCGGGCGCGTCGTCGCCGTACCCCCGCAGGACCTGGCGGAGCACGGCGAGCGCGTCCCGGGCGGCGCGGTAGGCGCCGTCGGTGGGGTCCGCGTCGGCGGGCTCCGCGCCGTGCAGTAGCAGGCCGCGCAGCTTGACGCCGTCGACCCGGGCGGCGTCGACCAGCCGGGCGATTGCCGCCTCGTCGGCCGGGTCCACGGTCACGGTCCCGCCCCCGAGCGAGGCGGTCGCCGGCACCCGGGCGCCGTCGGCCAGGACCAGCGCGGCGGCGGCGCAGCCGAGGCCGAGCAGTTGGGCGTGCCAGTCGGCGACGACCTCGGCGTCCCGGCCGCAGACCAGCCAGGTGTCGCGTGGGCCCACCTCGGCCCGCCGGCCCGGCCGGCCCGGCAGCGCCGCCCACGTCAGGTCGTAGCGGCGCAGCCGCGACCCGGCCAGGCCGGTGACGAGGGTACGCGGCAGGGCGCGCAGCCGGACGCCGGTCAGTCGGGCCACCGGTTCGCCGAGCGCGGTGACCAGGTCCAGGTCCATCGCCCGCTCGCCGCCCTCGGGCCCGCCCCGGGACCGGGCCCGGCACCAGAGCCGGCGGGGCAGCCGGTCGTACACCTCGATCCGGTCGATGCCGGCCGGCAGCCAGAAGTCGTCCTCGCTCACCCCGAAGGCGGCGCCGGCGTGCAGGCAGGCGTCGAGGACCATCGGGTGCAGCAGCCACCCGTCGCCGTCCCGTTCCGCCTCGTCCACCTCGATCAGGGCGAGGGCCTCGTCGCCGGAGCGCAGCAGCCGTCTCATCGCCCGGTAGCCGGGCCCGTACTCGACGCCGATCCGCCAGAGCCGGTCGTAGAACCCGTCGAGTTCCTCGGCCGCCATGCCGGCCCGGACGCCGGCCAGGTGCAGCCGGGGCGGTGGCGGCGGGGTGCCGGAGCGTACGGCGGCGACCGTGACGTGCTGCGTCCACGGCGCGGACGGCTCGCCGGCGGGGCGGCTGAAGCAGCGGACCTGACCGTCGGGGTCGGCGCTGGCCTGGAGGGTGAGCGTGACCCCGTCGGCGCAGCGGAGGAACTCGTCGAAGGTGATCCCGGTCATGGTCCACCCGGGCTCGGGGGAGTCGGCCCGGGCCGCGGCGAGCGCCCATTCGACGAGCGCGGTCGCCGGGAACACCGCCGTGCCGAGCAGCCGGTGCTGGTCGACGAAGCGGAGCCGGTCGGGCAGCACGGTCCGGGTGAACCAGCGTCCGGTGGTCCCCGCCACGTCCAGCGGCACGCCGAGCAGCGGATGACCGCCGGCCGGCTCGACCGGCGGCCGGGCCGGTACGGCGTCCACGGTGGCCGGCAGCCAGTGCCGGCTGCGCTGGAACGGGTACGTGGGCAGGTCGAGGTGGGTGTGGCCGCCGGTGGGCCGGGGGTCCACGGTGGCGGCGGCCGCGAGCAGCGTGTGCTGGTCGGCCCGCTGCCGGTGCAGGGTGTGTACGGCGAGCGCCTCGGGCCGGGTCTGGGTGTGCAGGGTGGTGAGGGTGGCGTCCGGTCCGAGTTCGACGAAGGTCTGGACGCCGTGTTGGTGGTGGAGGGTGGTGATGCCGTGGGCGTAGTGGACGGGGGCGAGGATGTGTTGGACCCAGTAGTCGGGGTCGGTGAGTTGGTCCGGTGTGGCGAGTTGTCCGGTGAT
>NZ_RJLN01000080.1 GCF_003725545.1 Micromonospora solifontis | reverse complement strand
GCCGGCCCCGAGCGGGACGCCTGGGAGACGGTCCGCACGGCCCGGCACGCCGGCCGGCCGACCACCCTGGACTACCTGGAGACCACCTTCGACGGCTTCGTCGAACTGCACGGCGACCGGCTGGGCGCGGACTGTCCGGCGGTGGTCGGCGGGCTGGCCCGTCTCGACGGCCGGCCGGTCATGGTGATCGGCCACCAGAAGGGACACACCACCGCCGAGCTGGTGGCCCGCAACTTCGGCATGGCCAGCCCGGCCGGGCACCGCAAGGCGCTGCGGCTGATGCGCCTCGCCGCCCGGCTCGGCCTGCCGGTGGTCACCCTGGTGGACACTCCCGGCGCCGACCCCGGGATCGGCGCCGAGCAGCAGGGACAGGCGGCGGCCATCGCCGAGAACATCCTGGCGCTGACCGTGCTGCCCACGCCGGTGATCGCGGTGGTCACCGGGGAGGGTGGCAGCGGCGGGGCCCTGGCGCTGGCGGTCGCCGACCGGGTGCTGATGCTCGAACACGCGGTCTACTCGGTGATCAGCCCGGAAGGCTGCGCGGCGATCCTCTGGCCGGACAGCTCCGCGGCCCCGCAGGCCGCCCGCGCGTTGCGGCTCACCGCCGCCGACCTGTGCCGGCTCGGGGTGGTGGACGAGGTGGTGCCCGAGCCCCGGCCGGCCGCCCACGGCGACCCGGCCGCCGCCGCCGACCTGCTCGGCCGGGCCCTGGCGGCGAACCTCACGGCGCTGCTCGACGTGCCGCCGGCCACCCTGGTCCGCCGCCGCCGGCAGCGGTTCCGCCGCTACGGCGCGGCGCGCTCGGCGGGGGTGGACCGGTGAGCGCGAGGAGTGAGCCGGTGTTGCGAGCCCCGCAGTCGCGAACGGAGAAGGCACGATGAGCGCGGCCGACGGTGCGGAGGACGTGCTGGACGGGCTGCGCCGGCAGGCCCGCCAGCTCGTCGCCGAGCTGGCCGGCCCGGTCCGCCGGGTCCGGCTGCGCAGCGGCGGGGCCACGCTGGAGGTCGAATGGCACGCACCGCTCGCGCCGCACGCCGACCCCCAACCGGTCCCGGAGCCGGCGGCGCAGGCCGCGCCGGCGCCCGACCGGCGGGCCGTGCGGGCGCCCGTGGTGGGCACCTTCTACCGGGCCCCGGAACCGGGTGCCGCGCCCTTCGTCGCCGTCGGCGACCTGGTCCGGCCCGGCCAGGTGATCGGCATCGTGGAGGCGATGAAGCTGATGAACGAGGTCGCCGCCGACCAGGCCGGGCGGGTGACCGAGGTGCTGGTCGAGGACGGCAAGCCGGTCGAGTACGACCAGCCGCTGATCGCCCTGGAACCGCTCAGCGGGCGGGGTGAGTAGATGTTCGAGAAGGTGCTGATCGCCAACCGGGGCGAGATCGCGCTGCGGGTGCTGCGGGCCTGCCGGGAGTTGGGCGTGCGGACCGTGGTGGTGCACTCCAGCGCCGACGCCGACTCGCTGCCCGTACGGCTGGCCGACGAGACGGTCCGGATCGGCCCCGCCGCCAGCCGCCAGAGCTATCTCAACGCCGCCGCGATCGTCGAGGCCGCCCGGCAGACCGGGGCGCAGGCCGTGCACCCCGGCTACGGCTTCCTCTCCGAGGACGCCGACTTCGCCGAGATCTGCGCGGAGAACGGGCTCACCTTCGTGGGCCCGCCACCGCAGGTGATGTCCGCCCTGGCCGACAAGTCCACCGCCCGGGCGCTGATGAGCAAGGCCGGGCTGCCGCTGCCGCCGGGCAGCGTGCGGACCCTGCCGACGGTGGCCGAGGCCCTGGCGGTGGCGGCCGAGGTCGGGTACCCGGTCATCGTCAAGGCCGCCGCCGGCGGCGGCGGGCGCGGAATGAGCGTGGTCCGCACCGCCGCCGAACTGCCCCGCGCCTACGCCCGCACCCGGGCCGCCGCCCAGGTCGCCTTCGGCGACGACCGGGTGTACGTCGAGCGGTACCTCACCGATGCCCGGCACGTCGAGGTGCAGGTGCTCTGCGACGGTCACGGCAACGGCATCCACCTGGGCACCCGGGACTGCTCGGTGCAGCGGCGGCACCAGAAGCTGATCGAGGAGGGCCCCGCCCCGGCGCTGCGCCCGGCCACCCTGGACACCCTCGCCGAGATCGCGCTGCGCGGCGTCCTGTCGGTCGGTTTCACCGGCGCCGGGACCGTCGAGTTCCTCGTCGACGAGGCCGAGGAGTGCCACTTCCTGGAGATCAACTGTCGGATCCAGGTCGAGCACCCGGTCACCGAGCTGGTCACCGGCGTGGACCTGGTGCACGAGCAGCTGCACATCGCCGCCGGGGCGCCGCTGCGCTGGCGGCAGGACCAGATCCACCTGCGCGGAGTGGCGATCGAGTGCCGGGTCAACGCGGAGGACCCGGACCGCGGCTTCGCTCCCGCGCCGGGCCGGCTCGACCGGTTCCGGCCACCCGGCGGCCCGTTCACCCGGGTCGACACCCACGGCCACACCGGCTACCTGGTCAGCCCGCACTACGACTCGTTGCTGGCCAAGGTGGCGGTCTGGGCGCCGGACCGGGCCGGCGCGCTGGACCGCCTGGACCGCGCGCTCGGCGAGTTCGAGGTGGCCGGGCCGGGGGTACGCACCACGATCCCGTTCGCCCGGCGGGTGCTGAGCGACCCCGACTTCCGCGCCGCCCGGCACACCACCGGACTGGTCGACCGGCTGCTCACCCCGGCCGGGGCGGCCCACCCGCCCGCCACCGCACCCGCCGTGGCCGGCACCGATCCCGTACCCGCCGCCCGCGCCGAGGCCGCCCCGGCCGGCCGTACGCCCGTCACCGCCGCGCCCACCGCCGGCCCGCCCGTCAGGAGGACCCGATGACCGTCGCCCCCGACCGCCAGCTCGCCAGTGAGATCACCGACATCCTGGTCACCCACTGCGGCCTGGACGCCGTGGCCGCCGCCCGCACGCCGGCCGCCAGCCTCGAGGAACTGGGCATGGACTCGCTCGCCCTGCTGGAGCTGTCCGCGGTCGTCGCCGACCGGTGGCGGGTGAAGATCCCCGAGCAGGCCAGCCAGCTGAGCATCGCCGGCGTCGCCGACCTGGTGGCCCGGCAGGCCGACCCGCCGGGGCACACCGAGAACGCCGTCGACATCGCCGCCCCGCTGCCCCTGGTCTGGGACGTCACCAACGACGTCGCCGGCTGGCCCGACCTGTTCACCGAGTACGCCGCGGCCGACATCCTGCACCGGGAGGGCGACACGGTGCGGTTCCGGCTCACCATGCACCCCGACGAGAACGGGACGGCCTGGAGCTGGGTCAGTGAACGCACCGCCGACCCGGCCACCCGGCAGGTCCACGCGCACCGGGTGGAGACCGGCCCGTTCGAGTACATGCGCATCCACTGGCGCTACGACGAGATCCCCGGCGGCACCCGGATGACCTGGGTGCAGGACTTCGCCATGAAGCCGGACGCGCCGGTCGACAACGCGGGCATGACCGAGCGGATCAACACCAACAGCAAGGTTCAGCTCGCCGTGATCAAGGAGCGGATCGAGCAGCGGGCCGCCGAGGCCGGCCAGGGAGGTCGCGATGCCTGACACCACCACCAGCGCCCCGGTCGCCGCCGGGGACGTCCCCGCCGACCGGCGGCGCGGCGGCGAACTGCGGGTGCTGCTCGGCCCGAAGACCGTCGGCAGCACCTCCGGCTTCATGGGGGTGGCGGCCCTCGCCCCCGGCGAGCGGATCGCCGAGCACTACCACCCCTACAGCGAGGAGTTCCTCTACCTCGCCCGCGGCGCCATCACCGTCGACCTGGACGACCGCCCGGTGCCGCTGACCGCTGGGGAGGCGCTCTTCGTCGCCCGGAACGTCCGGCACCGGCTGCGCAACACCGGCGACGAGCCGGCCGAGGTGGTCTTCCACCTCGGCCCGCTCGCCCCCCGTCCCGAACTCGGCCACGTCGACACCGAGGTCGCCCCGCCACCCCGGGAACCGTCGTGACCGGCCGGCGGACCGTGGTCACCGGCGTCGGCGTCGTCGCTCCCGGCGGCGCGACCCGGGACCGGTTCTGGAAGACCATCACCGAGGGGCGCACCGCCACCCGGCGGATCAGCTTCTTCGACCCGTCGCCGTTCCGCTCGCAGATCGCCGCCGAGTGCGACTTCGACCCCGACGCCGCCGGGATCACCCTCGCCGAACGGCAGCGCGCCGACCGGTACGTGCAGTTCGCGCTGGCCTGCTCCACCGAGGCGCTCGCCGACAGCGGGCTCACCCTCACCGACGCCGACCGCGAGCGCGCCGGCGTGGTCCTCGGCACCGCCGTCGGCGGCACCATGGCCCTCGAACGGGAGTACGTGCGGGTCAGCGACTCCGGCCGGCGCTGGCTGGTCGACCACGCCCTCGGCGGCCCGTACCTCTACCAGGCGCTGGTCCCCAGCAGCCTGGCCGCCGACGTGGCCTGCCGGCACGGCCTGCACGGCCCGGCCCAGGTGATCTCCACCGGCTGCACCTCCGGGATCGACGCCATCGGGTACGCCCACCAACTGGTCGCCGACGGCGAGGCGGACATCGTGCTGGCCGGGGCGGCGGATTCACCGATCTCCCCGGTCACCGTCGCGTCCTTCGACGCCATCCAGGCCACCAGCCCGGACAACGACGACCCGGCGCACGCCTCCCGGCCGTTCGACGCCGACCGGCACGGCTTCGTCCTCGCCGAGGGGGCCGCGGTGCTGGTGCTGGAGGAGGCCGAGCACGCCCGCCGCCGCGGCGCGCACGTCTACTGCGAGGTGGCCGGCTACGCCAGCCGCAGCAACGGCTTCCACATGACCGGCCTGCGCCCGGACGGGGCGGAGATGGCGGTGGCCATCAGCGACGCGCTGCGCCAGGCCCGGCTCGCCCCGTCGGCCGTCTCCTACGTCAGCGCGCACGGCTCCGGCACCCGGCAGAACGACCGGCACGAGACCGCCGCGTTCAAGCGGGCCCTCGGCGCGACCGCGTACCGGGTGCCGGTCAGCTCGATCAAGTCGATGGTCGGGCACTCGCTCGGCGCCATCGGCTCGATCGAGATGGCCGCCTGCGCCCTGGCCATCGAGTACGGCGTGGTGCCGCCCACCGCCAACTGGGCCACCCGGGACCCGGAGTGCGACCTGGACTACGTGCCCAACGAGGCCCGGGAGGTGCCGGTCGACGTGGCGCTCTCGGTGGGCAGCGGCTTCGGCGGCTTCCAGTCCGCGATGGTCTTCCGCCGCCTGGCGGTGTCCCGATGAGGCCGGTGTGCGGGGTGGCGTCGTGACGGTCCGGGCGGTGGTGACCGGGATCGGGGTGGTGGCGCCCAGCGGCGTCGGCGCCGAGGCGCACTGGGCCACGGTGCTCGCCGGCACCCGGCGCACCGGCCCGATCACCCTGTTCGACCCGGCCGGCTATCCGACCCGGGTCGCCGGCGAGGTGCCCGACTTCGACCCGGCCGGGCACGCCGACACTCGGCAGCGGGTGCAGACCGACCGGTGGACCCACCTGGGTTTCGCCGCCACCCGGTTGGCCCTGGCCGACGCCGGGCTGCCCGAGGTGTCGCCCGATCCGTACCGGTGGGCGGTGACCTTGGCCAGCTCCTCCGGCGGGAACCTGTTCGGGCAGCGCGAGCTGCAACGGCTCTGGGGCGGCCCGAGCCGGACCGTCGGGGCGTACCAGTCGATCGCCTGGTTCTACGCGGCCAGCGTCGGACAGCTCTCCATCCGCCACCAGTTCAAGGGCCCGTCCGGGGTGACGGTGTCCGAATCGGCCGGTGGCCTGGACAGCCTCGCCCACGCGGTGCGCACGATCCGGCGGGGCACCCCGGTGGTGATCGCCGGCGCGACCGAGTGCCCGCTCAGCCCGTACGCGCTGGCCTGCCAGCTCCGCTCCGGGCTGCTCAGCGACGTGTCGGACCCGGAGCGGGCGTACCGGCCGTTCGACGCCGACGCCCGCGGGTACGTGCCCGCCGAGGGCGGCGCGGTGTTCGTGGTGGAGGAACTGGGCCACGCCCTGGCCCGGGGCGCCCGGGTCTACGGCGAGATCACCGGCTGGGCGGCCACCCACGACGCCGCCCCTACCGACCCCGACGGCGGCCCCGACCCGACCCACTACGCCCGGGCGCTGCGGCTGGCCCTGGACCGGGCCGGGGTCCGCGGGCACGACGTGGACGTGATCTGGCCGGACGCGCTGGGGGTGCCCGCGTACGACCGGGCCGAGGCGGCCGCCCTGCGCGCGGTGTTCGGCGCCCGCACGCCGCCGGTGACCACCCAGAAGCCGCTGACCGGCCGGGCCCACCAGGGCGGTTCGGCGCTGGACGCGGCCACCGCGCTGCTCGCCTTCCACCATGGCCTGCTGCCCGCCTCGGTGGGCCCGGAGCGCCCCGCGCCCGGCTGCGAGCTGAGCTTCCTGCGGCAATCGCGCCGGCCGCGCAGCCGGATCGCGCTGGTCGGGGCGCGGGGCTTCGACGGGTTCAACAGCGCGCTGGTCCTCCGCGGCGCCGCCCCGCCGCCCGGGTGCGGCGACGGGTGACGGGGAGACCGGACGGGGCGGTGCGCCGCGGGAGACCCGGCCGGTTGCCGGACACGCCTCACCTCTCCTGCTCCAGGCCGTGCTCGGCGGCGATCCGGGCGATCTCGGCGGGCGTGCCGGCCATGATCGTGCGCGCGTGCGCGGTGACGAGGTCGACCGGCCAGTCCCACCAGGCGGCGCGGCGGAGCCGCACCACGTCGGCCTCGTCGAAGCGTCGCCGGATCGGCTTTGCCGGGTTCCCACCGACGATCGTGTGGTGAGCATCGCCGCGGTGACCTCGCCGACCGCCGCATCGGGGATCGCGGTGGCCGCCTCCTTGAGCACGAACAGCCGTGCCGCGGGGATCTCGCGCGCGAGCGCCTCGCCGTTGCCGACGGGGAAGAACCGGCCCCGGCGCCTCTCGCCCCGGCGCAGCATCCGGCGGCCGGCGAGGTACCGAGCCGGCGTAGGCCCGATCCTGCCTGCCCGATCGATCCTGAGCAATCCACCCAGCCGCTTTTCTTGATCTAGCCATTTGCATGTAGCTATGCCATGACGGACCGTCGTAGGGTTCCGTCAGCACCCCGGAGAACGCGCTTGTTGGGCGGATATCGCCCACTTTCATGCTGGGCGGTGGGCGATCGTGGCAGCACACTCTATGGCGGAACATCCTTCGCCGGCAGCGGCGAGTTGGGTGGACGACATCTTGTTCACCGGTCGTCCCACCGACATTTCTCTCCGTCTTCCCGAACCGGTCGACAAGGGCACGCTGCACCGGCTGGTGGTCGACGCGCAGGCCCGGCTCGCCGACGCCGGGCTGCGTCCCGGCGGCGCCGCCGCGCTGCGGCTGCCGCCGTCCCTGGCGTACGTGGTGAACCTGCTCGCCACCTGGCGCAGCGGCGCCCAGGCCGTGCTGCTCGACCACCGGCTCACCGACCACGAGGTCGCCCGGGCCCTGGACCGGCTCACCCCGCAGGTGGTGGTCGCGCCGGTGCGGACCGGCGGGGGAGCGCTGCGGATCTTCGTCGACGTCACCGAGGGGATCACGTCCTGGTCCGACCGGCCGGCCGGCAGCCCGCACGCCGTGATCCAGCTCAGCTCCGGCTCCACCGGACCGTCCAAGGTGATCGGCCGCACCGCCGAGGACCTGGTCGGCGAGGTCCACCGGTACACCCGGATCGACGGCGTCGCGCTCCCCGGCGAGCGGATCATCCTGCTGCCCTCCATGGTGCACGTGCTCGGCCTGGTCGGCGGGCTCCTCTACGGGCTGCACGCCGGGGTCGAGCTGTGCCCGCCCGAGCGGCTCAGCGGTGACGCGGTCCTCGCCGCCGTCGCCGCCCAGGACACCCCGGCCACCGTACTCGGCGTGCCCTTCCACATCGGACTGCTCGCCTCCACCCGCCCGTCCGGGCCGCTGCCGCAGCTCAAACGGATGACCACCGGCGGCGAGCTGGTCCCCGCCGCCGTCGCCCGCGCCTTCACCGACCGCTACGGCGTCCCGCTCGGCAACATGTACGGGATGACCGAGATCGGTGTCATCGGCACCGACCTGTACGGGACGAACCGTCCCGCCATCGCCCCCGCGCCCGGCATCCGGGTCCGGGAATCCGGCGGCGAGCTCTGGGTGAGCTGCCCGGCCTCCCCGTACGTGGGGCTCGCCGACCCGACCCGCTGGGCCGACGGCTGGCTGCACACCCGCGACGCCGGCACGGTGGACCCGGAGACCGGACTGGTCACCGTCAAGGGCCGGCTCGACTCCCAGGTGTCGGTCGGCGGCATGAAGGTCGACCTGACCGAGGTGGAATCCACCGTCGCCGAGCTGCCCGGGGTGGGCGCCGCGGTGGTGGTCTGGGACGACGGGATCACCGCCTACATCCAGCCCGACGGGCCGCTGTCCGAGGAGACCGTGGACAAGCTGCTCGCCGAACGCCTCGCCGGCTACAAGCGGCCGCGCGCCCTGCACCTGCTCGACCAGCTGCCGCGCACCACCACCGGCAAGCTGGTCCGCTCGGCGGCCGTGCTGCGGGACGCCGCGTCATGACCGGCCCGCTCTACGAGGGCGACCTCGACCGGCCCGGCCGCACCGGCGACCGCCACCGCGAGCACCAGCCCGTCCCCGGCCGCCGGGTGGCCGACCCGCAGGTCGGGCCGGTCGGGGAGCGGGCGCAGCGGTTCGCCGGCCGGCTCCGGCACCCGGCGACGCAGCCCGCCGTCGCGCAGCCCGGCGCCGAGCGCCTTACCGACCGCCTCCTTGGCCGTCCACAGGCGCAGGAAGTCCAGCTCCCGGGCGGCCGGGTCGCGGGCCCGCAGCCAGGCCGCCTCGGCCGGGTCGTACCAGCGGTCGGCCAGCGCCAGCGCGGGCAGCGGCCGGCGCCGCTCGACGTCCACCCCGACCGGTCCGCCCGGCCGGGCGGCCACCACCACCAGCCCGTCGACGTGGCTGACGCTCACCGCGAGCGTCCGCCCCTCCGCGACGTGCACCTCCGGACGCCCGCCGGGCGTCCGTCGCACCCCGATCTCCGCCTCGGCCCGGTCGAGCAACGCGCCACCCGCGCGTCGCAGCAGCCGCCGCGTCAGCTCCCGCTGGTCGCCGGCGGTACGGCCGGTCCACACGTACACGGTGTCCCGACCGGGCACCGGTAACTGGCTCACGGAAAGAGGTTAAGGCCATGCGAGACGAGGTCCGCACCTTCGTCGTCGAGCAGCTCGCCGACATGAACTACGACGTCGATGACCTCGACGACGACACCACCCTCGGTCCCTCCGGCGTCGACCTGGAGTCGCTGGCCCTGGCCGACCTCGCCGTCCGGGTGGAGGACCGGTACGGCCTGAAGTTCGCCGACGACGAGTCGGAGAAGCTGGCCCTGATGACGGTCGGCGAGTTCACCACCATGGTCGCCGAGCGGGTGGCCGCGACGAGCGACAACTCCTGATGGCCGGTCAGCCCGACCTGGGGCGAGCTGACCTGGTGAGCATGCTCGCCGAACTGACCGGGAAACCCGTCGACCAGGTGCCCGACCGGATCGGCTCGATGGAGCTGGCCTGGCTGGTGCACCTCGTCGAGCAACGCTACGACCGCCGGCTGGACCTCACCGACGACCAGCTCGCCGGCATCCGCACCGTCGACGACGCGCTGGCGGTGTTCCACGCCTCGCTGACCGCTGCCGCAGATGGCTGAGCGGGAGCACCCTCGGATCACCGGCGTCCACGCGCTCAGCGCCCTGGGTAGGGGCGGCGACGCGTTGCTGGCCGGGGTGCTCGCCGGCACCCCGGCGTTCGCGCCGGTACGCCGCTTCGACACCGCGGGTCGCCGGGTCGCCGTGGCGGCCACCCTGCCGGAGGCCGGAGCCCTCGCCGAGGAACTGGCCGACGCGATCGACGCGGCCTGCCGGGCCGCCGGGCTGGACCGGGCGGGCCGGGCGGACTCCGCCCTGTTCCTGGCCACCCACGGCGGGCCGCGCTCACTGCCCGACCCGGCGGTGGCCGGACCGGACGCGCCGCCGGACGGCGGACCGTCCGACCGGGT
The DNA here is from genome assembly GCF_003725545.1 of Micromonospora solifontis. Taxonomy (GTDB): domain Bacteria; phylum Actinomycetota; class Actinomycetes; order Mycobacteriales; family Micromonosporaceae; genus Micromonospora; species Micromonospora solifontis. The sequence goes on along the minus strand of NZ_RJLN01000080.1, from coordinate 15,987 downwards.
CGCCGGCGGCCCGGCCGTTTCGGGCGCCGGCGCCTCGCCCGGGGTGGACGGTGGACCACCGGCGCTCGCCGGCCACCTGTCCCGCCGGGGCGGTCTCGGCGGGCGGACCCGGGTCTACACCACCGCCTGCGTGTCGGCGAGCACCGCGGTCGCCGACGCGGCCGCCCTGATCGCCCGGGGCGACCTGGACCGGGTGGTCGTCGCCGCCGGCTACCTGGTCGAACCGGACCAGTACGCGCTCTTCGACGCCGGCCGGGCGTTCGCCGCCGACGGGGCGGTCCGCCCGTTCAGCGCCGGACGGCAGGGCCTGCTGCTCGGGGACGGGGTCGCGGCCGTGGTGCTGGAGTCCGCCGCGGCCGTCCGGCACCGGGGCGCGACGCCGGTGGCGACCGTGGCCGGCTGGGGTCGGGCCGGGGACGCGTACCACCCCTGCCAGCCCGATCCGCGGGGGCGCGGGCTGGCCCGGGCGGTGGCCGCGGCGCTGGGCCGGGCCGGGCTGCCCGCCGAGGCGGTCGGCTACGTCAACGCCAACGCCACCGGCACCCCGTACAGCGACGCCTCCGAGGCGGCGGCGTTACGGCTGGCGCTCGGGGACCTCGCCGGCCGCGTGCCGGTCAGCTCCACCAAGTCGGTGCACGGGCACGCCCTGGAGGCGTCCGGCCTGCTCGAACTGGTGGTCACCGTGCTGGCCCTGCGGCACGGGAAGCTGCCGGTCAACGCCGGCTGGCTGGGCCCGGACGAGTCGTGCCCGCTGGACGTCATCACCCAGGCTCCCCGCCCCCTGGCCACCGCCCACGCCCTCACCCTCAACGCCGCCTTCGGCGGCGCCAACACCGCCCTCCTGGTAGGTGCCCCATGACCGCCTCCGACCGCGCGTCGCGATCGCGCACCTTTGGTGCCGACGAAAGGCGCAGAAGCCGGGTAACACCAACGCAAACTGCAAGATCGCCGGAGCGGGGAGAGCGGGCAGAGCACGGAGCGGGGCGGGTGCGGGTGGTGGCGGAGGGGCGGTGGCCGGAGGCGGGGGACGGCGGGGTGCCGGGGGTGGCGGGGTTCGTGCACTCGGACTTCGCGCCGGTGGTGGTGGCGGTGGCGGACCGGTGCCTGGGCCGGGCACACGCCGTCCCGCCGCTGCCGGCGGGCAACCGGACGGCGGTGGTGCTGGTCAGCGCGAGCGGAGACCGGGCCAGCGCCGGGCATGTCCGGGCCACGGTGGCCGCCGGGGGCCGGGTCGGTCCGCTGTTCTTCTTCCAGTCGGTGCCGAACAGCGTCGCCGGGCACGTCGCGGCGCGCTGGGGATTGGACGGGCCGGTGGTGTGCCTGAGCCCGACGGGGGAGCCGCGGGCCGAGGGCACCGCCGAGGCGGAACTGCTGCTGCACGACGGCGACGCCGACCAGGCGTTGCTGGTCCTGATCGAACAGGCACCCGACGGCACGCCGAGCGAGGCGGTCGCGGTGCTGCTGGAGGAGGGAACAGGTCAATGAGGACCAAGGGACTGCGCGGCGCGCTGGCCGCCGACCCGGAACTGGGCGCGGGCAACGTGCTGGCCCGGGTGCTGGCGCACGGCGCCGACCCAAACGGGCCCGGGCTCACCTTCGACACGGCGGTCGACGGCCACCCGTCCGAACAGCCGCTGACCCTGGGCCAGCTCGACGCCCTGGTCGCCGCCCGGGCCGCCTGGCTGCACGAGCGCGGCGTACGCCGGCGCGACCCGGTCGCGGTCTGGGCCGGCGCCGCCGCCGACATGGTGCTGTCGTTCCTGGCGCTGACCCGGCTCGGCGCGATCCCCGCGCTGATGAACGGCAAGCTGCGCCCGGAGATCGCCGCCGCGTACATCCGCCGGCTGCGGGCCGCCGGCGTGCTCGCCGACGCGGAGCACGCGGCGGCCCTCGCGGGGCACGACCTCGGCGCCCCGCTGCTCGGCCAGCCCGCGCAGGCGGGGGCCGGCGACCCGGCGGCCGCTCCCGCCCACTACCGCCACCACGCCGAGGATCCGATCGTCATCACCCACACCTCCGGCACCACCGGGGTGCCGAAGGCGGTGCTGCACTCGCACGCCAGCCTCTTCGCGGCCACCCGGCACCTGCTGTCCATGCCGCAGGCGCAGGGCACCACCCGGATCCTCAACGCGCTGCCGGCCCCGCACACCGCGACCGTGCTCATGGTCAACCAGGCCCTGGGCAACCGGGCGGAGATGTTCCTCCTCTCCGAGCAGGGCGGCGAACGAGTGCTCGACGCGATCCAGCGGTGGCGGCCGGACGGGGTCTTCGGCTTCTCCGTCACCTGGGCGGAGCTGGCCCGCTTCGACCTGTCCGGGTACGACCTGGACTCGGTGCGGCTGTGGTTCAACACCGGGGACTGCACGCACGAACCGCACGTACGCCGGCTCGTCGCGGTCGGGTCGCGGGACGTGATGACCCGCGCGGGGGTCAAGCGGGTGCCCGGCTCGGTCTTCATCGACGGGCTCGGCTCCAGCGAGATGGGGCACTCGATGTTCCACCTCACCCACACCACCGACACCGACCGGTACGGCCGTTGCGTCGGCCGCCCGTACCGCTTCACCCAGGTCGCTGTCCTCGACGAGCAGGGCGGGGAACTGCCGCCGGGCCGGGTCGGCTGGCTCGGCATCGACTCGCCCTCGCTGTTCCGGGGCTACTGGAACGACTCCGTCACCACCTACCGCTCCCGGCTGCGCGGCTGGTACCTCACCGGCGACCTGGTGTACGCCGACGAGGAGGGGCGCTACTACCACCTGGACCGGGCCGTCGACTCGGTCGAGGTGGGCGACGGGAGGCGGTTCTTCACCGCCCTGTCCGAGGAGCGGATCCTCGCCGCCTGCCCCGACATCGCCGACTGCACCGTGGTGATCGTCAAGGCCGGCGACCCGTCGTCACCGGCCGGCCCCGGCGACGCCGACGGGGCCGGCCGCGTCGTCACCGACGTGCTGCTGGAGCTGGCCGCCGGCGCGGACCCCGACGAGGACCGGACCGAGCGGATCCGCGCCGCCCTCGGGCCCGACGTGGGGGCCACCCTGCGCCGGGTGGTGCCGGTGCGCGCCGACGACCTCCCGGTCACCGTGACCGGCAAGGTCCGCAAGGTGGCGCTGCGCGAGCGCCACCTCAGCGAGGCGTCGTCATGACCGCCGTCATCACCGGCATGGGCCTGTTCACCCCGGCCGGGCGCGGCGTCGAGGAGACCTTCGCCGCGCTGACCACCGGCCGGTCCGGGCTGCGCCGCCCACCGGAGGGGCACCCCGCCCGGGACAGCCTGGAGGTGGCCGGGGTGCTGCCGGAGATCGACCCGCGCACGGTGGCGTCCGGCCCGGAGACCAGGGTCCTCGACCGGATCGTGCTGCTGGCCCTGCTGACCGCCGCCGAGTCGCTCGCCGACGCCGGCATCGAGGTCGGGCGGGACGTCGACCCGACCCGGATCGGGGTGATCGTCGGTGGGGTCGGCGGGATGTCCACCCTGGAGAACCAGGTCCTCGCGCGGGCGGCCCGGGGCCGCGCGGCGGTCAGCCCGTACCTGCTCACCGGGATCCTACCGAACATGCCGTCCGCCCGGATCGCCATCGCCCACGGCCTCCGGGGCTACAGCTCCTCGGTCGGCACGGCGTGCGCGTCCGGCGCGCAGGCCGTCGCCGACGCGGTCCGCCTGATCCGGGCCGGCGAGGCCGACGTGGTGCTCTGCGGGGCGAGCGAGGCCCCGCTCTTCCCGACCTTCGCCGACACCTTCGGCAACGCCCGGGCCCTGGCCCGGGGCTGGGACGACCCGGCCGAGGCCAGCCGCCCGTTCGACAAGCGGCGCAACGGCTTCGTCCTCGCCGAGGGGGCGGCGCTGCTGGTCCTCGAACGCGCCGAGCACGCCGCCGCCCGGGGCGTGACCGGCTACGCCGAGGTCGCCGGATACGGGGTGAACACCGACGCGTACCACCCGACCGCACCCCGGCCGGACGGCGCCGGGGCGGCCGAGTGCATGCGGCGCGCCCTGGCCGGCGGGGGAGTCGGGCCGGCGCAGGTCGGCTACGTCAACGCGCACGGCACCGGCACCAAGCTCGGCGACATCGCCGAGACCACCGCGCTGGCCGAGGTGTTCGGGGTCGGCGGGGTGCCGGTCAGCTCCACCAAGGGGCTCACCGGGCATCTGCTCGGCGCCTCCGGGGTCCTGGAGGCGGCGGCCACCGCCCTGGCGCTCGGCCGAGGGCTGCTGCCACCGACATACCACCTCGACGACCCGGACCCGGAGTGCGAGGCGGACCACGTCCGGGCCGCGCCCCGCGCCACCCGGGCCGAGCACGCGCTGACCAACTCGTTCGGGTTCGGCGGGCAGAACGTCAGCCTGCTGCTGCGCCGGGTCGCCGGCGACCGCTCCGGGTCGCCGGCGGCGCCACCGGACGGCGGATCGGGGAGGTGATCCGACGGACGGTCCATGCCGGGCGCGGTGCGGCCCGGACGCCAGGCACGGGGGGAAATGGGGAAGGGAAAGATGCAGATAAATGGCATAGATCACGTCGAGCTGTACGTGGGGGACGCCCGGCAGGCCGCCTTCTACTTCGGCACCGCGGTCGGCTTCCGGCTGTGCGGCCAGGGCGGCCCGGAGACCGGGCTGGCCGACCAGCGCTCGCTGCTGCTGGCCCAGGCCGACATCCGGATGCTGCTCACCTCCGGGCTGACCGCCGGCCACCCGGCGTCGGCGTACGTGCAGCGGCACGGTGACGGCATCGCGGTGGTCGCGCTGGAGGTCGACGACGCCGCCGGGGCGTACGCGGAGCTGGTGGCCCGGGGCGCGACCGGGGTGACCCCGCCGCGGACCCACGCCGACGCGGACGCCGAGGTGGTGGTCGCCGAGGTCGGCGGCTTCGGCGACGTGCTGCACCGGCTCGTGGAGCGGCGCGGCGACCGGAGCCGGTTCCTGCCCGGGGCGATCGAGCCGCTGCCGGCCGGCGCCGGTGACGACGTGCTCGCCGAGATCGACCACCTGGCGGTGTGCGTGCCGCCCGGACAGCTCGACGACACGGTCAAGCACTACGCGGAGGTGTTCGGCTTCGCGGAGATCTTCGAGGAGCACATCGAGGTCGCCGGGCAGGCGATGAACTCGAAGGTGGTGCAGAGCCCGTCCCAGCGGGTCACCCTGGTGCTGCTGGAGCCGGACACCGGCGCCCGGCCCGGGCAGATCGAGGACTTCCTGCGCTGGCACGCGGGCGCCGGGGTGCAGCACCTCGGCCTGCGCACCGACGACATCGTCACCGCCGTCGGCGCGCTCGCCGGCCGGGGCGTCCGGTTCGCCGGCACCCCGGCCGCCTACTACGACGACCTGGAGGCGCGGGTCGGCAAGGTCGACGCGCCGCTGGACCGGCTGCGGGACCTGAGCATCCTGGTCGACTCCGACCACGGCGGCCAACTGCTGCAGATCTTCACCGAGTCGATGCACGTGCGCCGCACCCTCTTCCTCGAACTCATCGAGCGGCGCGGGGCGCGCACCTTCGGCAGCGGCAACATCAGGGCGCTCTACGAGGCCAAGGAACGCGAGCTGGCCGCGGCGGGGGCGACCCCCGCCGTCGCGGCCGGAGGGGTGGGGGCATGACCACGACACATCCGGCGCTGACCGCCGAGGAGCAGGCGCTGCTCCCCTCCGAGGAGGACGTGCGCCACTACGCCGAGCACGGCTGGTACCTGTCGAAGAAGCTGCTCACCGACGACGAGGTGGACGAGCTCGTCGCGGCGACCGACCGCTACTACGCCGGGGAGCGCGACCGCCGCCTGCCGGTCCGGCCCCCGCGGCTGGCCTACTGGGACCCGTCCAAGGGCGACGTGCAGCGGCACAACGACTACGTGCACTACGAGCACGACGCCATCGGCCGGATCCTGCGCAAGCCGCTGATCGGTGCGGTCGCCGCCCGGCTGGCCCGCGCCGCCGAGATCCGGATCTTCCAGTCCACGCTGATCTGGAAGCCGCCGATCGCCGGCGAGCCGTCCAACATCGTGCCCTGGCACTTCGACAAGCACTACTGGGCCTCGTCCAGCTCGGAGAACATGCTCACCGCGTTCATCCCGTTCCACGACTGCGGTGAGGAGATGGGCACCATCACCATGGTCGACGGCTCGCACCGCTGGCGGGAGATCGGCGCCGACGACACCGTGGTCCGGCACTTCGCCGACCGGGACCGGGACCAGCTCGAGGTGATGCTCGCCGAGAACGCGGCGTACAACGGCGCCGAGATCCGCAAGATCCCCATGGTGATCCCCAAGGGACACCTGAGCTTCCACCACTGCCGCATCTACCACGGCAGCGGCGCGAACGTCAGCGGCCGCCCCCGCCGGGCCGTCTCGCTGCACCTGCAGGACGGCGGCAACGCCTGGCGGGAGTATCCGCTCTCCGACGGCACGCTCGCCGCGTACAACCACGACGTGCTGGTCCGCCGCACCGCCGAGGGCCGGCCCGACTACGCCGACCCCGAATTCTGCCCGGTCATCTGGCGCGACCGCGCCCAGCAGGGAGGCTGATCATGTCACGGTACGACTGGGGGAGGACGCACCCGGGCATCGAGCGGCTGGAGCAGGCGGTGACCGTCCGCCGCGACGTGGTGGTGAAGCACCCGCTCTACGCCAACCTGGACACCCACGACGCGCTGGTCACCTTCATGGAGCACCACGTCTTCGCGGTGTGGGACTTCATGTCGCTGCTCAAGTCGCTGCAGCGGCAGCTCACCTGCGTCACCGTGCCGTGGATCCCGACCGGGCCCACCGGCAGCCGCCGCCTGATCAACGACATCGTCATGGTGGAGGAGAGCGACGAACTGGGCGACGGCTACATCAGCCACTTCGAGCTTTACGTGCGGGGCATGACCGAGGCCGGCGCGGACACCACGGCGGTGGAGAAGCTGGTCGACCTGCTGCGCGCCGGCCGCCCGGTGACCGAGGCGCTGACCACGGCGGGGGTGCCCGCCCCGTCGGCCGCCTTCGCCGGCACCACCTGGCGGATCATCGAGCGCACGCCGGTGCACTGCCAGGCGGCGGCCTTCGCGTTCGGCCGGGAGGACCTCATCCCGGAGATGTTCACCCAGGTCGTCGCGGTCAACGAACGCAGCAACCGGCTGAACACGTTCGTCGACTACCTGGAGCGGCACATCGAGGTCGACGGGGAGCAGCACACCCCGATGGCCATGCAGATGCTCGCCGACCTCTGCGGCGACGACGACACCAAGTGGCAGGAGTGCGCGGACACCGTCAACGACGCGCTCGCCGCCCGGGCCCGGCTCTGGGACGACATCCTCGCCGCGATCAAGGAGGGTCGCCCGGCGTGACCGACTCCGACCCGGTCCGGCTCTACCGCACGGTACGGCTGATCCGCCGCTTCGAGGAGCGGGCCATCGACCTGGTCCGCGCCGGGGAGATCGTCGGCGGCATCCACCCGTACCTCGGGCAGGAGGGGATCGCCGCCGGGGTCTGCGCCGCGCTGCGCGACGGCGACCTGGTGACCGGCACCCACCGCGGGCACGGCCACGTGCTCGCCAAGGGCGCCGACCCGGCCCGGATGCTCGCCGAGCTGTGCGGCCGGGTCACCGGGCTCAACCGGGGCCGGGGCGGGTCGATGCACGCCGCCGACCTCGGCGTCGGGGTGCTCGGCGCCAACGCCATCGTCGGGGCCGCCGGCGCGATCCTCACCGGAGCGGTGTGGGCGCGCCGGCGGCGCGGCGACGACCTGGTCGGCGCGACCTTCTTCGGCGACGGCGCGGTCAACGAGGGGATGCTGCTGGAGGCGTTCAACCTGGCCGCGCTCTGGCGGGTGCCGGTGCTCTTCGTCTGCGAGAACAACGGCTACGCCACCACCATGCCGGTCGCCGGCGCGGTCGCCGGCACCATCGCCGGCCGCGCCGCCGCCTTCGGCATGCCGGCCACCGCCGTCGACGGGCAGGACCCCGAGGAGGTACGCGCCACCTGCGCGGCCGCCGTCGCCCGGATGCGCGCCGGCGGGGGCCCCGAGCTGGTCGAGGCCCGCACCTACCGGTTCGACGCCCACCACACCTTCGAGCACCGGGTACGCCTCGACTACCGCCCGCCGGAGGAGGTGGCCGCCGGCCGGTCCCGCGATCCGGTCGACATCCAGGGCGCCCGGCTGCCGCTGTCGGTGCGGGAGTCCGTCGACGCGGAGGTCGAGGCGGTCCTCGACGCGGCCGTCGGCTACGCCCTGGCCAGCCCCGCCCCGGACCCGGCCACCGCCCTCGAGCACCTGTACGCCAGCGGGCTCACCGCCCGGACCGGAGGTGGCTGATGCCCCGGCTCTCCTACCGCCGGGCGCTGACCCGGGCGCTCGCCGACGAGATGACCCGCGACGAGTCGGTCTTCCTGCTCGGTGAGGACATCCGGGTGGCCGCCGCCAACGTCACCACCGGGCTGCTCAAGAAGTTCGGCCCGGAACGGGTCCTGGACACCCCGCTGTCGGAGCAGGCGTTCACCAGTTTCGCCACCGGCGCGGCGCTGGCCGGCACGCGCCCGGTGATCGAGTTCCAGATCCCCTCGCTGCTCTTCCTGGTCTTCGAGCAGATCGTCAACCACGCGCACAAGTTTCCGCTGATGACCGGCGGCCAGTGCGCCGTCCCGGTCACCTACCTGGTGCCCGGCTCCGGCTCCCGGACCGGCTGGGCCGGGCAGCACTCCGACCACCCGTACAGCCTCTTCGCCCACGTCGGGGTGACCACCGTGGTGCCGGCCACCCCGGCCGACGCGTACGGGCTGCTGGTGTCGGCGATCCGCTGCGACGACCCGGTGGTGGTCTTCGCTCCCGCCGGCGCGCTCGACGTGCGGGCCGACGTCGACGATCTCGTCCCGGTGCCGCTCGGGCGGGGCTGCGTCCGTCGGGCGGGGACGGATGTCACCGTGGTCGCCGTCGGGCACCTGGTGCACGACGCCCTGGCCGTCGCCGACGAACTGGCCGACCAGGTCTCGGTGGAGGTCTTCGATCCCCGCACCCTCTACCCCTTCGACTGGGACGGGCTCGTCGAGTCGGTGTCCCGCACCGGGCGGCTGGTCGTGGTGGACGACTCCAACCGGTCCTGCGGCATGGCCGGGGAGATCATCGCCACCGTCGTCGAGCGGGTCCGGCTGGCCGCGTCGCCCCGGCGGGTCACCCGCCCCGACGGCGCCGTGCTGCCCTTCGCGCCCGCGCTGGACCGGGCCGTGCAACCCGGCCGGGAGCAGCTCAGCGCCGCCATCCAACTCTGCCTGAAGGACGGATCATGATCGACCCCGAATACCCGTGGCCGCCGCTCGGCCAGGCGTGGACCGACCTTCCCGAGTCGACCCGTACCGGGCTGGTGGCCGCCGGGGCCGCCGCCTGGGAGCAGGTCTTCCACGGCCGGGCCACCTACAACAAGCAGTGGCGGCTGGCCCGCCCGCCGGTGCTCACCGCCGACGCGTTCCGCGAGTTGAACGAGGTCTGCGACCGGATCGCCCAGCTCATCCTGGAGGCCTGCCAGCGGCGCGCCCGCACCGCCGGGGAACTGCGCCGGCTGCTCGACGTGCCGGCGGGGGAGACCAAGCTCCTCGACGAGAACGAGGTGCTGCACGAGGGGCTGCTCGCCGCGTACCGGCCGGACGTGCTCTACTCCGGCGGGGTCCCGTGCATCGTCGAGTACAACATCGACAGCAGCCTCGGCGGTGGCTTCGACGCCGACACGGTGGTCTACCGGTACGCCGACCTCTACCGCCGGCAGGGCCTGCTCGACGGGATCCGCCCCGCGCCCTCCCTGCTGGACCAGCGGTTCGTCGCCATCCGGGACACCCTCGCGCTGCCCGACGGTGCGCGGGTGGCGCTGCTGATGGACTTCGACGCCGAATACCCGGGTCTGGACGACCCGGAGACCTTTATCAAGATCCTCTCCCCGCTCGCCGACCAGGCCCGCCGCTTCGGCATCGACCTGGTCATCGGGCCGGTGGCCGGGGCCACCCTGGACGACCAGCGGCGCCTCGTGGTCGGTGGCGCGCCGGTCGACGCGCTGTTCCGGCTCTTCGTGCCCAACCGGGTCACCCCCAGCGCCGGCCTGGACGCCGTCGCCGGTGCCCTGGCCGCCGGCACCCTGCCCATGTTCGTCAGCACCGCCGCCTGGCTGCTCAGCAACAAGCTCAACTACGCCTGGCTCTGGGCCGACCTCGAGCTGCTCTCCGACACCGACCGGGCGCTGGTCCGCCGGTACGTGCCGCACACCGTCGCGCTCACCGCCGACCAGCTCGACCGGGCCCTCGCCGAGCAGGCCGACCTGGTCGCCAAGCCGGCCGGCGGCTCCGCCGGGCACGGGGTGCTGATCGGCCGGGAGATGAGCCCGGTGGCCTGGGAGGACGGCGTCCGCGCCGCGATCGACGCGGGCGGCAACATCCTGCAGCGCTACCACGAGGCGGACCGGGTCGCGATGGACTTCGTGCAGATCGAGACCGGCGAGACGGTCGCCGCCGAGGTCCCCTACAGCCTCGCCCCGTACCTGTTCGGCAGAACGGGTTCCGGTGCCCTCGCCCGGGTCGGCTACCCCGGCTGCGAAGGCGTCCTCAACCTCGCCCGAGGCGTCCTCATGACCGGCATCCTCCTCACCAACTAGCCACCCCCCGAGTCGTGTTGATCAAGGGGTTCGCGTCAGGATCCGGGCTCCGGTTGACGCAAACCCCTTGATCGACGGGCGGGTTCGGCTCAAGGTGCTGTCACTTGCCGACCCAGCGGGCGGCGGAGGGGGAGAGGCGCTCGCCCTGGACGGCGTCGGCGGGTATGAGGTCGGTGATCTGCCCGAGTTGCTCGGGTGTCAACGTGATGGCGGTGGCGGCGGCGTTGTCCGCCAGGTGGCGGAGGCTGGTCGTGCCCGGGATCGGGACGGCGCCCCGGGCGAGCAGCCAGGCCAGCGCGAGCTGTGCCGGTGTCACGCCCAGCTCGTCGGCGAGTGCGCGCAGACGGTCGACCAGGGCCAGGTTGGCGGCTCGATTGGCCGCGCTGAACCGCGGGTTGCCGCTGCGCAGGTCGTCGCCGCCGAACGCGGTGTCGGTGGTGATCCCCCCGGCGAGCAGAGCCCGGCCGATGGGTGAGTACGCGCCGAGGGTGATCCCGAGCTCGCGGCACGTCGGCAGCAGCTCCGCCTCGACCTCGCGGCTGAACAGGGAGTACCCGGGCTGCAGGGCGGCGAGCGTGCGCTCGCCGGTCACCGCCAAGTTCGAGGCGATCGCGATGCTCACCGGCGTGGTCTCGCTCTTCGCCCGCGCCGAGGCGACGCCCGGCCCGGTCGGCTTCGCGCACGCCGACCTCGCGGCGTACCCGCACCTCGCCGCCGCGTTCGCCGAGCCCCCGTCGGCGGCTCCGCGTCAGGACCTCTTTGCGCGGACCCTGCGCGGCCTGCTCACCGGTCTGCTCATGGAGTGAGGGCGGCGCGGCGGCGTCACCCGGGCCGGGTCGCGGGCATCGCCAGCGGTCGGCGGCGCGACCTGTCGGTGTCGGGCTCGACAGGCAAGCCGCCACTTGCCTATAGTCGTTCGCGTGGGCGACGTCTACCAGGCCCTGGCGGATCCCACCCGCCGGAAGATCCTCGACGAGCTGACCGAACGGGACGGTCAGACGCTGTTCGAGATCTGTGCCCGGCTGGCCACCCGGCACCAGATCACCTCGTCGCGGCAGGCGATCTCCCAGCACCTGGACGTGCTGGCGGCGGCCGGGCTGGTCGTCGCCCGGCGGCAGGGCCGTTACAAGTTCCACCACCTCGACACCCGGCCGTTGCAGAGCATCGCCGAGCGATGGCTCCGGCCCGAACCTCGACAGGAGAATCCCCATGAAGATCAACCTGACCAGCGTCCTGGTGGATGACCAGGCCCGGGCGCTGCGCTTCTACACCGAGGTGCTGGGCTTCGTGAAGAAGACCGACGTGCCGCTGGGCGAACACCGGTGGCTGACCGTCGTCTCGTCCGAGCAGCCCGACGGGGTCGAGCTCGTGCTGGAGCCCGACGCGCACCCCGCCGCGAAGGCGTTCAAGGACGCCCTGGTCGGCGACGGCATCCCCTACACGTCCTTCGCGGTGGACGACGTCGCCGCCGAACACCGCCGGCTGGCGCAGCTCGGGGTGCGGTTCACCCAGGAGCCCGCCGACATGGGCCCGGTCGTCACCGCCGTGTTCGACGACACCTGCGGGAACCTGATCCAGATCGCGCAGCAGAAGTAGCCCGGCGCCCCCCACGGCATGCCGGCGCGTCAACGAGCCGCGCGGCCCGCCGAGAGCTGGGCGCCCAGCACCCGGAGCGTCTCCGCGGCGGCGATGGCGTCGCTGCGGGCGCTGCCGTGCCGGCCGTCGCTGCTGTACAGGGACGGGTCGGCCACCATCGGGTGGTCGGTGAGATGCACGTGCAGGGTGCCGAGCCGCTCGGCCAGCCGGGCGGTGCGGGCGGAGAGCAGGCGCATCCGCTCGCCGAGGCCGGCGCGTAGCGCCGCCGGCACGGCCGGGCTGTGCGACACGTCGAACATGCCGACCGTGACGACGTCCGCCCCGGCGTCCCGTAACGCGATGATCATCGCGGTCAGCTCGGCGTCCACCGCGTCCGGGTCGTACCCGGTCCGGAACGCGTCGTTGCCGCCGCAGACCACCAGCGCCAGGTCGGGCGCGAAGGCCAGCGCCGGGTCGAGCTGCGCCGCCCGCACCTCGTGCGCCCGCAGGCCCCGCCGCCCGAGGTTCAGGTACGCCAGTCCAGGCTGGACGGCCCGCAACTCGGCGGCGAGCCGGTCGGCCCACTGCAGGTCCGGGTACCCGTCGACCGGCTCGCACAGCCCCTCGGCGACGCTGTCACCCAGCACCACGAACCGCCGCCACGGGTGGCCGCGCAGCAGCCGCGCGCTCTCGCCCGGGCGCAGGCACCACGGATCCGTCGCTTCGGTCACCGTCGATCCCACGCCCGCACGCTAGCCGATCCGCGCCGCCGGTGTCGATCGCCGCTCAACGCGGCGCGAGGGCGAGCAGGAGCAGCATGGTCACCAGCCCCGCGCCGGCCACCAGGAGCATCGGTCGCGGGGTGAGCACGGCGTGCCGGCGGTCCGCGATCAACCGGGCGGGGGCCAGCCCGACCAGCGGGCCGAGCAGCGTGATCACCAGCGCCAGCACCGGCATGCCGACCGCCAGGTCACCGCCGGAACCGTGCCCCAGCGCCCGTGCGGCCAGGCCCAGGGCGTACGCGACGACCGCGCCGCCGATCCCGCACAGCACCAGCAGCGGGTTGGCCGAGCCGGGCAGCTCGCCCGGTTGGCGGGTACGGTCCAGCAGCTCGCGCACCCCGTGCAGCAGCGGCACCGGGTCGCCGGTGGCGTCCCGGGCCGGCCCGGGCGGGTCACCCAGCCGGCGGCCACCCGCGCCGATCCGGGCGCGCAGCTGACCCCACAGGTGGGCGGCCTCGGCGTCGACCCGCTCGACCAGGTCCCGCGCCTCGGCCGCCGCCGCCTCGGCCCGCCGGACCTGCTCGGTGGCCTCGGTCACGGCCCGGTCGGCGGCGGCGCACTGCTGCGCGTACCAGGTGTGCGCCTCGGCCCGTTGGGCGGCCACCCGGGCGGTCAGCTCGGCGAGCCGACGGATCTGGGCGGCGTACGTCTCACTGCTGACCGGCTCGTTCATCGCGAAGGACCATAGGGGATGATCACCTGTCCGGTGCGGTGCACCGCCCGGTCGAAGTAGAGCCCGCGCCACGGCCGGGGGTACCAGTCCGGGCCGCCGGTGCCGGGATAGAGGGCCCCGCTCAGCTCGGCGCCCTGCACGTCCAGCGCCACCCACGCCCCGATCTGGTCCAACCGGGCCCCCGCGCCGCCCAGGTCGGCCCGCATCCGGGCCACCCCGCGCCACCAGGCCAGCACGTGCGTACGCCGTTCCGGCCCGTCGTGCAGGATCCGCCGCAGCTGCTCCAGCCCGGTCCGCCGGCCGGCCTTCCCGGCGAGCTGCCCGGCCGCCGCGTCGACCGCGTACAGCAGCAGGTAGTGCGGGCTGTTCGGGGCGCCGGGCGCGCCGAGGGAGTCGCCCACTTCGGCCATCAGCTCGGGCACCGTCTCCTCGTCGTACCAGGCGGCGTCGTCGGCCAGGTCGTCGTAGAGGGCGCGGGCGGCCGGGTCGGCGTCCGGGTCGAGGCAGGCGATGGAGAACCGGGCGCTGCCGGGTCGGTGCTGGCGCGCGAGCGAGCGGGCCGCGGCGTCCAGCACGGCGCACGCCTCGTCCACCCGGGTGCCGAGCACGGCCAGGTTCCGGCCCGGGGCCCGGGGCAGCCGGAGCGCCGCCGAGCGGGCCTGCACGTCGATGATCTCGCCGAGCAGCGCCACCGGGCTGCGCGGCACCCCCTGCTCGGAGGCGGTCAGCGCGCGGAAGTCCGGCGCGTCGGCCAGCCGGGGGATCGCGTCGCCGTCGAAGAGCCGGGCCGGGGCGGCGTCCTGCGGGCGCATCCGCCACAGCCGGTGCTGCAGCTCGCTCCAGGTCTCCCAGTCGCTGGCCGACGGGATCCGGGCCACCTCGTTCCCCTCGACCAGCCCGGACTCGGCGTTGACCACGGCGTGGTGCCGGGGCAGCGACTGCGCCGCGTCGTTGCGCTCGGCCAGGATGCGCAACGCCTTGGGCAGCGCGATCCGCAGGGTGAACTGGGCGACCAGCGCGGGCCGTCCCCACAGCGCCTCGATGCCGCGGACGTCCTGGGAGGCGAGCACCAGGTGGATGCCCTGCGAACGGCCCCGCCGGGCCAGGTCCTCCAGCAGGTCGGCGGCCTCCCGGGCGACCACGTCCCGACCGGCGAGCAGCGCCTGGAACTCGTCGACCACCGCGACGATCCGGGGCCAGTGCCCGGTCGGGTCCACCGCGCGCAGCTCGGCCAGCTTGGTGACCTCGTGCTTCTTCGCGGCGTCCGCCCGGCGGCGCAGCTCCTCGGCGAGGAAGCGCAGCAGGGCCAGCCCGAACTCCCGGTCGGTGTTGACGTTGATGCCGACCAGCCGCATGTGCGGCAGCCAGCTCGGGTCCCGCCGGCCCTGGGCGAACCGGGCGAAGGACACCCCCTCTTTGAAGTCGAGCAGGTAGAACTCCAGCTCGGCGGGGGAGTAGCGGGAGGCGAGCGCGCCGATCCAGGCGAAGATCAGGTTGGTCTTGCCGGTGCCGGAGGGGCCGCCGATCAGCGCGTGCGGCGGGTAGTCGCCGAGGGTGAGCAGCACCGGCCGGCCGTGCGGGCCCTCGCCGATCGGCGCGGTCAGCCCGTGCGCCGAGTCCTCCCGCCAGTACTCCTCGGGCGGCGGGAGCAGGTCGGTGAAGGGCGCCGGCGGGGGACCGGCGTTGACCCGGGACGCGACCTCCCGGCAGGTCTCGGTGACCAGCGGGGCCGGTGGCGGCGCGTCGAGTGCCACCGACAGCCCGGCGATCCGGGCGTCGTCGGGCTCGACCACCACCCGGGTGACCGTCGGGTCGTCCGGCAGGTCGACGCCGCGGACCACCAGGTGCACCCCGCACGCCGCGCCGGTGCGGACCACCCGGTCCAGCTGGCCGCGTTCGTGCCGGGACAACTCGTCGCCGCCGAGCAGCACCGCCACCCGCCACGGCTCGGGCCGGCGGCCGGTCGCCGCGGCGAGCGCCCGCAGCGAGGCGTACTCGCCGGCGAGCACGGTCTCGTTGATCCGGCGGATCTGCTCCACCAGGTCGTCCAGCAGCCGGCCCAGGCCGCCGGGGCCGACGAAGGTGAGCAGCCCGGCGGTGCCGAGCGGGGCGAACCCGGCCAGGCCGCCGCCGAGGTGCTCGGGGTCGTACCCGAAGAGCCGGACGGTGCCCGGGTCGGCGCGGCCGACCGAGCGCAGCAGCAGCGCGGGCACCACCGCGGCGATCCCGTCCCGGTCGGTGCCGGTCAGCTGCACGTGCCCGGCGTCGAGCAGCGGCACCAGGGCGGGCACCGGCTCGGCGCTGGGGATGCGGACCGTACCGACCCGGACCGCGCCCGGGGTCTCGGCCCGGCCGGCGGGCGTCGGCC
>NZ_RJLN01000008.1 GCF_003725545.1 Micromonospora solifontis | reverse complement strand
GACCTCGCCGGTGAGCTGCGCCGCCGGCGCCTGGTCCGGGCCGGTGAGCTGACCCGGATGGGGGTGACCGTCAGCGCCGTCCCGGTCGCCGGGGACTGGCTGGCCGACCCGGAGCACTGGCGGAACCTGGGCGGGCGGCTCACCGAGGAGGTCGCCCGGTACGCCCGCGAGCATCCCCTGGCGGCGGGCGTGCCGGTCGACGTGCTGCGCCAGCGCCTCGCCCTGCCCGACCGCGCCCTGGTCGAGGCCCTGCTGCGGCCGCCGCTGCGGCTGCGCTCCGGCCGGGTCACCGCCGCCGCGACCGACGCGCTGCCGGAACCGGTGGCCCGCGCGGTCGCCCGGGTCCGCGCCGAGTACGGCGACCGCCCGTTCCAGGCCCCGCAGGCGCACCGCCTCGCCGACCTCGGTCTCGGGCCCCGCGAGATCGGCGCGGCCGTGCGGGCCGGCGCCCTGCTGCGGCTCGCCGAGAACGTGGTGCTGCTGCCCGGGGCGCTCGACGACGCGGTCCGGGTACTCGCCCGGCTGCCGCAGCCGTTCACGCTCAGCGCCGCCCGCCAGGCCCTCGACACCACCCGGCGGGTGGCGGTGCCGCTGCTGGAGCTGCTGGACCGGCGCGGCGCCACCCGCCGGCTCCCCGACGACGCCCGCGAGGTGGTGGTCCCGCCCCGCTGAGGCGAACCGGCGTCGGCGGGAGCGCCGGGTCACCTACGGTGACGCCATGGACCCTTCCGCGGTCTGGCGGGACAAGAACCACCGGTGGCGGATCGAGGCGTACCGGGCACCCGACCTGCGGTTCGCCATCTTCGCCACGAACGGGACGACCGAATCCGCGCCGCTGTGGCTGTTCGGGATGGGCGCGCTGGCCCGGTGGCTGATGACCCACGCGATCTCGCTGGACGACCTGGAGAACGACTGATGGCCACCCAGCTCGTCCTGGTTCTGGTCCTGGTGCTGGTCAACGCGGCGCTGTCCGGCAGCGAGATGGCGCTGGTGACGTTGCGTGAGGGGCAGTTGCGGCGGCTGGCCCGGGCCGGGCGGTCCGGGGCCCGGCTGGTCCGGCTGGCCCGCGAGCCCAACCGGTTCCTGGCCACCATCCAGCTCGGCATCACCCTGGCCGGGTTCCTCGCCTCGGCGGCCGCCGCGGTGTCCCTGGCCCAGCCCCTGGCCGGGCTGTTCGGCTTCCTCGGCCGGGCCGCCCATCCGGTCGCCGTGCTGCTGGTGACCGTCGCGCTGACCTTCGTCACGCTGGTCGTCGGCGAGCTGGTCCCGAAGCGGCTGGCCATGCAGTCGGCGGAACGTTGGGCGCTGGTCAGCGCCCCGCCGCTGGACCTGCTGGCCCGGTTGTCCCGGCCGGCGGTGTGGCTGCTGAGCCGGGCCACCGACGTGCTGGTCCGGCTGGCCGGCGGGGATCCCCGGGCGAGCCGGCAGGAGATGACCGAGGAGGAGTTGCGTGAGCTGCTGGTCAGCCAGCGGGGGCTGTCGGCGCAGCAGCGGGAGATCCTCGCCGGGGCGTTCGACATCGCCGGCCGTACCCTGCGGGAGATCCTCGTGACCCGCCGGGACGTGACGGTCCTGCCGGCGTCGCTGCCGGCGACCGAGGCGATCCGCCGGCTGGCCGCGGTGGGGCGCTCCCGCGCGCCGGTGGTCGGCCCCGGCGGCCTGGACGACGTCCGGGGGGTGGTGCACATCCGCGATCTGGTCGACGCCGACGGGGCCAGCACCGGGCAGCGCAGCCGCCCGCCGCTGCTGCTGCCGGCCACCCTGCCCGTCGCCGACGCCATGCGCCAACTGCGCCAGCGGCACGAGCAGCTCGCCCTGGTGGTCGACGAGTACGGCGGCATCGACGGGCTGATCACCATGGAGGACCTGCTCGAGGAGGTCGTCGGGGAGCTGTACGACGAGACCGATCCGGAGGTGCGCCGGGCGGCCCGGGAGCCGGACGGTGCCCTGCTCCTGCCGGGGGACTTCCCGCTCTATGACCTGCCCGACGTCGGGGTCCGGGTCAGCTTCCCGCTGTCCCGGGAGTACACCACCGTGGCCGGGCTGGTCCTGGCCGGCCTGGGCCGGGTGCCCACCGGCCCGGGGGAGCGGGTCCGCCTGCCCGGGCTCACCGTCGAGGTGGTCGAGGTGGCGGATCGGGCGATCCGCCGGGTACGGCTGCGCGGCCCCGCCGCGGGCTGCCCGGAGGAGTGACACCCGCCCCGAACGGGGGAACCTGCCACGAAAAGCCACGAACCGGTGCGGAACGGTCGTACCGTCCGGGGCGTGAAGGACCGAGGATTCCGCACGTTCGTCACGGTGCTCGCCGGGCTCGCCGTCATCTACTTCGGTGCCACCGGAAACCGGCAGAACGGTGGGGAGGGCGGCATCTCCGGCGGTGTCGTGCTGCTCGCTCTGCTCGCCGCCGCGCTGGCCTGGAACCTGACCAAGCCGGCCGCCCCCAAGTGACGCGGTGCGGCGCTCAGCGGGCGGCGGCCGTGCGGCTCACCTCGCCCGCCGACTCCTCGCCGAGCGCGACCCGGACCAGCGCCGACGCCAACCGCCCGAACTCGCCCTCGCCGACCAGCCCGGCCAGCCCGCTCGGGTTCGCCGGCAGGCCCAACCGGCGCGCCCCGGCCAGGGCCCGCCGGTCGGCGTACGGGCGCACGTCCGGCCACACGGTCTGCGCCTCCCGCAGGAAGATGTCCGCTCCGGTCGGCCCGATGCCGGGAAACTCGGTGAGCAGCCGGCGCAGCACGCTCCGGTCGCCGTCCGCCTCCTTGTGCATCCGTCGCAGGTCGCCGTGCCAACGGTCCAGGCAGAGCCGGGCGCCGGTGCCGAGCATGGTGGCGGTCCGCTCGTCGTAGCGTCGGTAGTGGCCGCGGCCCAGCGCGTCGACCCGGTCCTGCCAGCTCGCCGCCTCCATCGCCTGCGGGGTGCGGTAGCCGGCGGTGAACAGCTCACGGGCCGCGGCGAGCGCCACCGAGGCCCGGATCCGGGTGCTCAGCAGCGTGGTGAGCACCAGCAGCTGGTAGAGCGGCCCCGGCCGGTCGGCGAGCGCGATCCCGGCCTCCTCGGCGTATGTGCGGCCCTGCCGGTCCAGCAGCACCCGGGCCACGTTCCGGTCGTTCGGCATCCCGTCGGGGTACCCGCCGGGCCCCGGTCCAGACGCCGGTCCGCGTGCCGGAATGCGTCCGGCGGCGGCGGGTACCCGGCTCAGGTACGCGGCCCACGTCGCGTGCTCCACGCGGAGGGAGAGACCTGTGGTCAAGCCGCAGCAGGAGGAACTGCGCCGCAACGACAAGGGCGCCACCAGCCAGGACAGCCGGGAACTCATTCCCCAGAGCGGGAGCAGGGGCCCGCACGGCAAGGGCGGCACCTCGAACGCCGACGTCGGGCGGCCGGTCCCCAAGGGCCAGGTGTCGCCGTACGGCCGGGCGGGCCGGTCGGTGGCCGACGACGAGAGCGGGCGGCAGGGCTAACGGCCCCGCCGCGACGGCGGCCGCAGCCTCCGCCAGGTGGCTGCGGCCGCCATTCCGTACGCCAGGTGCGGCACGATGTCGGCCACCCAGTCGGCCCGCCGCCAGGTGCGCGGGTCGCTGATCCGCAGCGCCGCCAACGACCCGTCCGAGGACGCCATCACCCCGCCACCGAGCAGGCCGACGGCCACCGGCAGCGGAATCCGGCGCCGGGCGGCCAGCGCGCCGAACAGCGCTCCCGCGGCGATGCCGAGCCCGTAGCCGACCACCGGCCCCAGGCCCGAGCGGCGGTTGGCCGCCTGGTCCTCGGGGCCGAGGTCGACGTGGGCGAGGTCGGCGAGGCGGCCGGCGGTCTGTTCCGGCGTGCTGCTCGCCGGGCGGGCCCGGACCGCGATGTCGAGGTAGCTGACGATGTTCAGCGCGGCGCTGCCGACGGCGCCGGCGATGGCGCCGTCGACGACCGGGGCGGCCCTCACTTCGGGTCGCCCGGTTCGCGTTCGCCCTTGGGGCCGAACGTCCGCTCGCCCCGGACGATGCCGCGCTGGCCGCGGTCGTCCTGCAGGATCCGGTTCGCGACCTGGTTCGCCTCCTGGTCGGCGGCGCGCCCGGAATTCTCGATCAGATCGCGCAGGCGCGCCCGCTCCTTGTCGTACGCGTTGCTGCCCGGCCGTGGTCCTGGCATCCCTGCCTCCTCCGGTCGCAGTGGCTTCCCGGCCGTCTACCCGCCGGAGACGCGGTCAACCGTTCAGCCCGGCGAGCGCACCACCGCGACCGGGCAGTCGGCGTGGTGCAGCACCGCCTGGCTCACCGAACCGAGGAGCAGCCCGGCCAGCTCGCTGCGGCCCTGCGCGCCGACCACGACCAGTTGGGCGGTGCGGGACGCCTCGGCGAGCACGCCGGCGGGCCGGCCGTGCACCACCTCCCGGGTCACCGGCACCTCCGGCCACCGCTCGCCCAGCCCGGTGAGCGACTCGGCCAGAATCCGGTCCTCCTCGCCGCGCAGCTGGCCCTCCTCGTAGACCAGCGGCTGCATGTCGCCGGGCCCGGTGGAGGCTGGGTGGGTGTAGGCGTGCACGGCGTGCAGCCGGGCGCCCCGGACGGCCGCCTCCTCGGCGGCGAACTCCACCGCCGCCCGGGACCGCGCCGAGCCGTCCACCCCGACCACCACCGGGCCCGCCGCGCGCTGCTCGCCGCGGGCCACCAGCACCGGGCAGTCGGCGTACGCGGCGACCTGGATCGCCACCGAGCCGACCACCAGGGCGGCGAACCCGCCCAGCCCCCGGTCGCCGACCACGATCATGGTGGCGGTGGACGCCTCGCCGAGCAGCGCCGCGGCCGCCTCGCCGTCGATGATCTCCCCGGAGACCCGCACCCCCGGCACCGCCGCCTCCGCCTCGGCGACCGCCGCGGCGACGATCTCCTGGGCCTGGTGGCGCAGGCCGCCGCCGGGCGGCCCCTCGGCCGGCGCGCCCAGGGGTACGCGCAGCAGCGGCCAGATGAACCCGTGCACCACCCGCAGCGGCCGGTGCCGTCGGGCGGCCTCGCCGGCCGCCAGGCGGACGGCCCGCAGCGCCGGCTCCGAGCCGTCCACGCCGACCACCACCGCCGCGCCGTTCGCCGAGTTCACCCCGTACCTCCCTGGCCGTCCGCCCGCGGTCAGTATCCCGGCCGCCACGGCGTCGTCGGGGCGATACCGCCGCAGCCGGCCCGTCGGTACGCTGGCCCCCATCGCCGGAGGAGGGGAGCCTCGTCGATGGCCGAGCCCGACCAGCCGAGCACCGCCCGCATGATCGACTTCTGGCTCGGCGGCGAGCACCACCACCCGGTCGACGTCGCCGCGGCCCGGGCCTTCGAGGGCGCGTACGGCCCGTGCGGGGCGATCTTCCGGTCGCTGCGCGACTTCCTCGGCCGGGCCGTCCGGTCGATCGCCGACGCCGGAGTGGACGGCTTCCTGGTGTTCGGCGCCGGGGTGCCCACCCGGGGCAACGTGCACGAGGCCGCCCCGGACGCCACCGTGCTCTACACCGACGTCGACCCGGTGACCGTCCGGCTCGGCCAGCGCCTGCTCGCCGGGAGCGACCGGGCCGGGTACGGCTTCGGCGACGCCACCGACATCGGCACCGTCGACCCGGCCCAACTGCACCGGTTCGTGCCGGGCTGGGGGAGGCGGCCGGTCGGGGTGGTCTTCCTCGGGCTGGCGGCCTTCCTGGACGACGCCACCCTGGCGCGCACGCTCGACGAGCTGTACGAGGCGGTCGCCCCGGGCAGCTTCCTGGCCGTCGACTTCGACAGCGAGGAGTTGGCGGCGTACCCGGAGGCGCTGGCCATGATGGGGCCGGCGTTCCGGATGCGCCCGCCCGCGGCGTTCGCCCCGCTGCTCGGGCGCTGGCAGCCGACGGCCGACGGCATCGTGCCGGTCGCCCGGTGGCGGCCGGCGGGCACGCCGGAGCAGGTGCCGGACGCCTTCTACGGCGCGGTGGCCACCAAACCGCTGACCTGAGCCCTCCTGACCGTCCGTCCGGCCACCCGCCAGGCGTGATCGACCCGCCCTGCCGCAGGTCGCGGGGTCCGGCAGGGGCTCGTCCTCTGCGGCCGGTCGAGTGGATCAAGGCGGGGTCATCCGAGAGGCTATGATGCTTGCCCTACAGCAATAGTCGTCCTCGGAGGATGAGCATGCCGCACGGGCCCGGACAGGTGGCGCGCGCACTGCGCGCGGCGCCACCCGACCAGTTGGCGGAGACCGCCGACGGGGCGCTGCGTACGGCGCTCGGCGCCGTACGGACCGAGCTCTTCATCGCAGACTACCGGTTCAGCGGCCTGTGGCCGGTGCTCGATCCGGACCTGCCCGACGGCGGCTCGCTGACCGGCCAGGGCGTGGCGCAGCGCTGTTTCAGCAGCCAGCAACCGGTGCTCGACAGCGGCGAGAACGGCCGCTGCCGGGCCTACCTGCCGCTGTCGGTCTGGGGGGAACGGCTCGGGGTGCTGCTGGTCGAGTTGCCGGGGACCCCGGAAGCGGCGACCGTCGAGGCGGTGCGGGAGGTCGCGGACGAGCTGGCGGTGGCGCTGCGCGCCGCCGATCGGGAGACCGACCGCTACCGGCGGGCCCGCCGGCGGGAACGGCTCAGCATGGCCGCCGAGATGCAGTGGGACCTGCTGCCCGGCCGCAGCGTCACGCACGGCGACTTCGTGCTGGCGGGGCAGCTCGAACCGGCGTACACGGTGGGTGGCGACCACTTCGACTGGTCGGTCGACGGGGACCGGCTCACCCTGACGGTGCTCAACGGCGCGGGCAGCGGCTTGGCCGCCTCGCTGCTCACCGCGGTCACGGTGAACGCGATGCGCAACGCCCGGCGTTCGGGCGGGAGCCTGGTGGAGCAGGCCGAGCTGGCCTCGGACACGATCTTCTACCAGCACCGGGGGAGCCGGCACGTGGCGACGCTGCTGCTGGAGCTGGACACCCGGCGCGGGGTGGTGCGGGCGGTGGACGCCGGCTCACCGCACGTGCTGCGGCTGCGCGGCGGCACGGTCAGCCCGATCGCGCTGGAGCAGCAGCTGCCGCTGGGCATGTTCGCCGAGACCCGGTACGACGTGCAGGAGTTCACCGTCGAGCCGGGGGACCGGCTGTTCGTGGTGAGCGACGGGGTGTACGCGGCGCGGCCGGATGCCCAGGAGCCCTATGGAGAAAGGGCCATGGCGCGCGCGATGCGGTCCACTCGGTTGCAGCCGGCGACCGAAGCAGTTGGTACGGTGATGCGCGAACTGCACGCGTACCACGCCGACGCGGATCTCCGCGACGACGCGGTCGTCGTCTGCCTGGACTGGCGCGGTTCCAGCCCGGTCGACGTCGCGAGCGGGCGGTAACCGGACCGGCGGGAAACACGAGCGGGACGAGCCCAGGGGACAGCGGGTGGAGCGACCTCCGAATCTTGCCGCAGCCATCGATGCGGCTGCCGACGCGCTCATCGGTGTGCTCGACTCCGCCACCTCGGGGCACAACGTCGTCTCTCCGACCCAGCTGCGGGTGCTCTCGCTGATCATCGCCCACCCGCGCAGCAACGTGAACCGCCTGGCCGAGCTGCTGGACGTCGTGCCCTCCTCGGCGAGCCGGCTCTGCGACCGGCTGGAGGCGGTCGGCCTGCTGCGCCGGGTGGCCGACCCGCGCGACCGGCGTGAGGTGCGCCTGGTGCCCACCGCCGCCGCGGAGACCCTGCTGCGGGAGTTGAAGGAGCGGCGGCACCAGGCGGTGCAGGCGGTGCTGGACCGGATGCCCAATCGGGTGCAGCACGAACTGCTGCTGGCGCTGCTGGCGTTCAGCCAGGCCGCCGCCATGACCGCTCCTGCCGACGCCGACTCCACGGCCCGTACGGCCTGAACAACTCGCACGCCGGCCACGGCCGCACCAGCCCAGGCGTCCCACTAGTGTCCTAGGATGCCTTACAGGTCGTGTGGCGGCGCACACACACCGAACGCCCCGACGCGGAAAGCAGGCCCCGGGACCGGCCAGCGGAGCCCGATATAGTGGCAGCGCAACTGGCGGGCCCGAGATCCACTGGATCATCGGCCGCATCGGGGAGGGTGCCGGCGCAGACCGGCCGGCAACGCGCACGAGCCTGGAGGAGCGACCGATCACGGTCGGCCGCCGGAGCGTGCTGCAGAGGGAGGTTCGGTGTCGCGTCGGCCGGCTCCGTCGGAGCACCCGACCGGTACGACGGCGGTCGTGGGGGACCGGGTACTCACCCTGCCCAACCTGATCAGCTTCGTCCGGCTCGTCGGCGTGCCGCTGTTCCTCTATCTCTTCCTGGTGGTGCGCGCGGACGTCGCGGCGATCGTGGTCCTGGCGATCGGTGGCACCAGCGACTGGGTGGACGGCTGGGTGGCGCGCCGGATGCAGCAGGTCAGCCGCCTCGGGGAGTTGCTCGACCCACTCGCCGATCGGCTCTACATCCTGGCCACGCTGCTGGCGTTCACCGCGCGGGACGTGGTGCCGTGGCAGTTCACCGCGGCGCTGCTGGCCCGCGAGCTGTTGCTGCTCGGGTCGCTGGGGGTGCTGCGCCGCCACGGGTACGGCCCGCCGCCGGTGCACTACGTGGGCAAGACCGCCACGTTCCTCTTGCTGGCGGCGTTCCCGATCCTGCTGCTGGCCGCCGCCGCGCCGGGCGCGGCCACCGTGGCCGGCGCGATCGGTTGGGGCCTGGCCTGGTGGGGCCTGGTGCTCTACTGGGTGGCCGGGGCGATGTACGTGGTGCAGGCCAGCCGCCTGGTGCGGGCGATGCGGGACCGGCGGGCCGGGGTGGCGGCATGAGCGCCCCGAACCGGGACGGCGGGGACCCGTCGGCGCGGGTGTACGCCCCGGACTTCCTCACCGAGCTGTTCCGCAACCCCCTCGATCCGGGGTACGCCGACGCGGCGGCCCGGCGGCGGACGGTGCGACCGTCGCGGGTGCGGCAGCTGTTGGGGCGCCCGGTGAGCCTGGTGGTGATCGTGGTGATCGGGTTCCTGTTCGCGGTGGCGTACCGGGAGACGATGGCGGAGGAGCCGGGTCGGGCCAAGGCCCGGGCGGGTCTGGTCGCCGAGATCAAGCAGCGTGAGGCCGAGACGGACCGGTTGACCGCGCGCGCGGACCAGTTGCGCGAGGAGGTGAGCCGGCAGCGGGACGCGGCGCTGGGCGGCTCGCAGGCGTCCCGGTTGCGGAACCTGGAGGCGGGCACCGGCCTGGGGCGGGTGCGCGGTGACGGTGTGGTGGTGCGGTTGGCCGACGCGGCGGGGGACAAGGACGCGGTGACGGGGGCGGACGCGGGCCCGTCCAGGGTGTTGTACTCCGACCTGCAGAAGGTGGCGAACGCCCTGTGGGCGGCGGGTGCGGAGGCGATCGCGATCAACGGGCAGCGGTTGACGGCGACGTCGACGATCCGGTCGGCGGGTGAGGCGATCCTGGTGGACTACCGGCCGGTGACGGGCCCGTACGAGGTGTCGGCGATCGGTCCGGGGTCGATGCGGGACCGCTTCGACGAGAGTTCGGCGGCGGACCTGATGCGGACGGTGTCCCGGAGGAACGGGTTGTCGTTCGGGGTGAAGGACGCCGACAATCTCACGCTGCCGGCCGCGCCGCAGCCGCGGCTACGCTACGCCGAGCCCTCGGTGAGTCCGAGCCCGTCTCCGTCGGGTTCGGGTGCCGTCGGTTCGACCAGTCCCGGGCCGTCCGGCTCGGGGACCTCTTCCAGCCCCTCCGGAGGTGGCCGATGATCGCGGTGCTGGCGTTGCTCGCCGGTGTGGTGCTCGGGGTGTATCTGGACCCGACGGTGCCCGCGGCGTTGCAGCCGTACCTGCCGATCGCCGTGGTGGCGGCGTTGGACGCGGTGTTCGGTGGGGTGCGGGCGAAGCTCGACCGGATCTTCGACGACAAGCAGTTCGTGGTGTCGTTCATCTCGAACGTGCTGGTGGCGGGCCTGATCGTGTACCTGGGTGATCAGCTCGGGGTGGGTGGCCAGTTGTCCACCGGTGTGGTGGTCGTGCTGGGGGTGCGCATCTTCGGAAACGTGGCGGCGATCCGCCGGCACCTGTTCCGGGCGTAGGTTGGCAGGCGATGAGCGAGGAGCACAGGGAGACGGGGACGGGTTGGCCGAGGCCGGCGGGGCCGGGGCGGCCGACGGGTCCGGCGGGTGAGCCGGATCCGCGCCCGGACGCGCCCGATCCGGACGAGTTGAGTCCGTTGGCGCCGGTCGAGCCGGAGCCGGCCGAGCGGGAGCCGGAGCCGGAGGTGCCGCCGGTGGAGGAGTCGGCGGGTGACGAGCCGCAGGCGAAGCCGGTGCCGGCGTCGCGGCGGTGGTCGTCGGCCGGGGCGATGATCGCGGTGTTGTTGGCGTTGCTGGGGTTCACCCTGGTGGTGCAGTTGAAGACGACGTCGACGGATCCGACGCTCGCGGCGACGCGGGAGGAGGACCTGGTGCGGATCTCGTCGGATCTGGATTCGCGGGAGCGGCGGCTGCGGCAGGACATCGAGGCGTTGGAGGAGAGCCAGCGTCAGTTGCGCTCGGGTGCGCAGGGCCGCGAGGCGGCGCTGGAGGAGGCGACTCGGCGGGCGGACGAGCTGGGGATCCTGGCCGGTACGTTGCCGGCGGTGGGTCCGGGTCTGCTGGTGCGGTTCGAGGCGCCGCCGGGCAAGGAGCTCTCGTCGGCGCGGATCCTGGACGCGGTGCAGGAGTTGCGGGGCGCGGGCGCGGAGGCGATGCAGATCGCGGGGTCGGACGGCTCGGCGGTGCGGGTCATCGCGTCGACGTATTTCGTGGACGCCGGTGGTGGTCTGGTGGTGGACGGGCGGCGGTTGAGTGGTCCGTACACGATCACGGTGATCGGGGATCCGGCGACGATGCGTACGGCGTTGAACATTCCCGGCGGGGTGGTCGCGTCGGTGCGGGATGACGGCGGTAACGTGACGCTTGAGGATCGTGAGGCTGTGGAGGTTTCGCAGCTGCACGCGCCGATCAAGCTGGATCACGCCCGGCCGGTTTCCTGACCGGTCGCGGCCGCGCCGGTTTCCCGCCGGTGCACCGATGGATGAAGGACGCAGCTGGTGATTCCTGAGGATCTGCGGTACACCGCCGAGCACGAGTGGGTGGCCGGTGGTGATGGCGGCGCCGTTCGGGTCGGTATCACGCACTTCGCGCAGGACGCCCTGGGTGACATCGTGTTCGTGCAGTTGCCGGACGCGGGTGCGGTGGTGGCGGCGGGTGAGCCGCTGGGTGAGATCGAGTCGACCAAGAGCGTGTCGGAGATCTACGCGCCGGTGAGTGGGACGGTGGCGGCGCGCAATGAGGCGTTGGCCGACACTCCTGAGGTGATCAACACGGATCCGTACGGTGCGGGGTGGTTGTTGGAGATCACCCCGGATGATCCGGCGGCGGTTGAGGGTCTGCTGACCGCTGGTGCGTATCGCGAGCTCACTGAGAGCTGAGTTTGTCGTGCCGGGCGCGGGTGCTGTCTCCGCGCGTCCGGTTGCCCTGCATTTCGGCGCTGGCTAGGCTCGCCCAGTCGACCGAGAACCCAATAGTTGAGCGTTGTGGAATGCGCCTTCCCGGGCACGGGGAGCCAGCCGCCGGGTGTGTCTGACCCGGCGGCCAGACCCGCCATTACCCCGACGCCGACCGAAACAGATCCGTGAGGTGGTCCCCATGACGCGGCCAGACGACGAGTTCCCCCCGCTCGACGTCACTTCGACGCTCAATCTCGGTTCGCTCGACGAAGTGCTGGAGGGGCCGGACACCGATGTGGTGCCGAGCCGGATGTCCGGTTCGCTGCCGCCGGGTATGGCGCTGCTGGTGGTTCGTCGGGGTCCGAATGCGGGTGCCCGGTTCTTGCTGGACCACGATGTGACGACGAGTGGGCGGCATCCGGACAGTGACATTTTCCTCGATGACGTGACGGTTTCTCGGCGGCACGCCGAGTTCCACCGGGATGGTGGCACGTTCACGGTGCGGGACGTGGGCAGCCTGAACGGGACGTATGTGAACCGGGAGCGGGTCGAGGCGGCCACGTTGAGCAATGGTGACGAGGTGCAGATCGGTAAGTTCCGGGTGGTGTTCATCGCCGGTCCGCGTCCGGAGGAGGAGGCCGGCCGGGGGTGAACGAGCCTGCGGCTTCGACGCCGCCCGGGGCGGCGCGTTCGACCCCGCTGATGAGTATCGGTGAGGTGTTGGCGCAGCTGCGGGTGGAGTTCCCGGACGTCACGATCTCGAAGTTGCGGTTTCTGGAGGCCGAGGGCCTGGTGGAGCCGCAGCGGACGCCGGCGGGTTATCGGAAGTACGGCTGGGACGATGTGGCGCGGTTGCGGTTCGTGTTGTCCGCGCAGCGGGACCAGTATCTGCCGTTGCGGGTGATCCGTGACCAGTTGGCGGAGTGGGACGCGTCGGGTGCGGCGCCGGGGCGGCAGCGGCCGGCGTTGGTGGCGGTGGGTCCCGGTGGTGAGGTCCCGGGTCGGGAGGTGGAGGAGTCCGCCGAGTCGTCGGAGGTGCGGCTGGGGCGGGCCGATCTGGTTTCCCGCAGTGGGATCGACGAGTCGACGTTGGTGGAGTTGGAGCGGCTCGGTGTGCTGGTGTCCGATCCGCCGGGGTGGTACGACGCGGATGCGTTGATCATCGCGCGGGCGGTGGCGGGGTTGGCGGCGTATGGAATCCAGCCGCGGCATCTGCGGGGGTATCGGACGGCGGCGGATCGGGAGGTCGGTCTGTTCGCGCAGTTGGTGGCTCCGTTGGCGCGGCAGAGTGATCCTGCGGCGCGGGCCCGGGCGGCGGAGACGGCGCGGGAGTTGGTGGCGTTGTCGCAGCAGTTGCACGCGGCTCTGGTGCGGGTGGGGCTGCGGTCGACGTTGGGTCGTTGAGGTGTGTGGGGCCGGGTGTCGTTGGGGGCGCCCGGCCTCTGCCGTCGGTGGGCGCGGAAAGATCTCTTGCGGGAAGCGTGTCGTAGGCTTGCCGGGGTAACCCCCTTTCCGGCGGGGCGTGGGGCACGTAGCGCATGGGACTCTCGTGACGCGGTCCGTGTACCGTGCAGGGAAGGGCGCGGTGCGTTAGGCGACGACGACACGGAGGCGGCGGTGCGCGAGCTGAGCGTGGTCGGAGTTCGGGTGGAGCTGCCCAGCAACCAGCCGATCGTCCTGCTGCGGGAGGTTGAGGGGGACCGCTATCTGCCGATCTGGATCGGCGCGGTCGAGGCTACGGCGATCGCCTACGAGCAGCAGGGGGTCAAGCCGGCGCGGCCGTTGACGCATGATCTGTTGCGGGACGTGTTGGCGGCGCTGCAGGCGCCGTTGCGGGCGGTGGAGATCACCGAGCTGAAGGAGAACGTCTTCTACGCCGATCTGTTGATCGGTGACGGGGTGCGGGTGTCGGCGCGGCCGAGCGATTCCATCGCGTTGGCGTTGCGGGTGGGGGCGCCGATTCGTTGTGCGGAGCAGGTCCTCAGTGAGGCGGGGATCGTGATCCCGGACGAGCAGGAGGACGAGGTGGAGAAGTTCCGGGAGTTCCTGGAGCAGGTGCGTCCGGAGGACTTCGCGGGCTGAGCGGCGTCGGTCGGTCGGTGCTGGTGATCTTCTCGGTGGCTGCGCGGCGTGTCGTGGTGCTTCCTGCTCGGTGAGCGCCGCGGGCCGCTATAGGGTTGCGGTGTCGAGGGGTGCGCGTACGGGGAGCCGGCGTGTCACCGCACGGGCGGGGAGGTTGTCCGGATGCACGAGCCGCGAGATCCTGGTCCGAGTTCGGAACAGCAGCAGCCGGGTGTGGCGCCCGAGCCGGTCGGTGACGGCGAGGTGGGTTACCGGGGGGTGACCGCCTGTTCGGCGGTGGGGATCAGCTACCGGCAGTTGGACTACTGGGCCCGGACGGGTCTGGTGGTGCCGAGTGTGCGGGACGCGTCGGGTTCGGGGACGTCGCGGCTGTACTCCTTCCGTGACCTGGTGGTGTTGAAGGTTGTGAAGCGGCTGCTGGACGCCGGGGTGTCGTTGCAGAACATCCGTAAGGCGATCGAGGCGTTGCGGTCGCGTGGGGTGGAGGATCTGGCGGGCATCACGTTGATCTCCGACGGGACGACGGTGTACGAGTGCCGGTCGCCGGAGGAGGTGGTCGACCTGTTGCAGGGCGGCCAGGGGGTGTTCGGCATCGCGATCGGTGGCGCGTTCAAGGAGATCCAGGGTTCGCTGTCGCATCTGCCGGCGGAGCCGGTGGGTGGGCAGGAGCCGGCGGCCCCGGCCGCCGAGCCGGTGGAGGCGGCGGAGTCGGTGGGGGACGAGTTGGCGGCGCGCCGGGCGCGTCGCCGGGCCGGCTGATCGTCTGTCGTCCGTTCCGTGGACCGCGACGCACCCGAAAAGGGGTAGGTCGTGGTCCACTTTTTGGTTACTGGACGTGTGCGCCGGTGGCGGCTGTCGCCGGTGGCTGGCAGGTTCCGCCGCGGGGGTCCGGGCCGCTGTTCGGGTCCGGTGAGTGTGCGCAGGTCGGGGGCGGGGTCGGGGGCGAGGTGGGCGGCGGGCCCGTCGATGTCCGAAAAGGACCTGGCCGGGGTGGGCCGGGGCGAGGCTGCCACGTAGCGTCGCCGGCTGTGCGCGGGACGCGACCGGCGGCGCCTTGAATGTTGACTGTCCGTAGTTGACAGTTGTCGAGAATCGGATAGGGCAGGGCTGAACCGTTCCGGCGGGCACGCTATGGTCCGACACGGTCGCTTGCGCGTGGCCGTCCGGGGATCGCCGTGCGGCGCGCGCCGGCTGCCGTTACCCCTCCGCGGTCCCGGCCGCGTACCCCTCTCCGGAAGGAAACGACGATGACGGTGACGGAAGAGACCACTCCGACGTCCCATTACGAGCGCATCGGTGGCGCCGCGGCCGTGAAGGCGGCGGTGGAGCTGTTCTACGACAAGGTGCTGGCCGACCCGGAGCTGGCCGGCTACTTCACCGACGTGAACATGCCCGAGCAGCGCCGCCACCTCGCGCTGATGCTGGCCGTGGTGCTCGGCGGCCCGAACGAGTACGCCGGCCGTGGGCTGGCCGAGGCGCACAAGCCGCTGAGCATTCCGCCGGCGCACTACGCGCTGGTCGGTGAGCACCTGACCGCGACGCTGTCCGAGCTGGGTGTGCCGGGGGACATCATCGCCGACGTGCAGGTCGTGCTGGGTCAGGTGCGGGACCAGGTCGTGTCCGTGGGGAACGCCTGAGCGTGGACGCGGCAAGGCTCAAGCGGAGTTGGTCCCTGGTCGCCGCGCACGGCGACCAGGTGCCGCTCTACTTCTATTCGACGCTGTTCCTGGCGTACCCGGAGACGCGGCAGATGTTCCCCACGAACATGGCCGGTCAGCGGGATCGTCTGGTGGGCGCGTTGGGGCACATCGTGTCGCATGTGGACCAGGTGGACCGGCTCGTGGGGTTCCTGCAGGAACTCGGCGCCGACCACCGCAAGTTCGCGGTGCGCCCCGAGCACTATCCGGCGGTCGGTGAGGCGCTGGTGGCCACGTTGCGGCATTTCCTGGCCGAGGAGTGGACCGAGGAGTTGGCCGCGGACTGGACGGCCGCGTACGGGCTGGTCTCGCAGGTGATGATCGAGGCGGCGCAGTCCGCGGAGTCGGTGTCCCCGCCGTGGTGGGTGGCCGAGATCCTCGCGCACGAGCGGCGGACGTTCGACGTGGCGGTGCTGACGGTGCGGCCGCAGTATCTGCTGCCGTTCACGCCCGGGCAGTCGATCGGGGTGTCGCATCCGGCGGCGCGGACGTGGCGGTACTACTCGCCGGCGAACGCGCCGCGTCCGGACGGGACGCTGGAGCTGCATGTGCGGGCGACGCCGGGTGGTGTGGTGTCGTCGCGGCTGGTGTACGGGTGCGCGGTCGGTGACCAGATCCACCTGGCCTCGCCGGTGGGTGACCGGTTGACGTTGTGGCCGGCCGGGTCGTCGGATCTGCTGCTGCTGGCCAGCGGCACCGGCTGGGCGCCGGTGAAGGCCCTGGTCGAGCAGGTCGCGGCCGAGGGCTCGGGCCGTCGGGTGGACCTGTACGTGGCCGCCCGGTCCCGGATGGAGTTCTACGACACCGACGCGATCGACAAGCTGGCCGCGTCGTACCCGTGGTTGACGGTGACGCAGGTGGTCGGGATGGATCCGCTGCGTCCGGGCGAGTTCGCTCAGGTCGCGGACCGGGCCCTGGCGGACGGGGACTGGCGGTCCCGGCACGTGTACGTGTGTGGTTCCGACGAGATGGTGAGCCACTCGCTGTCGGCGCTGACCCAGGCCGGCTACCACGCCGATCAGGTGCACCACGAGGGTTTCGGCAAGCACTGGTACGGGCCGGCCTGGCGGACCGCGACCGCCCCTGACGATTCCGGAGGTGTCCGGTGAGCGCGACCCCGATCAGCAGGTACGAGGGTGGACAGTTCTCCGGCGGTGTGCAGGTGCGCCTGACCGCGGACCGGGTCCGGCGGTGGGAGTTCGGCAGCACGTCGTTCACCCGGCGCGGCTACGACCACGCCGATGTGGACCGGTTCAAGCTGCAGGTGGCCGACGAGCTGGATCTGCTGGCCACGCAGATCGCGAACCTGCGGGCGGAGACCGAACGGCTGCAGGACCATCTGGAGCTGCACCGGCACGGGGTGATCCCGAGCACCGACCCGACCGCGACGTTGCCGGCGGCCAAGGAGGTCAACCTGCTGTCGGCGGCGCAGCGGGAGGCGGAGCAGATCATCGCCCAGGCGCACGACTACGCCCGTCGGGTCGCCGAGTACGCCCAGATGCAGTACGAGAGCTACATGCGTGCCGCGGCGGAGGAGGCGAAGCAGGAGGCCGAGCGGGCGGTGGCGCAGTACCGCAGCACCGCCGGCCCGGACTTCGACGAGTCGGTGGCGACGCGGGAGGCGCTGCGCATCTTCGGCGAGATGATGATCTCGCACATGCGGGCGGCGGCGCGGCACCTGGACGACGGCAGTGAGCAGTTGGCGCGCACGATGGAGCGGATCGCCCGCGAGGTGGCGCCGGTGGGCGCCGGCCAGCAGCAGGCGGCGCTGCCCCGCCACCAACGCTGATCCGACGTCGGTCGGCCCGTCGGGGATCTCCGGCGGGCCGACCGGTCAGCGGGCGACGGCGGCGACGGCGTCGGCGATCGGAGTTTCCCCGCCGACCAGTTCCAGGGTCAGCCCGGCGCTGCCGGGGGCGTAGAGCAGGGCGAGTAGCACGCGGGCCACGTCGGCGCGGGTCACCGGCCCGGCGGGCGCGTGCCGGTCGAGGGTGATCCGGCCGACGGGTTCGTCGTCGGTGAGCCGGCCGGGCCGCAGCACCGTCACGTCGAGGTCCCGGCCGGTGACGTCCTGCTCGGCGGCCTTCTTCGCCGCCAGGTACGCCGCCCACACCTCGTCCCGGCCGGGGCTGGGCGGGGCGTCCACGCCCATGGAGGAGACCAGCAGGTAGCGGCGTACCCCGGCGGCCTGGGCGGCGTCGGCGAGCAGCACGGCGGCGGCCCGGTCGACGGTGTCCTTGCGGGCGGCGCCGCTGCCGGGCCCGGCGCCGGCGGCGAACACCACCGCGTCGGCGCCGGCCAGGTGGGCGGCGACGGTGTCGACGTCGGTGTGTTCCAGGTCGCAGACGACCGGTTGCGCGCCGGCGGCGCGCAGCGCGGCCGCGTGGTCGGGGTTGCGGATCAACCCGACGGCGGTGTCGCCGCGCCCGGCGAGTTCCCGTTCCAGCAGTTTGGCGATCTTGCCGTGTCCTCCGGCGATGACGACCCGCATTTTTCCAACCTAGCCCGCCGCGGCCCGCCCGCCGCCGGCTTCGGGCGGCCGATCCTGCACCTGGGGTGGCGGCACGGCGGCCGGGTGGGCGGCGGGTGGGCGGTTGGGGCAGCATGGACGGGTGACGGAGACGTCCGACAGGTTGGCCCGGCTGGTCGGCGGCGGGGGTGTGGTGGTGCTCAGCGGCGCGGGGCTGTCCACCGAGTCGGGCATCCCGGACTACCGGGGGCCCAGCGGCGCGGCCCGCCGGCACACCCCGATGACGTACCAGGCGTTCACCCGCGACCCGGACGCCCGGCGGCGCTACTGGGCGCGCAGCCACCTGGGGTGGCGGATGATCGCCCGGGCCGCGCCCAACGCCGGGCATCTGGCGGTGGCGCGGCTGCAGCGCGCCGGCCTGCTCGCCGGGATCATCACCCAGAACGTCGACGGGCTGCACACCGCGGCCGGGGCCAGCGGGGTGATCGAGTTGCACGGCCGGCTCGACGAGGTGACCTGCCTGGACTGCGGCAACCTCACCTCCCGGGAGGAGCTGGACCGGCGGCTGGCCGAGGCCAATCCAGGCTTCGACGCGCACATCGGGCAGGTCAACCCCGACGGCGACGTCGAGCTGCCCGACGCGGCGGTGGCCCGGTTCCGTGCCGTCGACTGCGGCATCTGCGGCACCGGCACGCTGAAGCCGGATGTGGTGTTCTTCGGCGAGACGGTGCCCGCGCCCCGGGTCGCCGACTGTTTCGCCCTGGTCGAGCGGGCCCGGGCGCTGCTCGTGCTCGGCTCGTCCCTGACCGTCATGTCGGGACGGCGGTTCGTCATCCGCGCGGCGAAGCGCGGCATCCCCGTGGCGATCGTCAACCAGGGCCCCACCCGCGGCGACGGGCACGCCACCCTCACCCTGGACGCGCCGCTGGGCCGGGTGCTGACCGACCTGGCCGACCGGCTCGCCGCCCGGCCGCCGGTGGACGCCGGCGCCGCCGCGGCGGGGGTGCAGCCGGCCGCCGTGTAGCCGGGGTAGGACATGAGCCGGAAACATGGTCGCTGGTAGCGTTGACCATGCCGGTACCACCCACGCGGGAGAGACCGCCCGGACACACCCCGGGCGGCGCCGAAGGGGCAGCTTCCTCCCCGGAACCTCTCAGGCAAAAGGACCGCGTGGGCAGGCGCTGTGGAGCGCGTCATGCGTGACTCAGGGGGAGGCCGACCCGTCGACCTCGCCCCCACAAGGAGCGCAGCGCATGACCGCAGAGCAGTTCGCCGACCGGCACATCGGCCCCGGCCCGGACGATGAGCGCCGCATGCTGGAGACCGTCGGCTACAGCTCCATCGACGAGCTGATGGACGCCGCGATCCCCGAGGTGATCCGCTGGCACGGCACCCTCGACCTGCCCGCTCCGGCCGGCGAGCGGGAGGCGCTGGCCGAGCTGCGGGCCCTGGCCGCCCGCAACACCGTCGCCGTGTCCATGATCGGCCTGGGCTACCACGGCACCCACACCCCTGGGGTGATCCGCCGCAACGTGCTGGAGAACCCGGCCTGGTACACCGCGTACACGCCGTACCAGCCGGAGATCAGCCAGGGGCGGCTGGAGGCGCTGCTGAACTTCCAGACCATGGTCACCGACCTGACCGGGCTGGCCACCGCCAACGCCTCCATGCTCGACGAGGGCACCGCCGCGGCCGAGGCGATGACCCTCGCCCGCCGCGCCGGCAAGAGCAGGAGCACCGTGTACGTCGTCGACGCGGACACCCTGCCGCAGACCATCTCGGTGATCGCCAGCCGGGCCGAGCCGCTCGGCATCGACGTGCGGGTGCTGGACCTGGACACCGAGGAGCTGCCGGGGGAGTTCTTCGGCCTGCACCTGCAGTACCCGGGGGCGTCCGGGGCGGTGCGTGAGCACACCGGCCTGGTCGAGGCCGCGCACGCCGCCGGGGCTCTGGTCACCGTGGCGGCGGACCTGCTGGCGCTGACGCTGCTGCGCCCGCCGGGCGAGATCGGCGCCGACATCGCCGCCGGCACCACCCAGCGGTTCGGGGTGCCGATGGGCTTCGGTGGCCCGCACGCCGGCTACCTGGCGGTCCGCGCCGGCCTGGAGCGGATGCTGCCGGGCCGGCTGGTCGGGGTGTCCCGGGACGCCGACGGCAACCCGGCGTACCGGCTGGCGTTGCAGACCCGCGAGCAGCACATCCGGCGGGAGAAGGCGACCAGCAACATCTGCACCGCGCAGGTGCTGCTGGCCGTGATGGCCGGCATGTACGCCGTCTACCACGGCCCGGACGGGCTGCGGGAGATCGCCCGGCGTACCCACGGCATGGCGGCGCGGCTCGCGGCCGGGCTGCGCGCTGGCGGCGTGAGCGTCACGGACGTCGCGTTCTTCGACACCGTCACCGCGACCGTGCCGGGGCGGGCCGCCGACGTGGTGGCCGCCGCCGCGGCGCGGCAGGTCAACCTGCGGCTGGTCGACGCCGACCGGGTGGGCATCTCCTGTGACGAGACGACCACCGAGGCGCACCTGGCGGCGGTGTGGGCGGCCTTCGGCGTCGACGGGGTCGACGGGGAGGTGGACGAGGCGCTGCCGGCGGGGCTGGCCCGCAGCAGCGATTTCCTCACCCACCCGGTGTTCCGCAGCCATCACTCCGAGACGGCGATGCTGCGCTACCTGCGCCGGCTGGCCGACTTCGACTACGCCCTGGACCGGGGCATGATCCCGCTCGGGTCGTGCACGATGAAGCTGAACGCCACCACGGAGATGGAGGCGATCACCTGGCCCGAGTTCGCCCACCTGCACCCGTTCGCCCCGGCCGAGCAGACCGCCGGGTACCGGGAGCTGATCGGGCAGCTGGAGGGCTGGCTGGCCGAGGTGACCGGCTACGACGCGGTCAGCGTGCAGCCCAACGCCGGGTCGCAGGGTGAGCTGGCCGGGCTGCTGGCGATCCGCGCCTACCACCGCTCCCGCGGCGAGGGGCACCGGGACGTGTGCCTGATCCCGTCGTCGGCGCACGGCACCAACGCGGCGTCGGCGGTGATGGCC
This sequence comes from Micromonospora solifontis, assembly GCF_003725545.1. Taxonomy (GTDB): domain Bacteria; phylum Actinomycetota; class Actinomycetes; order Mycobacteriales; family Micromonosporaceae; genus Micromonospora; species Micromonospora solifontis. The sequence goes on along the minus strand of NZ_RJLN01000008.1, from coordinate 81,335 downwards.
GGCATGCGGGTGGTCGTGGTCGGCTGCGACGCGGACGGCAACGTCGACCTGGTCGACCTCGACGCGAAGATCGACAAGCACCGCGACGCCCTCGCGGCGATCATGGTGACGTACCCGTCGACGCACGGGGTGTACGAGACGGGCATCGCGCAGCTGTGCGCGAAGGTGCACGACGCCGGCGGTCAGGTGTACGTCGACGGGGCGAACCTCAACGCCCTGGTCGGGTTCGCCAAGCCGGGCAAGTTCGGGGCGGACGTGTCGCACCTGAACCTGCACAAGACGTTCTGCATCCCGCACGGCGGCGGTGGCCCGGGCGTCGGTCCGGTGGCGGTGCGTGCCCATCTGGCGCCGTTCCTGCCCGGTGACCCGGTCGGGGCGCGCGGCGACGGGGCGCCGGCGATCTCGGCGGCCCGGTACGGGTCGGCGGGGATCCTGCCGATCCCGTGGGCGTACCTGCGGATGATGGGGGCCTCGGGGCTGGCCCGGGCGACCGGGGTGGCGGTGCTGGCGGCGAACTACGTGGCGGCGCGGCTGCGGCAGCACTTCCCGGTGCTGTACGCCGGCAACAAGGGCCTGGTGGCGCACGAGTGCATCCTGGACCTGCGGCCGTTGACCAAGGCGACCGGGGTGAGCGTCGACGACGTGGCCAAGCGGCTGATCGACTACGGGTTCCACGCGCCGACGATGTCGTTCCCGGTGGCGGGGACGCTGATGGTGGAGCCGACGGAGAGCGAGGACCTGGCCGAGCTGGACCGGTTCTGCGACGCGATGATCGCGATCCGGGCGGAGATCGACAAGGTGGGGTCGGGGGAGTGGCCGGCCGGGGACAATCCGCTGTCCAACGCCCCGCACACCGCGGCGATGGTGTCGGGCGACCAGTGGCCGCACGCGTACCCGCGGTCGGTGGGGGCGTACCCGGCCGGGGTGGACCGGGCGGGGAAGTACTGGCCGCCGGTGCGGCGGATCGACGGCGCGTACGGCGACCGGAACCTGGTCTGCTCGTGTCCGGCGCCGGAGGCGTTCGAGAATTGACGGTGCGTGCGGGTCGGGGCGGTCGTCGGCCGCCCCGGCGCGCCGCCGACGTGGGCGGGTGGGGCGAGGCGGCTCCAGGTCGCGGCGCGCTGTTCAGACGCGCCGACCTGGAGTCGACGACGCCACGCTGCGGTCACGCAGCGTGGTGGAATCAGGCGACGAGGGCGTGTCGGGCGGGGCCGCGGTGCGGGGCGATGCTGCTGCCGTCGGGGAGCAGTTCTCCGGTGTCCTCGAAAACGATCACACCGTTGCAGAGCAGGCTCCACCCCTGCTCAGGAAAGCAGGCGATGACGCGGGCGGCTTCTCGGTCGGTCGCCTCAGCGGAGGGGCAGGTGGGTTGGTGCTGGCACATCGGGTTCTCCGGACTGTGGGGGCACTGTGTCATGGTTCACATGACCAGTGACGCACAGTACCAAGCGGAACCGCGCGTCATCGAGCAAGGTTCCGGCTTGTTCCCCCAGAATGGGCTGAACGGATGAGCGAGAACGGTCCAGACGGCGTGGAAGCGCTCCCAATGAGGTTGGTCGACGTTCCGGCGGCACCCGCCGGGTGCCGGGACCGGCTCACCGAACGGGCCCGACTGCAGTGGTGGGCCGCCGACGGCGGCGACCCGGCCGCCCTGGCCGAGGAGTTCCTGGCCGAGCACGGCGTCGACCTGCGGGACGTGTCCCGACCCGCCCGCCACGCCGCCGACGGCGTGTGCGGCGCGGCCCTGTACCTGTCCGCCGCCGCCGGGGCCCGCACCGCCGGCGGCCCACCGGGTGCCCCCACCCCGGTGCCGGCGCTGCCCGACCTGGTGGTGGTCGTCTACGACCACACCGACCGGCCGGCCACCCCGGCCCCCGACCGCGCACCCGGCGGCTGGTGGCTGGGCCGGTGGCGGGACAGCTGGACCCCCGAAGCCCACGCCGACGCCGTGCAGGCCGTCCGCGCCGCCATCGGCCGCGGCGACGTCTACCAGGTCAACCTGGTCGGCCACGCCGCCGCCACGTACACGGGGGACCCGCTGCCCGCCCTGGCCCGGCTGGCCGCCCTGCCCGGCGCCCGCTACGGCGGCACCCTCGCCGGGCTCGGCTGGGCGGTCGGCTGCGCCTCCCCGGAGACCCTCATCGCCCTCGAGGGCGGCCGCCTGGTCACCCGGCCGATCAAGGGCACCCGCCCGGCCACCGAGGCCGGGCGGCGGGAACTGCTCGCCTCCGCCAAGGAACGCGCCGAGCACGTGATGATCGTCGACCTGGAACGCAACGACCTGGCCCGGGTGGCCCGTACCGGCTCGGTGCGGGTCGACGACCTGTTCGCCGTACGCCGGTGGTGCGACCTGTGGCAGGCCGAGTCGACGGTGTCCGCGGCGCCCGCCGACGGGCTGGGCCTGGCGGCGCTGCTGCGCGCGGTCTGCCCGGGCGGCTCGGTGACCGGCGCGCCGAAGCTCGCCGCGCTGGCGCAGGTCGCCGCGCTGGAGCCGGTCGGCCGGGGCGCCAGCATGGGCGCGCTGGGCTGGGTCGGCCCGGGGCGGATCGACCTGGGGCTGACCATCCGGACCGCGGCGGCCGACGCCGAGCGGCTGCACCTGTGGGCCGGCGGCGGCATCACCTGGGGCAGCGACCCGGCCGCCGAGGTGGCCGAGGCCGCCGCGAAGGCCGCCCCGCTGCGCGCCCTGCTCGCCGCCGGCTGAATGCGAAACTCTGCCACAATCACCCCGGATCGTGGACGGGTGGAGGTGGCGGGATGCTGGCCAACCACGTGGTGGACACCACGCTGCTGCCCCCGTCCGACCGGTTCGCGTTCTGGCACCAGCTGGTGGCGCAGGAGACCGCGCCGGCGCACATCAGCAGCGCCCACCTGGACGACTTCGTCGCGTACGCGCGCGCCATCGACCTCGGCCCGGTGCGGCTGGCCGCGCTGCGCTACCCGTCGCTGAACTCCACCCGCCCGGCCCGGCTGATCCGCCGCACCGAGGCCGACCTCTACCAGCTGGCGCTGCCCGTGTGCGGGCGCAGCGCGCTGAGCCAGGACCGCCGGGAGGCGCAGATGAACGCCGCGGAGTTCACCTTCCTGGACACCTCGCGACCGCACGTGGCCACGCACACCACGGTCGGGCCGGGCCTGGCCGCCACCATCACCGTGCAGATCGCGCACCGGGATCTGCCGCTGCCCCCGGACCGGCTCCGCCGGGTGCTGGCCGCCCGGATCCCCACCGACCGGGGGATGGGGGTCCTGCTGGCCCGGTACGTGCGGCGCATCGCCACCTGCCCCGAGCAGTACGACCCGGGCGACGCCGGGTTGCTCGGCGCGGTGGTCCTCGACCTGACCGCCGCCACCCTCGCCCAGCACCTCGACGCGGAGGCCGCCCTGCCGCCGGAGGTACGCCGGCAGGCGCTGCGCGAGCAGGTCCTCGCCTTCGTCGACCGGCACCTCGACGATCCCGCGCTGACCCCGCAGGCGGTCGCCGACGCCCACCACGTCTCGCCGCGCACGCTGCAGCGGCTCTTCGCCGGCGAGTCGACCGGCGTGGCGGCGCTGATCCGCTCCCGTCGGCTGGAGCGCTGCCGCCGGGACCTGCGCGACCCGCTGCTGGCCGACGAGCCGGTGCAGACCGTCGCGGCCCGCTGGGGCTTCCCCGACAAGGCCCACTTCAGCCGGGCGTTCCGGGCCGCGTACGGGTGCTCGCCCCGGGACTGGCGGGCCGGCGGCTGAGCCGGGTCAGCCGCGGGCGAAGGCGTCCAGGGCGGCGACGACCCGCTCACCGACCCCGTGGCCGCTGCCGTGGCCGCCGGACTCGACGATCTCCAGCCGGGCGTCCGGCCAGTCCCGGGTGAGCTGCCAGGCGATGTCCGGCGGGCCGCTGACGTCCAGGCGCCCCTGCACCAGCACCCCGGGGATGCCGGCGAGCTTGCCGGCGTCGCGCAGCAGTTGCCCGTCCGGCATGAACCCGAGGTTGCTCCAGTAGTGGGTGACGATCCGGACGAAGGCGGCCCGGAACACCGGGTCGGCGTAGCGGGGGCTGGGCTTGAACCCGCCGGCCAGGGAGACGTGCACGTCCTCCCAGTCGCACCAGTCGATCTCGGCCCGCTCCCGCACGGCCGGGTCGGGGTCGTTGACCAGCCGGGCGTACGCGGTGGGCAGGTCGCCGTCCCGGTCGGCCTCGGGTACGCCGTCGCGGAACCGGGCCCATTCCTGCGGGAAGATCCGCCCCATGTCCCGGGTCACCCAGTCGATCTCGCGGCGGGTGTTGGCGACCACGCTGAACAGCGCCAGCGCGCTGACCCGGTCCGGGTGGCGCTGGGCGTAGGCGAGAGACAGCGAGGAGCCCCAGGAGGCGCCGCAGAGCAGCCACCGCCCGATGCCCAGGTGCTCGCGCAGCCGTTCCATGTCGGCCAGCAGGTGTGCGGTGGTGTTCACCGACAGGTCCACCGCCGGGTCGCTGGCGTGCGGGGTGCTGCGGCCGCAGCCGCGCTGGTCGAACAGGACGATGCGGTAGGCGGCCGGGTCGAACAGCCGCCGCCAGAACGCGGTGGCGCCGGAGCCGGGGCCGCCGTGCACCGCCAGGGCCGGCCGGCCGTCGGGGTTGCCGCAGGTCTCCCAGTAGATCCGCTGGCCGTCGCCGACGTCGAGCAGGCCGTGGGCGTACGGCTCGATCGGTGGATACATCAGGACCCTCCCCGTCCACGAGATACAACAGCGCTGTTACATTAGCGGACGTGACCGCCGCCCCCGACCGCGAGGCCCTCGGCACCCTGCTGCGCCACGTCCTCGAACTGCTCGACGGCGACGTCGCCGCCGTCTACGCCGATCTCGACCTGGCCGACTACCGGCCCCGCTTCTCGCCCCTGGTCCGGGTGCTGCTCGCCGACGGGCCGCTGGCCATCCGCGACCTCGCCGCCCGGGTCGGCGTCACCCACTCCGCGGCCAGCCAGACCGTCGCCCAGATGAGCCGCGCCGGCCTGGTCACCCTCAGCCCTGGCGCCGACGCCCGCCAACGCATCGTCAGCCTCACCGACCGGGCCGACGCGCTGCGGCCGGTGATCGAGGCCGAGTGGGCGGCCACCACCACCGCCATGCGGCGGCTCGACGCCGAACTGCCCGTACCCCTGGCCGACGAGCTGTACGCGGTCCTGGCCGCGCTGCGCCGCCGTCCGCTGCGCGACCGGATCGCCGACACCGGTCTGGCCCCGGGCCGGGCGACGGGCGCCCCGCCCGGTTGACCGGCGGGTGCGACCACCGGCGGCGGTAACGGACGGATAGCCTTCCGGACATGACTATGCGTCCGATCCGGATCATCGGCGACCCCGTCTTGCGCACCCCCAGCGAGCCGGTCACCAGCTTCGACACGGAACTGCGCGCGCTCGTGCAGGACCTGATGGACACGCTGCTCGGCGCGCCCGGCCGGGCCGGGGTGGCCGCGCCGCAGATCGGGGTGAACGCGCAGGTGTTCGTCTACGACGCCGACGGCCACCGGGGCCACCTGATCAACCCGACGCTGGAGCTGTCCGAGGAGCTGCAGGACGACGACGAGGGCTGCCTGTCCATCCCGGGGCTGTACTTCCCGACACCTCGGGCGATGCAGGCCACCGCGCACGGCTTCGACCAGCACGGCGAGCCGCTGACCATCTCCGGGCGGGGTTTCCTCGCCCGGGCGCTGCAGCACGAGACCGACCACCTGCGGGGCCGCCTCTACGTCGACACGCTGCGCGGGGAGACCCGCCGCCGGGCGCTGCGGGAGATCCGCGCCGGCCGGTTCCACTCGCCCAGCCGCGGTCTCTGACCGCCGCCGCGGGAGTGGCCGGAACACCGGCCACCCCCGCGTCACGACCTCGGCGTCACTTCGGCGGCGGGGCCACCAGGCAGGTCGCGGTCGAGGTGTTGCCGGCGTCGTCCACGCCCGTGATCACCGCGTCGCCGCGCAGCGTCACCTTGTAGTCGATGTCGCCGGTGCCGTCCTTGATCCGGGACTGCGCACCCGGGGCCTGCACCAGCTTGATCCTGGTGCCGGCGGGGAACGGGCCGAACGTCACCGACGGGTCGGCGGCGTCACCGATGTACACCTCGACGGCGGTGTCGACGATGTCGGTGGCGGTCAGCTGGTAGAACCCGTCCGGGTTGTCCGAGCCGGGGATGTTGCCGCCGCTCGGGTTGTTCGTCGGCACGCACCCGGTGCTCGGGGCGGTGGTGTCGACCACCCGCATCACCGCGGTGTCGCTGCCGGTGTTGCCGGCCGCGTCGGTGGCGGTGCAGGTGACCGTGGTGGTGCCCAGCGGGAAGGTGCTGCCGGGCGGCGGTGCGCAGGTCGGGGTGAGCGGCCCGTCGACGTTGTCGGTCGCGCTCGCCGGATAGTTGATCACCACGCCGGCGGGGCTGGTCGCCTCGACGGTCTGGTCGTCGACGGCCACCGTCGGTGGGGTGACGTCGTTGACCGTGACGCTGATCCGCTCGACGAACGCGGGCCCGCCGGACAGGCCGTTGAGCAGGAAGTCCACCGTGCAGTGCAGGGTGGCGCCCTGGGTGGCGTCGGCGGCGACCGTGATGGTTTCGGCGAACGGCACGTCGGTGCCGCTCTGCTGGGTCCTCGACGCGGCGTCGAAGCTCACCGACAGGCCGGGATCGCAGGACGTCACGGTCGGGGTGACGGTGACGTCGAGGTCGCGTAGCCCGGACAGGATCGCCGCGGTGACCGTGTCCGGGGCGCTGCCGACCACCTGGCCGCCGGTGGCGGTGGCCACGTCGGTGGCCTGGCCGAGGGCGTCCAGGCCGCCGCCTCCGCCGCTGACGTCGACGGCGAGGACGCGGGCGTCGTCAGCCTGCAGGGCGGCGGTGGCCTGCACCAGGGTGTGTCCGGCGCTGGGGTCGTGGCTGGGCGCGTCGCCGACCAGCACGACGAGCCGGCTGCTGCCCGACCGGTAGGCGATCGCGCCGTCGGAAACCTGGAACAGCGCGTTCACCCACCCCTCGGGGACGTCACCACCCCCGTCGGCGTCCAGGCCGTTGACCGCGTTCTGCAGGGCGGTCGCGTCGCCGGTGAGGTTCCGCCGGACCCGGAACAGCTCCGCGCCGTCGCCCTCGTCGCGGTAGGAGGCGACCGCGAACTCGGCGCTGGGCTGCGCCCCGCGCACGTTGTTGATCACCTGTTGCAGGTTGGTCCGCACGTTGGCGATCGCCGGGCCCATGCTGCCGGTGGTGTCGACCAGCAGCACCACGTCCGGCTTCGGGGGGATCGGCGGGGTCGAGACGACCTTGCTGATCCCGATGGTGGCGCCGGGATCGGCGGCCCGGTCCACGGTGGCCGGGGTCGACGCCCGGCGCGGCCCAGGCGGGTGCCGCGGTCGTGGTCACCATCGCGGCCAGGGCGGCGGCGACGGTCACCGCCGTTCTTCGCCCCCGGGGTGTCGCTGTGAAACCCATCGTGTCTCCTTCGGCTCCGCCGCGCCCGCCCCGGGCGCGGCCTCGAAGCCAGACGCTAGGGGTTCGGCCGGCCCGGGCCGGTCCGACACAGGCCCAGCTCACGGTCGGTTTCCCGACCCGGCGTGGCGGCTGGACAGGGTAGCGACGGCGCCCCGGCCGGCGGTCAGCGGCGGTGCAGGCCGCACTCGGTGAAGTCGGCGACCCGGGTGAAACCGAGCCGCTCGTAGAGGCGTACGGCGGCGGTGTTGTCGGCGCGGACGTTGAGTGTCACGTGCTCGACGGTGTCGCGCAGCCGGGCGCAGAGCGCGGCGACCGCGGCGGTGGCCAGGCCCCGGCCCCGCTGCCGCGGGTGGGTGGTGACGTTGCCGAGGGCGGCGACCCGCCAGGTGGGCGACCAGACGTGCACCCCGGCGACGGCGACCAGCTCGCCGCCGGCGTGGATGCCGACGTACTGGCCGGTGTCGAGCATCCGTGGGTCGAACCAGTTTCCCGGGTACGCGGCGGCGTAGAGGTGGTGCAGCGCCGGCAGGTCGGCGCGGTCGAGCACCTGCCCGGCGGGGGTGACCCGGGCCAGCCGGTCCGGCTCGGTCAGCGCCATCCGGTGGTGCGGCGCGGCGTCGGCCACCTCGTACCAGCGGGTGACGGTGGCCTCCAGGCCGGGGGACAGGTGCGCCCACAGCCGGGCGGGCAGCACCGGGGCGGCCTCGGTCAGCAGCGCGGCCAGGTCGTCGGTGCGCTCCGGCGGGGCGAACGCCAGCAGGGTCGGCAGCTCGACGCCGTGGTAGAGCAGGGCCACCTGGTCGTCGCGGCGGTACCAGGAGGTGTAGGGCCAGAAGAAGTCGTCCAGGTCGCCGAGCTGGTAGGCGTGCAGCACCGGGTCCCGGGTCAGCAGCTCGGCCAGGACGGCCCGGTCGTGTTCGGCGCGTACGGGCACCAGAGGATGATCACACAGCGGCGGTCAGCAGGCGTCGGCGCGTCCCGGCTGGTCGGGCAGGTTCTCGTGGGCCCAGCGGGCGATCGCGTCCAGCGCCGGCAGCAGGGCGGCGCCGCGCTCGGTGAGCTCGTAGCTCACCCCGACCGGCGGGCCCTCCCGTACGGTGCGCGAGACCAGGCCGACCCGGCACAGCTCGCCGAGCCGGTCGGACAGCATCGACTCGCTGATCCCGGGCAGCGCCCGGCCCAGCTCGGCGAAGCCGGCGGGCCCGCCGGCGAGGGTGCCCAGCAGCACCCCGCTCCACCGCTTGCCGAGGAACGCGAAGGCGCGGGCCAGCCCCTGGTCGCACATGCGGGGCGCGTCGCCCACCTCCGGCCTGACTGTCACCCGTCCAGGATACGCGCTACCCTCATCCCGGAAGGCACTATTAAAAAACTAGCCCCTCCATGTATGGGAGGGGCGAGGATAGAGCGAGGAACCACGGATGAGTGACCTGATCACCCTGCACCCCGAGGCGCAGGCCCAGCTGTTCACCGACGCCCGCACCGCCAACACCTTCACCGACGAGCCGGTCAGCGACGAACAGCTGCACGCCATCTTCGAACTGGCCAAGTACCCGCCGACGGCCGCCAACACGCAGCCGCTGCGGGTGCTGTTCATCCGCCAAGGGGAGGCCCGCGAGCGGCTGCTGACCCACCTGAGCGAGGGCAACCGGGCCAAGACCGCGAGCGCGCCCGTCGTCGCCGTCCTCGCCGCCGACACCGAGTTCCACGAGTTCATCCCGCGGGTCTTCCCGATCCGCCCCGAGATGCGCGACGGCCTGGCCGCCGACGCGGTGGCCCGAGAGGGGATGGCCCGGTTCAACGCCACCCTGCAGATCGGCTACTGGCTGCTCGCCGTGCGCGCCGCCGGCCTGGCCGCCGGCCCGATGGCCGGCTTCGACACCGAGGGCCTGGACAAGGAGTTCTTCGCCGACAGCAGCTGGAAATCGCTGCTCGTGGTCAACATCGGCAAGCCCGGCCCGGACGCCTGGTTCCCCCGGCTGCCCCGGCTGGACTACGACGACGTCGTCCGGCACGCCTGAGCAGGCCTCAGCCCGCCACCCACTGGTCGTAGCCGAGCTTGCCCACCAGCGCCACCACCACGACCAGCAACACCACCCGCACAAAGCCGGAGCCGCGCCGCAGGGCCATCCGCGCCCCCAGCGCGGCTCCGGCGACGTTGCACACCGCCATCGCCGCACCCAGCAGCCACCACACGTGCCCGGTCGCGGCGAACACCACCAGCGCGCCCAGGTTCGTGCCCGCGTTGACCACCTTCGCCATCGCCGAGGCGTGCACGAAGTCCGCCCCCACCAACGCGGTGAACGCCAACACCAGGAACGTGCCGGTGCCCGGACCGATCAACCCGTCGTACAGGGCGATCCCCAGCCCGGCCACCGCGACCACCGCCGCCGCCCGCGCCGGCGTCCGCCGCTCCGGCAGGGCCACCACCCCCAGCCGCGGCCGGGTCAACACGAACACCGCCACCGACACCAGCACCACCAGCACCACCGGCCGGTACGCGCCCGCCGGCACCGCCCCCGCCAGCGCCGCACCCAACCCGGCGGTCAACACCGCCAAACCCGCCGACGGACCCGCCACCGACCAGTCCAGCTTCGTACGCCGGGCGTAGGTCAACGCCGCCGTCGACGTACCGAAGATCGCGGCCAACTTGTTCGTCCCCAACGCCGTGGCCACCGGCACCCCCGGCGCGGCCACCAGCAGGGCCGGCAACAGCAGCAGCCCACCACCCCCGACCACCGCGTCCACCCAGCCCGCCATGGCGGCCGCGGTCAGCAGGGTGGTCAGCGAGACAGGAGCCACGGGCGGCCATTCTGCCCACCACCAGCGGCCCGACGCGGCCGGCTGTGGCCAGGCTCACCGCCTCGCCGGCCGCGGGTCGACGCCGCTCAGCGGCCCCGCCGGCGGCGCAGCCACAGCCCGACCGACGCCACGGCCACGAACACCAGCATCGAACAGACCAGGACCCTGAGCACCCGGTAAGCCTGCCACGGGGACGTAGGGTGTGCAGGTGCGCCTGGCCACCTTCAATCTCTTGCACGGCCGCTCCCTCACCGACGGGCTCGTCGACCCCGACCGGCTCGCCGCCGCCGTCGCCGCGCTCGACGCCGACGTGCTGGCCCTGCAAGAGGTCGACCGGGACCAGTCGCGCAGCGGGAACCACGACCTCACCGCCATCGCCGCCCGCGCCCTGGGCGCCCCCGAACACCGCTTCGCCGCCGCCGTGGTCGGCACCCCCGGCGAACAATTCCGCCCGCTCAACCACGACGACGACGGGCACGGCGAACCCCTCTACGGCGTCGGCCTGGTCAGCCGGTACCCGGTGCGCTCCTGGCAGGTCACCCGCCTACGCCCGGCCCCCGTCCGGTCCCCGATCTACGTGCCCGGCCCCGGCGGGGGACTGGTGCTGCTGCACGACGAACCCCGCGTCGTGCTCGCCGCCGTGCTGGACACCCCGCACGGGCCGCTGACCGTCGCCGCCACCCACCTGTCGTTCGTGCCCGGCTGGAACATCCTGCAACTGCGCCGCGTCGTACGCGCCCTGCGCGCGCTGCCCGCGCCACGCCTGCTGCTCGGCGACCTGAACCTGCCCGCCGGCGCCGCCCGGGTGCTGTCCGGCTGGCCGCCCCTGGGCCGCCGCCCCACCTACCCGGCCGGGCAACCCCGGGTCCAACTCGACCACATCCTCGCCGACCGGCAGGGCCTCGACCGGCTGCCCCCGGTCACCGCCGTCGACACCCCACTGTCGGTGATCTCCGACCACCGGCCGCTGGTCGTCGACCTCGGCTGAACCAACCCTTCAGCGCACTCCCAGCCAACCCCGGGGCAGCACACAGCCGCACCGATCACAATCAGCCTCGCCGCGCCCCGCTCAGGCGTTCCCCACCGGCCCCCGCGGCGCCCGTGGTAACGATGGTGCGACGACGGGAGGCACGAGGTGTCGCTCACCGGCATACCGCTGCTCGCCCTGGCCACGGCCGCCACCATCGCCGCCGCCTGCGCCACCGCGTACGGCTGGCACCGCACGCCCCGGGCCCGGCTGCTGCTGCGCCCCACCGCAGTCCTGCTCACCGAACTGCTCGTGCTGCTCACCGTCGGCCTGGCCGTCAACCGGCACGAGCAGTTCTACACCTCCTGGCACGACCTGCTGGACACCGGCGCCACCGCCACCACCGGCCACGACGACCGGCCCGGCCAACTCGACCGGTGGCTGGCCCACCAGGCCACCGGCCCCGACACCCCGATCACCTTCGACTGGCGACCCACCGGCTGGCAGAACTGGCGTCTGGGCACCCCACCCACCGTGGTGGTGCCCGCCGGCTACCTGCGCCACCCCGGCTGGCGGTACCCGGCCGTCCTGGTCGTCGGCGACGACGACCGGTGGAACCCCACCGAAGACCAGGACGCCGCCCACGCCGCCAGCAGCGCCGGCCCCGCCGTACTGGTGTTCACCCGACCCGCCGCCACCGTCGACCCCGGGGTGCTCGCCGGCACCGTACCCCTGAGCCTCACCCGCGACCTGCGCGTCACCAGCCACACCTGGGCGCTGGTCGCCACCACCCGGCGGCAGGCCCTCGCCAACGCCATCGTGCACACCGCACCCGACCGCTACCCGGCCCTCGCCCTGGTCGACGACACCACCACCCGCACCGCCGCCCTCGCCGGCCTACCCGCCGGGGAAGCCCTCGCCGTCACCGCCCCCGCCGCCGGGCCCGCCACCGGCGACCCCGTCCGGCTCGCCGCCGGCCCCGACCGCGGCCTGCCCGCCGCCCTGCGCTGGGCCTGCCAGCAGACCCCGGCGCCGCTGGCCGCCCCCGCCCCGCTCATCCCACCCCCGCAGCGGACCCGGCACCCACACCACCACCCACCGGCCATCCCACCCTCGACGGCAGGCGCCCATGTCACCCGACAGCGTCCCCACTGAACTCACCGCCGTCGCGCTCGCCGTCGCGGCCGCCGTGCTCCTCGCCGCCACCTGGGACACCTGGCACGGCTGGCGACGACACACCGTCCGCGCCGCCACCGCACTGCTCTGCCTCAGCACCACCGCCACCGTCGCGCTGGCCTGGGTCAACCGGCAGAGCGCCACCTACACCACCTGGGCCGACCTGTTCGGCCGGCCCGACGCCGCCACCGCCACCACCGCGACCCCCGAGGGCCACCACGGCGGCCGGGTCGTCACCGTCACCGTCCCCGGCACCGCCAGCGGCCTCAACCTGCCCATGTACGTCTACCTGCCGGCCGCCTACGACACCCACCCGAAGCAGCGCTTCCCCGTCATCGAGGCACTGCACGGCTACCCCGGCTCACCCGCCGGCTGGCTGCAACTGCTCGACGCCCCCGGCCACCTCGACCGGGAGATCGCCGCCGGCCGGATGGCCCCCACCATCGTGCTGTTTCCCTACCAGACACCCAACACCATGGTCGACACCGAATGCGTCAACCTCACCCACGGCCCGCAGAGCGAAACCTTCCTCACCGTCGACGTGCCCGCCTGGACCAACACCCACCTGCGGGCACGCGCCAACCGCAACGCCTGGGGCCTCACCGGCCTGTCCGCCGGCGGCTACTGCGCCACCAACCTGCTCCTGCGCCACCCCGACCGGTACGCCGCAGCCGCCAGCCTCTCCGGCTACGCCGAACCCGGCCTCACCATCGGCGACGGCACCGAACACACCCTCAACAACGACATCTGGCGGCTGCAACACCTGCCCCGCCCCGCCGTCGCCCTCTACCTGTCCTGCGGCCGCGCCGACCACAACGCGCTACGCGACACCCGGGCCCTGAGCCGACTCGCCCGCGCCCCCATCTCCCTCACCACCAGCTACGTCGACGGGGGCGGCCACAACCCGTCCACCTGGCGCGCCGTCGAAGCACCCGCCTTCGACTGGCTCTCCACCTGGCTGGGCCGCCCCGTCACCACCGCGTGACCAGCCTCAACCCAACCCGGCCGCCCGCTGCGCCGCCCGCACCGCATTACGGAACAACATCGCCACCGTCGTCGGACCCACCCCACCGACCCGTGGCGTGATCGCCCCCGCCACCTCGGCACACCGCTCATCCACGTCCGGCAGCAGCCGCCGCCCCTCGTACCGCACGCCGCCGCCGACCACCACCGCACCCGGACGCACATGCTCCGGCCGCACGATCCCCGGCACCCCCGCCGCCGCCACCAGGATCTCCGCCCGCCGGGTGTACCGCGGCCAGTCCGCCACCCCCGTGTGCACCACCGTTACCGCCGCGTTCGCGCTCGGCCGCTTCTGCGCCAGCAACATCGCCAACGGCCGACCCAACGTCGCACCCCGACCGAGGATCACCACCTCACGCCCGGCCACCGGCACCCCGTGAAACGCCAGCAACGCCTCGATCCCCGCCGGCGTACACGGCAGCGGGCCCGGCAGCCCCAACGCCAACCGGCCCATGTTCACCGGATGCATGCCGTCGACGTCCTTGTCCGGATCCAGCACCGACAACGCCCGGTCGTAATCCAGCCGCCCCGGGATCGGATACTGCACCAACACCCCGTGCACACCCCTGTCGGCGTTGAAGTCCGCCAGCACCGCGTGCAGATCCGCCTGCGACGCCGACGCCGGCAGATGCACATGCGGCGAATCGAACCCCAACTCCGCCGCCTGCCGCTGCTTGATCCGGATGTACCCCGCGCTCGCGTCGTCATCACCCACCAGCACCGTCGCCAGCGCCGGCGTCACCCCCGCCGACCGCAACGCCGCCACCTGATCCGCGACCTCCGCCAACACCTGCTGCGCCACCGGACCACCGGGCAGCAGCCGAGCCGTCGTACCCGAAGAAGACATGCCACACCCCGACCACGGAGGCCCAGGCGGTCGACCCCCGCGACGAAGCTCCCCGATGGTTGCTGCCATCCCCGTGCCGCCAGTCGCGTCCGCCTCAGCCTCCCACACCCCGCCGCGCGATCGCATCCGCCACCGCCCGCCACCTCGCCAGCACACCATCCGCTCGGCACCGCCGATCCGCGGTCAACCACCACCCACCAGCCGCGCCACCGCCTGGTTGGTCCGGTTCGACCGCACCGCCGCACGCTGCTGTCCCGCCGTCACCTCGATGTACGCCTGCGACGACGCCAACGACGCGTGCCCCAGCAACCGCATGATCTCCGCCGCGCTCGCCCCGTCCTCCGCCAACCGCGTGGCGAAGGTGTGCCGCAGCGCGTGCAACCGCGCGCCCCTGGGCACCCGGTCACCGATGCCCGCCCGCCGGTAGCACGACTCCACCAGATACTGCAGGCCACCGCGACGCAGCGGCTCTCCCCGCCGGTCCACCAGCAGCGGCGAGTCCGGCCGTACGCTGCGCGCCCCGAACCGCCGCCGGCGGCTGTCCAGATAGTCCGCCACGACCCGGTCCACGCCCGCCTCGATCGGCACCGTCCGCGGCCGCCCGCCCTTACCGGCCACGTCCACCCGCCGCTCACCGGCGCGGCCGGCGACCGAAGCCACCCGCAGCGCCAGCAGCTCGGACAGGCGCAGCCCGGCGCACAGCGCGAGGGCCAGCACCGCCAGGTCGCGCTCCGGCCACGGGTCGCGCTGCCGGCCCGTCTCGCTTGCCACCGCCGCGAGGAGTTCCTCCGGGGTCTCCTCGCCGCGCAGCGGCTTGGGGCGGGGGAGCGGGGCACGGGGGCGCCCCACCGCCGGCATCGGGTTTCCCGGTACGACGCCCTCGGCGACCAGGAACGTGAAGAAGATGTTCCAGGTGGACCAGGCACGGTGGACAGAGGCGGCGGCACGGGGAGCGGCGAACCGCGCGAACGCCGCCCGCATGACCCGGGGGGACAGGGCGGTGACCGGCACCTGGTCGAGGGGGAGGGGAGTGGTCCCGTCCGGGCCGGTCAGCGCCGCGACCGTGGTCAGGTCCCGCCGGTACGCCGCGAGGGTGTGGGGGGAGGGCTTGCGGGTCGCCCGGTCGGTCAGGAACTCCTCGATCAACCGCTCTACCGATTCGCCCGTTTTGTCATGCATAAGGGATATTATGCATGATTCTCATGTTTTGGCCAGAGGGGGCGGCAGGGAAGCGGGCCAACCCGATGGAATGACGGCCATGCTGACCCTGCGGCCCGTCGTCGAGGTGCCCGACGTCGACCCGGCACGACGGTGGCCGACGCGCACGCCGACGCCCGGATGGTGGCTCACGCTGCACGGCGGGTGCGCGGCGCAGGAGGTCGAGCTGTTCCTCGCGTGCCTCGCCGCCCACGTCGATGTCGAGCCACCCGCTGGCCGTGACGAGCTGGTGGACGGCCTGCTGCGGGAAGAGCTGCTGCTCGTCGCCGGGGGACTGCGGCTGGACGACCGCGACACCGGGGCGACCGTGTCACCAGGCTGCTGCGCGGGCCTGGAGGACTGGCGGGAGTGGACGGCGGCCCTCGACGGCGGGACGCCCTGGCTGGGCCACGATCCCGGACCGCGGGTCGAGGTCGAGGGTGACCTGCTGCGCGTATGGCAGCACGGCGGACCGCAGCCGCGCGGCCCGTACGTGGAGCTGAGCCGGCCGCGCCTGGCGGAGCTGCTGCGCTCCGCGCAGGCGGACCTGTCGGGCTTTCTCGCCCGGGTCGACGCCTGGGTGCGGATCACCGCCCCGCTGGAGCTCGCCGGAGGAGGGCCGCATCCCCGCTACTTGACATAATGTAGATTATCGAATCCCGGCGGGGACGAGTGCGGGAGCGGTCTGCGCGCCTGGAGGCCGCGATGAGTGAGCCGGATGAGCAGCAGATGTTCCGGGCGATTACCGCTCTCGGTGCGTTCGTCCGACGGTGGAACCTGTTGCTCGACCCGGAGGACCTCGCCGAACTCGCCCACGCCGTGCTCCGGCACGACCCCGACGACCGCCCCGGTCGGATCGTCGAACTCGTCGAGCCCCAGCTCGACGAGCACGAGCAGGCGACCTGCCGGCTCGTCGCGGACAATGCGGGCCGACCTGGACCGACCGGCGTCGCTCCCCGCCGAGCGGCCCCGCCGGATCACCGACCTGGCGGTGCTGTCGTGCACGACGCGCTCTCCCCCGCCGACGGCCGGCAGATGATCATGCCGCCGGTCAGCGCACCTGCCGGGCGGCGAACCGGATCTCCGGGTGGGCGATCGCGTCCTGCGCGGCGATCAGCTGAAGCTCCCGGGTACCCGCGGTGAGCGTCGTGTCGTAGACGGCGAAGATGGCGTTGGTGGTCCGCTCCAGCGCGGTCGCGGGCGAGCCGGTGGTGTGCAGGTGGGCCAGGTACAACGCGGCCGTGACGTCACCCCCGCCGTTCGGGTTGATCGGCAGCAGCGGCGTGGTCACCGCCCAGGCGCCCTCGTCGGACACGGCGACCACTTCGAGGGACCCCTCGGGGACGTCGCCGTGCAGGACGCTGGTGACCAGCACGTGCCGCGGGCCCGTCGCCCGTACCACGTCGACGGCCGCGAGCAGGTCGTCGAGGGTGTTCGTGGTGCGGCCGGCCAGGAACTCCAGTTCGAACTGGTTCGGGGTGATGATGTCGGCGCGTGGCACGACGGTGTCGCGCAGGTACTCCGGGATGCCGGGGCGGACGAACATGCCGCGCCCGACGTCGCCCATCACCGGGTCGCAGCAGTAGACGGCCTCGGGATTGAGCGCCTTCACCCGGTCGACCGCGTCGAGGATCACCGCGCCCATCGCCGGGTCGCCCTGGTAGCCGGAGAGGATCGCGTCGGCGTCGCCGAGCACGCCGCGGTCCTCGATGCCGGTGATGACGTCGGCCACGTCGCCCGGTGCCAGCAGGGGCCCGCGCCACGCGCCGTATCCCGTGTGGTTGGAGAAGTGCACGGTCAGCACCGGCCAGATCTCGTGCCCGAGCCGTTGCAGCGGGAACGCGGCGGCGGAGTTGCCGACGTAGCCGTAGGCGACCGAGGACTGGATGGACAGGATCTTCACCGGCCCATCGTCGCATCCACCGTATCGGCTGGTGGTGGCCGGTCAGCTGTCGGTGCGCAGCCGGGCGTGCAGGTGCATGTCGTGCCAGCCGTCGGCGTGCCGCGCGGCGCCGCGGTTGGTGCCCTCGGCGGGCAGGCCGGCGCGCCGCGCCACCCGGCAGGAGGCCGGGTTGGCGGTGGAGTGGCGCAGCCAGACGCGGTGCAGGCCGGCCTGCTGGAAGCTCCAGGTGGTGAGGGCGGTCAGGGCGCGGGCGGCGACGTGGCGGCCGCGGGCGGCGGGCAGCACCCAGTACGACACCTCCCCCTGGCCTTCGGTGAGGTCGATCTCGCGGAGGCTGATCTGGCCGAGGACGCCGGTGGGGTCGGTGACGGCCCAGCCGGCGGCGGTCTCGGCCTGCCAGCGGCGCGGCCAGGCGGTGAGCCAGGCGTGGGCCTCGTCGTCGGTCATGGTGCGGCAGTGCCAGCGGCGGATGTCCGGGTCGGTGTAGGCGGTGCGGACGGCGGGCAGGTCCGAGGGCTGCCAGGGGCGCAGGAGGAGGTCGCCGGCGGGGATGCCCGGTCGCGGTGGGTCGGTGCCGGGCGGGCGGGTGGCCCGCCCGGCATCATCTCGGTCAGTCCCCGGCCATCACCAGGAAGGTGAATCCGGCGCTGGTGGTACGGCGCAGTGGGATGTCGCACTTGATCCGGCGTAGTACCTGGTTCCTGCTGAGGTCGAGTCCGTGCGCGATGAGCCGTTCGGGGCGTACCGGTACGGGATCTGCGAAGGTGACCTCGACCTGGGCGGGCCACGCCTCGTCGGGCCGGGTCGGCGGGGTGTCCAGCCGCCAGGCGCCCGTCCAGTCGAGGGTGAAGTGGTTGCGCCGGGCGAGCAGTGGATCCAACAGCCTGGACGCCACCAGTTCCGGGTCGTTGACGTGGTAGCCGTGGAGCTCAGCCGGATCAAAGGAGCTGACCTTCGCTCGCTCGTGCACGGTGAGCTTGCTCGTCCGGTCGCAGGACACGCAGCGGACCAGCAGCCACACGTCCAGCAGTTTGCCGTTGGCGTTGACGCGGAACCTGCCTTCGCCGGTGGTGGCCGACTCGGACCGGCAGTCCGGGCATCGCGATGACAGCAGGGGCAGCCTGGTGCGGCGAACGACCCAGGGCAGCACGGTATGAGGTTGTGAAGACACGATGACCTGATCTCTTTGGACCTGACACGAGGCCGAATTGCGCGCGGCCTCAGACGCGGTATGACCGGGCGCAGCAGGGCAGCCCGGCGGAACCGACGGGAGCGTCGGCTACCGGTGAGCGGAAAGGTGTCAGGTCTAGAGAGCAGGCGGGGTCATGCGGTTTTGTCCTCTGTTCTCACGGCGACGGGCCGTAGGCAACCTATGGGAGGGCGCGACGAGGGATCAAACGGTTTACCGGGCGAGCATGGTGGGGCTGCGGGTCAGAGGCCGCCGGCGATGCGCAGGACGGCGCCGGTGGTGTAGGTGGCGTCGGGGCCGAGGAGGAAGGCGATGGCGCCGGCGATCTCGTCGGGTTCGCCGGCGCGGCCGAGGGGGATGCGCCCGGCGGCGGTGTCGGGGCGGTCGGGGACGCCGGAGACGGCGTGGATGTCGGTGCGGATGATGCCGGGGGCGACGGCGTTGACGCGGATGCCGCGGGGGGCGAGTTCCTTGGCCAGGCCGACGGTGAGGGTGTCGGTGGCGGCCTTGACGGCGGCGTAGTGGATGTATTCGCCGGGGCTGCCGAGGGTGGCGGCGGCGGAGGAGACGTTGACGATGGCGCCGCCGCTGGTCATTCGGCGGGCGGCCTGTTGGGCGCAGAGGACGTACCCGATGAGGTTGACGTCGACGACCTGGCGCAGGTCGTCGGGGCGCAGGTCGGTGAAGGGGCCGATCGGGCTGGTGATGCCGGCGTTGTTGACCAGGCCGGTGAGGGGGCCGAGGTCGGCGGCGGCGTCGAAGAGGCGTTGCACCTGGTCGGGGTCGGTGGTGTCGGCGGGGACGGCGACGCCGCGGCGGCCGGCGGCCTCGATGTCGGCGAGGACGGCCTTGGCGGCGGTGTGGTCGCGGCGGTAGCCGATGGCGAGGTCGTGGCCGGCGGTGGCGAGCCGGCGGGCGGTGGCCGCGCCGATGCCGCGGCTGCCGCCGGTGATGATGGTGACGGAGGTCAATGCCCGCTCCCCTGCCCTGGTGATGTCGGTGACGTTACCGTGGCCTGGGCGGGATGCGGGTGGAGAGGACGGTCACACCATGACGCGGGCGTTGGTGCTGGGTGGCGGTGGGGTGACCGGGGTGGCCTGGGAGTTGGGGCTGCTGGCGGGTCTGGCGCAGGAGGGTGTGGACCTGGCGGGCGCGGACCTGGTGGTGGGGACGTCGGCGGGGTCGGTGGTCGGGGCGCAGGTGTGCTCGGGTGTCCCGGTGGCGGAGCTGTACGCGGCGCAGTTGCGGGCGCCGCGCGGTGAGGTGGCGGCCCGGTTGGGTGCGGGTGTGCTGGTGCGGTGGGCGTGGGCGGGTGCCCGGGGGCGGGACGCGGTGCGGGCGCGGGCGCGGGTCGGGGCGATGGCGTTGGCGGCCCGTACGCCGTCGGAGGCGTCGCGGCGGGCGGTGATCGCGGCGCGGTTGCCGGTGTCGCGGTGGCCGGCGGGGCGGCTGCTGGTGACGGCGGTGGACGCGGCGTCGGGCGAGTTCGTGGTGTTCGACGCGGCGAGCGGGGTGCCGCTGGTGGACGCGGTGGGGGCCAGTTGCGCGGTGCCCGGGGTGTGGCCGCCGGTGACGATCGGGGATCGCCGGTACGTCGACGGTGGGGTGCGCTCGGCGGTGAACGCGGATCTGGCGCAGGGGGCCGCGGCGGTGGTGGTGCTGGCCCCGGTGACGTCGGGGTTCGGGTCGATGCCGCGGTTGCCGGCGCAGGTGGCGGCGTTGCGGGCGGCGGGTTCGCGGGTGGCGGTGGTGTCGCCGGACCGGGCGGCGCGGGCGGCGATCGGGCGCAATGTGCTGGATCCGGCGCGGCGGGCGGGGGCGGCGCGGGCGGGGTTCACGCAGGCCGCGGCGGTGGCCGGTGAGGTGGCGGCGGTGTGGGGTTGATCGCCTAGGCTCACCGCGTCGGTCGGCGAGCGGAGGTGCGTGGTGGCGGTGGGTGTCGGTGACCTGGTCGAGGACTTCGTGTTGCCGGACGAGACGGGCACGCCGCGGCGGTTGTCGGAGTTCCTGGCGGCGGGGCCGGTGGTGTTGTTCTTCTATCCGGCGGCGATGACCCGGGGTTGCACGGCGGAGAGCTGCCACTTCCGGGACCTGGCGGCGGAGTTCGCGGCGGTCGGCGCGCAGCGGGTGGGGATCAGCCGGGATCCGGTGGCGCGGCAGGCGGAGTTCTCCCGCCGGCACGGCTTCGACTATCCGTTGCTGTCGGACGTCGACGGGACGGTGGCGGCGGCGTTCGGGGTGCGCCGGCGGCTGCCGTTGGGGCCGTTGAGCACGCGCCGGATGACGTTCGTGATCGGCCCGGACCGGCGGGTGCTGGCGGTGGTGCACAGCGAGGTGAGCATGAACGAGCACGCCGACGCGGCGTTGCGCGCCCTCGGGGGTTGATCTTCCGGTTGTCGCAGCCGGCTGGTATCAAAGCTGCAATCAAACAGGTGTACGGAAGAGGGCGTGATGGCGGGCCAGGGTTTGTCCACTGACGAGGTGCAGGGAATCCGGGAGGCGTTGGCGGCGGGCCGCAAGCCGAAGGTGGTGTTCACCGCGGCCGCCGGGCAGATGGCCGGCCAGCTGGGGCAGGTGGTCGAGTTGACCGACCCGGAGCTGTCCGAGGAGTTCGTGGTGGTGCGGTTCGGCCGCGACGAGCTGCCCTTCTCCCCCGCCGACGTGGCGGTCGCGCCGCGGGGGGCCGGGCGAAAGCCGGCGGAGGCGAAGCCGGAGCCGCCGGCCGAGCCGCAGCCGGCGACGGCGGAACCGGAGTTCGTGTTGGACACGCCGCGGCTGCCGGCGCCGAGGCGGGAGGAGCCGAGGGTGGAGCAGCAGGCGGAGGCGAAGCCGGCGAAGCGGGCGGTGAAGGCGGCGAAGCCGAAGGGCCCGGCCGGGTTGACCGTGACGTTGGCGTACGCCGAGGGTGAGTGGACGGTGGCGGCGCAGCAGGGCGCCAAGGCCCTCGCGAAGCCGTACGTGGTGAAGCCGGCGGAGGCGTTGCGGATGGTGGCGCTGGTGGACGTGCCGGGCGTGCAGGAGGCGGTGGAGCAGATCCTGGCCGCGGAGCGGGCGGAGGCCGAGCAGCAGGCGGAGAAGCTGCGCGCCGAGCTGGCGGAGATCGAGGCGCGGCTGGCGGAGCTACGCGAGGCCCGCTGAGGCCGGGGGAAAGTGCCTCGTCGGGGCGGCGTGCCTCTGGTACGGTTCCCCGGCGTCCTCAACGAGACCGGAGGGAGGTGAGCGCCGTGGCACGTACGACTGTCATGCGCTCCCACCCGACCGGGAGGACGTCGGGTCGCTGATCCGGGGAGCGCACCGTTTCCTGGAAGGACCTGCATGACCGACCTGGTCATCCGCCCGCTCGTCGCGGGCGAGGAACACCTGTTCGATTCCCTGTCCGACCCGGGCCTGGTCGGGCGGGCCGCGCTGGGCGAGACGTACGCCGGCGGCGGCTACCGCCCGGAGTGGACCTGGGTGGCGCTGCGCGGCGGGGTCGTCGTCGCCCGGGCCGCCTGGTGGGCCGGACCGGATGATCCGGCGCCGCTGGCGCTGGACTGGTTCGACTTCACCGACCGGGACGCCGGGGTGACGCTGCTGCGGGCGGCGCCGCTGCGCGCCGAGTATTCGCTGCTGCTCCCCCACCGTTGGCGGGATGATCCGCTGGTGGCCGCGCAGGCTCAGGCGCGGATCGAGGCGGCGACGGCGGCCGGGATGCGGGTGCTGGTGGAACGGTTCCGCTACCGGTGGACGCCGGAGTGCGGCCTGCCCGCCCGGCCGGGCCGGCTGGAGTTCCGGCCCGAACCGGACGACGCGGTGATCCTGGACGTGCTGCGGCGCGTCGGCGAGGGCAGCCTGGACGCCCACTTCCGGCACGCGGCGGCCCTGCACGGGCCGGAGGCGGCGGCGCGGGAGGACCTGGATCTGCTGCGCTGGCTGCCGAGCCCGCGGGACTGGTGGCAGCTGGCCTGGACGCCGGACAGGGAACTGGCCGGGATCGTCGTGCCGGCCCGCAACCCGGCCGGTCACGTCGTCGGGTTCGTCGGGGTGCTGCCGGAGCAGCGGGGTCACGGGTACGCCTACGACCTGCTGGTCGAGGCCACCCACCGGCTGGTCGAGGTGGGCGCGGAGTCGGTGGTGGCGGCCACCGACCAGGGCAACACGCCGATGGCGGCCACCTTCGCCCGGGCCGGCTACCGGATCGAGTGGGAACGCGTCGACCTGGTGTGAGACGCCCCGCGGGGCCGGTGCGACCCCCTCGCACCGGCCCCGCGTTTCCCGCGCCCGCAGGTCGATCAGTGTTGCGGGATGTTCTGTACCCCGATTCGCTTGCGGAACACCCAGTAGGTCCAACCTTGGTAGGCGAGCACGATCGGGGTGAACACGACCGCCACCCAGGTCATGATCTTCAGGGTGTACGGGGTGGAGGCGGCGTTGGTGGCGGTCAGGGTGCCGGCGGCGTCCAGGGTGGACGGCATGACGTTGGGGAACAGCGCGGCGAACAGGGTGGCCACGGCCAGGGCGATGGCGACGGCGGTGCCGGTGAACGCCCAGCCCTCGCGGCGTACCTTGGCGGCGGCGAGCCCGGCGAGCAGGGCGAGGGCGGCGCCGACGGCGAGCACGACGGCGGCGGCGCTGCTGCGGATGGTGAGGGTCCAGGCCAGGAAGGCCACCGCGACGACGGCGGTGCCGGCGCCGACCTTGACGGCGAGGGCGCCGGCGCGGTCGCGGATGTCGCCGCTGGTCTTCAGGGCGAGGAACACCGCGCCGTGGGTGAGGAACAGCCCCAGGGTGGTCAGGCCGCCGAGCAGGGCGTACGGGTTGAGCAGGTCGAACAGGCCGCCGACGTACTCGTGGTCGGCGTCCAGCGGCACGCCGCGGAAGATGTTGGCGAAGGCGACGCCCCACAGGATCGCCGGCAGCAGCGAGCCCCAGAAGATCGCTGCGTCCCAGCGGCGTTTCCAGGTCGCCTCGGGGCGCTTGTGCCGGTACTCGAAGGCGACGCCGCGGGCGATGAGGGCGAGCAGGATCAGCAGCAGCGGCAGGTAGAAGCCGGAGAAGAGGGTGGCGTACCACTCGGGGAAGGCGGCGAACATGGCGCCGCCGGCGGTGATCAGCCAGACCTCGTTGCCGTCCCAGACGGGGCCGATGGTGTTGATCAGGACGCGGCGTTCCCGGTCGTCGCGGCCGAGCACGGGCAGCAGCATGCCGACGCCGAAGTCGAAGCCTTCGAGGATGAAGTAGCCGGTGAAGAGCACGGCGACGAGGAGAAACCAGATGGTGGTCAGTTCCACGATGGGCTCCGGGGTCAGTAGGCGAACGCCAGCGGGCGCTCGGCGTCGTCGGTGTCGTCGTCGGCGGGGGCCGGGGTGAGGTCGGGGACGCCGGCCTTGGCGTAGCGGACCAGCAGCTTGAACTCGATCACCGCGAGGGTGGCGTAGATCAGGGTGAAGGCGGTGAACGAGGTGAGCACCTCGGTGAGGGAGACGGTGCGGGAGACGCCGTTGCGGGTGAGCATCTCGCCGAAGACGATCCAGGGTTGGCGGCCCATCTCGGTGAAGATCCAGCCGAAGGAGTTGGCCAGCAGCGGCAGCGCCGGCATGACCAGGCCGGCGCGCAGCAGCCACCTGCTGCGGGGGGTGCGGCCCTTGCGGTGGGTCCAGAGGACGATGAGGGCGATCGCGGCGGCGGCCAGCCCGAGGCCGATCATGAACCGGAAGCTCCAGTAGGTGACCGGGATGATCGGGGTGTAGCTGCCGGCGCCGTACTGGGCGGTGTACTGGCTCTGCAGGTCGTTGATGCCCTGGACGGTGCCGTTGGGGTCGCCGGTGCCGAGGAACGACAGCAGGTAGGGGATCTTGATGGCGAAGACCTCGCGGCTGCCGTCGAGGCTGCCGACGGTGAGTACGGAGAACGAGGCGGGGCTCTCGGTGGTGTAGAGGGCCTCGGCGGCGGCCATCTTCATCGGCTGCACGTCGGTCATGATCTTGCCCTGGATGTCGCCGGTGAACAGCACCAGCGCCGAGGAGACCAGGACCACCCAGGAGCCGAACTTCGTGGCGAAGCGGTAGGCGTCGGTGTCGGCGCTGTCGCGGTTGCGGATGACGTGCCACAGGCCGACGGCGACGATCAGTGACCCGGCGACCAGGAACGCCCCGGCCAGGGTGTGCGGGAAGGTGACCAGGGCGACCTTGTTGGTGAGCACGGCGAGGAAGTCGGTCAGTTCGGCGCGGCCGGTGGTGGGGTTGACCCGGTAGCCGACCGGGTTCTGCATGAAGGAGTTCGCGGCGAGGATGAAGTAGGCGGACAGGTTGGTGCCGATGGCCGCGGCCCAGATGGCGGCCAGGTGCAGCCGCTTGGGCAGCCGGTCCCAGCCGAAGATCCACAGCCCGATGAAGGTGGACTCGAGGAAGAAGGCCACGAGGGCCTCGATGGCCAGTGGGGCGCCGAAGATGTCGCCGACGAAGCGCGAGTAGTCCGACCAGTTCATGCCGAACTGGAACTCCTGCACGATGCCGGTGACCACGCCCATCGCGAAGTTGATCAGGAAGAGCTTGCCGTAGAACTTGGTGAGTTTGAGGTAGCGCTCGTTGCTGGTGCGGTGCCACAGGGTCTGGAGGATGGCCACCAGGATGGACAGGCCGATGGTCAACGGTACGAAGAGAAAGTGGTAAACGGTGGTGACACCGAACTGCCAGCGGGCCACGTCCAACGCGTCCACCTGAAACCCCCAGCTGTGCATACTACAAGACGTAGTAAATACTACTCGGCGTCGTAGAAGAATCGGCAGGGCCGCACGGCCCGACCCGACCCGGGACCAATGACCCTGATCACCTACGCCGCCCGGCCCGGGACCGGGCCCCCGTCTCACCCCGGGGCGTGCGACCATCCAGCACTGATGGACACCCCGACCACCCCCTGGCGGGCGCCGCTGCTGTGGCGCGCCGCGCAACTGCTCGCCCGTGCCGTCGTCGGCCTGCTCGCCCGCCTCGAGGTCACCGGAGACGTGCCGGACGCGCTGCGGCGCGGGCCGCTGATCCTGGCCGCGAACCACATCAGCCCCTTCGACCCCGTGGTGCTCGCCGCCGCCTGCCGGGCCCGCCGGATCCACCCGCGGATCATGGCCACCGGCGGGCTGTTCCGCGCCCCCGTGGTCGGCCCGCTGATGCGCCGCGCCGGGCACATCCGCGTCGACCGGGGCACCACCTCGGTGCACCAGGCCCTGGCGGTCGCCGCCGGGGCCGTCGCCGGCGGCTCGGTCGTGCTGGTCTATCCCGAGGGACGCATCGGCCTGGACCCCGGGATGTGGCCGGAGCGGGGCAAGACCGGCGCGGCCCGGCTGGCCTTCGCCAGCGCCGCCCCGGTGGTCCCGGTCGCCCAGTGGGGCTCGCACGAGGTGCTGCCGTACCGGACGCCCCGGGGCATGCTGCGCGGCCTCGCCCGGGCGATCGTGCGGCGGCCCGTGATCCGGGTGCATTTCGGCACGCCGGTGGCCCTGCGCGACCTGCACCCGGGCACCCCGGGGGCGGCCCGGCGGGCCACCGACCGGATCATCGACGCGATCACCGACGACCTCGCGCCGCTGCGCCCCGACGAGCCCGGCCGCCCCCGGCACGTCGACCCCGGCCGCCCGGTCGACACCAGCCGGTCGCACCGCCGCCGGCTGGCAGAATGATCAGATGCGCCGCCGTCTCGCCCTCGTCGCCCTGGTGCTGCTCGTGGTCGGCGGGATCGGGTACGCCGGGCTGCGGGCCGCGTACCACCGGGCCGCCAAGGACCAACGGGACGTTGCCGCGCTGACCGGATCGTCGCCGTGGCCGCGGGAGCAACTGCTGATCCCCGACGGGTCGGCCCGCCCCGGCAACGTCGCCTTCGTCAGCGACGACGGCTTGGAGGTGGCCTACCACCTCGACCCCGGCGACGGCCGCAGCGTGCCGGTGCTGTGGGGGCTGCGCGTCCCGCAACCGCGCACCGGGCTGCCCGAGGGGGTCGACTGCGGCTCACCCCGGCTGCGCACCTGCACCGACCTGGGCGGCGGCGAACTGCTGATGGTGACCCGCAAGACCGACAACAGCAACCCGTCGACCGCCCTGTACCGGGCCGACGGGGGCCGGGTGCGCTCGGTCGAGGTGCAGGGGCCGGACCCGGTCGAGGTCGACGCGCTGCGCGCCGCGCTGGACCGGGTGCACCGGCCCACCGACGCCGAACTGCTGGAGCTGCTGCGCCACGAGGGCTACCGGACCGACTGGAGCTGATGCCGCCGATTCGCCGCCGCGCCCGCCCGGACGGTGGGATCGTGGCCGCAGGAGGCACCCGTGAGCGCACCCACCGTGCTGATCACCGGCACGTCCAGCGGCATCGGGCTGGAGATCGCCGTGGGCGCGGCCCGCGCCGGCTGGCGCACCGTCGCCACCCTGCGCGACCCCGCCCGCGCCGGTCCGCTGCGCGCCGCCGCCGAGGCCGCCGGGGTCGCCGACCTGATCGAGGTACGCCGGCTCGACGTCGTCGACCAGGCCTCGGTCACGGCCTGCGTGGCCGACGTGGTGGCCGCCCACGGCCGGCTCGACGCGGTGGTCAACAACGCCGGCGCCGGCCACGTCGGCACCCTGGAACAGGAGACGGTCGAGGACGTCCGGGCGGTCATGGAGGTCAACTTCTTCGGCGTCCTGCACGTCACCCGGGCCGCCCTGCCGCACCTGCGGGCGGCCCGGGGCCGGCTGCTCACCGTCACCAGCGTCGGCGGGGTGATCGGGCAGCCGTTCAACGAGGCGTACTGCGCGGCGAAGTTCGCCGTCGAGGGATTCATGGAGTCCCTCGCCCCGCTGGCCGCCACGCACGGGGTCAGCGTCACCGTGCTCGAGCCGGGCGCGGTGGCCAGCGAGTTCGTCGCCAACGTCGGCATCGACCCGGAGGCCGCGATCGCCGCCGCCGGGGTGTACGGGCCGGCGCTGCGGGCGTACCTGACGCGCAGCGCGACCGCGTTCGCGGCCGCGCAGTCGGCCGCCGACGCCGCGGCCGTGGTGGTCGCCACGCTGACCGACCCGGAACCGGCCCCCCGGGTGCAGACCTCCCCCGCCGCCCGGCGGTTCGTCGCGGTCAAGCTGGCCGACACCGACGGGCTCGGGGTGGCCGCGCTGACCGCCGGCTGGCTGCGCGAACCCCCGGTCTGATCCCCCGGCACCGGCGAAGCGGCCATGCGGCCGGCGCCACGTCCGGCGGGGCGGACCCGCGGGCTCAGCCGGCGGCGGCCAGCCGTTCGTCGAGCGCGGCCAGGTCGGGCACGAACCAGACGTGGTCGTGCCGGTTGGACTCGGCCACCAGGGCCCGCAGCGCGCCGCTGGCCGCCAGGTGGGCCGAGATGTCGCCGACCACGACCAGCCGCAGCCGGTAGTTGACGAACTTCTGCATGACCTCCCCGGCGAAGCGGGTGCCCAGGGAGAAGAAGGCCGGGTCGAACCGGTCGGCCGGCACGGCCACGGCCGTGGCCCCGAGGAAGGCGGCGCCGATCAGGTCCAACGCGTCGCGCTCCGAGGCGATCGGCGGTCCGGCCGGGTCGCACACCAGCACCGGCACCCCGGCCCGGTCCTGCAGCACGTCAGGCATTCCCGGTCCCCCTTCCGGCGAGCAGGCCGTCCGGCCCGTGCAGCACGGCGTCGAGCAGGCGCAGCAGCTCGGCGGTGGCGGCCGCGTCGCCCAGGATCACGATCTTCATGCGGTGGCGCTCCTCGTCGTGGACGGTCTGCACCCGCAGCGGGCGCGCGGGGTCGTGGTGGGTGTTCGCACCGGCCAGCACGAGGGTGGCGAGCCGGTCGGCGGTCGCCCGGTCGACGCCGTCGAGCTGCGCGATGCTGGACACCTCCAGCCCGGCCGGGCCGGCCGGAGCGGCCGGGCCGGGCCGGCCGGTCAGCGCGTCGAGGTCGGCGCGGGCGATCCGGTACTGCTTGCCGATCCGCACCGCCGGCAGCCGGCCGGCGCGGATGTAGCCGCGCACGGTGCGCACGTGCAGCCCGAGCAACGCCGCGACCTGCTCGACCGAGTACATGTCATCACTCATCGTTCCCTATCGTACGCAGGATAGGGAACAATGGGGAAATTGGTTACGGCGACGTCGGCCGGTCACCCGGACGCCACCGGAGCGGGGCATACTTCGGCGCGTGCACCCCCGACACGACTACCTAGACGCCCCCGCGCCGCTGGCGTTCGCCCACCGCGGCGGCGCCGCCGACGGCTACGAGAACACCGCCGCCGCGTTCGCCCGGGCCGTCGCCCTCGGCTACCGGTACGTGGAGACCGACGTGCACGCCACCGCCGACGGCGTACCGGTGGTCTTCCACGACGCCACCCTGCGGCGGGTCACCGGCGAGCCCGGGCGCATCGCCGACCTGCGCTGGGCCGACCTCGCCTCGGTACGCGTCGGCGGCGCCGCCGTCGTACCCCGCCTCGACGAGGTGCTCACCGCCTGGCCGGAGGTCCGGTTCAACATCGACGTCAAGGCCGACGGCGGGGTCGAGCCGGCCGTCGACACGGTCGTGCGGGCCGGCGCCGGCGAGCGGGTGCTGCTCGCCTCGTTCAGCGACGCCCGGTTGGCCCGGCTGCGCGCCCTCGCCGGGCCGAAGGTCGCCACCAGCCTCGGCATGCGCGGGGTGGCCCGGCTGCGGATGGCCTCCCTGCACGGGCGGCCGCTGCGCCTGCCCCCGTCCGTGGTCGCCGCCCAGGTGCCCGTCCGGTACGGGCGCATCCCCGTGGTCGATCGGCGGTTCCTGGCGTACTGTCACCGGCTCGGGTTGCAGGTGCACGTCTGGACGATCGACGAACCCACCGAAATGCACGACTTACTTGATCTTGGTGTGGATGGCATCATGACCGATCACGTCGGCGTGCTGCGCGACGTCTACCGCAGCCGCGGCCACTGGGCCGCCTGAGCCAGAGGACCTCGATGGCCGAAACGGTCGCCCCCGCCGTCGCCGAGCCCGCCCACCCGGGCAGCACCCGTCGCGAACGCACCGGCTGGTACTTCTACGACTGGGCGAACTCCGCCTTCCAGACCACCGTGATCACGGTCTTCCTCGGGCCGTTCCTCACCACCGTCACCGAACTGGCCGCCGGCTGCGAACTGGGCGCGGACAGCTGCACCGGGTCCGTGCACCCGCTGGGCATCCGGGTCGCCGCCGGCTCCTACTACCCGTACCTGATCTCGCTGTCGGTGTTCCTCACCGTGTTCGTGCTGCCGGTGATCGGGGCGGTCGCCGACCGGTCGGTGCACAAGAAGCGGCTGCTGGCCGCCGCCGCGTTCACCGGCGCCGGCGCCACCATCGCGTTCGCGTTCGTCACCGGCGAGCGGTACCTGCTCGGCGGGGCGCTGTTCCTGATCGCCAACATCTCCTTCGGCGCCGCCGTCGTGGTCTACAACTCGTTCCTGCCGCAGCTCGGCGGCCCCGACGACCGCGACGCCATCTCCAGCCGCGGCTGGGCCATCGGCTACCTCGGCGGCGGGTTGCTGCTCGCGCTGAACCTCGTGGCGGTCACCATGCTCAGCGAGGAGGGCAACCCGCAGCGCACCCTCGACCTGGCCCGCTGGTCCATCGTCTCGGCCGGCGTGTGGTGGGCGGCGTTCACCCTGCTGCCGCTGCGCTGGCTGCGCGAGCACCCCACCGCCGAGGCGCTGCACGGCGGCGGCAACGTGCTCACCGACGGGTTCCGGCAGCTCGGCCGCACCCTGCGGGAGGTCAAGACGTACCCGCTGACGCTGTTCTTCCTGCTGGCCTTCCTGGTCTTCAACGACGGCATCCAGACCGTCATCACCCTGGCCAGCCAGTACGGCACCGAGGAGCTGCGCCTGGAGCAGAGCACCCTGATCGTGACCATCCTGCTGGTGCAGTTCCTCGCCTTCGGCGGCGCGCTCGCCCTGGGCGCCCTGGCCCGGCGCATCGGCGCGTGGAAGACCGTGCTGCTGTCCCTGGTGTTGTGGACCGGCGTCATCATCGCCGCGTTCCGGCTGCCCGCCGAGGCGCCGCTGCCGTTCATGATCCTCGGCGGCTGCATCGGCCTGGTCCTCGGCGGCAGCCAGGCGCTGAGCCGGTCGCTGTTCAGCCAGCTCATCCCCACCGGCAAGGAAGGCGAGTACTACGGCTTCTACGAGATCAGCGACAAGGGCACCAGCTGGCTCGGCCCGCTCGCCTTCGGCCTGGTGTTCCAGCTCACCTCCTCCTACCGGGTGGGCCTGGTCTCCCTGCTGATCTTCTTCGTGGTCGGCTTCGCGCTGCTGGCCGCCGTGCCGATCCGCCGGGCCATCGTCGCCGCCGGCAACACCCCGCCCCGGGTGCTGTAGGGGCCGGGGCGGCCCGCGGGTGGATCATCGCGGGCCGGATGCAGCGGCGTCGATCGGCTAGGCTGCCCCGACGTGACCGACGACGCCGCTGCCGCCCCGACCTGCCTGGCCCGCCCCCTGCCGGGGCCCGGGGACGACCGCGCCGGCGGCTGCGCCGCCGCCCGCGCCGTCGACGGCCGGCCGCTGCACGCCGCCGCGCTGAAGTTCTTCTGGGGACCGATGGACTGCGGCAAGTCCACGATGGCCCTGCAGATGAACTACAACCACGGCCGGCAGGGCCGCCGCGGCCTGGTCACCACGCGCATCGACCGCTCGCTCGGCCCGCAGGTCACCACCCGCATCGGCCTGGCCCACTCGGCCATCGAGGTCACCGACGCCCTCGACCTGCGCGACCTGGTCCGCGACGCGTGGGCCGAGGGGGTACGCGTCGACTACCTGATCTGCGACGAGGCGTCCTTCTACAACCTGGAGCACATCGAGCAGATGGCCGAACTGGTCGACAACTACGACGTCGACGTGTACGCCTTCGGCCTGGCCACCGACTTCCGCTCCTGCCTGTTCCCGGCCGCGCAGCGACTGTTCGAACTCGCCGACGAGGTGGCCCGCATCCAGGTCGAGGTGCTGTGCTGGTGCGGCCGGGAAGGGCTGCTCAACGCCCGGGTCGTCGACGGTCGGGTGGTCCGCGAGGGCGAGCAGGTCGTCATCGGGGACACCGTCGACACCGCCGACGTGCGCTACCAGGTGCTCTGCCGCCGGCACTACCGCTCCGGCGACCTCGGCCCGCGCGGCTGAGCGCACTCCGCCGGCACGTCCACCCCTGACACCGCGTCGACCAGGTAGACCTGCCGGCCCGCCCCGGGGATCCCAATCGTGCAGGGTGTGGAACATCGGCGACCCGGAGCCGCCGAGGTCGACCACGGTGGCGCCGGCGCCGGTCACGGCCCGCTCCAGCGCCGGTGGCGCGGTCAGGTCGATGCGGGTCACCACGCCGGGGGTCACCCACACGGGCACCCCGCCCAGCGAGCCGGACACCTGCAGGTGGTAGTGGCCGCAGAGGATCGCCCGCACGTCGGTGCCCGCGACCACGTCGGCGAGCCGCGCGGCGTCGCGCAGGTTGACCGAGGCCATCAGCGGCGACGAGGGCAGCGCGAGCGGCGGACGTGTGCCGACAGCCTAGGGGGCCAGCGGGAGGGCGCGCTGTCCCGGCGGGGTCAGAACGGGTCCCCGCAGACCCGCCACTTGCCGTTCTCCTGCACCACAGGCAGGTCCCGCTCCTCGCTGGCGCCGCCCTCGCGGGTCAGCCGCACCTTCACCGTGGCGCGCGGCCGCCCGCCCCGGGTGGCCACCGACACGTCGACGATCTCGTAGCCGCTGACCTGCGGCGGGGTGCGTACCCAGCTGCCGAAGCCGACCTGGCTCCACTTGTCGCGTGCGGTCCGGCACAGTTTCTCGTACGCCTGGTCGGTGTCCCCGGCGGCGACCTCCCGGAAGAACGTGTCCGCGGTCTCCCGGACCGGGCCGTTGGCCTGCAGCACCACCTGCACGTTCCAGACGGCGAGGCCGGCCACCCCGACCAGGCACATGCCGAGCCCGAGGGCGGCGGCCAACACGCCCGCGCGGGCCGGCCGGCGCCGCCGGGCCGGCCTGGTCCACCCCTGCTCCCTGCCCATCACCACCGACCGTAGAGACAGCGGCCGGCTCCCGCAGGC
Organism: Micromonospora solifontis; assembly: GCF_003725545.1. Taxonomy (GTDB): domain Bacteria; phylum Actinomycetota; class Actinomycetes; order Mycobacteriales; family Micromonosporaceae; genus Micromonospora; species Micromonospora solifontis. The sequence goes on along the minus strand of NZ_RJLN01000008.1, from coordinate 48,793 downwards.
ACTTGTGCCCGGCCGCCGGGTCCGGAAATCCGCGGCAGGTACCTGCCAGAAGGTGTCAGCTTCCCTGGCCAGGATGGGGGGCATGACAGTGCACGCCGACCTCGCGATGGTCAACCTCGACAGCTCCGACCCGGTCGCCCACGCGGCCTTCTACTCCCGCGTCCTCGGCTGGGAGGTCACCCACAGCCAGGCCGAGTACGCGATGATCAGCAAGGACGGGGTCTCGATCGGCTTCGGCCTGGTGCCCGGCTACACGCCGCCGGCCTGGCCGGACGAGACCGCCGGGAAGCGTTACCACCTCGACCTGTACGTCGACGACGTGACCGTCGCCGAGAAGGAGTTCGTGGTGGCCGGCGCGACCCGGCCGGAGTTCCAGCCGGGCGGCGAGCGGTGGACGGTGCTGCTCGACCCGATCGGGCAGCCCTTCTGCCTCTGCCCGCGTCCGCAGGGCTGACGGTGGGCCGGCTCGCCGGGCGGGCGTCCGTCCGGCGAGCCGCTCGCCGCCCCGGCTCACTCCCCGGCCGTCATCCGCAGGTAGTGCTGGTTGTACATGACGCCGAGGAGGTTGCCGAACGGGTCGACCACCGAGGCGGTCACGAAGCCCGGCCCCCGCTCGACCGGCTTCTCGTACGCCGTGGCGCCCAGCTCCAGCAGCCGCGCGAAGGCGGCCTCGACGTCGTCGACGTGCCAGTAGACCAGCGCGCCGCCCGGCCCCGCCGGCCCCGGCTGCGGGGCGAACCGGCGGTCGATGATGCCCAGCTCGTGCTGGTGCTCGCCGACCCGGAACTCGACGTACGCGGGCGTGCCCGCCACCGGCCGGGTGAAGTACGGCTCGATGCCGAGCAGCTCGCTGTACCAGCGGGCGGCGGCGGTGACGTCGTCGGCGAAGAAGCTGACGGTGGTGAGGCCTCGCAGCATCGGTGTTTCCCTCCTGGAAGTGGCGGACGTGACCGATCCTCCGCGGCAAAGTGGTCGTCTCCTGCGCACTTTCCGGGAGAATCTCGAGTCATGCGTGCCGACCGTCTGCTGGCTGTGCTGCTGCTCATGCAGACCCGGGGCCGGGTCACCGCCGCCGAGCTGGCCGGCGAACTCCAGGTGTCGGTCGCCACGGCCCGCCGCGACCTGGCGGCGCTGGCGGCGGCCGGCGTACCGGTGTACCCGCAGGCCGGGCGCGGCGGTGGCTGGTCTCTCGTGGGCGGGGCCCGCACCGACCTGAGCGGCCTGACCGCGGCCGAGGCGCAGGCGCTGTTCCTGCTCGCCGGCCCCGCCGCGGCGGTCTCACCCGAGGCCCGGGCCGCGCTGCGCAAACTGCTGGCCGCGTTGCCGCGCCCGTTCCGGGCCGATGCCGTGGCCGCCGGCGACGCCACCGTCGTCGACCCGGTCGGCTGGGGCGAGCGGGACCGGCCTCGACCGGCCACCGTCGACCTGCTGCGGACCGCCGTGGTCCGCCGCCGAAGGGTGCGCCTGCGCTACGCCGGCCGCGACCGGGAACCGACGGAGCGCCTGGTGGACCCGTGGGGTCTGATCGACAAGGACGACGTCTGGTATCTGCTGGCCGGCACCGACCGGGGCCGACGCACCTTCCGGGTGGACCGGATCGTCCGGGCCGAGGAGACCGACGAGCCCGCCCACCGCCCCGACGACCTGGTGCTGGCCGCCGCGTGGCAGGAGGTGGTCGAGGAACTGGAGCGGCGGCGCTCGCACACCTGGGCGACGGTGCTCATCCCGCGCCGGTTCGCGCCCGTCCTGCACGACCAGTTCGGCCGGCACTGCCACCCCGACGGTGAACCGGTCGACGGCCGCGCCCGGATCCGGCTCGCCGCGCCGACCCCCCGGGACATCGCCCGGCACCTGGCCGGCTGGGGTGAGCTGGTCGAGGTCGTCGAACCCCGGTCGGTCCGGGACGAGCTGGCCCGCATCGGAGTCGAACTCGTGGCCCGCTACCCCGGCCGCGGTCACGCCGGGGACATCACCTCGTAGAGGTTGCCGGCGTCGTCGCGGAAGAACAGGCCACGGGGACAGAGTGGATGGTCGGTGCGGCCGTTGTCGGGCGCGCCCGGCTCGCTGCCGTACGGCACGCCGCCCTCGCGCAGCCGGCCGAGGATCGCGTCGAAGGTGCTCGGGTCGACGTCGAAGGCCAGGTGGTGCCCCTCGGGCGCCGGCACGCTCATGAAGTCGAGGGTGAGCTGCTCGTTGACGCGTACCGGGGCGAAGTGGCCGTGCCGGCCGGCGGGTGGCAGCACCGGCAGGCCCATCACCTCGGCGAAGAACCGGGCGGCGGCGTGGTGGTCCCGGGCGGGGACGATCGTATGGTTGAGGGTGACGGTCACCGGTTCGCCTCCTCGGTGGTCGTGACGAGGGCGCCGTGCAGGAACAGGTCGACCAGCTCGGCGGGGGTGGGCGGGTCGCCCGGCAGCGGGCCGCGGCCGGGCAGCAGGACGGCGAGGAACAGCGCGGCGAGCCGGTCGGCCGGCAGCCGCAGCCGGTCCTGCTCGGGGGCGAGGAGGGCGGCCACGGCCGCCCGCACCGCGGCGGTCGACTCGGCCCGGCCCGATCGTGCGTCCGCGGGACCGTGGTCGGGCCGCGTGCGGGCTTCTCCGGGACCGTGCTCCGGGTGCGAGGGGGCCGCTCCGGGGCCGTGGTCGGAACGGGTGCGGGCCGCTGTCGGGTCCTGGTCCGGGTGCGAGCGGGTGTTACGGCGGGACCGTCCGGGGCGGCCGGCGGAGTGCGCGGCGGCGAGCACCGCGCCGAGCCGCTCCAGATGGGCGCGTAGAGCGGTGGCGGCGGCGGTGAGCCGGTTGGCAAGCGGCTGGTCCAGCCCGACGGAGGCGAGTTCGGCCAGCGCGGTGTCCGGGCGCAGCGCCTCGGCGACGCAGGCGTCGAGCAGGGCGTCCTTGTCGGCGAAGGCGCGGAAGACGGTCGCCTCGCCGATGCCGGCGGCCCGGGCCACCTGGGCGGTGGTGAAGGTGGCGCCCTGCGTGACGAGCAGCGGCAGCGCGGCCCGCACGATCATCGCCCGGCGCTGCTCCGGGCTCATTCCCGGCGCGCGGCGGCGGGTCAGGTCGGTGTCGGTCATGCCATCAGCATGCGGAGTGAGTACTCACTCCGTCAATCGGATTATCCGCGTCGGCGCGCCCGGGCGGCCCAGATGACGTACGCGGGGTCGCGGTCGAGGTTGTGCCGGTCCCGGTCGTAGCGGCGGGTGGTCCGCGGGTCGGCGTGCCCCATCGCGTCCTGCACGTCCTCCAGCGGCACCCCCTCGGCGCGGGCCGTGGTGGCGAACGCATGCCGCAGCGAGTGCGGCGACAGCTTCGCCCAGGCGGCGATGCCGGCGACCCGCGCGAGCCGGCGGACCAGCCGGAACACCGCGTGCCGGTCCAGCCGGGCGCCGGTCGCGGTGACCAGCAGCGGCCCGGTCAGCTCGGGCACGGTCACCGCCTGCGCGGCGGCCCGCGCGGCCAGGTAGGCGTCCACCGCGTAGGCGGTGCCGGGGGTGAGCGCCCGCCGGCGCACCTTGCCGCCCTTGCCGACGAACCGCACGCTGCGGTGCCCGCGCTCCGCGCCCAGGTCGGCCAGGTCAAGGGAGATCAGCTCGCCGACCCGCAGCCCCAGGTCCGCCAGCAGGGCGATGGTGGCGCGGTTGCGTGGCGCCGTCGGACCGGTGTCCGCCTCGGCCGCCGCCAGCAGCGCGTCCACCTCCTCCGGGGTGAGCCCGACGGTGGCGGAGTGGTCCCGGTCGACGCGCGGACGGTCGGCGCCGGCCACCGGATTGGCCTCCACCGCGCGCAGCTTGACCAGGAAGTCGTACCAGCTGGACAGGGCGGACAGCCGGCGGGCGACGGTGGCCGGGGTGAGCGGACGGCCACTGCGCACGCCCAGCGTGGACTCCAGCTCCCGGCCGTAGGCGTTGACGTCGAGGAAGCTGACCCGCAGCGGGTCCAGACCCCGGTCGGCGCACCAGCTCAGCCACCCGGCGACGTCCCGCCGGTACGCGTCGCGGGTGTGCTCCGACAACCGCCGGTTGCGCAGCCACGCCTCGGTGAAGTCGGCCGGCCCGCCGGGCAGCGCGGGGTGGGCCGAGGCGCGGGGCAGGACCTCCGGACGCAGCATGTGAGAAAGGCTCTCAGCCTTCAGGCGGAATCGCGACGAGGCGCGCCCGACGGGCATCACACCGTCTCCGCGGCCGGGCGCGGCGACGGCCGGCGCGCGCCCGGCCGACCGGGCGCGCACCCGCGCGGGTTACCGTCACGGCGTGCGTGCCAGCCGGCTGGTCTCCCTGCTGCTGCTCCTGCAGACGCGAGGGCGGATGACCGCCCAGGAACTCGCCGACGCCCTGGAGGTGTCGGTCCGGACCGTCTACCGGGACGTCGAGTCGCTGAGCGGCGCCGGTGTGCCGGTGTACGCCGACCGCGGGCCGGCCGGCGGCTACCGGTTGCTGGAGGGCTACCGGACCCGGCTCACCGGGCTGACCGCGCCCGAAGCCGAGGCGCTGTTCCTCGCCGGGATGCCCGGCCCGGCCGCGGAACTGGGGCTCGGCCCGGTGGTGGCCGCGGCCGAGCTGAAGGTGCTCGCGGCGCTGCCCGACGAACTGGCCGACCGGGGCGGCCGGATGCGGCAGCGGTTCCACCTCGACGCGCCCGGCTGGTTCCGGCATCCCGAACCCACCCCGCACCTGGCGGCCCTGGCCCGGGCGGTGTGGGAGGACCGGCTGGTGCAGATGCGCTACCGGCGCTGGCGGGCCCCGCGCGAGGTGACCCGGGTGGTCGCCCCGCTGGGCGTGGTGCTCAAGGCGGGGCGCTGGTATCTGGTGGCCCGCTGCGAGGAGCAGCTGCGCACCTACCGCGTCGGCGCGGTCCTCGACGTCGTGCTCACCGAGGAGCGGTACGCGCGCCCGGCCGACTTCGACCTGGCCGGGTACTGGCGGGAGTGGACCCAGCGGTACGAGCGGGACGTCTACCGCGCGCAGGCGCGGGTCCGGATGACCGTGGCGGCGCTGGAGTTCATGCCGTACGTCTTCCCGCCGGAGATGAGCCGGGGCGCCCGGGCGGCGGCCGGCGAACCCGACGAGCACGGCTGGCTGGAGACCACCGTGCCGATCGAGTCGGTGAAGCACGCGCACACCGAACTGCTCAAACTCGGCGCGGAGGTCGAGGTGCTGGAGCCGGCCGAGCTGCGGGAGCAGATCAGCGGCACGGTGCGGGCCCTGGCCCGGCTCTACCCGGAACCGGCGACGGGGGCGTCCGAACCGGACGCCCCCGGATGATCCCCGTCAGGCACTGGATCTCCCGGCCGGTGCCCGATCAGGCGCCGATCTCGCGGCGGCCGTTGCCGTTGGCGGTGGCGGTGACGCTGATCCGGCGCGGCTTGGCCCGCTCGGCGATCGGGATGCGCAGGGTCAGCACACCGTGCTCGTAGCCGGCCTCCAGCTTGTCGGTGTCGAGGGTGTCGCCGAGGAACAGCTGCCGGGTGAAGGTGCCCATCGGCCGCTCGGCCGCGACGAGCTCCACGTTGTCCCCGGTGGGCCGGCGGCGCTCGGCGCGGACGGTCAGCACGTTGCGCTCCACCGTGCAGTCGATGCTGTCCGGGTCGACGCCGGGCAGGTCGAAGGCGGCGTAGAAGTGGTCGCCGTCGCGGTAGGCGTCCAGGTGCATGACCGCCGGCCGGGCGGTGGTGCCGAAGAACTGCTCGGTGAGCCGGTCGATCTCGCGGAACGGGTCGGTACGCATCAACATGGCCGTGCCTCCTCGGTTCTCCTGGCCGAAGGTGTGAGGTTGAGTCGGGGTGACTCAAGTTCCGGTTTCTTGTTTAGCGCGTGAGGGCGGCGTCGTCAACCCGGGCCGGCAGGAGCTTCTCGAACCAGTGCTGGGCGTACCGGTCGTCGTTGTAGGCGGGGATCTCGGCGTAGCCGTGCCGGGCGTACAGGGCGCGGGCCTCCACCAGGTCCGTGCGGGTGTCCAGGCGGATCCGGTCCGCCCCGGCCGCGCGGGCGTACGCCTCGACCGCGCCGAGCAGCGCCGCTCCGCCGCCGGCGCCCCGGTGCCCGGGACGGACGTAGACCCGGGTGAGTTCCGCCCAGCCGGGCCGCCACCGCAGCCCGGCACAGCCGGCGAGCCGGCCGCCGCGGTGAGCCAGCAGGAGCAGCCCGGTGGGCGGCGCCAGGTTGTCGCTGGGCGACTCGGCGAGCGCGGCGTCCACCTCGTCGGGGCGTTCCGGCCGGCGGTGCCAGCGGCGGACCATCTCGGCCAGGTATTCGCGCAGCAGCAGGGCCGCGTCGGCGGTGTCGGGCCGGGTGGGCGTCGTCGTCCAGGTGGTCACCGTCCGATCCTCACCGGACGGTCAACGGCTCTTCCTGCTCAGGGTCGCCAGTAGACGTTGTGCTCGCGGGTCAGCAGCAGGTCGTCCACCAGGTAGCGGCGCAGCGTGACATGGTCGGCTTCGCCGCCGGCGCACCACGCCCGCAGCGCCTCGTCGACGGCCCGCTCCGGGTAGCGCACGCCGGCCTCGAAGGACCGCTCGGTGATGTGTTCGAGCAGCACCCGTCGCCGACCGCGCTGGGCGGGCAGGCGGGTCAGCCGGCCGTCGCGCAGGAAGGTGCGCAGCACCTTCTCCCGGGGGTCCGCCGCGGGAGAAGGGGCCGCCGGTTCGGCGGTGCGGGCGAACTCCCGTAGCCGCTCCCCGTCGACCCGCAGGGTGGTCCCGTGGTCGGCCACGATCTCGGCGTCGACGAGGCGGCGGACGGAGGTGACCACGTCCCGGGCGGACAGCCCGGTCCGGGCCGCGACGGCTGCGACGTCCCCGGCGCCTAGGACGATCGCGGCGAACACGGCACGGCGTCGGTCGTCGGCGAGTGCACCCGCCAGGGCCTGGAACTCATGACCGGCAGCCTGCCAGCCCGCCCGCCGGGCGGCCAGGCGTTTTCCGACGGGGTGCGGAGCCGGCGCGGCTCAGACGCCGGCGGGCGTGGCGGCGAATTCGACGTCGGCGGTGTCGACCGCGCCGGCCGTCCGGCCCGGAGCCGTGTGGTCACGCCAGTAGAGGTTGGTGTGGGCGATGACCTGCTCGGGCGGGGGCGCGCCGTACGCGGTCAGGTCCTCGGTGGTGTGCGCGTCGGCGACCAGGGTGGCGTCGTAGCCCCGGGCGAACGCGCCGTGCAGGGTCGAGCGGATGCACTGGTCGGTCTGCGCGCCGGCGACCACCAACCGGCCGATGCCGCGTTCGGCGAGCACCGCGGCCAGGTCGGTCTCCTCGAAGGCGTCCGGGTACGCCTTGTGCACCAGCGGCTCGTCGTCGCGCCGGGCCAGCTCCGGCACGATGCGCCAGGGCTCGCTGTCGCGGACCAGCTCGCCGCTGTGGTCGGCGACCCAGATCACGGCGGCGCCGGCGGCGCGGGCCCGGTCGACCAGGGTGGCGATGTTGGCGACCACCCGGTCCCGGTCGTGGGCGTGGTTCACCACGCCGTTCTGCACGTCGATGACGAGCAGGGCGGTGTGCGGTCGATCGAGGAGCGTGGTCATGGTGCCTCCTGAGGGTGCCTCGGCCGGTCCCACGGCCAGCCTAGAGCGGCCCACCGACATTCCGGGACGGCGCGGCGGGTGACCGCTCCGCGACCAGGGTGATCCGACGGAGCAGGTCGGACAGGAGCCGCCGCTCGTCCGGGGTCAGCGCGCCCAGCACCCGGTGCTCCTCGTCGCCGACCACCCCGATGGCGCGCCGCCAGTAGGCCCGGCCGGTGTCGGTGAGCTCGACGTCGATCCGTCGCCGGTCGACGGTGGACGGGATCCGCCGCACGAAACCCCGGCGGACCAGCGCGTCCACCCGGGCGGTGATCGAGGCGGGCGCCATCCGCAGGTCGGCGGCGATGTCCGAGGGGGCCGCCCGGCCGCCCCGACCGGCCAGGGCGTGCAGGGTGCCGTACTCCTTCTCCTGCAGGTCCAGCTCGGCCAGGGCCCGGTCCTTCACCGCGCGCAGGTGCCGGGTGAGCAGGGACATCCGCACCACCGCGCCCTCGACATCCGGGTCCAGGTCGGGCAGGACGGGCAGCCAGCGCGCGACGTGCTCGTCAACGGGATCACGCTCGGTCACCCGACCACCGTACGATGCCGGCATAATATTCGTTGTCTAAATATTCGATGTCGAAGTATTCTGCCGGCGTGACGCACCCGCTCCGCCTCCGGGCGTTCCGTCTGCTCTTCCTCGGCCGTACCGTCTCCGCCCTCGGCGACGCCGTGGTGCCCACCGCGCTCGCCCTGGCCGTGCTGCGCGCCACCGGATCCACCGCGGCCCTCGCCGTCGTGCTCGGCTGCGCGATGGTGCCCCGGCTGCTGCTGCTCCCCCTCGGCGGCGTGGTCGCCGACCGGTTCGACGCGCGGCGCGTCGCGCTCGCCACCGACCTGGTGCGCTGCGCCGCCCAACTCGTGGTGGGCGCCGAACTGCTCGGCGCGAACCCGTCCCTGACCCACCTCGCGGTGGCCTCCGCCGTCGGCGGCACGGCCTCCGCGTTCGCCAATCCCACCGCCGCGCCACTGGTCGCCGGCACGGTCGACGCCGACGGCCGGCAGCGGGCCAACGCGCTGATGGGCGTCACGCGCAACGCCAGCCAACTCGCCGGCCCCGCGCTGGCCGGCCTGCTCATCTGGACCGCGGGCCCGGGCTGGGCGTTCCTGCTGGACGCCGCGTCGTTCGCGGTCAGCGCCGCGCTGCTGTCGGTCATCCGCGTCCGCCACGTGCCCGTCCCGCACCACTCGCTCCGCGCCGACCTGATCCTCGGCTGGCGGGAGGTCCGCTCCCGCGACTGGTACTGGTACAGCCTGCTCGCCCACGCCGCGTGGAACGGCGCCGCCGCGGTGCTGCTCACCGTCGGCCCGGTGGTCGCCGTCGACCGCCTCGGCGGGGAGGGCGTCTGGGTGCTGCTCCAGCAGGTCGGCGCGGTCGGCCTGCTGGCCGGGTCGCTGCTCGCCGGCCGGGTCCGCCCGGCCCGGCCGGTGCTGCTGGGCAACCTCGCGCTCGCCACGTACGCGGCGCCGCTGCTGCTGCTCGCCGTCGCGGCGCCCGCCCCGGTGACCGTGACCGCCTACTGCCTCGCGCTGACCGCGCTGGGCTTCCTCAACCCGGTCTGGGAGACCGTGGTGCAGGGCCAGTTCCCGCCCGAGGTGCTGGCCCGGGTCACCTCGTACGACTGGCTGATGTCGCTGGGCGCCATGCCGCTCGGATACGCCCTCGCGCCGCTGGCCGCGCACGCCTGGGGGCCGCCGGCGCCCCTGGCGACGGCCGGGGTGCTGGTCCTGCTCGCCTGCGCCGGCACCGCCGCCGTGCCCGGCGTACGCCGGCTGGGCTGGCCGGCGAGCGTCCCGACCGGCCCCGTGGAACAGGTGCCGGCGGGACGCTGAGCCGACGTCGTCAGAGCCGGTGCCCGGTGGTGGCGTCCACGTGACCGGGCACCTCGTCGTGCCGGTCACCGACGCTCGACGTACCCGACGGCTCGAACATCAGGATCGACGCGCCGTCCGGGGCGGACGGCCGATGCTCCACCCCGCGCGGCACCACGTACACCGCGCCGCGCGGCAGCACCACCTCCCGCTCGACGCCGCCCACGCCATCGCGCAGGGCGATCCGCAGCTCGCCGTCGAGCACCAGGAAGAACTCGTCGGTGTGGTCGTGGGCGTGCCAGACGTGCTCCCCGGCCACCTTGGCGATCCGGACGTCGTAGTCGTTGACGGTGGTGACGATGCGCGGACTCCACAGCTGGTCGAAGCGCGCCAGGGCGGCGGCTAGCTCGACAGGTTCGTCTCTCATGCACCGATCCTCGCGCAGCCGACCCGGCGGGTGGGGACGCGGACCCTCAGCCGGACCGGCCGGTGGTGCCGGCCACCACCGGGTGCACCTCGAGCGCCGAACAACCGTCGGTGGACCACCGCAGTCGCACCGACCGGGTCTCGTCCGGCGCCGTGACCAGCAACGACGCGTACGGTTCGCACGCCCCGCCGTCGCCGGCGCGGAAGGCCAGCGCCTCGACCAGGGCGGAGGCGAGCTCACCCGGGGCGAGCAGCACCCGGGCGGGCTCGTCCCCCCGGATCCCGCCGAGGTAGCCGTGCGGGGTCCGCTTCGCGTGGGCCAGGGTCCGCCCGGCCCGGTCGAGGCCGTCCACGCCCGGGTAGCCCTGCAGCCAGCACGCCTGGTCACCGCGGTTCTGCAGGATGATCCGCACCCCCCCGGTGGCCGGACCCCGCCGCCGGCGTGGTCACCGTGATCTCCGGCGCGGCGGTGTCGCCCGCGTTCCGCAGCCGGGCAACGCCAGCACACCCACGAGCAGTAGGTACGCGCCGCCGGTGCGCGGCCGGACAGACAGGACAGCCATGACGGATCTCCGTTTCCCGTTGCGGGCCCGGGCCGGGGCCGAGTGCCCGGGACCGACGTGCCCTGTCGCCCCACACGCCTGAGCCCGGCATCCGGTTGCGCCACCGGCACGACGGTCGCCGACCCGACAGCATCCTCAGAGGAAGCGGTGCATGACGTGCAGCCCGAGCCGGCTCTGGGTGGGATGCGCGAACGCCTCCGGCACGGTGCCGATCACCGTGAAGCCCAGCCGCCGGTACAGCTCGACGGCCGCGGTGTTGCTCTCCACCACCGCGTTGAACTGCATCGCGGCATAGCCCTCCCGCGACCCGGTATCCCCGACCCGCACGGGGCCCCACGAGATGGCGCGGAGGGACGATGATGGATCCCGTGGCCGAACCCGTCACCGACCTCGACCGTCCCGGGCCGGCACCGTCCCCGGTGGACGGGCCCCCACCGCCGGGGCCACGTTCGACCGGGCCCTGGCTGGTGGGTGTGGCCGTCACCGCCGTCCTGCTGCTGCTCGCCGGCCGGTACGGCTACCACCGCGACGAGCTGTACTTCCTGCTCTGCGGCCGGCACCTCGACTGGGGCTACGTCGACCAGGGGCCACTCGTCCCGGCGCTGGCCCGGCTGGCCGACACCGTCGCGCCGGGCAACCTGGTGGTGCTGCGTACCCCGTCGGCGCTGATCGGCGGTGCGGCCGTGGTGCTGGTCGGGGCCACTGCCCGGGAGTTCGGCGCGGACCGGGCGGCGCAGCTGTTCGCCGCGCTCCTGGCCGCCACCGCCGGGATCGTGCTGGCCCCCGGCCACCTGCTCAGCACCACCACCGTCGACCTGCTGGTCTGGCTGGTCGCGGCGGGGTACGCGGTGCGGATGCTGCGCACCGGCGACACCCGCTGGGCGCTCGGCCTGGGTCTCGCGCTCGGCGTCGGCATGCTCAACAAGCTGCTGCCCGCCCTGCTCGGCGTCGGCCTGCTCGCCGGGGTGACGATCGCCGGCCCGCTCCGGCTGCTGCGGGACCGGTGGGTGTGGGCCGGCGCCGGGGTGGCCGCGCTGCTCGCCGTGCCCAACCTGGCCTGGCAGGCCGCCCACGGGTTCCCGCAGGCGTCGGTGGCCTCGTCCATCGCGGCCGGGGACAGCTCCTACAGCGGCCGGCTCGACGCGACGATGCTGCACCTGGTCATCATCAGCCCGTACGCCGTGCCGGTCTGGGTGGCCGGGCTGGTGGCGCTGCTGCGCCGGCCGGAGTGGGCGGCGTACCGGGCGGTCGGCTGGGCCTGGCCGGTGGTGTTCGCGATCGTGCTGCTCGTCGGCGGCAAGGGCTACTACGACGCGCCGCTGCTGCTGGTGCTCACCGCCGCCGGCGCGGTGGTGACGGCCGGCTGGGCGGCCCGGGGACGGGCGTGGGCCCGCCGGGTGCTGCTCGCCGCCGGCGCCGCGGTCACCGTCGCCGGCAGCGCCGTACTGCTGCTGCCCACCCTGCCGGCGGACCGGCTGCCCGGCTTCGTCGTCGACGTCAACTACGACGCGGGCGAGACCATCGGCTGGCCGGCGTTCGCCGACTCGATCGCCGCCGTGCACCGGGGCCTGCCCCCGGCGGAGCGCGCCCGCGCGGTCGTGCTCACCGGCAACTACGGCGAGGCGGGCGCCCTCGCCCGGTACGGGCCGGCCCGCGGCCTGCCCCGGGCGTACTCGGGGCACAACAGCATGGCCGACTTCGGCCGGCCGGCGGACGGCGCCGACGTGGTGATCGCCGTCGGCTGGGAGCGCGCCGACCGGCTGCGGGCCTGGTTCACCGAGGTGACCGAGGCCGGCCGGGTGGACCAGCGGGTCGCCGTCGACAACGACGAGAACGGGCTGCCGATCTTCGTGTGCCGGGGCATGCCGCGCCCGTGGTCCCGGATCTGGGACACCGAGGTACGCCGCGCCTCCTGACCGGCTTTCCGGTCACCGGCGCCGGCCCGAGCAGGTTCCGGGCGGCCTGAGCCGGCCCGCCATACTTGGCGCCATGCTCTGGGGTGTCAGCGGACCGCTCTTCCTGATCGACTACCTGACCGCGGTCGCCGTGGCCCTCGCGGTCGCCCTGGCGGTCCGCGAGCTGACCGGGCTGCGGGTCCGTGGCGCGCAGCCGGACACCGTCGAGCTGGCGTACCTGACCGACCGGGCGGGGCTGGCCTGCCAGGTGGGCGTGGCCACGCTGCACCGGGCCGGGGTGGTGCGCCGTGGTGAGCTGGCCACCCTCGCCGTGGACGGTCCGCCGCCGCCCCGCGCGTCCCCGCTGGTCCGGGCCCTGCACGCCGCGCTGCGCCGGCCGCAGACCTGGGCGGGCGTGCTCGCCGACCCCGCGGTGGGGCGGGCGCTGCGCCGGCTGGTGGGCCGGCTCGTCCGCGACGGCTGGCTGCTCACCCCGGCGCAGCGACGGCGGGTGGCCCTGGGCACCCTGCCCCTGTTCGGGGTCGCCGCGGTCGGGCTGGCCCGCCTGGTGGACAGCGCGGTCGAGGGCCGCGAGGCGGGCGGCCCCGCCTCGGTGGTGGGGCTGCTGCTGTGCTGCCTGGCCACCGCCCTCGGCGGCTGGTGGCTCTGTGAGGTGCCGGAGACCGGCGCCGCGGCTCGCCGGCTGCTGCGGCGGCTGCGCCGCCGGCACGCCGACCTGGACCCGCAACAGCGGCCGGCGTGGAGCGAACGCGGCACCGACGAGCTGCTGACCGCGATGTCCCTGTTCGGGCCGCGCCCGCTGCTGGCCGTCGACCCGCGTCTCGGGGAGCTGGTCGGCATCGACAGCGAGCGCACCCGCCCGGCCCCGCAGCGCAGGCTCTCCCGCGCCTGACGGTCCGGGTGCCGCGCGGGCGGCACCCGGCGCATCCGTCAGCGCAGCTGGTCGGCCTCGCGGATCACCCGGCCGAGGTCCCGCACCTCCGCGTCCTCGGTGGCGTCGGCCGCCCGGTCCGCGATCGCCGCCAGGTCACTCAGGCGGGCCTCCCCGCCGCCCTGCAGCGCCACCGCGAAGTACGCGGCCGCGTAGCAGGTGCGCAGCCGCGGCGACGCCTCGACGAAGTCCCGGTCCAGGTCGGCGACGGTCACCGACTCGTACGTCTCGGCCGGTTCCCGGTCCTTCGGGTCGGCCCAGCGCACCTGCACCCGGGCCACCCGGGCGGTGGCGGACACCCCGTCGGCGAGGCGGACGGCGTACAGCGCGGTGACGCTGTGCCCGGGGCCGACCTCACCGCCGTCGACCCGGTCGTCGCGGAAGTCCTCATCGGCGATGGCCCGGTTGTCGTAGCCGACGAGCCGGTAGGAGCGCACCGCGGACTTGTCGAAGGTGACCTGCACCTTGGCGTCGAGCGCGCGCAGGCTCAGCGTGGCGGGCAATTGCTGCACGAAGACCTTCCGGGCCTGGTCCCGCTCGCCCACGTACACCGCGAAGCCGTCGCCCCGGTCGGCGAGCTGCTCCATCAGCCGGTCGCCGTACTCGCTGCCGACGCCCACGCCGAGCAGCGCGATCTGCTTCTCCGCCTCGGCGCGTACCCGGCGCAGGATCGGCTCCGACTCGGTGCTGCCGGTGTTGGCCAGCCCGTCGGAGAGCACGATCACCCGGTTGGTCCGCCCCGGGCGGAACCCGTCGCGGGCCACCCGGTAGCCGAGCACCAGGCCGGCCTCCAGGTTGGTGCTGTCCTGCGGGCGCAGCGAGTCGATGGCGGTGTGCAGCGGCCGGGCGTCGGAGACCGGGGTCATCTCCCGGACCACCCGGGCCCGGGTGCTGAACTCGACGATGGCGATGGAGTCGGTGGGACGTAGCTGGTCCACCAGGGTGTGCAGGGCGTCCTGCACCAGGTCGAGCCGGCCGGGTTCACCCATCGACCCGGAGACGTCGATGACGAAGGTGAGCGCGGCGTCCGGGCGGCTGGCCCGGTCCTCGCCGCGGGTCTGCAGGCCGACCCGCATGATCCGCTCGTCCGCCTCGGCCCGGTGGGTCTCCGGCAGGCGGGCACCGTCGACGTGCACGGCGAAGCCGTCGCCGGCCGGCTCGGCGTAGTCCTGCCGGAACGAGTTCACGAACTCCTCCGGGCGCACCTCGGAGCGCTCCGGCAGCCGCCCGTCGCGGATGAGCCGGCGGGCGTAGCCGTACGACGCGGTGTCGACGTCGACGCCGAAGGTGGAGGCGGCGTCCTCCTCGGTGCTGGTGCCGTCCCCGCCCGGGCGGGGCGCCCCGTCGTACGGCCGGGCCGGCCCCTGGGCCGAGTCGGCGCCCCGCCCGGCGTCACCGGCGGTGCAGGCGGTGATGGTCATCGCGGCGGCCAGCACCACCGGCAGCAACAGCAGCGACCGTCTCACGTGGCTCATCGGATCCTCCCGGATGGACGAAGGGGCGGTGATCCGGGCGTCGCCGCGCCGGATCCGTCACGGTCATTGACGCAGGGGCGCCGGCGCGCGGCTCCCGCCGTGGCCGAGCCGAGACCCAAGCGTGAACGTCGTGACCGAGCCGTGCGGAAAGCGTGACCTGAACCGGTCAGCGGGGTGCCCGGCCCTGTGCTGCGTCGCCGCGCGCGGTGCGGCAGAGTAGGCCCCGAATCGGCAGCCGAGACGACCGGGAGGACGGCGACCGTGGAGGGCCCGAGCGGGGTGGTGTTCCCCCAGACCGGCGGTACCCGCAGCACCACCGCGCTGGGCCGGGCGGTGGTGGCCGACGCCCTGCGCGCGGTCGACCCGGTGGGCGCCCGCGCCGCCGAGCACGAGACGAACTGGCGGCACGGCTACCTCCATCACTTCCGCCGGCTGGTCGAGGCCGGTCTGCTCTCCCGCGACGCGGCGCTGACCGTCGCCCGCGACGGGCTGGCCTCCCTGCACGCCCGGATGCGCTACCTGCCCGCCGAGGGCGCGGAGGTCGACCTCGACCGGGTGTTCGACCTGGCGGACCCGGAGCCGCTGGCGACCGCCACCGTGACCGGCGCCGGCGAGGTGGACCGGGGGCTGTCGCTGCCGTACCGGGGACAGCGGCTGCGCGGCGACGACCTGCGCCGCCGCCTGGACGCCTGGGTGGACGCCGGGGTCATCGAGCCGAGCTGCGCCGAGGCGGTCGGCGCCGTGCTGGCCAACCCGGACTGGCTGGACCTGCGCGATCAGCGCATCGTGGTGCTCGGGGCCGGCGCGGAGATGGGTCCGCTGCCGTCCGTGCTGCGCTGGGGCGGCGAGGTGGTCGCGGTGGACCTGCCCCGTCCGGACATCTGGCGCCGGCTGCTGCGCACCGCCCGCCGCCACGGGGGTCGCCTGCACCTGCCGGTGCGCCCCGGCACCGCGGGCGACGACGCGGCCCTCGCCGCCGGGGCGGGCGCGGACCTGCTGCACCGCCTCCCCCAGGCCGCCGCCTGGCTGCGCGGCCTCGACGGGCGCCTCGTCCTGGGCAACTACGTGTACGCCGACGGCGCCACGAACGTGCGGGTCGCCACCGCGGTCGACGCGCTCACCGTCCACCTGACCGGCCGGCGCCCGGACGTCGCGCTGGCCTTCCTGGCCACCCCCACCGACGTGTACGCCGTCCCCGCCGAGGCGGTGGCCCACGCCGAACGCGGCTACGCCGCCCGGGGGCTGGCCCGCCGGTCACTGCGGGTGCTCTCCGGCGGCCGGCTGCTGCACCGCAACTACCCGCCGGATGCGGATTCCGGGATCAACGACAGCCTGGTCCCCCAGCAGGGACCCAACTACGCCCTGGCCAAGCGGCTGCAACGGTGGCGGGCGGCGGTGGCCCGGGACGCCGGGACGACGGTGTCGTTCACCGTGGCCCCACCGACCCGGACCCGCTCGGTGCTGCGCAACCGGGCCCTCGCGGCCGCGTACGCGGGCGCGCACCGGTTCGGCATCGAGGTGTTCGAGCCGGCCACCAGCAACACCCTGATGGCCGCGCTGCTCGTGCACGACCTGCGCACCGGGGGCGGCCCGGCGCAGGCGCATCCGTGGCGGGACGAGGCGTACGCGGCGGCGCACGGCGGCCTGTGGCGGGTGCCGTACGCCCCGCGCAGCGCCCTGGGCCTCGCGGTGCTGCTCGGCCTGGGCGGGGCGCGGGCCTGAGCGCAGGTTTCCTTGTCCCGGGCCCCGGGAAGGCAACCGCATGGCCGAGACCTTCGCAGATCAGGACCTGACCACCCTGCGGTCCATCGCGCGCGGTGCCGGCATACCGGACACCGAGCGCATGCCGCACGACCAGCTGGTCGACATGTTGCGCCGGGCCGGCCTGGCCGAACCGGACAGCCGGCCCGTCGACACCAGCCTCGCCGATCCCGGTGACCCCGGCGACGCCTCGGGCGTGTACCACGGCCGTGGCCTCGGGCGCCGGGAGTCCGCCGGTGGCCCGGCGGCGGAGAGCGGCTGGCCCGACCAGCCGACCGACGATCCCGCCCGACTGTCCGGGCTGCCCCGCAGTGACCTGACGCTGGGTGACGAGAGCACCGGCGGGCGCGCCGCCGAGGAGGCGGTCGGCGGCCGGCCCGGTCAGCCCCAAGTCCCGGACCTCGCCCAGGACGCACGCGGTGTGCAGGGGGAGATCCGCGACCCGGCGGGGCTGTCCGGGCTGCCCCGCAGCGACCTGACGCTGGGTGACGAGAGCACCGGCGGGCGCGCCGCCGAGGAAGCGATCGGCGGCCGGCCCGGGGAGTCCGGAACCGAGATCGACGACCGTACGCAGGGCTGAGCGACCACTGTGGGCCGCCCCGCCGAAGGGCGGCCCACGGAAGGTTTTCCGCCTACTCGTCCTGTTTCACACTCGACCGCATGTCTGTCGCGTCTATGACGCGACAGACATGGTTTTCCGGATATGCGAATAGTGAAACATTGCCACCGATCCTCGGTTTCCAAACCCGGGCAAAGCTCAACAACCGGCTCATAGCCGCGACCGGTGACTCTTCGCATGTCGCTCGATGGGCTGACCGGTGGCCGGGAGCCCGCCCCGCCCACCGTGCACTCCCCACCCGCTCAACCGGTGTTCCTCGACGTCACCGGCGTCCGCCGCCGCCGCATCCGCCGCGCGGGCGTGGTGCTCGCCGTCGCCTCGCTGACCTACCTCCCGATGGCCGCGAGCGCCCTGCTACCCGGCCCCGCGGCGCCGATGCTGCCCGGCCCCCTCTCGGTCGGAGCTGTACCGGGCAGTGGGACCACCGGCCGGCCCACCCCCACCCCGTCGGCACTCACCGAGCCCAGGGCGCTCCCGCGCGCACCGGCCACCGTGGACCGGCCCCCGCGGATCGCGGCACCCACGACGGCCCCTCCCGCTCCGGCGCTGCGCCCCGTCGTGCCCGGCCCGGGTGCCGCGGCCGCGGCCGACCGGCCCGCCGGCCCGCCGCCGACCCGCACCGGCACGCCGGCACCCCCGGCCGGTGAATCGGCGCCGCCGACCACCACCCCGCCCACCACGCCCGCAGCGGTCGTCCCCGACCCGACGCCGGCCGTGCCCAACCCCGGTCCGGGAGTGGTGGAATGACCCTCACGAGCCGTCGCGCCACCGGCCGCCGCGGGGGCGGCCGGGCGCTGCGGACCGGCCGGTTCATCTGCGCGTCCATGGTGCTGGTGGTCATCTGCGTGCTGCTGGTCGAGGCGTACGCCAACGCCCGCTTCCGGCCCGACCACGTACGCGGGGCGGAGGACCAGCTCACCGTCCCCGCGGCCGTGCTGAACGGCGGGCCGGTGCTCGACGTCCGGGGCGCCGAACCGCACTCCTACCGGCTGCCGCCACGCACCATCGCCCTCACCTTCGACGACGGGCCGGACCCCACCTGGACCCCCCGGATCCTCGACGTGCTGCGCCGGCACCGGACCCCGGCCACCTTCTTCGTGATCGGCTCGCAGGTGACCCGCCACCCGGACCTGGTCCGGCGGACCGTCGCCGAGGGACACGAGCTGGGCGTACACACCTTCACCCACCCGGACATGACCCTGCTGCCCGGCTGGCGGCGACGCCTGGAGTACACCCAGACCCAGCTGGCGATCGTGGACGCCGCCGGGATCCGGACCAGCCTGCTCCGCTTCCCCTACTCGTCGGTGCCCGGCGCGGTCGACGACGCGAACTGGCCGGTGATCCGCGAGGCCGCCCGGCTCGGCTACCTGACCGTGGTCAACGACCTCGACGCCGAGGACTGGGCCCGGCCCGGGGTGGACGCGATCGTACGGAACATGACCCCCGTCGGGGACGCGGGCGCCGTGGTGCTGCTGCACGACGCCGGCGGGAACCGCGCCGAGACCGTCGCCGCCCTGGACCGTTTCATTCCCCTGATGCAGGCCCGCGGCTACACCTTCACCACGGTGAGCGGGGGCGTGAGCGCCACGCCGTCCGGCGCCCCCGCGTTCACCGGCAACGTCCCGGCCTCGACCGTCGACCGCTGGCGGGCGGCACCAGTCCGCTGGGCGATCCAGGTGGCGGACCTGACCCTGCGTGGCCTCGCCGTGCTGTTCGTCGTGGTCGGGGTGCTCATCCTGATCCGTACGCTGCTGCTCCTGCTCGCCCACCGGCTGGCCCGGCGCAGGCGGGCCCACCGGTGGCCCTGGGGGGTGACGACCGCACCGGTGTCGGTGATCGTGCCGGCGTACAACGAGCGGGCCGGCATCGTCGCCACCGTGCGCTCGCTGGCTGCCGGCGACCATCCCGACATCGAGGTGATCGTGGTCGACGACGGGTCGACCGACGGCACCGCCGACCTCGTCGAGTCACTCGGCCTCGACGGTGTACGCGTGATCCGCAAACCCAACGGAGGCAAGGCGACCGCCCTCAACACCGGCATCCTGTACGCCTCGCACGACATCATCGTCACCGTCGACGCGGACACCGTCTTCGAACCCGACGCCATCCGCCGGCTGATCGAACCCTTCACCGACCCGCGGATCGGCGCGGTCGCCGGCAACGTCAAGGTCACCAACCGGCACCGGCTGCTCGGCAAGTGGCAGCACATCGAGTACGTCATCGGCTTCAGCCTGGACCGCCGGTTCTACGAGATGCTGGGGTGCATCCCGACGGTGCCCGGCGCGATCGCGGCCTTCCGGCGCCGAGCCCTGACCACGGTCGGCGGGTTCAGCGGCGACACCCTCGCCGAGGACACCGACGTCACCATGGCGGTGCTGCGCGCCGGGTGGCGGGTGGTCTACCAGGACCGGGCCCGCGCCTGGACGGAGGCGCCGGCGTCGCTGGGCGACCTGTGGCGGCAGCGCTACCGCTGGAGCTACGGCACGCTGCAGGCGATGTGGAAGCACCGCGGCGCGGCGCTCGACCGGGGCTCCTCGGGCCGGTTCGGCCGGTTCGGGCTGCCCGTCGTCGCCCTGTTCGGGGTGCTGCTGCCGTTGCTCGGCCCGGTGATCGACCTGCTCGCCGTGTACGGCCTGTTCTTCATGGACACGACGAAGACCGCCCTCGCGTGGGGCGCGATGCTGCTGGTGCAGGCGCTGACCGCGGCGGTGGCGTTCCGGCTCGACCGGGAGCCGCTGCGTCCACTGCTCGCCCTGCCGGTCCAGCAGTTCGCCTACCGCCAACTGATGTACCTGGTGCTGGCCCGGTCGGTGGTGACCGCGTTGACCGGCGTTCGGCTGGGCTGGCGCAGGGTCAAGCGGGCGGGTGACGTGGCGTACGACGCTCCCGCCGCCCGGCGGACCGACGCCGCGGGAGGCGGTGGCCGGGACCGCTGGTTCGACACGTTGCGGGCGCTGGCGTTGGGGCGGGTCATCGCGTACCACATGTTCGGCGCCGCCTGGCTGAGCTTCGTCTTCCCGGCGATGGGGGTGATGTTCGCCCTGGGTGGCTCGCTGATGGCCGCCTCGCTGGACCGCACCCCGCACCGCGCCGTCAGCGGTCGGCTGCGTCGGCTGCTGCCCGGCCTCTGGGCGTTGGGCATCGTGCTGGTGCCGCTGATGCTCTGGCACGGCTGGACCGACCGGCCGGCCTGGCCGGCCCTGCTGAGTTGGCTGGTCCCGCTGCTGCAGCCGCCGGGCAGCGAGTGGGCCGCGGACGTCACCGGGGTGCTCTGGTATCTGGTGACGTACCTGTGGTTCGTCCTGCTGTCCCCCGCGGCGCTGGCGCTGTACCGGCGCTGGCCCGTGTGGTCGGTGCTCGTCCCGCTCGCGGGTGTGGTCCTCCTGCAGACCGCCGCGCCGCCGCTGGGCGACCCGGTGAACTCGGTGCTGACCGACCTGGCCACCTTCGGTGCCTGCTGGCTGTTGGGCTTCGCGCACCGCGACGGTCGGCTGCGGCGCCTATGGCCGTGGTCCCTGCTGATGCTGGTGGCGTTGTGCCTGACCGTCGCGCTCGGCTGGATCGCCACCCACCCGGGCGAGGGGCTCGATCTCAATGACATCCCGGTGGCGCAGGCGTTCTGGTCGTTGGGCATCGTCCTGGTGCTGATGCGGGCCGCGCCCCCGATGGGGTGGCTGGGCCGGGTCCGGCCGCTCGACCGCCTGGTGACCGGGTTGAACAGCCGCGCGCTGACCATCTACCTGTGGCACAACGCGGCCATCGCGGTGTGCTTTCCGGTCGGCCACCTGCTCGGGATCTGGCGGTTGGGCCAGTGGGGCTACCTGACGGTCGCCCTGATGATCCTCGGCGGCCTGGTGCTGGCTCTCGGCTGGGTCGAGGACCTCAGCGCCCGCCGTCCGGCACGCCTGCTGCCCTGGCCGCGCCTGGCGCGGGCGGTCCCACCGGCGCCCGGGCCGCTCGACGGGCCCACCGACCCGAGCCCGCGGGAGGCGATGGCTGAACGTTGAGACATGAACATGAGCCACGCCGGGAGAAATGGTCATAATAGGTTAACTTTTCTCATAGAATTCCCCTCACCACTCTTCACGGTCCACATCGGGCAGGGCACCCGCCCGACGGAGACGCCGACGAGCGTCGTTCCACGCGCCAGGCCGCCACGGCACGGCTCCGGACATCCACCGGGTCCGCGCGTGCCGCCGCGGCGGAAAGACGGTGATTGGGGTGATCACCGCGGCCGGCACGGGCCTCGCCCTCCTACAGGCCCGTGCCGGCCACCCCGCCGCCGCAGACCCCGCCATCACCCAGCCGACCCCCGGGGCCACCGGGATGAGAGGAGACGAGATGTGGCGTCCACCGACACCCGTCGAACAGGAGCTGTGGAACGCTGTCGTCGCCGGGGTCCGGGCGGCCAACCAGGCGGACCGCGACGGCTTCCAGGCCGCCGTACGCCGGCTGTCCCGACTGCCCCGACCCTGGACACCGCAGGTGCTCCACGACACCGCCGACCTGCTGGTCGAGGAATGGGACCCGGACGGCCGGTATCCCTGGCCGCTGCTGGCCGCGCAACTCGACCACGTCGCCGGGTGGCTGCCCGAGGCCGAGCCGCGGCTGCTCGCCGCTCTCCTGGACGGCGGCGGCCTGCCCGCCGCCGGCGCTCCCGAGGACACCGCCGACATCCGGCTGCGCCTGCTGCTGGTCGCCCTGCTGGCGAACGTCGCACGGGTGGGTGTCGGCGCCTTCGTCGACGTCGCCCTGGCCGGCAACAGCGGGCGCACCCCGCGCCGCTTGTCCGGAACCGTGCCGCACTGCCGCCCGGGCCGCTGACCGCCGGCACCCTTCTTCGCCGTCCACTCCCCGGCGCGCCGCTGCGGGATTGTCGGGCGCGCGGTCAGCGCCGCGCTTCCAGCGCGGGGCTCGGCTCCAGCATCAGCGGTGCGCCCTCCCGGTTGAGCAGGTAACGCGCCGCCGCCATGAGCAGTTCCGGCGAATCGCGAAAGCCGCCGAGACCGGCGTCGCAGGGACCGCAGAGCAGGCCGCGGACCCGCTTCGAGTCGTCGCAGCGATCGACAACCAGCCGGAAGGGCTCGGCGTTCGGCGTGCCGTCCAGTCGCGGCCTGCCCCTCGAACCCACCTTGATCTCACTTTCGTGGATACCGCAGATGGCGCAGCGGGAGCCCTGGGCCTCTCGCCGGGCGTCGTACTCCTCCGGCCTGATCCGGTAGAGGGACCAGAGGTTGTCGGTGCGGACCTTGCCCGGGTTGCCCCTGCGGTGCTTGTGGTTGTTGGCGCGGGCGTACTCGCGGCACGGGGCGCAGGACCGCAGTTCGCGGCCGCGCTTCAGGAAGCTGTCGAGGGGTCTCGTCTTGTCGCACCGGACACACACCTTGGACACCGCGCAACAGTATCAATTCTGTTGTTAACCAAGAACTGTCATTATGATGTAGCTGCGTTTCGCCCCTTTTGTCGGCCCATCTAAGTGGATTGTTGTTTCCGGTAATCCGATAAATGGCGCTGCAGCCGAGGCCGCTCGTTTGGTCGCTGCTCATGCCGCATGTCGGCCCCGCGCTTGGGTAGCTGACCCAGCCCGCCAAATATTTGATCTTGGGGCGGGTGGAGACAATGCGTCGTATTGCCCCGGCATGATGCGCGCCGGGCTGCCTCTGGCCACGGGCTGGCTAGAGGGCTACCGAGCCGGTGATACGCGAATCAGCAGCATGTGCGAGTTTCAGATGGCGGCGAAGGGTCGAGCTCGCAAGTCCGACAAACCGAACTTATATCAGAGCGTGGCCGTAGGTTCGCGCACTGTAGTCGATCCGTTTGGGCCGCGCGGCCCCTGCGGAATCGGCCTTGATTGCCGTCGCGGTGCGTTCGAGTCTGCTTGCGAGAAGCGGCTCGCGAGGCCTGCCAGCACGCGCGAGCCGCCGCTCACGTCCCGTCCCATCCCGGGTCTCATCCAGGAGGAACCATGCAACGGACGTATCCAAGGGTAGTGCCGCGCCTGCTGATGGCGCTCGTGGCGGCGATCGCGTGCGTCATCGCCGCCACGCCATGGAGCGCGGCCAAGGCGGCCCCGGCGAAGCAGCCCGTCGTCAGCGTGGCCGGATTCAGCAGCGTGCTGACCCTCGACGGCCAGAGGGCACCAGGCACCTCGGGTGCCACGCCGATGGCCTTCCCACCGACGGGCAGTCATGCCTTCACCCCGCAGGCACCGTCATGGTCGTTCGGTGACGGTAACGGCAGCGGCTCCGAGCAGATCACCTACGGCAGCACGCTGAGCGAGGCATGGGGCTACCAGCTGTCGTCCTACATGCGCTCGATCATCGTCGGGAACGTCACCGAGAACGCTGATCTGTACTGCGGCAGCTCCAAGGTGACCAACTACGGCCAGCACATCGTCGCCCCCACCTACGTGTTCCACGGCAGCCGGGGCAGCCTGACCACCTCGTGCTCCTACCACACCATCATCACGTTCGCCTTCCGGCACAACGTCGGCGGCGGCGGCAACGGCACGCTCACCGCCCAGTGGAACTGGGTCATCACCTGGGTGTGACCCAGCGGCCTGCAATCCGTGGGGGCCGGGCACGGCAGGTGCCGTGCCCGGCCCCCGTCGGATCGGTACCGTTGCGTCTATGAGCGACGAGGGCCTGCAGGACACCGGCGTGGTGAGAACCTGGCACAACGAAGAGGGCTGGGGAACTGTCGCTCTCGATCACGTCGATCTGACCGCTTGGGTCCACTTCAGTGCGATCGTCGCCGGGCCGACCGAGTACCGGAGCCTGACGCCGGGCCAGCGGGTGCGGTGCCACTACGAAATTCCAGGCCAGGACGGTTACCCCGCCCGGGCAGTCGAGGTCACTGCCCTGTGACCGGAGCCGTCGCGGTTGCGTCCGCGCCCATGCTCTAATCCGAAAATGACCATGCCGCACGTCTCGGCATGGTCATTTTCGGATTAGGTAGATCCAATCCTGCCTGGCTTCGCGCCGGAACGACGGGTCAGCCGACGGCGTCGCGGTCGTGGAGGCCGAGGGGTTCGAGGTCGTCGTCCTCATCGCCGTCGGTGTCGGGCGCGGCGGGGTCGTAGAGGTCGGGGTAGCGCAGGGCGTCGGGGCCTTCGTCCTAGTCGAGCCGGTCGGGCCATTCGCGGTGCTCGGCGATGGTGACTGCGCGGGTGGCGGCGCGTTCGTCGACGGAGACGCGTTCCATCGTCTCGTCGTAGATGAGGAAGTGGCCGCGGTAGTCGCGGGCGAGGTTGAGGTCGTCGTGTTCGTCGCCGAGCACGACGGTGACGACCTTTCCGGTGTAGCCGTCGTCGCCGAGTTCGACGCAGACCATGATCGGCGCTTCGTACCGTACCCACCTGCGCATGCGTCATCCTTCGTGTCGGCCCGGCCGGGTGTCGTGGTCAGCGTATCGACGGGTGTCCCGGCCGGGTGTGGTGGGCGGATCGCCGTCTGCCAGGGTGTCGTGGTGCGCCGGGAATGGGAACTCGATGACCTGATCGCGTCGTGGACGCTGGTCGAGGCTGATCAGGAGCTGCTGGCGCAGCTGCACGGCCACGGCCGGTTGAGCTGCGCATTGATGGTGAAGTTCTTTGAGATTGAGGGCCGATTCCCGCGCCATGTCGGCGAGGTGCCCCCGGCCGCGGTCGACTATGTGGCCCGGCAGTTGGGCTGGGCCGCCGACGCGCCGGTGGGGTTCGCGGTGACCGGTCGCAGCGCGGAGCGGTACCGGACGATGATCCGCGACGCGTTCGGGTTCCGGGTGTTCACCCGCGGCGACGAGGACAAGATGATCGCGTGGCTGGCCGAGCAGGTGTGCCCGAGCGAGTTGAACGAGGACCGGCAGCGGGAGGCCGTGCTGGCCCGCTGCCGGGCGGAGAAGGTGGAGCCGCCCGGGCGGATGGACCGCATCATCGGCGCGGCGAACCGCGTGGCGGACACCCAGTTCTGCCGGGTCACCGTGTCTCGGCTGCCCGCCGATGTCGTGGCGGCGCTGTGGGCCACGCTCGGTGACGAGCCGACCGGCGTCGAGTCTGGTGGCGGCCAGGTCGACGCCGAAGCCGGCCTGGACGACGTGGAGGTCGGTGATGACGGCGAGCGCAGCTTCTTCAACGAGTTGAAGCAGGATCCGGGCCGGCTGGGGTTGGAGACGCTGCTGGCCGAGATCGTGAAGCTGCGCCGGGATCACCCGCCGGAGGTGAGTCTGACTCTTCTCGCGGTGCTGTGCTGGTGCCGGCTGACGGAGATGACGGACTCGCTGGTGGAGTTGTTCATCGACCTGGTGCGGATGATCAATACCCGGGCGGAGCGGCGGGTCGAGCGGCAGCAGATCGCGGAGTTCCGGCGGGTGTCGGACAAGGAGAACGTGCTGTTCAAGCTGGCCGGGGCGTCTATGGCGTGCCCGGACGGTGTGGTGCGTGACGTGGTGTTCCCGGCGGTCGGTGAGCAGACGCTGCGCAACCTGGTCGCGGAGGCGAAGGCCACCGAGTCGCTGCGGCGGCAGCGGGTGCGTACGGTGCTGGCCAGCTCGTACTCGCACCACTACCGCACGATGCTGCCGAAGCTGCTCGACGCCCTCGAGTTCCGGTGCAACAACACGACGTACCGGCCGGTGATGGACGCGGTGGAGCTGCTGCACCGGTACAAGGACCGCGATGGCCGCGCCACCCACTACGAACGTGCCGACCGGGTGCCCCTGGACGGGGTGGTCCAGGCGCAGTGGCGGGCCGCGGTCGTCGACGAGCGCGGCCGCATCGAACGGATCCCGTACGAGCTGTGCGCGTTGCAGGCGCTGCGCGACGCCCTGCGCCGCCGCGAGATCTGGGTCGTCGGGGCGCGGGCGTGGCGTAACC
This sequence comes from Micromonospora solifontis, assembly GCF_003725545.1. GTDB lineage: Bacteria > Actinomycetota > Actinomycetes > Mycobacteriales > Micromonosporaceae > Micromonospora > Micromonospora solifontis. The sequence goes on along the minus strand of NZ_RJLN01000008.1, from coordinate 22,886 downwards.
CGGAGACCGACCTGCCGGTCGACTTCGAGGTGCACCGCGATGTGCACTACACGGCGATCGCGCAACCGACCGACCCGACCGAGTTCGTGAGCGCCCTGCGGACCCGGCTGGATACCTCCCTCGCCAAGTGGGCCGAGGCGATGCGCACGGGTACCGCCGGCACGAGCGTCGGCACCCGCAAGGGGCAGGTGTGGATCTCGGTGTCGAAGCAGCCCGCCCAGCCCGTCCCGGCGAACCTGGACGCGGTCAAGGACGAGGTGACCCGCCGGTGGGGTGTGGTCAGCCTGCTCGACCTGCTCAAGGAGGCCGACTGGCTGACCGGCCTGCACGCCGAGTTCACGTCTATCGCCACCCGTGAGCACCTGGCCCCGGGTGAGCTGCGCAAGCGGCTGCTGCTGGTGCTGTTCGCCCTGGGCACGAACATCGGCATCAAACGAATCGTCAACGCCGGCGACCACGGCGTCACCGAGGCGCAGCTGCGCCGCACGCGGCACCTGTTCGTCAACCGCGACGGCCTGCGCCGGGCCATCGCCGCGGTGGTGGGGGAGAACCTGCGCGGGCGTGACCCGCGCTGGTGGGGCGACGGCACCGCCTGCGCGTCGGACTCGAAGAAGTTCCGGTCGTGGGAGTCGAACCTGATGACCGAGTGGCACGCCCGCTACGGCGGCCCCGGCGTGATGATCTACTGGCACGTCGAACGCAAGAGCGTGTGCGTGTATTCGCAGCTCAAGACCTGTTCCTCCAGTGAGGTGGCGGCGATGATGGAGGGCCTGATCCGGCACGCCGCCGACGTCGACTCGCAGATCACCGCGAACTACACCGGCACCCACGGCGCGCCGGTGGTCGGGTTCGCGTTCACGCACCTGCTGGGCTACCGGCTGCTGCCCCGGCTGAAGAACATCGGCGCCGCCCGCCTGTACCGCCCGGCCGACGGCGCCACCTACCCTGGCCTCGAGCCGGTGCTGACCCGGGCGATCAACTGGGACCTCATCACCCAGCAATACGACCAGATGATCAAGTACGCGCGGGCGTTGCAGCTCGGCACCGCAGAGGCCGAACAGATCCTGCGCCGGTTCCACGCCCGCGGCCCAAAGCACCCCACCCTCACCGCGATCGAGGAACTCGGCCGCGCCGTGCGGACGGCGTTCATCGCCGACTACCTCGCCGACCCCGCGCTGCGCCGAGAGATCCACGAAGGGCTCCAGGTCGTCGAGCAGTGGAACTCGGCGAACGTGGCCATCCACTACGGCCGCGAAGCCGAACTGCCCGGCGCCGACCGGGAAGCGCAGGAAATCTCCATGCTCGCCCTGCACCTGCTCCAGTCCGCGCTCGTGCTGGTCAACACCCGCATGGTCGACCGAGTCCTCGACGACCCGGACTGGGCCGGCCGGCTCACCGAGCACGACCGGCGCGGGCTGACCCCGCTGTTCTGGTCCAACGTCGCCCTACACGGCACGTTCACGCTCGACCTGGACAAGAGGCTGGACTACGACCGCAGGCACCCAGCTGAACCGGGCCCGGTACAGCAGTAGGCCTCCGGCAGGGCTCCAGCGCCAGCCGCCACCCGATCGGCCCACGGCATCGGGGACGATCACGCCACGGCCGTCGTCGCGGCGGCCCGGGTACGCTCCAACACCCGGTACACCGTCTGCCGCGACACCTCGAACAGCTCCGCCAGCTCGGCGACGGTGTGCTCCCCGGCGGCATACAGCTTGAGCAGATGCGCCTGCCGGGCGGCCGACAGCTTCGGCGCCCGGCCCTTGAGTTTGCCCTTGGCCCGGGCGATGGCCATGCCCTCCCGGGTCCGCATCCGCAGCAGGTCGACCTCGAACTCGGCGAAGGTGGCCAGAATGTTGAAGAACATCTTGCCCATCGGGTCGGTCGGGTCGTAGACCATCGTGCCCAGCTGCAGCCGGATGCTGCGCGCTGCGAGGGAGTCACCGATCTGCCGGGCGTCCGGCACGGACCGGGCAAGCCGGTCCAGCTTGGGCACCACCAGGGTGTCGCCGGTCCGCACGGCGGCGAGGGCCTGGTCCAAGCCAGGCCGGTCTCGGGTGGTGCCGGAATACGTCCGGTCGAGGTAGATCCGCTCGGCCGGCACCCCAAGGTCGAGCAAGATCTGCCGGTTTGCTTCCAGGTCCTGCTTGTCATTGGAGCAGCGGGCATATCCGATCAGCACAGCGGTCACGGCCGCAGCGTAACGGATAGCCCCCCATCACCGGACAGATCACCGGACACCCTATCTGTGACAACGCCCGTCGCTGGTAGGCGCGTTTCGCGCCACGGCCCGTGTCCGTTGAGGGTTCGGCTAACGGACACCCCGACGGCCAGCATCACTCAAGATCGAATATATGGCGGGCTGGGGCAGCGACCCAAGCGCGGGGCCATGTCGCGGCCTCGCCGGCCACGGATGCCTCGGACTGCCGCAGACCGAGGTTCCGGCCGGGCCGGCCGGGCGGGACGCGCCGGGGCCGACAGGTGATCGAGTCCGGTTGCGGCATGGCGGGCTGTTCCTGGCGGCGTGTGGACCGGGATGCGACACGTCGAGGACCACGGCGGCCGGGGCCTTCCGGCGACGGGGGTTGCATGGGCGACGACGTTCGGTAAATACTTACTGCGTGAGTGACAGCCGGGCCGCCCTGCTCGACGCCGCGGCGGAGGAGTTCGCCCGCACCGGGCTGCACGGCACCCGGGTGCAGGCGATCGTCAAGCGCGCGGGCGTCAACGAGCGCATGATCTATCACCACTTCGGCAGCAAGGAGGGGCTCTACGCGGCGGTCATCGACGAGCAGCGCGCCGGGCTGGGATCCGCCTGGGCGCCGGTGCTGGAGCGGGCCGCCGCGCTCGGTCCGTACGACGGGATGCGCGCCGCCTTCGCCGGGTTCTTCGACATCCTGCGCTCCCGACCCCGACTGCTCGCGCTGATGCTGCACGAGTCGCTCAGTGGGGCCCGGTCGCTGTCCCTGCCCACCGCCGACCAGCTTCCGAAGGCCATCCGCGAGCTGTACGAGCGCGGCCAGCAGGACGGGGTCTTCCGGGCCGACTGCCCGTTCGAGGTCGCGTACGCCACCGCCATGGGTGCGGTGGTGTCGTGGCAGATCTTCGCTCCCCCGTTCGCGGCCGCGGCCGAGCCCGCCGGTGGCCCCGCGCTGCGGGACCGGGTGGTCGGGCAGTTGCTGGACGGTATGACCGGGCCCGTTCCGGGTCGCTGACTCCCCCACCCAGGGCGTAGGCGGCGCAGTCGCACCGGCCGCAGTAAGCATTTACCGCAGACGTGAGGAGTGGACGGGGATGGACCAGACCGTGCAACCGCCGGCACCCGCCGGCATCCCGCGGGACCTGCTCCGGCTCGTCGGGGTGGTCATGCTGGGCGCGTTCGCCGTACAGCTCGACGCCACCATGACCAACGTCGCGGTCAACACGTTGCTCCGCGAATTCGACACCGGCCTGTCCACCATCCAGTGGGTGGGCACCGGCTACCTGCTCGCGATGACCACGATGATCCCGCTGACCGGCTGGGCCGCCGACCGGTACGGCACCCGGGCGCTCTGGACGTTCAGCCTGGCCGGGTTCCTGCTCGGCTCGCTGCTGTCGGGGTTCGCCTGGTCCGCCGGCAGCCTGATCGCGTTCCGGGTGGTGCAGGGGGTCGGCGGCGGCATGCTCGTACCCCTGGCGCAGACCATCCTCGCCCAGGCCGCTGGGCCCGACCGGCTCGGCCGGGTGATGGCCGCCATCGGCATCCCGGCCATGCTCGGCCCGGTCCTCGGCCCGGTCCTCGGCGGGCTCATCGTCACCGACCTGAACTGGCGCTGGATCTTCTTCGTCAACGTGCCGGTCTGCCTGGCCGGGCTGCTGCTGGCCCGACGGGTGCTGCCCGACGCCCGGCCCGCCGGCGCCGCGCCACTGGACCTGCTCGGCCTGGCCCTGCTGCCGCCCGGCTGCGCCGCCGTGGTCTACGGCCTCGCCGAGGCCGGCCGGTACGGTCGCTTCGACGACCCGGCGGTGCTCGCCGCCCTCGGCCTCGGACTCGCCCTGCTGGTCGGCTTCATCCTGCACGCCCTGCGCGCCCGGCGGGAGCCGCTGATCGACCTGCGGCTGCTCGCCGACCGGGCCTTCGCCGCCTGTGCGGCGGTGGTGTTCCTCTCCGGCATCGCGCTGTTCGGCGCGATCATCCTGCTGCCGCTCTACCAGCAGCAGGTACGGGGGGCGTCCGCGCTGCACGCCGGGCTGCTGCTCGCCCCGCAGGGCGTTGGCATGGCGGTCGGCCTGATCACCGCCGGGCGCCTCACCGACCGGATCGGTCCCCGGCCGATCGTGCTGGCCGGCCTGGCGGTGGCCGCCGTCGGGACGCTCACCTACACCCGGGTGACCGCCGACACCAGCCAGCTGCTGCTCGCCGGTGTGCTCGTGGTCAGCGGCGTCGGCATGGGCGCCACCATCGTGCCGGTGCTGGCCAGCCCGTACCGGGGGCTGGCACCGTCGGCGATCGCCCGGGCGACCAGCGCGATCCGGATCTTCCAGCAGCTCGGCGGGGCGTTCGGCGGGGCGGTGCTCGCGGTCGTCGTGCAGCGGCAGCTCGCCACGCACGTCCCGCCCGGGCAGCTCGACCCGGTCGGGCGGGCCGCCGCGTTCGGGGCCACGTTCTGGTGGGTGCTCGGCTTCACGCTGGTCGCCGTGCTGCCGGCGCTGATGCTGCCGGTGACCCGGCCGACCGACGCCTGACGGTGCCGCTGGTGGGACCACCGGCTCGGGGGTGGTGGTCCCACCAGCGGCACCGTCAGCGCCGCCGCCAGGGCAGCCGCCAGCGCCGCGCCGGCCGGGCCACGACGGTGGGCGCGGCCGCCGGGGCGGCGGTCCGCTCGGCCGCCGTCCGTTCCCGGTCGGCGCGCCACCGGCGTACGGCGTCGTCGGCGTTGACCGGGCGGACGGCCACCCGCGGCCCGGTCGGGGTACGCAGCCAGGCCACGATCTCGCGGTTCAGGTCGGCGACGCAGGCCCGCACCGACTCCTCGGTGGGCAGCTCGCGCACCTCGTCGGGGAGCCGCTCGACACGGCGCCGCAGCAGCAGCGGGGTGGGCAGCAGCAGGTCCGTGGGGAGCTGCTCGCGCTCCAGGAAGCTCTTGATCCACCACGACTCGTCGTAGGGCAGGTCCCGCCCGGGGATCGGCTTGCCGGCGCCGGGCAGGTTGTCGAACTCGCCCCGCTCCTGTGCCGCCCGGATCTGCGCCTCGACCGCGGCCTCCCAGCCGTACGTCACCGCCGTCACCTCCCGCGCCCACCGTATCCGCCGGTCCCGACCCCTGCTCAGCGCAGCCGACGGACGGCTCATTCCCCAGCGGCGGGCGGCGGCGACCCGGCGTACATTCCTGCTGGACGGGCGAGGGGAAGGAGCAGCGGCGTGCGCGACTGGCTGACCTGGCTGGGTGTCGCGGTCGCCTGCCTGCTGGCCAGCTGGGCGCTGCTGGTGCTGCTGGCCCGGCGGCTGCCGCCGGGCATCCTGCGGGATCTGGCCGCGTTCATCCCCGACTGTCTGACCACCGTGCGCCGGCTGCGCAAGGATCCGCGGGTGCCGCGCCGGGCGAAGGTGGCCGTGGTCGTCGCCGGGCTCTGGGTGGCCAGCCCGATTGACCTGATCCCCGAGTTCCTGCCCGTCATCGGCCCGCTCGACGACATCGTCGTGGTCGCCCTGGCGCTGCGGTACGCCGGCCGGCAGGTGCCCCGGCAGGTGCTGCTCGACGCGTGGCCCGGCGAGCCGCGGCTGCTGCTGCGCCTGCTCGGCCCGGCAGCGGATTGACCTCGCCGTGCCGGCCGCGGGTCAGCGGTTGAGGTAGGCGACCAGGCCGCCGAGTTCTTCGTTGGCGATGAACACCGACCGTACGTTGATGATGGCTTCCTCGGCGTGGGCGGGGCAGCCCCACGCCGAGTCGCCCCACGAATCGGCGAGCTTGATCTCGGCCGGCGCGGTGCAGCCGGCGGAACCGCCGAGCTGGCAGCGCTCGGGGCGCGGGGTGGCGGCCTGCGCGGCGGCGGCGGCGCGCATCCGGGCGGCGAGTTCCGCGGCGGTGGCGGCGCGCTGCTCGGCCTCGGCGCGCAGTTCCCGCTCCGCGCGCACCACCTTGGCCAGCTCGTCGTGGGCTGCCCTGGCTCGTGCGTCGGCGGCCGCCTTCGCCTGTTCGATGTGGTGGCGTTCGATGGCCAGGGCCGCGGTGCCGGTGAAGATCCGGGCGAGGGCCAGGTCCGTGTCCTGCGGGACGCGCGGGGTGCGGTGGTACATGGCGAAGGTGCCCAGCAGGCTGCCGTCCCGGGCCAGGATCGGCGTGGACCAGCAGGCGGCCAGTCCGGCCCGCTCGGCCAGGTCCCGGAAGTCGGTCCAGAACGGGTCGGTGGCGATGTCGGTGACGATGACCGGTTCCCGCCGGTGGGCGGCGGTGCCGCAGGAGCCCACGCCTTCACCGGTGGCGATCCCGTCGATGGCCTGGTTGTAGAAGTCGGGCAGGCTGGGCGCGGCGCCGTGGCGCAGGTGCCCGCCGTCGGAATCGGCGAGCAGGACGGAGACCAGCACCTCCTGCGGCGCGAGATTCTCGATACAGCGGGCCATCCCGTCGAGCACCTCGGTCAGCGGCGCCTGACGGGCGATCTGCTCCAGCAGGGCCCGGTGTTCGGTCATCAGCCATTGGGCGTGCTTGACCTGGGTGGTCTCCACGCCGATCACCCGGATCCCGGTCACGGTGCCGTCGGCGTCCCGGCGCGGCTCGTAGGTGAAGTCGAAGTACGTCTCCCGGGCGTGCGGGCCGGCGCCCAGCACGACCCGGACGTCCCGGCCGGTGTAGGGCTCGCCCGTGCGATAGACCTGGTCCAGTAGCGCGATGAAGCCCTGGCCGGCCAGTTCGGGCATCAGCTCCTGGAGTGCGACCCCGGTACGGGCCCGTTCCTCGCCGATGGCGGCGAAGAACGCCGGGTTCGCCGCCTCCACCAGGTGGGTGGGCCCCGCGAGCGACGCGAACACGGCGGTGGACTGCCCGAACAGTGCCCGCAGATCCTCATCCGCTCCCTGTCCGGCGACCGCCGGATCCGCAGCAGTGGGCCGCTGGCCTGATACCGCCGTCATGTTGTGGTCTGCCTCTCGTCTGCGGACGATCCGCGGTTTCTCGTCGCGCCCGTACCCACTCGAGGCGCCGGTCATGCCGGCGAGCGTAACGGACCGGCCCCGCCAGGGCAGACCACCGGGCACGGTGCGGGCACGGGGTGGTGCCGGTCACCCCCGTCGTTGGCGGGCCGGGCGGCCGGGCCGGCGTAGGGTCCCGGGTGAGGTCGACCCTGGGGAGGACGGGTGGTCACGCTCGGCGCGGTGGTGGGTATCGCCCTGGTGGCGTTGGGTCTGGTGCTCACGCCCGGACCGAACATGGTCTACCTGGTGTCCCGGTCGGTCACCCAGGGTCGCCGGGCCGGGCTGGTCTCGCTGCTCGGGGTGGCCGTCGGCTTCCTGGTCTACCTGGCCGCGGCGGTCGCCGGGATCGCCACGGTCTTCGTGCTGGTGCCCCCGCTGTACCTGGCGGTGAAGCTGGCCGGGGCGGCGTACCTGCTGTGGCTGGCGTGGCGGACGCTGCGCCCGGGCGGCACCTCGGCGTTCACCCCGGCGCCGCTGCCGCCGGACCGGCCGCGGCGGCTGTTCACCATGGGGCTGGTCACCAACCTGTTGAACCCGAAGATCGCGATCCTGTACGTGTCGCTGCTGCCGCAGTTCATCGAGCCGGCGCGCGGTCACCTGGCGGTGCAGAGCCTGCTGCTCGGGCTGACCCAGATCGGCATCGCGCTGACCGTGAACGGGCTGATCGTGCTCACCGCCGGCAGCGTGTCGGCGTTCCTGACCCGCCGACCCGGCTGGGCGAAGGTGCAGCGGTACGTGATGGGCAGCGTGCTGGCCGGTCTGGCGATCCGGATCGCCGCGGACCGGTCCCGCGCCGTGGTCGCCACCTCCTGACCGGGGTCACCGCGGAAGCTCGCGGAGCACGGCCACCCCGCCGGCCGCGACGGTGACCGCGTCGTCGACCGGCTCGTCGGTGATCAGCTCCAGCCCGGCGGCCGGGACGCGCTGCGGCCGGTCGGTGTGGTTGAGCAGGAACAGCCAGCTGCGGTCGCCGTCGCGGCGGCGTACCGCCTCGATCCCGGGCGGCGCCTGCGGGCAGACCGGGGTGACGCCGGCGAGGCGGGCGGCCTCGGCGAGCAGCCGCTGGTAGGTGTCGTCGTCGGGGCGGGTGGAGACGTACCAGGTGAGGGCGGCGCCGACCCGGTGCCGGGTGACCGCGGGCAGCCCGTCCAGCACGCCGCCGAGGTATTCGTCGACCGGCTCGGCCCCGGCGAGGCGCACCGTCTCCGACCAGATCCGGCCGGTGCCGCCGCCGGTCAGCGGCACCCGGTCGTCGTCGGCCAGCGGGTGGAACTCCTCCACCCGAACCCCCAGCAGGTCCCGGTACGCCCCGGGGTAGCCGCCGAGGCGGATCCGGCCGTGCTCGTCGGCGACCCCGCTGAGCCAGGTGACCAGCAGGTGAACGCCGGCGCGGACGTGGTCGCGTACCCAGTCCACGGTGGCGTCGGAGGCCAGGTAGAGCGCGGGCAGCACGAGCAGCCGGTGGCCCGCCGGCGGGTCCCCGGGCGACACCACGTCGCAGGCGATCCCGGCGCGCCACAGCGCCCGGTGCGCGGCGGCCACCTCTGCCCGGTGGTCGAGCCCCCGCGCCGGCATCCCCGGGTGGCGCAGCGCCCAGTCGCTGGCCGCGTCCCAGCCGATCGCGACGGCGGCGTCCACCCGGCCGGCGCCGGTTTCGGCGAGCCGGCCGAGCACCTCGCCGAGGCGGACGGCCTCGCGGAACACCCGGCTGTCCGGGCCGGCGTGCGGCACCAGGGCCGAGTGGAAGCGTTCCGCGCCGCCGACCGGGGCGCGCCACTGGAAGAACATCGCCCCGTGTGAGCCCCGCGCGACGTGGGCGAGGCTGTGCCGGGCCATCCGTCCTGGCTCCTTGGTGTGCATCCGTCCGGTGGTGTGGATCTGGTTCGGCGCGCTCTCCATCAGCAGCCAGGCCGGTCGCCCGCCGCGCCGTGCCCAGCCGCGGGCCAGGTCGGCGGCGAGCGCGGTCTGCTCCTCCGCGCCGCCGTCCACCGCGGACGGGTAGTGGTCGATGGCGACCAGGTCCACCTCGGAGGCCCAGCGGGCGTGATCCACCGGCACCCAGTCGCCGAGCACGTAGTTGGTGGTGACCGGCACCGCCGGGTTCGCCGCCCGCAGCAGGTCCCGCTGCTCGACGTACGCGGCCAGCAGGGTGTCCGACCAGAAGCGGCGGAAGTCGAGCAGCTGGCCGGGGTTGGCCAGGTACTGCGTCGCGCGCGGGCCGGCGATCTGCGCCCAGTCGGAGTAGTGCTGGCTCCAGAAGCTGGTCACCCAGGCGGCGTTGAGCGCGTCGAGGTCGCCGTACCGGTCGGCGAGCCAGCGGCGGAACGCCGCGTCGGCGTGCTCGCAGTGGCAGGTGGTGCCGTACTCGTTGTGCACGTGCCACAGGGCCAGCGCCGGGTGGTGGGCGTACCGGTCGGCGAGGACGCCGGCGATGCGGCGGGCGGCGGACCGGTACGCCGGCGCGGCGGCGCAGTAGGTGTCCCGGCTGCCGTGGTGCAGGCGGACGCCGTCGGCGGTGACCGGCAGCGCGCCCGGGTGGGCCAGGGAGAACCACGGCGGCGGCGAGGCGGTGGGGGTGGCCAGGGCGACCCGGATCCCGTTGTGGTGCAGCAGGTCCAGCACCCGGTCCAGCCAGTCGAAGGTGTAGCGGCCGGGGGCCGGTTCGAGCCGGGACCAGGCGAACACCCCCACGGTGACCAGGTTGACGCGGGCCCGGCGCATCAGCGCGACGTCCTCCCGCCACACCTCGGCCGGCCACTGCTCCGGGTTCCAGTCGCCGCCGTAGCAGAGCCGGCCACCGTCCCACACATCTTTAGTTGGCATCGCATTCAAAGTAGGAAGAGCGTCGAGGCAAGTCAATGGCCCACAACGTTGACAGTTAGTTGGGGCTCCAAAGAAACTGGCGGGACCGCCCGTGCCGCCTCTGCGAGGAGACGCCCCATGCCGTACCGCCCGCCCCTGGTCCCGTACGAGACCTTCGTGGCCGATCCGCCCGACCTGCCGGTCCGCGGCCCCGGCGAGGAAGGCGCCGACGACGTCACCCGGGCCGAGGTGGCCGGCACCGACCCGCACGGGGTCACCCTCACGGCGCACACCTCCGGCGGCGGCACCCTGGTCGCGCGGGTGGAGGCCGCCGGCGCGGGCGTGCTCCGGGTACGGCTCGCCGAGGACCTGGCGGCCCGCAGCCGCTCCGCCCGCGCGCTGCCGCTGGTCCACCCCCGACCGCACCCGGCCGTGGTCACCGTCGACGACACGTACGTCCACGTCGACGCCGGCGGGGTGGTCGCCGAGATCCGCCTCCACCCGTGGGGGCTGCGCTTCCTCGCCCCCGACGGCCGGCCGCTGCTGGCCACCGACGGCGGCACCCGGGACATCAGCGGACGGCGACGCACCCTGCCGCTCGGCCGCTCCACGGTCGACGGTGTCCCGGTCGCCTGGCACGAGAGCTTCGTCGCGCCCGGCGACGAGCGCTTCGTCGGTTTCGGGGAGAAGTTCACCCCGCTGGACAAGCGGGGCCAGCGTCCGCTGATGTGGAACTTCGACGCCTTCGGCGGGGAGTCCGACCGGTCCCACAAGAACGTGCCGTTCTACCTCTCCGACCGGGGCTACGGCTTGCTGGTCGACAGCGGGTTGCCGGTGCAGTTCGACGTCTGCGCGTCCACCCACAGCAGCGTGCAGGTGCTGGTGCCGGACGACCTGCTCGACTACTACGTGCTGGCCGGGCCGACCCCGGCCGAGATCCTCGACCGGTTCGACGGCCTGACCGGACGGCCGTACCTGCCGCCCCGCTGGGCGTTCGGGGCGTGGATCTCCTCCGGCTTCTACCCGGACAGCCAGCAGCGGGTGCTGGAGCGGGCCCGGCTGATCCGCGAGCGGGACATCCCCTGCGACGTGCTGCACCTGGACTGCTACTGGCAGGTCGCCGGGCGCTGGTCGGAGCTGCGCTGGGACGAGCAGGCGTTCCCCGACCCGGCCGGGATGCTCAAGACCCTCACCGAGCAGGGCTTCCGGGTCTGCCTCTGGATGAACCCGTACCTGATGACCGACAGCCCGCTGTACGCCGAGGCGGAAGCCGCCGGCTACTTCCTGCGCCGCGCCGACGGCACGACGTACGTCGCCGACGTCTGGCACGGCAGCTACCCGGTCAGCGCCATCGTCGACCTCACCAACCCGGCGGCGGTGCGCTGGTTCCAGGGCCTGCTGCGCCCGCTGCTCGAGCAGGGCGTCGCGGTGTTCAAGACCGACTTCGCCGAGGGGGTGCCCGCCGACGCCGTGGCGCACAACGGGATGACCGGCGTCGAGCTGCACAACGTGTACGCGTTGCTGTTCAACGACGTGGTCGCGGCGGTCACCGAGGAGGTCGCCGGGCACCGGACGGTATGGGCGCGCTCGTCGTACCTGGGCGGGCAGCGGCACAGCGCGCAGTGGAGCGGCGACGTCAACGCCACCTGGCCGGGCCTGGCCAGCACCCTGCGCGGCGGCCTGTCCCACGGGCTGTCCGGGGTGCCGTTCTGGAGCCACGACACGGGCGGCTTCCACGGCACCCCGGAGGCGGATCTGTACGTCCGGTGGACCCAGTTCGGTGCGCTGTCGCCGCTGGTCCGGCTGCATGGCACCACCAGCCGGCTGCCGTGGGACTTCCCACCGGAGGCGGAGCGCCACGCGGTGGCGGCGCTGCGGCTGCGCTACCGGCTGCTGCCGTACCTCTGGTCGGCGGCGGTGTCGGCCGCCCGGACCGGGGCGCCGATGCTGCGGGCGCTGCTGGTTGACACGCCGGACGACCCGAGCGCCTGGGCCACCGACCTGGCCTACCGGCTCGGCACCGACCTGCTCGTCGCGCCGGTGCTGGACCCGTCCGGGCGGCGCGACGTCTACCTGCCGAGCGGCGACGACTGGCTCGACGCGGCCACCGGGGAACGGCACCCGGGCGGCCGGCACCTGCGGGTCACCGTGCCGCTGCACCGGCCGCCGCTGTTCGTCCGCCACGGCGCGCTGGTGCCGATGGTGGCCCCGGCCGGCACCGTCGCCGACGGGCCGTTCCGGGACGTCACGCTGGTCGCCTGGGGTGGGGTGAACGGCCGCACGGTGGTACGGGACGTCACCGGCGACACCGAGATCACCGCGACCCGCGACGGCGACACCCTGCGGGTCCGCGTCGACGGCCCGCTGGACGTCCGCCGGGTGAGCGTGGTCGGCGCGGACGGGCCGCGCCGGGTCCTGCTCGACGGCACGGCGGTCCCGGTGACCCCGTTCGAGCCCTGGTTCCCGGTGTGAGCAGCCCGATGCGCGGGATCGGTGGTGTGCGGACCCCGCCGGAGCGGATAGAGTTAGTTGGGGATCTAGCCGAACAAGCCGAACGTCGACGATCCCTGCCACAGGACACCCGGCGGCGGCCGGTCCAGGCCGGCCGGGGAGGTGGGCGATGATGAGGGCCGCACCACCGGGACCGGGACCCTCGGCGCAGGAAGCGGGCAGCTCGTGATCAGCATCCACACACCACCCCAGGCGACCGATCTCGGCGACGTACGGGTGGCCAACCGGGCCGTGGTGCTGCGGCACGTCCGCCTGCACGCACCCTGCTCCCGGGCCGACATCGCGGCGCACACCGGGCTCAACAAGGCCACCGTGTCCAGCCTGGTCACCGAACTGATCGACCGGCGCCTGCTGCGCGAGACCGGGCTGACCGAGAACCGGGTCGGCCGGCCGGCCACCATGCTGGCCCTCGACGGCGCCCCGTACGCGGGGCTGGGCCTGCAGATCGGCGCCGACGAGCTGGTCGTGGTCGCCGTCGACGTCGGCGGTAACCGACTGCTCACCTGGCGCCGCGCCTTCGCCGCCGCGACCGCCGCCCCCGGCCAGACCGGGCAGGCGCTCGCCGCGCTGGCCCGCCGGGCGATCAACCGGGTCACCGGGCAGGGCCGGACCGTGCTCGGCCTCACCGTCGGCGTGCCGGGGCTGGTTGACGCCGACGGCGGTGTCCCGCTCGCGCCCGCGCTGGGCTGGCGGGACGTGCCGCTCGCCGCCGAGCTGCGCCGCGCGCTGCGCGACCCGGGCTTCACCGTCGGCGTCGACACCGACGCCAATCTCGCCGTGCTGGCCGAGCAACGGCATGGCGCGTACGCCGGCAACGCCGACCTGGTCCACCTCACCGGCGGGGTGGCGGTCGCCGCCGGCCTGGTCAGCGGCGGCCAACTGCTGCGCGGCGGCCGGGGCTTCGCCGGCGAGGTGGGCCATGTGCCGCTGGACCCGGCCGGGCCGCCGTGCGCCTGCGGCCGGCGCGGCTGCCTCGCCGCGCTCACCGGCGTGGACGCCGTGGTCCGCCGGGTGCTGCCCGACGCCGGCCAGGGCGGCCCGGTCACCGACTACCTGCCGGAGATCGACCGGATCCAGGCCCTGGCCCGCGCCGGCGACGACCCCACCCTGGCCGGCCTCGCCGAGGTCGGCCGGCACCTCGGCCACGGAGTGTCCGTCCTGGCCAACCTCCTCGACCCCCAGGTGGTCGTGGTCGGCGGGCACTTCGCCGCGCTGGCGCCCTGGCTGCTGCCGGCCGCCCGCGCCGAGCTCGCCGCCCGCACCCTCGCCCCGCAGGCCGGCGGCTGCCGGCTGGAGGCCAGCACGCTCGGCTCGGCGGCCAGCGCCCTGGGCGGCGCCACCGCCGCCCTCGCGACCGTCGAGGCGGGACGGTTGCCGGCCGCGTGACATCGCCGGCCCGGCTCCGTCCAGGCCGGACGGCACGCGGGCCTTGACCGGACCGGTGTCCGGGTGCCAACCTCGGTACGGCCACTCCGGCACAGGGCAGTCGGGGCGGCTTTTCTTCCCGCGGTTGTCGAAGCGCTTCACCAGCGTCCGGGCCGACGACCGCCCCCTCCACCATGCGCGCCGCCACTCGTCACGACGGTCGTCGAAGCGCTTCGACCCGCCGCCGGGCCGCACCGCACGCCCTACGGAAGGCACCTCGCCATGACCGACCGCACCCCCCACCGCCTCGACGACCTGCTGGCCCGACTCACCCTGCCGGAGAAACTCGGCCTGCTGCACCAGTGGCAGCCACCCGTGCCCCGACTCGGCCTGCCCCCGTTCCGCACCGGCACCGAAGCGCTGCACGGCGTCGCCTGGCTCGGCCCGGCGACCGTCTTCCCGCAGGCCATCGGGCTGGCCGCGACCTGGAATCCCGAGCTGATCCGGGCGGTGGGGGCCGCCGTCGGCGACGAGGTACGCGCCAAGCACCAGGCCGACCCGGAGCAGGTCGGCCTGAACGTGTGGGCGCCGGTGGTCAACCCGCTGCGCGACCCGCGCTGGGGGCGCAACGAGGAGGGCTGGTCGGAGGACCCGTGGCTGACCGGCCGGCTGGCCACCGCGTACGCCCGGGGGCTGCGCGGCGACCACCCGACCCGGCTGCGCACCGCGCCGACCCTCAAGCACTTCCTGGGCTACAACAACGAGACCGACCGGGCCACCACCTCCAGCGACCTGCCGCCCCGGGTGCTGCACGAGTACGAGCTGCCCGCCTTCCGGGCCCCGCTCGCCGCCGGCGCGGCGGTGGCCGTGATGGCCTCCTACAACCGGGTCAACGGGGTGCCGGCGCACCTGAGCCCGCTCATCGAGGGCGAGCTGCGCGGCTGGGCCGACGAGGACATCATGGTGGTCGGCGACGCCGGGGCGGTCGGCAATCTCGCCGGGGTGCAGGCTCACCTGCCCGACCATGTGGCGGGCTTCGCCGCCGCGCTGCGCGCCGGAATCGACAGCTTCACCGAGGACGACCGGGACGGCGCGCCCACCGTGGCCCGACTGACCGAGGCGCTGCACCGCGGGCTGATCACCGAGTCCGACGTGGACCGGGCGGTCCGGCGGCTGCTCGGGGTCCGGCTGCGCCTGGGTGACCTGGACCCGCCCGCCGAGGACCCGTACGCCGAGGTGCCGGCCGACGTCATCGACTGCCCGGCGCACCGGGAGCTGGCCCGGGAGGCGGCCCGCCAGTCGGTCGTGCTCCTGCGCAACGACGGCCTGCTGCCCCTCTCCCCCACCGGGACGCCCCGGGTCGCCGTGCTGGGCCCGCTCGCCGACGCGGTCCACGAGGACTGGTACAGCGGCACCCTGCCGTACGCGGTCAGCGCCTACGCCGGGCTGGCCACCCGGCTGCCCGAGGTGACCACCCACCCCGGCACCGACCGGATCACCCTGCGCCTCGGCGACCGGCACGTGCGCTGCCCGGACACGACCGAGGGCGGGCCGCTGACCCTCGGCGGCGACGCCACCGCGTTCGACGTGCACGACTGGGGGCAGGGCGTGGTCGCGCTGCGCGCGGTCGGCAACGGCCGGCAGGTCGGCGTGCGGGACAGCGGCGAACTGGTCAACGACCGGCCGGGTCCGGGCGGCTGGGTGGTCCAGGAGACCTTCCGCTTCCACCACCGCCCCGACGGCACCGCGCTGCTGCACCACCTGGCCACCGACCGGTACGTCACGGTGGACGCCGACGGGCGGCTGGTCGTCGGGGCCGACGCGTCGGCCGCGGCCGCGTTCACCGCCGAACTCGTCGCCGACGGCGCCGCCGAGGCGGCCGCCCTGGCCGCCGCCGCGGACGTGGCCGTGGTCGTGCTCGGCAACCACCCCATGGTCAACGGCCGGGAGACCGAGGACCGGCTCGATCTGGCCCTGCCGGGCGGGCAGGAGGCGCTGCTGCGCGCGGTGCACGCCGCGAACCCGCGCACCGTGCTGGTGGTGACCAGCAGCTACCCGTACGCGGTGGGCTGGGCGCAGGAGCACCTGCCGGCGGTGCTGTGGACCTCGCACGGCGGCCAGGAGCACGGCAACGGGCTGGCCGACGTGCTGCTCGGCGACGTCGACCCGGGCGGCCGGCTCACCCAGACCTGGTACGCCGACACCGCCGACCTGCCCGACCTGCTCGACTACGACATCATCGGCGCCGACGCCACCTACCTGTACCACCGGGGCGAGCCGCTGTACCCGTTCGGGCACGGGCTCAGCTACGCCCGCTTCGAGTACGCCGACCTGCGGGTGGGCGCGGCGGCGGTGCGCGCCGGCGAGGAGGTCGAGGTGAGCGTCACGGTCACCAACACCAGTCGCCGCGCGGGCACCGAGGTGGTGCAGCTCTACACCCGGCAACGCCGCTCGCGGGTCAAGCAGCCGCTGCGGCAGCTGCGCGACTTCGCCCGGGTCACCCTCGATCCGGGGGTGAGCGCGCGGGTCACCCTGCGCCTGCGTACCGACGAGCTGGCCTGGTGGGACGAGACGGCCAGGGCGATGGTGGTGGAGGACGCCACCCACACGCTGCTGGTCGGCCGCTCCGCCCGGGACGTACGGCTGGTCGGCGCGATCACCGTCACCGCCGCCACCCCGGCCGGGGTGCCCGCCGTCGGCCGGTTCGGGGCCGTCCGATGAGCGCGCAGCGGCGAGCGGATCATCAGCACGGCGGCGCCGAGCGGTGCGAGGTGCCGGCATGAGCGGCCGTACCGCCGGTGACCAGGTCACCATCGCCGACGTCGCCCGGCACGCCGGGGTCGCCGCGAGCACCGTGTCGTACGTGCTCAGCGGCAAACGGACCATCTCGGCCACCACCCGCGACCGGGTGCTGGCCAGCGTCCGCGCCCTCGGCTACCACCCCAACGCCGGGGCCCGTGCCCTGGCCAGCCGCAGGGCGAACGTGATCGCCCTGGTGCTGCCGCTGCGCACCGGCATGCAGGTGCCGGTGGTGATGCAGTTCGCCACCGCGGTGGTCACCACCGCCCGCCGCCACGACCACGACGTGCTGCTGGTCACCTCCGACGAGGGGCCCGCGGGGCTGCGCCGGATCGCCGGCAGCGCGATCGTCGACGGCGTCCTGCTGATGGACGTGGAGCTGGAGGACTCCCGGGTGCCGCTGCTGCGGGAGCTGGCCCTGCCGAGCGTGCTGATCGGGCACCCCACCGACACCACCGGACTGGCCTGCGTGGACCTGGACTTCCAGCGCGCGGGCGAGCTGTGCGTCGCGCACCTGGCCGCGGCCGGGCATCGCCGCGTCGCCCTGCTCGGCGCCCCGGCCGCCGTCTACGCCCGGGGCACCGGCTTCGCCCACCGCACCCGGACCGGCTTCCTCGCGGCCGCCGACCGGTTCGGCGTCGACGCGGTGGCGCTGCCCTGCGAGGAGGGGCCGGCGGCGGTCCGCCGGGACCTGGAGTCCCTGCTGGCGCGCCACCCCGACGTCACCGGGGTGGTGGTGCAGAACGAGTCGGCGGTCGGCCCGGTGCTCGCCACGCTGCCGCTGCTGGGCCGCCGGGTGCCGCAGGATGTCGCCGTGGTGGCCATCTGCCCCGACCAGTTCGCCGGGCAGTCGGGGCTCACCTGCGTACCGGTCCCCGCCGAGGAGGTCGGCCGGCAGGCCGTGACCCTGCTGATGCGGCGGCTGCACGACGAGCCGGTGCCGGAGGTGACGCTGCTGGAGCCCCGGCTGACCGTCCGGGACAGTAGCGCCGGAGCCGGCCGGTGACCCGTCCGGGCACCGCACCGGGGGCCGGGGGCGGCCGCCGGTGCGGTCAGAGATTGTCCGGCTGGTGCAGGGCGGGGTGGTGCTCGCCCGGCGCGGCGTACCAGGCGGCCCGGTCGGCGCGCAGCGCGGTGGTGATCCGCAGCCGGGACCAGTCATCCAGCTCCGGCAGGTCGTCCGGGGCGAACCAGCCGACCGCGAGGGACTCCTCCCCGTCCACAGTGGGCGCGCCGCCGACCGCCCGGCAGTGGAACCAGACGTTGAGGTACTCGCAGACGTCGCCGTTGGGGTAGACGACCGGGTGGGTGGCGACCCCGCCGATCCGCTCGATCTCGACCGTGATGCCGGTCTCCTCGTACACCTCGCGCAGCAGCGCGTCGGTCGGCTGCTCGCCGGGGTCGACCACGCCGGCCGGGACGGACCAGCGCCCGTTGTCGCCCCGGCGGGCCAGCAGCAGCCGCCCGGCGGCGTCGGTGACCACGCCGCTGACGCCGTAGAGCATCAGCAGGTCGTGTCCGATGTGGCGGCGCATCCGGGCGATGTACGGCGACAGCGGCATGCCGGCACCCTACCGGGGGGTGTCGCGGTGCCGCCGGACCATGCCGGCGGCCAGCGGCGCGCCGTCGAGGTCACCGGCGGCGATCCGCCCGGCGACGGTACGGCGCACCAGGCGGTCGGCGAGGGCGGGCGCGTGCCGGGCCAGGGCCAGCTCGACGCGTCCCCGGGCGGTGGTGGCCACGTCCCGGGGAGCCCGGCGGGCGGTGGCGGCCCGCAGGATCGCGGCGATCACGCCGTCCACCGGTTCCAACCGGGACACCCCGCTCAGCGACAGCCCGGCCTGGGCGGTGCTGTCGTGGATCGGTGAGGCGACCATGCTGGGGTAGACGACGCTGACCCCGACGTGGGTACCGACCTCGTGGCGCAGCGCGTCGGCGTACGCCACCAGGGCCCGTTTGCTCACCCCGTACGCGGCGGCGAGGGGCAGCGGCAGCACGGCCATCCGGCTGGCCACGAAGACCACCCGGCCGCGGGCGGCCTCCAGCGCGGGCAGCGCCGCCGCCGTGGTCCGCCAGGCGGCGAGCAGGTTGACCTCGAGCTGCTGCCGGACCACCTCGTCGGGGGGCAGCTCGGCGGGGGCGGGCCCGCCGACGCCGGCGTTGTTGACCAGCAGGTCCAGCCCGCCGAGCCGGTCCACGGCCGCGGTGACCGCCGCCGGCACCGCGGCCGGGTCGGTCAGGTCGCAGCCGAGCACCGGCACGTCGGCGTCCTCGTCCGGGTGCAGGTCCAGCCCGACGACCCGGGCGCCGGCGGCGGTGAGCGCGGCGCCCAACTGTCGCCCGAAGGTGCCCCGGGCCCCGGTGACCAGCACCCGCCGTCCCGTGAGCGCGCTCATGCCGGCACCCCCGTCCGCCGCCGCCCGGCGGCCAGTTCCCGCTCCAGCTCGGCCAGGTACGCGTCGAAGTCGACCCGCATGTGCGGGCGGCGCTGCCCCCAGCGGGTGGTGGCGGCGCGCAGCTCGGCGCGGCAGGCGGCGGCCTGCCGGGCCGCGTCGGGGGGCGCCCAGGTGCCGGCGAGCCGGCCGGCGACCAGCCGGGCCTGCGCCTCGACCAGCGGGAACGCCGCCCCGGTGGACTGCATCAGCCCGACGAAGGCCAGGCCGGGGGCGTCGAGGTGGAAGACGTGCCGGTACAGCGGCAGCCGGTCGGCGCCGTCGCCGAGCAGGGCGGGGTCGAGGAACGGCACCTCCACCCGGTAGCCGGTGCACCAGACCACCAGGTCCACCTCGTCGGCGCGGCCGTCGGTGAACTCGACCCGGGTCCCGGCGAACCGGGCGATGCCGGGGCGGGCCTCGATCTCGCCGTGGGTGAGCCGGGACAGCAGCCCGTCGGAGAGGGTGGGGTGGTCCTGGAGGAAGCCGTGCGTCGGGGCGGGCAGCCCGTACCGGCTGGGCGGGCCGACGGTGGCGGTGAGCATGGTCTGGCTGATCCGCTGCCGCAGCCGCCAGGGTAGCCGGCGGGCGAGCGACCCGTTGAGGGTGTCCGACGGGCGGCCGAGCAGGTACTTGGGCACCACCCAGACGCCGCGGCGCAGCGACAGCAGGGTGCGGGTGGCCGCGTACGAGGCGTCCACGGCGATGTCCATCGCCGAGTTGCCGCCGCCCACGACCAGGACCCGCCGGCCGGCGAGCTGCTCCGGCCCCCGGTAGTCGTGGCTGTGCAGCTGCTCCGCGGCGCACTGGCCCGGGTGGCCGTCGGGCAGCTTCGGCACCCGGTTGTGGCCGTTGGCGACCACCACCGCCTCGACGTCGACGCGGACCGGGCCGTCGGGCCCGGTGGCCTGCACGGTCCAGGTGTCGTCGGCGGCGCGGACCACCCGCTGCACGGTGTGCCGCAGCCGGACGTCCTCCCGCAGCCCGAACCGGTCGGCGTAGTCGGCGAGGTAGCCGGCGATGCGGGCGTGGTCGGGGTAGTCGGGCCAGTCGGCGGGCATCGGGTGGTCGGCGAACTGGGTGCGGCTCTTGCTGGTGTTCAGGTGCAGCGTCCGGTACGCGGGCGAGCCGGGCGCCCCGTACACCCAGAGGCCGCCGACGGTGTCGGCGGTGTCGAACGCCACCGCGGGCACGCGCGCGTCGCGCAGCGCCTTGAGGGTGGCCAGGCCGGCCGCCCCGGCGCCGATCACCGCCACCCTGGGCCGTGCCGTCATGACCGCCTCCTTAATCCAACGCCCGATGGATAATGCCCAGCGGGACGCCGACCGTCAAGAGCCGGCCGGCGGATACAGCGCGTCGAGCAGGCGGTGCACGAAGGCGCGGAACTCCCGCCGCTCCCGGGCCCCGGCGCCGCCGTGCGCGGCCAGGGCCACCACGTGCCCGTGCACCGCCCAGACCAGGCTGCGCACGGTGACGTGCGGGGTCGGCTCGACCAGCGCGCCCCGCTGCGCCGCGGCGGCGAGCAACTGCTCGACCAGCCCGTACAGCGGGGCCGCGTACCGCTGGTCGAGTTCGCCGTGCCGGTGCGGCTCCAGCCAGCGGCGCAGCCACAGCGCGGTGGTCTCCGGCCGGTCCTCCAGGAAGTCCACGAAGACGTCGACCAGGTCGTGCAGCGCGCCCAGCGCCGCGCCGGGCCCCGCCGCCAGGGCGGCCCGGGCCCGCTCGCCGGCCGCTTCGAGGACCTCCCGCTCGGCGGTGAACACCCGGGCGAAGCAGGCGTCGTACAGTTGCGCCTTGGTGCCGGTGTGGTGCGCGACGGTGGCCACGTCGACGGCCGCGGCGGACGCGACGTCGCGCAGGCTGACCGCGTCGAAGCCCCGTTCGGCGAACAACGCGGTGGCGGCGGCCAGCACGAGGTCACGGGTCGGTCGCTGGTCGTCGCGGCGGGGCCGGCCCGGCCGCCGGCGGGGCATGGTCATCCCGCCATTGTTCCCCCTACAATCCATCATCCGTTGGATTGGTGGGGCGGCACGCCCGGGGAGGACACACATGACCGGGCTCGACGGCGAAGTCACCCTGCGGCGCGGCCCCCTGTTCGGCTTCGCCGCCGGCTCGCTCGGCATGGGCGTCTGGGTCACCGTCCCCGGCCTGCTGCTGCTCTACTTCCTCACCGACGTGCTGGCCGTGGCGCCCTGGCTGGCCGGGCTGACCCTGCTGCTGCCGAAGATCGCCGACGTGGTGCTGCACCCGTGGGTCGGGCACCGCAGCGACGTCGAGCAGGCCCGCCGGGGGCACCGCCGCCGGCTGCTGCTGGCCGGTTGCCTCCTGCCACTGGCCTTCGCCGGGCTCTTCGCGGTGCCCGGCGGGCTCACCGGCGCGGCCGCCGCCGGCTGGGTGGCGCTGCTGTTCATCGCCGGGAACCTGCTGTTCGCCGCGTACCAGGTGCCCTACCTGGCCACCCCGGCGGACCTGCGGATCGGCTACCACGAACGCACCCGGCTGATGGCCTTCCGGATGATGGTCCTGACCGTCGGCATCCTGCTGTCCGGGCTGCTGGCACCGCTGCTGACCGGCGGCGACACCCCCACCCGCGGCGGCTACCTGCGGATGGCCCTGCTGCTCGGCGCCGGAACGCTCGCCGCCATGCTGGTCGGGGTCGGCGGGATCGACCGGCTGCGCCGGGCGGCGGCCGCGCCGGCCGCCGCGCACGCCACCGGAGGCTGGCCGGCGCTGGCGGCGAGCCTGCGCGACCGGCAGTTCCGCTGGCTGGTCGCCGCGTACCTGGCCATGTCGACCACCACCCACCTGGTCCTCGCCGGCGTGCCCTACTACGCGCGGTACGAGCTGGGCCGCCCGAAGCTCACCACCGTGCTGGTGGCCGCGTTCGTCGCGCCGGCGCTGCTGGTCACCCCGGCCTGGCTGGCGGTGGCCCGCCGGGTCGGCAAGCAACGGGCGCTGCTGGCCGGGCAACTCGCCTTCGCCGCCGGCGCGCTGGTCCTCGCCGTCGGCCGGCCCGCCGGCCTGCCGGTGCTGATCACCGCCGTGGCGGTGCTCGGGACCGCGTTCGCCGGCATGCAACTGCTGCCCTTCTCGATGCTGCCCGATGTCATCCGCGCCGCCGGCGCCGCCCGCGCCGGCACGTACACCGGGGTGTGGACGGCCACGGAGGCGACCGGCGGCGCACTCGGCCCGTACGCCTACGCCCTCTGCCTGGCCGCCGGCGGGTTCGTCGCCTCCGCCGCCGGGGAGACGGTCACCCAGTCCCCGGCGGCCCACGCGGCCATCCGGTACGGCTTCGGTCTGCTGCCCGCCGCCGTGATGCTGGTCGCGGTGCTGATGCAACGCCGGTACACCCTGGACCGCGTGGCCCGCGCCGAGTCCGCGGCCGCCCACTAGACTTCGCCCCCGATGGACGCCCAGCCCGCCCCCGAGACCCGCCCCTGCGCGCACTGCGGGCGCGACGTGCCGCAGCGCGCCGGCGCCGGCCGGCCGTTCCGCTACTGCCGGGACAACGACGGCGCCTGCCAGCGCGCCTCCCGCAACTCGCGAATGCGTCACCGCAACGCCCCCGGCCTGCCCGGCCAGGTGGCCCGCACCTGGGAGGCGGTGGACCGGCTCGACCAGATCGTGGAGACCCTCACCGAGGCGCTGCACGCCGAGCTGTCCCCCACCGGGGTGGAACGGCAGCTCGCCCAGCTGCGCGCCGAGACCGCCGCGCAGGTGGCGGCCGCGCACGGGGAGCGCGACGAGGCCCGCCGGGCCGACCGGAAGAGCGCCGTGCAGGGCAAGCGTGTAGACCTCGGCGCCTG